>ONIO01000001.1 GCA_900317915.1 uncultured Lachnospiraceae bacterium | reverse complement strand
GAAGAACTACTGCGGCAAAAGACGAGTGATGGATTAACTCTAGCGCAGTTTTCAGAGGGTATTCTCTGTCCGCCTCCCTTTGGGAAGGGTGGATTTCTTCTGTTACGCTCAAATGGAGATGTGAAGGTATCCCTTTCGAAGGGATTTTTAGACCAATTTGGGCTATCTACATACAGTAATGATCGACTATTTTCAGAGATTCGCCTCTATCAAAAGACCTTACATCTAAAGGATCCTGGGGCGAAGTCTATGTGGTTAGAAAACCTGAAATTACTGCTACAGGATGCACCGAAGATTTTTCATAATAATGGAATCCTGAATAGAGAGTATCAAGTTATCTTAGAGGAGGCGGCATTTGAACCGACCCTTCGCTTTTCCTATGCCTATACCAGTCTCGAGGATATCTATCGCCACGGAGATATGGATACCTATTATCGTAGGTTAAGAGAATTAACCAAGGACTTAAGCGATATGCAGAAGAATATGCTGAAGGATCCGGATGCATTATTCTTTTCTCCCTTTGAGAAGGACATATCCAATGCCTTTGATCTCTACCTTACACAGAATCTGACGGATGCATATTTAAATCTATTAAAAAATAAGGCCCGCTCCAAGAAGCAGACGAAGCTCTTAATTCTCCTAAGCATTCGTATCGGAGATCATCTGGGCTTTTCAAAACTCATGGAAGAAGAAAGTAGGGACTTTGGACTAGATGAAGTATGGTCTGTTTTTGATTTTCAGGCGAGACTTCGTAATGAGCAGATGGCAGATCTCTTAGACCGTATGCACTCTAAGAGGAAGATACTAAATCTAGAGAGAGACTTCCATGACAGTATGCTCTTATCACCTCTTCACTATGCCCTGATTCTTAGAGACTTAGAGAGTGTAAGAGGCATGCTTGACGGATATGATTGGACCAAGTGGTCCTATCCGGTGATGCTTCCAGAGGATTGCCAGGATGCAATGAGTTACTTTTTCATTGCAGTGAATTTTATCGATGATCCAGAAATCGCCCGAGATATCTTCTTGGGAAGTTCTAGAAAGGCCCAGTCCCTTCGACGATCCATTCATTCCATGGGCTTCCATAAGGATGTGACCAACATGTCCTCCAATAAATTAATGGAGGCACTTAAAATTGCAAGAGAAGAAGGGGACATCCAAGAGATTGCGTCAATTCGACGAAAAATCGAAATCAATGCAGAACGCTTAGAAGAATATGAGAAGGAAGAGGGAGAGCTTCGCCGAGGCTTAGAGCAGTTATTCCTGCATCAATACGAAGAGATGCAGATGCTCTATAAGGCACTTAAGAAAAGTGAAAATCCATTTGTACAGACTCTGCTTCAGCTCTATCGAGATCCTGATCTCTTGTATGAATTCTTAGCAGGGACTGTAACAGAACGAAGACTTTACCGCATGGGTAATCTCTTCTTTATAGCTCCTGTGTCCTTGGAATTGGATTACTCTTATATGGTATTTCGCGGAGATCAGATCCTAGAGATGCATATTAAGAATGGTCGAGATGAGATCTATCAAATGGATGATGTGGAGAGATCTCTCGTAGATCATGATAAGAGAGCCAAGGAGGATAGGGAGAGACGAGAAAGAGAAAAGCGGGAAAAGGAGAGAAAAGAAAAACAAAAGAAATGGTATCAAGAGGATGATTATTTCTCTACAAATACCGATATATTTTATGATCGTTTGTGGTTCTCCAAGGAAGCATATCAGGATGAAGAAGAGCTGAAAAGAGAGTATCGTGCTCTTGTAAAGCAATACCATCCAGATGTAATGGGAGATGAAAATTCCACAGAGATTCTAAAGCAGATTATTGAGGAGAGAGAAAACATTCTTCACATGATGAATGAGTAGTATAAATAGGAGCAATCGATGCAGAATAGCATACATGTAGATGGGTTTGAATTTATGGACCCTAAGACTGGCGAAGCAGCAAATAGGGAAAGAGAGGCTGTAGAATACCTCCGTTCCTCCATGGATTGGAAGGATGAAGGCAGAGTATTAGATCTCTATGTACAGCTGATTGATACCAAGATGTTTCATACGGAAGTGGGTGTCTCCTTTCTAAAGGAGATTCAGACCATCCTTCTTCATGCCACTTCGATAGATCCCTCTGTTGTCCCTGATATCCCAGTGGAAAAGCGTGAAGAAAAAAGGGTAACAATGATTGCCCCTGAGAGCCAGAAGACATCGGATGCAGCCTTTGATAATGATAAAAAGGAGGAACATATTCGCTTCCTTCTTAAGAAATTGAAGGATATGCGTATTCGCTTACGTAGTTCTAGCATTATTATTATCATTTTAATGGTGGTGATTGGCTTAATGTTTGGTATCTCTCTTACAGGTACTTCTCCAACCATACTGAATTATCGCACCAAGGTGAAGGATGAGTATGCACAGTGGGAAAAGGAACTAACGGAGAGAGAGCGTATCCTTCGACAGAAGGAAAATCAGTTACAGAATAATAATAATTCCTCTACAAGTACTGTGGAGAATGAATCAAGCAATGATAACAGCGGTGCGACAACTGGTACAGGTACAGGTTTAGATGTGAACGCCAAATAAGGGCAGGGTTTACATTTTAGACGAATACATAAAAGGAGCGACATATGGAACAGGGCAAAATCCTCGTGGTTGATGACGAGTCTAGAATCAGAAAGCTGGTAAGGGACTTTTTGACAAGAGAAGGTTACAGCATATATGAAGCTGGAGATGGTGAGGAAGCCATGCAGATCTATCATCAGCAGCATGATTTAAGCCTCATTATTTTAGATGTGATGATGCCAAAAATGGATGGATATGAAGTGCTTCAGAAGATCCGTGAGACATCCCAGATTCCAATTATCATGCTGACAGCTAAGACCTCTGAAGAGGATGAGTTAAATGGCTTTAATCTGGGTGTAGATGAGTATATTGCCAAGCCTTTTAGCCCGAAGATTCTGGTGGCTCGTGTGAATGCGGTGATTCGTCGTGGCGCTATGGACAATGCAAGTGGCAATGGAGAAGTCATGGAAGCAGGCGGTATCCGGGTAGACATCGGTGCACATACGGCAGCAGTTGATGGAAAAGAGATTTTCCTGTCTGTTAAGGAATTCGAATTATTGTCTTATTTCATACAGAATCAGGGAATTGCATTATCTAGAGAAACCATTCTCAATAACGTATGGAATTATGACTACTTTGGAGATGCCAGAACCATTGATACCCATGTAAAAAAGCTTCGTTCTAAGCTTGGAAGTAAGGGCGACTATATCAAAACCATTTGGGGTATGGGATATAAATTTGACACCAGTTTGTAATTCTAATCATTAAGGCGAGTGTATGATTCCAAATCGAATGAGAAATAATAGAGATTCTAAGAAAAGTAAGCTCTTTATGCAGATCTTTTGCAGTATTACTGCAATCATTATTCTGACAGTTACTTTGTGCGTTCTTATGAACACCCTGTTTCTTGGAAGAACCTATCTAGAGCATAAGAAAAATGGGATGATCACTACCTATGACGAATTAAATACTGCTGTTCATGGGAATTACCTCTATAAGGCACATTATCGCATTACCTTTGAAAAGCTTGCTTCGGAATCCAATTTATCAATCGTGGTGATGGAACCGGATGGAACCATTCGCCTCTCTACAGAGGGAGAGAATATTACCAGCCGTATGCAGAACCAATTATGGGCGATGCTCTTTCAATCCGACTCTGCAAATAATGTAGAGATCTATTCCACAAACAATTATCGTATTATTCGTCATACGGACTCTCGAATGGATGGAGACTTTATTGTGCTCTATGGCAATCTAAGTGACGGTAATACCATCATTATTCGCTGTGCTGTGCAGAGTATCCATGAGAGTGTGAACTTCGCCAATCGATTCCTTTTGATTGCTGGCTTATTATCCATTATGTTTGGCTTATTCGTAGCGACTTTACTTACCAGAAGAATTATACGCCCAATCACTCAGTTGACAGAGATCTCTAAGAAGATGCGTAACCTAGACTTTGAGGCCAGATATGTACCCAGAGAACGTGTAAATGAGATTGATGAATTGGGAGATAACATGAATATGCTATCTCAGAATCTAGAGCGTGCGATTGGTGAATTAAAGCAAGCCAATAATGATCTGCAGCATGACTTGGATATTCGTAGCCAATCGGAAAATATGCGGAAGGAATTCCTATCCAATGTCTCCCATGAATTAAAGACTCCAATTGCCTTGATCCAGGGATATGCAGAGGGACTTGAAGATGGTATCTCTGATAATCCAGAGGACCGAAAGTTCTATTGTGACGTTATCATTGACGAATCGAAGAAGATGAATCGTATGGTGCAGCAGTTGATTGCCTTGAACCAGTTGGAATATGGTCAGGACAACCTGTCAATGGAGCGCTTTGATTTAACCACAGTTGTAAATGCACTGATTCAGAATTCTTCCCTGCCGATTGAGCAGAATGGAATTATTGTAGAATTCGATGGTGAGAAGCCGGTCTATATTTGGGCAGATGAGTTCTTCGTAGAGCAGGCTGTGAATAATTACCTCACCAATGCCATTCATTATGCCAAGTATGATAAGAAGATCAAAATATGGACAGAGGATGCCCATAAGGATAAGGGAACACGTCTCTGTGTATTTAACACTGGAGATCCTATTCCAGAAGAGAATATAAGTCACCTGTGGGAGAAATTCTATAAGGTGGATAAGGCTAGATCCCGTGAATACGGTGGAAGTGGAATCGGCTTATCAGTAGTCAAGGCTGTAGCTGAGAATCTTCATCGAGAATGTGGTGTATATAACCGAGAGGATGGAGTTGTATTTTGGATTGAGTTTGATAGTTAAAACGAGTCTTAAAAAATACAGGAAATCAGCGAATTATTTAGAAAATATTAAGATTTAAAAGAGGGGTTTTTATTGATTCCTTTTTTTAAGAATGATAACATAAACTAATGAATTAATTATATATATCGGAGGAATGCATGAAAAAACTGCATAGATTTCTTCCTGCTGTATTGATATTTTGCTCATTGTTTCTGACAGGATGTGGTACAAAGCTTCTGAAACTTACAGATGAGCAGGAAAAGGCCGTAGTTGCTTATTCTGCAGCAGCTGTATCGAAGTATAATAAAAATCAGGAAAAGGGTATTACTGGCCCACCTGCCACTCCAACAAAAAAGGATGATTCATCTGATAAGGACAAGAAAGACAAGGAAGACAAGGAAGACAAGTCTACAGATGATAATAAGTCCAGTGCTACAGAGAATCCGGAGCAGACAAGCCCTGAAGGAGATGGGGCAGCAGCCAATAAGGTTAGCCTGAATGATGCATTACAGTTATCTGGAGTAACAATTAAACTTGTGAATTCTGAAGTAAGGAGTGTATTTAATTCTACGAATTATTATTCTCTAATGCCTGAGAAGGGAAAAGAATTCCTGGTTTTAAACTTTGAAATTACAAATACATCTGGTGCAGATCAGCCAGTGGATTTTCTTTCAAAGAATGCTACCTATACGGCAAAGGTAAATGGAGCTACAAGTGCTGAGAATGATAAAACCATTCTTTTAAATGATTTAGCCACATACCAGGGAACTGTTAAGAATGGTGAGACCCAGACATTGGTTTTACTTTTTCAATTTAGTGAAGATACAATTAGTAACCTTACAAGCGTAGGGTTATCTGTAACAGTTAATGGAACAACTACAGAGGTTGCCCAGTAATATACGAATTCTATCGTATAATCAAGGAGGAATATTCATGGATACTAATATTTTGCTGGAGTCAGGAACAAACGAACTAGAGATTCTTGAATTTACAGTTGGTGGAAACCACTATGGAATCAATGTTGCAAAGGTTCTTGAGATTATGCCATACCAGCAGGTAACCCCTGTGCCAAATACACATCCAAATGTTGAAGGCTTATTTATGCCTCGTGATAAGATCATTTCTGTTATCAGCTTGCGTAAGTGCCTGGGCTATCCAACTGATGATTCTCAGAGCGGTTTACTTTTCATCACAAACTTTAATAATCTCGATACTGCATTCCATGTAGATGAAGTACTTGGGATTCATCGTGTGTCTTGGGAACAGATCCATACTCCAGACTCCACCATTAGTTCTGGTACTGGTGAAGCTGGTATTGCTACTGGTGTCTTAAAGATGGATGATCGCTTGATTGTTCTCTTAGACTTCGAGAAGATTATTTCTTGGATTAACCCAGAGACCTCTCTGAGGGTTTCTGATATGGATAATTATGTAACGAAGGATCGTAGCGCTTCTCCAATTCTCCTTGCAGAGGATTCTAAGCTTCTGATGAAGCTAATTCAGGAGTGCTTAACTAAGGCTGGATACACCAACTTGATTCTTTGCGAGAATGGTCAGGAGGCTTGGAACAAGCTTCGTGAATTAGAAGAACAGGGTGATGTATTAGAGTCTGTTCATTGTATTATCACTGATATTGAGATGCCTCAGATGGATGGCCATCGCCTTACCAAGTTAGTGAAGTCTGATGACATCATGAAGAATATCCCTGTAATTATCTTCTCATCTCTGATCAATGATGAGATTCGTCGTAAGGGTGAAGCCCTGGGTGCAGATGCACAGCTTACTAAGCCAGAGGTAGGAAAGCTGGTTGATAATGTAGACCGCCTCGTAGATCAGTATGAGTCTGCTCGTAACGAGAATAAGCGTTGATTTTAGTTTATTGATTGTACATTAAGGGATGTGAAAACTTTCACATCCCTTTTGTCGGGTTCGGAGGAAACAGTTTTGTCAAAGCCAAGCAGTGATGAAGATTATCTCGATAATCTGTTAAATTCAATTACACATGCTCGTACGGATTCGGATAATGCCACCAGTGCGATACGTAAGAGACAGGAAGCGAAGGCAAAGGCTCGGAGGTCTATTGATCCCAATGAAGACTTTATGGAGGCAACAGGAATTGATGGCTTTACATCTAAGCCTGTAAGCCATAATAATCTTCGCCGTGCTTTATCTGAGGACGATTTCCTAAAGCAATTTGAAGAGGAACTTTCAGAGTCTGATTCAGATGATTTCCTTAAGCAATTTGATGAAAAATTAGAGTTAAAACGTACAGATACAGGAGAGAACTTTAATCTATCTGATGTATTTGATGAGGAGACTCCTCAGGATTTTGACTCAGAGGACGACTTAGAAGAAGGAGATTTCAAAGAGGATGAACTTCCACTTTCTTCTCAGGATGAGATTGATCCATCGGTAGAAGAGGTAGGAGATGATTCTAAGGCTTTCAATACTCCTTTAGAGGATTTGTCTGTTGAGACTCCAGAGGAAGAGCCGGAGGAGAATCCGCAGGATAAAGTGGCATCCATTGATGATCTCTTACAGAATGCAAAGGATCGTATTAGTGAGCCTGTGGAAGAGAAAAAGCCTCAGGATGTATCTAACTTATTACAAAATGCCATGGATAAAATGGGTGGAGTAGCATCAGACTCTGATGCAGATCCATCTGCCACTCAAGGTGAAGTAGAATCCTCTCATGCGGATGCAAGTGAGACTCAGGAATATTCTATGGATGATGAAGCCACACCATTGGCACCTGAACCAACTGCTGCAGAAGATTTGAGTGAACCAAGGCCAAGTTTAGATGGCGGTTTAAATTTCCCATCCTTCGGTGATGGAGAGGAACCAAATCTCTTAGGGGGGAAGGATGGCGAAGAACCAGACCTTATGTCTCTCCTGAGTGGAGATGATGCTGGACTTGGTGAGATCGGTAATCTCCTTAATGCAGACGAGAGTGAAAGTGTTCTCCCAGATGCACAGGAACAGTTCGATCATAAGGCCAATGCCATGGAGGACTACCAGGAGGATTCTGGGGTGTCTCTGGATGAGCCTAGTGCTGAAAAGAAGGGTGGTTTCTTATCCAAACTCTTTGGTGGCTTAGGCAAGAATAAGTCCAAAGAGAAAAAGCCGAAGAAGAAAAAAGAAACTGCTACCGATAGCACTTCCATGGACCTAGGCTTAGGTGATGCATTTGGATTAGATGGAGGAGAGCAGGAACAAGGGGAGACTCCCATTGATCCAGATGATGATGGCACAGAGCTGATCTTCTCCTTCTTCAAGAAAAGGAAAGAAGCTGCTGCCGAAAAGAAGGCAAAGAAGGCAGAAGAGGCTGATAAAAAGCCGAAGAAGGAAAAGAAGGCCAAGCCGAAGAAAGAAAAGAAGCCAAAGAAGGAAAAGAAACCAAAGCCAAAGGATAATTCTCCAGTGATTCCCATGAAGATACTATTGGTTCACTTCCTGTTTGTAGCATCGGTTATTGCCTTTGTGGTGATCTGTGGATCTCTCTTCTTTGGAAATCAGCGTTATCTCGATGCAAAGGCACTTTATGATAGCGGCCAGTATAACAGTGCTTATCAAAAGCTTGAGGGTGTAAATAAGCTTACCAGTAAGGGTGAGAAATTAAAGACCCAGGCGAAGCTCTTAGCAGATCTAGAGACCAAATTGGATTCCTACCAGAGCATGATGACTGCTAAGAAGTATTCCATGGCACTAAATAGTCTTATTATGGGCTATGGACGCTATAAGGAGCATGCAGCTGAGGCGGAAAAGGATGGTATCTTAGACACCTGGAATGCTTATGGTGCTGAGATTGTACAGGCATTATCCTCTCAATTTAATCTCACAGAGGATCAGGCGGCGGATCTCTACGAGGGTAAGAACCGTGCCAATTATACAATTCGTATGAAAGAGATCCTAGAAGCTCTGAATATGAACGAAGAAAAGTAATACGGGAATAGGGAAGAAAAAGGAAAAAGAAAAATGATTGCCATACTTGATTATGATGCGGGTAATGTTCGCAGCGTCGAAAAGGCGGTAGTCCATCTAGGATACGATGCTATCGTCACAAGGGAACCAAAGGAAATCGCTAAGGCAGACCATGTGATTCTGCCAGGTGTGGGGGCTTTTCGAGATGCCATGGAGCATCTGAATAAGTACCAGTTAGTAGCAGTCATCCATGAATTAGTGGAAAAGGAGATTCCTTTTTTAGGAATCTGCCTAGGACTGCAGGTACTATTTCAATCCAGTGAGGAAGCACCGGGAGTGAAGGGCTTATCTCTCTTAGATGGACATGTTTTTCGTTTTCCTTCGGACTCTGGACAAAAGATTCCTCATATGGGCTGGAACTCTCTATCCTTGAATGGAGGAAGACTGTTTCAGAATATTCCAGAGGAGTCCTATGCCTACTTTGTTCATTCCTATTATCTTAAGGCAGACCATCCAGAAATCGTGAAGGCGAGATGTGACTATGGTCTTACATTTGATGCTTCCATTGAAAAAGGGAATCTATTTGCTTGCCAGTTCCATCCAGAGAAAAGTGGTGAAACTGGTCTAATGATTCTTAAGAATTTCCTGGAGGTGTAGGTATGTATACCAAGAGAATTATTCCATGTCTGGATGTAAAGGATGGACGTGTTGTTAAGGGTGTTAACTTTGTAGATCTTCGTGATGCTGGAGATCCAGTAGAGATTGCTAAGGCTTATGATCAGGCTGGTGCAGATGAAATCACCTTTTTGGATATTACTGCGTCATCTGATCATAGACATACCGTGGTAGATATGGTCCGTGCTGTAGCCAGCAGTGTATTCATTCCATTTACCGTTGGCGGTGGTATCCGAACCGTTGATGACTTCCGAGAGATTCTGCGTGCAGGGGCAGATAAGGTATCTGTGAATTCTGCAGCCATACAGAATCCCAATCTGATTCGTGAGGCTGCTGAAAAGTTTGGTAGCCAGTGTGTGGTAATCGCTATTGATGCCAAGAGAAGAGTAGACTCTACAGGTTGGGATGTATATCAGAATGGTGGTCGTGTAAATACAGGGTTAGATGCACTTGAGTGGGCGAAAAAAGCAGAAGAATTAGGTGCAGGAGAGATTCTTCTCACCAGTATGGACTGCGATGGCACCAGGGCTGGTTATGACCTAGAACTTACCAGAGCGATTTCCAGTCAGTCTGGCATTCCTGTAATTGCATCTGGTGGAGCGGGAAGGAAGAAGGATTTCTTAGATGTCTTTACAGATGGAGCAGCGGATGCAGCCCTTGCAGCATCCCTTTTTCACTTCCATGAATTAGAGATTCGGGATTTAAAGTCTTATTTAAGAGAGAATCAGGTATCTGTTCGCCTTTAATTCGTTGTTTTTTGTATTTTTATAGGGGAGTCTCATGTCAGCAATTCAAAATGACTGGTTAGAACCATTACAAAAAGAGTTTCAGAAACCCTATTATCGGGATTTATTTTCTAAGGTGAAGGAGGAATACAATACCACTACGGTTTATCCTCCAGCAGAAGATTTATTCAATGCCTTTCACATGACACCTTTTTCTAAGGTGAAGGTGGTTATCTTAGGCCAGGATCCCTATCATGAGCCTGGACAGGCAGAGGGATTATGCTTTTCTGTGAAGCCTGGGGTGAAGATACCACCGTCACTGGTGAATATCTATCAGGAATTACATACAGACCTGGGACTTGAGATACCTAATAATGGCCATCTTGAAAAATGGGCTAAGCAGGGTGTATTTCTATTAAATACCTTACTTACTGTTCGTGCACATCAGGCTTTTTCCCATAAGGGTATTGGCTGGGAAAAATTCACAGATGCAGCGATTCAGGCCTTAGACAAAAGGGAAAGCCCTATTGTATTCTTGCTTTGGGGGAAACCAGCTCAGGAAAAGGAGAAGTTATTAACACCAAATCCTTTACACTTAGTTTTAAAAGCCCCTCATCCAAGTCCATTATCTGCCTATAGAGGCTTCTTTGGATGCAAGCATTTTAGTAAGTGTAATGAATTCTTGATTGCTCATGGAGAGGAACCAATTGATTGGCAGATTGAAAATATATAGCAATATATATTAAAAGTGCTTCTTGAAATATTATCTATTATAAGTTATTCTAATTACAGGTTCATACGACTGGCGGACAGTGGACAAAACCACAGGGAGTATGAATATATTGAATTTGTCGACCGCCTGGGCAGTCCGTCTGAGATTTTTCTTAGATGCGTTTGCTCAGGCGGTCTTTTTTATTCAGAGGAGGAATCATGGAGCTTAAGAGATTAGAAGAAGCAGTTGGTCAGAATCCCTATCCAGGTCGAGGAATTATGGTTGGTCGAACAGCCGATGGTCTTCATGCAGTGACTGCATATTGGATTATGGGACGCTCATCAAACAGTAGAAATCGTGTCTTTGTTGAGGAAAATGAGGGAATCCGTACCCAGGCATTTGACCCGTCCAAATTAGAGGATCCAAGTCTCATTATCTATTCCCCGGTTCGTGTATTAGGAACAGATACCATTGTCACCAATGGCGATCAGACAGATACCATTTATGACAATATGAAGGCTGGCATGACCTTTGAACAGTCCTTAAGAGAGCGTCAGTTTGAGCCAGATGGTCCAAATTATACCCCTCGTATTTCTGCGGTAATGCATATTAAGGATGGTTCCTTTTCCTATGATATGTCGATTCTCAAGTCCTATGAGGGTAATCCGGAGTGTAACGCACGGTATACATTTTCCTATGACCATCCTGTAAAGGGTGAGGCACGTTATATCCATACCTATGTAAATGACGGCAATCCACTTCCTTCCTTTGAGGGTGAGCCTGAGCGCGTGGAATTAACTGGAGATATCGATACCTTCACCGAAAAGCTATGGGCTTTTTTGAACGAGGACAATAAGGTCTCTCTCTTTGTTCGCTACATCGATATCGAGACAGGGAAGTATGAGTCTCGCATCATGAATAAGAATCAGTAAGGATTTGTAAGATTTATATATAGGAGTATGAGCATATGAAAGAATTTCAGTTAAAGTATGGATGTAACCCAAATCAGAAGCCTTCTCGCATCTATATGAAGGATGGCTCAGACCTGCCAGTTCAGGTTTTGAATGGTCGCCCAGGATATATCAATTTTCTGGATGCCTTCAATGGTTGGCAACTTGTGAAGGAATTAAAGAAGGCTACTGGAATGCCAGCAGCAACTTCTTTCAAGCATGTTTCCCCGGCCGGTGCAGCTATAGGTCTGCCTATGAGTGATGTGGAGAAGCATATTTACTGGGTAGATGACATGGATATGGAGTTTACTCCACTTGCGAATGCTTATGCGAGAGCACGTGGCGCAGATCGTATGTCCTCATTCGGTGACTTTATTGCTCTGTCTGATGTGTGCGATGTCTCCACTGCATTAATTATTAAGAGAGAGACATCTGATGGTATAATTGCTCCAGGATATGAGCCAGAAGCATTAGAAATCCTGAAGGCAAAGAAGAAGGGAAACTACGCTGTCATCCAGATCGATCCGGACTATGTGCCAGCTCCAATCGAGTCCAAGGAAGTCTACGGTGTAACCTTTGAGCAGGGCAGAAATGAACTGAATATCGATGAGCATTTCTTCGATCATATTGTTACTGAAAACAAGGAACTAACCGATGCTGCGAAGATTGATCTAGCCATTGCTATGATTACCCTGAAGTACACCCAGTCCAATTCGGTATGCTACGTAAAGGATGGTCAGGCGATTGGAATTGGCGCTGGTCAGCAGTCACGAATCCACTGCACACGTCTGGCTGGAGATAAGGCAGATAAGTGGTGGCTTCGTCAGGCACCTCAGGTTATGTCCCTTCCATTTAAGCCAGGCATCCGCCGTGCGGACCGTGATAATGCTATCGATCTCTATACTGGAGAGGACTACTTAGATGTAGTGGATGATGGAAATTGGCAGAATTTCTTCACAGAGCAGCCCAAGGTATTCACTGCTGAGGAGAAGCGCGCTTGGCTGGATCAGAACTCAGGTGTCAGCCTTGGCTCCGACGCCTTCTTCCCATTCGGTGATAATATCGAGCGTGCCCATCGTTCTGGTGTGGCTTATGTGGCACAGCCAGGTGGATCCATCCGTGACGATCATGTCATTGATACCTGTAATAAGTATGGAATGGTTATGTCCTTCACAGGAATCCGTCTCTTCCATCATTAATATTGATGCAAGAGATGCCCCATCAGGCACCTCTTATATCAAGGAATCGGAATAAATCTCCGGGATACTTCAGGAACCTCTGGTATCCCGGAGTTTTTTTGCCGAAGGAGACGAGCCAGGTTAGAAGCTTCTATGTCCTCGTCTAGTAGAACCCTTTGCTTTGGGTCTAAGAGCCTTCCATCACTTGCAGGGTTTACGATAATTGGGAGATTAGACTCCTTACGGATTCTTCCTAGTAATTCTTTTCCTAGATCAGTGAATCCCAGGACATGTAGATATCCAGGTGAAATGTAAACCATGCGTTTCTTTTCATCCATTGGGTGAGACAACTGCTGCAGTAGGATCCGGCAGAAAAGCCGGGTAATATGAGAATGGGTTACATTTTTCGACTTCACTTGTTCTGCCAATTCAGAAAAATCGGGGTAGGAGAGGTAGACTCTCAATAGACGAGACATTAGTTCCTGATCCGTCTTAGAGTCCCCGATGATTTCTTGAAGTATATCACGAGACGACTTGGCTTGGCCCTCCATAGGTGAATCATTCGTTAAGTCAAAAGATAAATCACTTGCTGATCCATAGGAAGAAAAAAGCTGCATCAATTGATAGTTTAGTGGCAGAGATAAGTCCTTAGAACTTAGAAGGGTCTTATGATCCAATCCGTCTTGAAGGACTTTTTGGGTATCTTGTGGTAATACATTTGTCAGGTCTTTTAAGGAATGATTCTCAAGAATCTGCTTTCGGATATAAGAGCCTGAAGCAGTAGAATCAACAATTTTCTGATCGAAGTGATCAGCACCTACTCTGTGAAACGGCTTGATCTCTATGGAGGAATTCAGAGAATCGATTGCCTTTTGATACTCTAATCCCAATTGATCATTGGGAGAATGCAGGAAGGAATCTATGGTTTTAGAATCTATGCCTTCACGTATAAGAGCATTCTTTAGGGCCAGTTCTCTCGCCTTCGGGTAGGAATCCCCCTTAGATAGAGTCTGAGTCAGAGTCTCCTGAAAGGAAGAATCTTCATTATTTAAAAGGAGAGATGCTTTTTTATAGAGGGAAGGATCGGTGTGGTTTGCACCAAAGGACAACTGATCTACGACAACCATCTGAGATAGGAGACTGATTCCTCCGTAGGCAAAGCCCTCCGCACTGGATAGAACATAGCGGCTAGGGAGTTCCACCACCAGGTCTGCACCATTTTTTAGGGCGAGACCAGTTCTCTTGTATTTATCTAATAGAGAGACTTCTCCCCGTTGCACGAAGTCACCAGACATGATACAGACAATGGCTGCATCTTCTGCGGAATTTTTGATTTCATCCAATTGTTTTTTATGTCCATTGTGAAATGGATTGTATTCACAGATGATTCCTGTAACTTGCATAGGGTATTAGCTCCTTTGATTCAATAGGCCTTCTTATAAAATAGCATATTTCCATTGGAAGTGGTTCTTATTCTCGTGCTTTTTGATATATACTTGTAGGACAGTGGTTTTAAGAATATAATATAGATAATTGTGAGTTCAATTTCATGAATAGCATTGTACAAGAAAGGAAACCATAATAATGAAGATCTTAGTTATTAACTGTGGAAGCTCTTCCCTGAAGTATCAGGTTATTGATTCCGAGACTGAGGACGTATTAGCAAAGGGACTTTGCGAGCGTATCGGTATCGGCGGTGTGTTAGAGTACACTCCAAAGGGCGGTGAGAAGGAAATCACCGAGATGGAACTTCCTACACATACAGAGGCTGTAGCTGCAGTACTGAAGGCTCTGACCAATGAGGCTACTGGTGTATTAAAGAGCCTAGATGAGATCGAAGCTGTTGGACATCGTGTGGTTCATGGCGGAGAGAACTTCTCTGAGGCTGCTTTAATCAACGAAGACATGATCAAGGCTGTTGAGGACTGTAATGACCTGGCTCCTCTTCATAACCCTGCAAATATCATTGGAATTCGTGCATGCCAGGAGGTACTTCCTAATGTACCTATGGTTGGTGTATTTGATACAGCTTTCCATCAGACAATGCCTGCAAAAGCATACCTCTATGGTATTCCTAAGAAGTACTATGATGAGTATAAGGTTCGTCGTTATGGTTTCCATGGAACTTCTCATCAGTTCGTATCCCAGAGAGCAGCTGAGTTAATCGGCAAGCCATTAGAAGAGTCTAAGATTATTGTTTGCCACCTTGGTAACGGTGCTTCTATCTCTGCAGTAGAGAATGGTAAGTCTATTGATACTTCTATGGGTCTTACTCCATTAGAGGGTCTGATCATGGGTACTCGTTCTGGTGACTTAGATCCATCTATCATCCAGTTCATTGCTAAGAAGGAAAATACAGATATCGATGGTGTTATGAATATCCTGAATAAGAAGTCTGGTGTTCTTGGTATGTCTGGTATCTCTTCTGACTTCCGTGATATCACTGCCAAGATGGAAGAGGGCGATAGCCATGCACGTGAAGTATTAGAGACTTATTCTTACAGAGTTGCTAAGTACATCGGTGCTTACATCGCAGCAATGCACGGTGTTGACTGTATCGTATTTACAGCTGGTGTTGGTGAGAATAATAAGTACATTCGTCGGATGGCAATCAGCTACTTCGATTACATGGGAATCAAGATGGATCCAGAGCGTAGCGAAGCAGTTCGTTGCGAGAAGCTTCTGTCAACAGATGATTCTTCTGTACCAGTATGGATGATTCCTACCAATGAAGAGTTAGCAATTGCTCGTCAGACCGTAGAAGTATTAGCAGCAAATAAGCTTGCCTAAATAAATTGTGCCAATAATGTAAAAAACTTTGATAATATACAACATTTAGTATTGACTTACATTTAAGGCATGAGTATAATCAAAAAAGTGTGGATTGGAGAATATCATGCAGTTTGATCTTTCAAGTATTATTCGAGATAAGACCGATGAGCAGATTCCTATTGAATTAGAAATGAGCCAGATATCTGTTAATGATGTGATCTATCCAATTGCAGAGAAGAAGCCATTAGATCTATTCTTATCATGTAAGGATGGACGGAAGCTGGTGATTCGTACAGCAACAGAAGTTGAATTTGATATCCCTTGTGATCGATGTTTAACAGATGTTCATTACGTAATTCCAGTAGAGGTCGATTTTGAGCTTGCAATCGAAGACGGTAAGCTTATGAATGCATCCGATGAGGGAGTAGTTAATTTCGTAGAAGGCAATTGTCTGGACATAGATCAAATGATCCGAGACGAACTTCTTCTTAACTGGCCGACTAAGGTTCTCTGTAAAGAGGATTGCAAGGGCTTATGTCCTATATGCGGTCAGAATTTAAATCAGCAGGAATGTGGCTGTAATAGAGAATCACTGGATCCTCGTATGGCGAAGTTCCTGGATGTCTTCAATCAGTTTAAGGAGGTGTGATCGATGTCTATTTGTCCTAAGAACAAATCTTCCAAGGGAAGAAGAGACAGAAGAAGAGCAAACTGGAAAATGAGCGCTCCGACTCTGGTTCGTTGCAGCAAGTGTGGAGCTTTAATGATGCCTCACAGAGTTTGCAAGAAGTGTGGAACATATAACAAGCGCGAGATCGTTGCTCAGGATTAATTTCCACTACTATTCGTGAACGAAAAAGCCTTCCGGTTTATCCGGGAGGCTTTATTTTTGCCTTCAGTCAGTCTCTGTATTCTTGAATTCTTATAGTACTTATAGTAAAATTTTTTAAGATTGCATATTGTGCTATAAGTAAGAGGTGATTTCATGGAATCCATGATTGTTGCAGTAGATGTAATGGGCGGAGATAATGCTCCAGTTGAACCAATTAAGGGAGCGATTGAAGCCTTAAAGCAAAATGATAATTTAGTAATCCATCTGGTAGGAACAGAGTCTGTGATTCGTGAAGTCTTAGACACCATTCCTGATGCGAATACTTATAAGAATCGTTATTCAATTGTAGCGACTACTGAGGTAATAGCGACTGCAGAGTCACCAACTGTTGCAATTTCTAAGAAGAAGAATTCTTCCCTTGTGGTTGCAATGAAGGAAGTGAAGACTAAAGATGCCCAGGCCATGGTCTCTGCAGGTAATTCTGGAGCGATTCTAGTTGGTGGTCAGGTTCTGGTTGGCAGACTTCCTGGAGTTAAGAGAGCACCACTTGCTCCTTTAATTCCTACAGAAAAGGGTCCAGCTTTATTAATTGACTGTGGTGCGAATCTTGATGCCAGACCAGAACTTTTGGTTCAGTTCGCCGAGATGGGCTCCATCTATATGGAGAAGGTCATGAAGGTTGATCGTCCTCGTGTTGCTATTGTGAATGTTGGCGCCGAGGAAGAGAAGGGAAATAAGCTCGTTAAGGAGACCTTCCCTCTGTTAAAAGCACTGGATGATATCAACTTTATTGGTAGTATCGAAGCAAGAGACATTCCATCTGGCTATGCGGATGTTATTGTGACTGAGGCTTTTGTAGGAAATGTCATTCTAAAGATGTATGAAGGAGTTGGTAAGACATTCTTCAAACTGTTAAAGGAAGCATTTACTGCTAATTTGAAGTCGAAACTCGGCGCAGGACTAGCACTTCCTGTACTGAAGGAGAAATTAAAGGATTTTGATGTAACACGATATGGCGGTGCACCTATGCTTGGTCTGAATGGCTTAGTCGTAAAGACCCATGGTAGTGCGACAGCTAAGGAATTTACAACATCTATTCTTCAATGTATCACCTTCCGTGATCAGAATATTAAAGAATTGATACGTGAAAACCTTTCGAAAGGAGAAAACTAATGGAATTCGAGACATTAAAGAAGATTATTGCAGAAGTTCTTGGTGTTGATCCTAATGAGATTACACTGGATACAACTTTTACAGATGATTTAGGTGCTGATTCACTTGATCTCTACCAGATTATCTTAGAGGTTCAGGAAGAACTGAATATCGAAGTGGACGAGGAAGTTGCTTCTGGAATTAAGACCGTCGGAGACGCAGTAGAACTCTTAGAGAAGTCCGTATCTGACAAATAAGGAATATATAAAAAACCCTTCTAAAAGTGGAAGGGTTTTTTATCGTAATGAAGGCCATGTGGCCAATCATTTGGAGGAAAAAATGACAAATTTAAATGAATTAGAAGAAGCCATTGGATATCATTTCCATAATCAGGAATTACTGATTCAGGCTTTAACCCACAGCTCCTATGCAAATGAAAAGCATATGAAGCCATTATCCGATAATGAGCGTCTGGAGTTCCTAGGAGATGCTGTATTGGAATTGGTTTCAAGTGAGTTCTTGTACCAGAATTACCCGAACGACAACGAGGGCAAATTAAGTAAGCTCCGGGCAAGTCTGGTATGTGAACCGACACTGAGCTATTGCACCGAAGAGATGGATCTTAAGAAGTATATCCGTCTCAGCTTTGGTGAGGAAAAAACAGGTGGTAGAAAACGTAAGTCCATTCGCTCCGATGCACTTGAAGCTGTGATTGGTGCTATGTTCTTAGATGGTGGATTAGAGCCAGCGAAGAAATTCGTTCTTCGCTTTATCCTTACAGATATCGAGCATAAGAAGCTCTATCATGACTGTAAGACAGCTCTGCAGGAGATTGTACAGGCAGAGCATACAGCACCTCTAACCTATGAGCTGATTAAGGAAGAAGGCCCAGATCATGCCAAGGTATTCACTGTGGAAGCGAAGGTTGGAGATTTGGTAATTGGACAGGGCGTAGGATCCTCTAAGAAGGCGGCTGAACAGGAAGCGGCTTATCAGGGAATCCTCTATGCACAGAAACAGAAGGATTCGGTTCGATAATGTATTTAAAAAGTATTGAAATGCAGGGCTTTAAGTCCTTTGCCAATAAAATTGTGTTGGATTTCCATACAGGAATTACTGGCATCGTTGGACCAAATGGTTCTGGTAAGTCCAATGTATCTGATGCGGTGCGCTGGGTACTTGGTGAGCAAAGTGCCAAGCAGCTTCGTTCGGAGAATATGCAGGACGTTATCTTCTCTGGAACGGAAAACCGTCGTCCCTTAGGTTATGCTTATGTATCCATTACCTTGGATAATTCCGATCACGTGCTTCCTGTAGACTTCCAGGAAGTTACCGTCTCTCGTCGTGTTTATCGTTCTGGAGAGAGTGAGTATCTGATCAACGGTGCACCATGCCGTCTTAGAGAAGTAAATGAATTGTTCTATGACACCGGTATCGGTAAGGAAGGCTATTCCATTATCGGACAGGGTCAGATTGAACGAATCCTATCTGGTAAGCCGGAGGAGCGCCGTGAACTTTTCGATGAAGCAGTTGGTATCGTTAAGTATAAGAAGAGAAAAGCTGCATCAGAAAAGAGACTAGAGCATGAGCGTGAGAATCTGGTTCGTGTGAATGACATTCTCTCTGAATTAGAAGGCCGTGTTGGTCCTCTCGAAAAGCAGTCAGAGACTGCAAAGCGTTATCTCACTCTGAAGGAAAACTTAAAGAAGTTAGACGTCAATATGTATCTGATGGAGATGGATCGAATTGAGAAGGAAACCGACTCTGTCAGCACCAATGCCAATAATGTCCAGAAGGATCTGTCTGACAGTAATGAAGAATTGAACCAGATTCGTAAGAACTATGCGGAATTAGAGGAAAAACTCTCTCATATTGATGAGCGAATCGAGAAAATTCATCAAGAGGAGACAGAGACTTCTGATAAGAAGAATCAGTTAGAGAATCAGATCACCCTCTTAGAGGAACAGATTCATTCTGCTGAGAATTCAGATGAGAGTCTGAATGATCGTAAGAAGAATCTCTTAACTGAGCATGAAGAAAAATTGGTCCAGAAGGAAGAGACCGAGGCAGAATTGAAGACCCTGTCAGAGTCTCTCTCAAGAGTTCGTGAGCGCTTAACCGAAGCGGATGTGGCCTATAAGGAACTGTCTTTGGCCATCAAAGAGTGCAATGAGACTATTGAGAAGGACCATCAGAAGATTGTTGCTTTACTTAATGAAAAGGCAGAGATTCAGTCTGAACTGCAGAAATTCACTACCATTCGTGAGCAGACCAATATCCGTAAGGCTGAGATCGTCCAGAAGCTTTTATCCCGTAAAACCGAGGATGCCAAGGCTGACGAGGAATTACAGGCAGCCCAGGAGAAGTACCTGTCCTTAGACGATTCCTATAAGAAGTATCAGGAGGATTCTGATAAATATAAGGCGAGCCTGGGCGAAGCCAGAGACCGTAAGAAGGTTACGGAGGAGCGATATCAGAAGGCAAAAAATGCCTCCCATGTGCTTTTGACCAAAAAGGAAACACTGCAGAATCTCTTAGAGCGCTACGAAGGATATGGCAATTCTATTCGCCGTGTCATGGATCAGAAGAAGGATCATCCTGGAATCATCGGTGTTGTATCGGACTTAATCCATGTGGAGAAGCGCTATGAGACTGCAATTGAGACAGCTCTTGGCGGTAATATCCAAAATATCGTTACAGAGGATGAAACAACTGCGAAGGCAATGATTGATTTCTTAAAACGGTCACATGCAGGTCGGGCTACATTTCTACCATTAACAAGTGTGCATCCCAAGGAAAATCAGGTGCCGGAGCATGTCCTCGACGAAAAGGGTGTGCTGGGTCTGGCTAGTGATCTGGTGGATACAGATGACCGCTATCGTGACATCATGAAGTATCTATTGGGCCGTGTGGTTGTCATGGAGACTCTAGATAGTGCCCTGGCTTTTGCTAAGAAGACCCACTACCAGAACCATGTGGTTACCCTGGAGGGAGAGTATCTTCGTCCAGGTGGATCCCTTACTGGTGGTGCCTTTAAGAATAGTAATAATCTCTTGGGCCGTAACCGAGAGCTAGAGCAGTTAGAAGAGGATCTAAGTAAGAATGAAGGAGAGCTTCGCGAACTTCAGGAAAAACTAGATGCTATTTCTCAGGAGATCCAGGAGCTTCAAAATCAATTTGAAGAGAATCGTAAGTCCTTAGAGGAGACAGCTCTTAAGCGGAATACAGCTATGATCGCTCTGTCCCATGCCAAGGAAAATGTAAACCAGGCCAAGACCAGATATGATGAATTAAATGCCGAGAGCACGAAGATCGAAGAGGAACTTAAGAAGATTGATGAAGAGCAGACCCGGGTACAGGCACGCGTATTCGCATCCGATGACACGGAGAAGGAGCTCCAGGAGGAGATCCATAAGCTGCAGGAGGTTCTCCTCACAAAGACGAAGGAAGAGACCGCTGCATCCCAGAGTGTTTCTGGTATCCAGTTAGAGGAAGCTAATGCATCCCAGAAGGTTTCCTTCATGCAGGAGAATCTGAATCGTATTGTCTTAGAACTCCAGAAGAATGAAGAGTCCTATGCGTCTCTTGAGGAAGAAAGCTTAAGCACTCGTACAAGCGCAGAACAGAAGAAGTCTCTGATTGAGAAATTAAAGACAGAGATTGCCTCCCTTAAGAAACAGTATGATTCCTTAGAAGAGGAAAGACGAAACAGCATCCTGAAGAAGGAAGAGATGAATCAGGAATACAAGGGATTCTTTGACCGCCGTGAGGAGGTTTCTGACAGAATTAACCGTCTGGATAAGGAACTTTATCGCTTAAATGGGAAGAGACAGAAGTTAGAAGAGGAACTTGAGTACCAGAATAACTACATGTGGGATGAGTATGAACTGACTCTTCATGCGGCTATGGAACTGAAGGACCCTGAGATGGATGACCATGCGGGCATGAAGCGTGAGATTTCTAAAGTGAAGGATGAGATCCGCAGCATGGGTTCTGTTAATGTCAATGCCATTGAAGAGTATAAGGAAGTATTCGAACGCTATTCCTTCCTGAAGAATCAGCATGATGACTTAGTTGAGGCAGAGCAGTCTCTGGTTACCATCATTCAGGAATTGGATGAAGGCATGAGAAAGCAGTTCGCTTCGGGCTTTAAGTCCATTCAGGTGGAATTTGATAAGGCATTTAAGGCACTGTTTGGTGGCGGTAAGGGATCCTTAGAACTGGTTGAGGGAGAGGATCTCCTTGAGACTGGAATCCGTATTATCGCCCAGCCACCTGGAAAGAAGCTGCAGAATATGATGCAGATGTCTGGTGGTGAGAAGTCTCTGACAGCCATTGCCTTATTATTTGCGATTCAGAATCTGAAGCCATCTCCATTCTGTCTCTTAGACGAGATTGAGGCGGCCTTAGATGACTCAAATGTAGACCGATTCGCTAAGTACCTGCATAAATTAACCAAGAATACGCAGTTCATCGTAATTACACACCGTCGTGGAACCATGACTGCAGCAGATCGCCTCTATGGTATTACCATGCAGGAGAAGGGTGTATCCACCCTGGTATCTGTTAACTTGATTGATCAGGAACTGACAGACTAGTTTGCTAGAAAGGATGAGGGGATGGGATTCTTTAAGAAATTAGTAGATGGTTTATCCAAAACCAGAGACAGTTTTGTAAAAAACATGGATTATGTTTTCCGTGGATTCACCAATATTGATGATGACTTCTATGAAGAATTAGAAGAGATCCTTATCATGGGAGATATCGGTGTTCGCACCACAGAAGAGCTCCTGGATGAATTAAAGGAACGGGTAAAAGAAGACCATATTAAGGAACCTGTGGATTGCCGAGATGTGCTGATCCAGCTGATTCGGGATCGCATGTTTGTCCCAGAGGATGCCTATGACTTTATGAATCAGAAGTCTGTCATCATGGTAGTTGGTGTCAATGGCGTAGGAAAAACCACCACCATTGGAAAACTTGCGAAGAAGATGAAGGACGAGAATAAAAAGGTACTGATTTCTGCGGCAGATACATTCCGTGCAGCTGCAGGAGACCAGCTGAAGACCTGGGCAGACCGTGCTGGAGTTCCTATGATTGGTGGTGTGGATGGATCGGATCCTGCTGCTGTGGTATACGATTCTATGCAGGCTGCAAAGTCTCGTAATACCGACATTGTTCTCATCGATACGGCAGGACGCCTGCATAATAAAAAGAACCTGATGAATGAGCTGGGCAAGATGAATAAGATTATTGATCGTGAGTATCCAGATTGTCATCGAGAGACTTTTATTGTGTTGGATGCAACCACAGGACAGAATGCTCTGCAACAGGCAAGAGAGTTTGGCGAAGTAGCAGATGTCACAGGCGTCATTTTGACTAAGATGGACGGTACCGCAAAGGGCGGAATTGCAATTGCGGTTCAGGCAGAACTTCATACACCTGTAAAGTACATAGGTGTGGGTGAGACTGCAGAGGATCTGGAGCGTTTTGACCCAGATGACTTTGTGAATGCATTATTCATGCAGACAGAGGAATAAATACGATATGCTTTATCCATGGATTTTTCTTTCGTACATCGAGAGAATCCATGGATTTTTTATTGCAAGGGAAGAAATAATTACCTACAATGAACCATAAAGGAAAAGGAAAGAAAAGAAAGAAGGCAATATTATGTTAACATTGGACAAGTTTGAAGAAGCCAGTAAGGTTGTAAGCCAGGTAACACTTCCAACACCACTTATTTATAGCGAATATCTGAGTAAGAAGTACGATAACGAAGTGTATTTAAAACCTGAAAACATGCAGCGTACTGGTGCTTATAAGGTTCGTGGCGCATATTATAAGATCAGCACTTTAAGTGATGAGCAGCGTAAGAAGGGACTGATTACTGCATCTGCAGGTAACCATGCCCAGGGCGTTGCTTTTGCGGCCCAGAAGTTCGGCGTAAAGGCAGTGATTGTAATGCCTACCACCACACCTCTTATCAAAGTAAATCGTACCAAGGCATTTGGTGCCGAGGTAATTCTCCATGGAGATGTCTTCGACGAATCTGCTGCCTATGCACAGCAATTGGTTGAGGAAAAGGGCTATACCTATATTCCTCCATTTGATGACTTAGCAGTTGCAACTGGCCAGGGAACCATCGCTATGGAAGTATTTAAGGAGCAGCCACTTTTAGATTATATCCTTGTCCCAGTTGGTGGCGGCGGATTAGCAACTGGTGTAGCTACATTTTCTAAACTCTTTCGTCCAGAGACCAAGGTTGTTGGTGTAGAACCAAGTGGAGCGAATTGCTTGCAGGTATCCTTACAGAAGGGATCTGTAACAACCCTTCCTACGGTAAATACCATTGCTGATGGAACTGCAGTTAAGACTCCTGGTAAGGAAATCTTCCCATACCTTCAGACCAATCTGGATGATGTAGTAACTGTTGATGACGATGAGATCATCGGTTCCTTCCTAGATATGGTAGAGAATCATAAGATGATCGCAGAGGGCTCTGGCCTTCTTACAGTCGCAGCCCTTTCTCGATTAAAGTGTAAGGGCAAGAAGATTGTCTGTGTCATCTCTGGCGGTAATATGGATGTCATTACCATGTCCTCCATAATCCAGCAGGGTCTGATTTTCAGAGATCGTATCTTTACTGTCTCTGTACTTCTTCCAGATAAGCCAGGCGAACTGGCATCTGTATCCAATACCATTGCAAGAGTACAGGGGAATGTTATTAAGCTTGAGCATAACCAGTTTGTAACAACTAATCGAAATGCTGCAGTAGAACTTCGTATTACCTTAGAAGCTTTTGGCACAGAGCATAAGAGACAGATTATGGATGCCCTTGAGAGGGAAGGATATCGCCCTCGTATTGTACAGACATCCCTGTAAAGAAAAAATACTTGACACCCATCACCTCGTTTAGTATATTAGACGAGGTGATTTTTTTATGGATGATAAGATTAGACAGGGAGATCTCTATGATTTCTATGGGATGCTCCTGAATGAACATCAGAGATCGATATATGAGGACTACGTACTGAATGACTTGTCCCTTGGAGAGATTGCTGAGAATGAAGGCATCTCTAGACAGGGTGTACATGATTTGGTAAAGCGTTGTACCCAGCAGATGGAATCCTTCGAAGCCAAGATGCATTTGATTATGAAGTTCCAGCTGGTCCGGGAGAATGTAAACCGTATCAATCAGTTACTGGATTCTAGCGATGAACTCCCAAGAGATCGAAGACTCGACCTACAAAAGTTGACAAGAGAAATTCTAGAAGAAATCTAGAGCAAGATACAGGAGAATTTGGTTTGGCATTTGACAGTTTATCAGAAAAACTGCAGAACGTTTTTAAAAGCCTTCGCGGTAAGGGTAGATTAACAGAAGATGATGTTAAGACTGCTCTGAAGGAAGTTAAAATGGCCTTACTTGAGGCAGATGTTAACTTTAAGGTAGTTAAGAACTTCACCAAAACAGTACAGGAGAGAGCGATTGGCTCTGATGTCTTAAATGGACTGAATCCTGCACAGACAGTAATTAAGATTGTTCACGAGGAACTTGTGAATATGATGGGTACTGAGGGTGCAGAGATTACCTATCGTCCAGGACAGACGGTTACTGTGATTATGATGGTTGGTCTCCAGGGTGCTGGTAAGACAACCACCACAGCGAAGCTTGCTGGTAAGTTAAAAGAGAAAAGTAAGAAGCCTCTTTTAGCTGCATGTGACGTGTATCGTCCAGCAGCGATTGAACAGCTCCGCATTAATGCAGAGAAGGTTGGCGTAGACTTCTTTTCTATGGGCGACTCTAAGAAGCCAAGCGATATTGCAAGGGCTGCTGTAGAGCATGCACAGAAGAATGGAAATAAAGTTGTATTCTTAGATACCGCTGGTCGTCTTCATATTGATGAAGGCATGATGGAAGAGTTACAAGAGATTAAGGCCAATGTCGATGTGGCTGATACCATTCTTGTAGTTGATGCCATGACTGGTCAGGATGCAGTCAATGTTGCATCTTCTTTCGATGAGAAGGTTGGTATCGACGGCGTTATACTGACGAAGCTAGATGGTGATACCCGTGGTGGTGCAGCCTTATCTATCAGAGCAGTTACTGGTAAACCAATCCTATATGCAGGTATGGGTGAGAAGTTATCCGATTTGGAGCAGTTCTATCCAGATCGTATGGCATCCCGTATTCTTGGCATGGGCGATGTACTTTCTTTGATTGAGAAGGCAGAGAGTGCAATAGATCAGGAAGAAGCGAAGAAATTAACAGAAAAGGTTAAGAAGAAGGGCTTCGACTTTAATGATTATCTGACATCTATGGAGCAGATGAAGAAGATGGGAGGCTTAACAAGCATCCTTGGAATGATGCCTGGCATGAATAAGGCCCAGGTTGATCAGATCACATCTGCTGTTGATGATAAAAAGATGGCTCGTATCTCAGCAATGATTTATTCCATGACACCAGCTGAGAGAGAGAAGCCAGAACTTCTAGACTTGTCTAGAAAACACAGAATTGCAAAGGGCGCTGGCGTTGATATCGCCGAGGTGAATCGCCTGGTGAAGCAGTTCAAGGAAGCTCGGAAAATGATGAAGAAGATGCCGGGCATGATGAAGAATAACAAACGTGGTAGATTTGGAAATTTTAAATTTCCATTCTAAATATAAGTAAATTTTTTTCTAGGAGGAAAAAACAAATGGCAGTTAAGATTCGTTTAAGAAGAATGGGACAGAAGAAGGCACCTTACTATCGTGTAGTAGTAGCTGATTCTAGAAGCCCACGTAACGGCAGATTCATCGCTGAGATCGGTACATACGATCCTTCCCAGGAGCCTGCAGCAGTTAATTTCAACGAAGAAGAGACTAAGAAGTGGCTTGCTAACGGTGCACAGCCTACTGAGACTGTAGCTCGTCTTCTGAAGAATGCCGGCATCGAGAAATAATAATTCTTTTGGAAGGGGTGTGACGAGTGTTGAAGGAACTTGTTGAAGTTATTGCTAAGTCACTTGTCGATTCTCCGGATGAAGTTACCGTTACGGAAAAGGAATCCGGTAGGACCATCATTCTGGAATTGCACGTTGCCCCATCCGATATGGGTAAGGTAATCGGTAAGCAGGGAAGAATTGCCAAGGCAATTCGTTCCGTTGTGAAGGCAGCAGCTTCCAAAATGGACAAAAAGGTAATCGTCGACATTGCCGATTGAGTACAAACTGTAGGGAGCAGGTGGTATCACCTGCTCCTTTCATTCTTTTACTAGGGAAGGATTTCATTTATGGCAGATAATAGATTGAGAGTGGGAGTAATTACAACAACTCATGGTATTCGAGGAGAAGTAAAGGTATTCCCAACAACAGATGATCCACATCGCTTTCTGGATTTGGATCAGGTTTATATTTCTCAAAATAGTCAGGAAACAGTCCTTCATATTGAGAAGGTTCGTTTCTTTAAGAAACAGGTCATTGTGAAATTTAAAGAGATTAATGATATCAATGATGTGGAGCAGTATCGTAAGGCAGATATTTTAATTGACCGAGAGTCGGCTGAGCCACTCGAGGAAGATGAGTTCTACATTGACGATCTCCTTGGCTTAGAAGTCTATACCGATGAGGACAGATACCTTGGCAAATTAAAGGACGTATATGAAACTGGTGCCAATGATATCTATTCTGTGGTGGATGGTAAGAAGGAATTACTGATCCCTGCAACAAAAGAGTGTGTTTGTGAAGTTAACTTAGAGGATGGTAAGATGGTGGTTCATCTACTTCCAGGATTAGAGGAGCTGAATTCATGAATTTCCATATTCTGACTTTATTCCCCGAGATGGTTATGCAGGGACTAGAGACCAGTATTATCGGTAGAGCCAAGGAGAAAAATTTGCTCTCAATTGAGGCAGTGAATATCCGTGACTTTACCTTAGATAAGCATCATAAGGTAGATGATTACCCCTATGGTGGTGGTGCTGGTATGCTGATGCAGGCACAGCCTGTATATGACTGTTGGAAATCTGTAGTGGATGGCATTCAAAGTAAGAAGGATGGGAATCTTACAGAGGAAATGAAAAAACCAATTCGTACAGTCTATCTCACTCCTCAGGGTCGTACCTTCACCCAAAAGGATGCCCAGTCTCTGGCAGAGGAAGAGGATTTGATCCTTCTGTGTGGTCACTACGAAGGAATTGATGAACGTGTCTTAGAGACGATTTGTACAGATTACATTTCTATCGGAGACTATGTATTGACGGGGGGTGAATTACCGGCTATGGTCCTAGTAGATGCTGTTTCCCGTCTGGTTCCTGGGGTACTGCATAATGATGTGTCAGCGGATACGGAGTCCTTTGAAGGAAATCTCTTAGAGTACCCACAGTATTCTAGACCAGAAGAATGGCAGGGGAAAAAAGTGCCTCAGGTACTTTTATCAGGTGATCATAGAAAAATCGACGAATGGCGTCGCATTCAATCCATGATTCGAACCAGAGATCGTCGACCAGACTTGCTTGAAAGAGCAGAACTAGTGAAGCATGATCGTAAGCTGATTGACCGCGTAGATATCTCTGAAGAGGATCGAATTTCTCTTAGAAAAGTATTGCAGGATCACCTGAATTCTGATAAAATGTAACACGTTGTTGAAACCCGACGGTCCGCTGTTGCTATAGTGGCATTAAGAACGTCAGAGAAAAGGAGAACAAAATGAACGCAAGTGAAGTAATTAAGAACATTGAGCAGGCTGAGCTTAAGTCTGACATCGCTGAATTCCATGTTGGTGATACCGTCCGCGTATACAACAAGATTCGCGAGGGTAACCATGAGCGTGTACAGATCTTCGAAGGTACTGTACTGAAGAGACAGGGCGGTTCTAACCGTGAGACTTTCACAGTACGTAAGATTTCTTCTGGTATCGGCGTAGAGAAGACATGGCCTCTTCACACACCAAACATCGAGAAGATTGAAGTTGTACGTTCTGGTAAGGTTAGACGTGCTAAGCTTAATTATCTTCGTGAGAGAGTTGGCAAGGCTGCAAAGGTTCGTGAGAAATAATTCGAATCTAAGTTTTGGAGAACAACCACTTCGGTGGTTGTTCTTTTTTTGCAAATATGTGGTCAATCGTGTATATTTAAGGTTATGAATAAATTAAATAGATTTCTAAGAAACATTAAGAAAAAAAGAGAAAATTCATTAAACTTTCGACGTAGAAGACGAAAGATTGATATGGGTCGTTATCGTTCCATTGGCTTGGCTGCTCTTGGGGTTTTAGCTGTGATTTTTGCGGCCTATTTACTGATTTATGCATTCTTTATGCAGGTCACTGTTCTAGGGCAGTCTATGGTACATACCATTCAAAATAGAGATACAGTATTGGTGGATCGTGTGTCCTACCGTCTTACTGGTCCCAAGCGTGGAGATATTATCGCCTTTCAGCCAGATGGAAATCGTAATGCTCAGTATAGCGTGAAGCGTGTTATTGGCTTACCAGGAGAGACAATCCAGATTAAAGATGGTGCCATCTATATCAATGGTAAGGTCTATACCGAGGACGTAACCAATGAATCCATCTCTGAAGAGGGACTTGCTTCGCAAAAGCAAAAGCTTGGTAAGGACGAGTATTTTGTCTTAGGGGATAATCGTAATAATAGTGAAGACAGCCGCTATGAGACAATTGGCAATGTAAGTAAAAAAGAGATAACTGGCAAGGTGTGGTTCAATGTAACCCTTGGTAACTTTGGTCTGATGGAGTAAGAGATGAATATTGATTGGTATCCTGGTCATATGACCAAAGCAAGACGACAGATGCAAGAGGATCTGAAGCTGATTGATCTCATTGTTGAGATTCGTGATGCTCGTATCCCAGAAAGTAGTAAGAATCCTGACCTGATGCAGATGGGTCAGAATAAGCTGCGTCTCATTATTTTAAATAAAGCAGACTTAGCCGATCCTCGTATTACTGAGGAGTGGGCTGAAAAGTATAAGAAGGAAGACGTCTATGTCATTCAGACAGATTCCAAGGCGCAGAAGTCGCGTAACGAGATTTTAAAGGCTTTTGAGGTTGCCAGTGCACCTAAGAGAGAAAGAGATAAAAAGCGTGGCCTACGAAATCGCCCTGTCAGAGCAATGATTGTAGGTATTCCAAATGTTGGAAAGTCCACCTTTATTAATCTTGTTACCAAGAAGTCTCAGGCCAAAACGGGCAATAAGCCAGGCGTCACGAGAGGTAAGCAGTGGATTCATACGTCTTCCCTGATTGATCTCTTAGATACCCCGGGAATCCTTTGGCCGAAATTCGAATCCCCTGAGGTTGGTTTACATTTAGCTATGTGCGGTGCCATCTCTGATGAGCGTATCCCTATGGAGGAATTGGGAATTGAGATTATCGATTACCTGAAGAAGAACTATCAGGGGCTTTTGGCTGAGCGCTATGAAGTAGATGAGAATCAGGAGAACTACGAGATCCTGAATCAGGCTGCTCTTTTCCGTAAGGTGATACTCCCTGGTGGAGAAGCGAATACAGAGCGAATGGCTGAGATGCTGGTGAATGAATTTCGTACCGGTAAGCTGGGTCGTATCTCCCTAGAGAGACCAAGTGCGGAAGAGACAAAAGATGAGACTGTAGAAGAATAACTTATAGAAGTTGAGTAAATTCGCTTCTTTCAATAGAAAAGGTATGGTAAATGGCAAGTAAGTATCCTATGGATGATTTTGAGGATTTAAATAACCTAGACGATGAATACCACAATGGAATAGAAGAGGAGGATGAAGAAATCGAACGTACAACCACAATGAAGAAGCTGGTTTCACTGCTTCTATATCTGGTCGTCATCGTACTTCTGGCTATGTTCATTGTGAATTTCATCGGTCAGAGAACCATCGTTAGTGGTTCTTCTATGGAGACCACCCTTAGTAATGGAGATAACCTGATTATCGATAAGGTAAGTTACCGATTTAAGGATCCAGAACGCTTTGACGTGGTGGTTTTCCCAGATCCTGAGAAGCCAAGTGTCTTCTTCATTAAGCGTATCATTGGCTTACCAGGAGAGACCATTCAGATTGGTGATGATGGAACCATTTATATCAATGGTAATGTGTTAGAGGAGTCCTATGGTAGAGAAATCATCCAGGATCCAGGCCAGGCCAAGGAACCAATCACCCTTGGAAAGGATGAGTACTTTGTCATGGGTGATAATCGGAATAACTCTTTGGATAGCCGTTTTACTCAGGTTGGAGCAATCAAAAGAAACGAGATCATTGGACGCGCGATTTGTAGATTCTATCCTTTCAATAAGATTAAGGGCTTGATACCAGAGGAAGACTAAGACTCCAAAGTAAGTAAGGGAAATTATGGAAAAAATTGGTGATATTCAAAATCGATTAAAGCAGGCAATTCAAAGAGATGACCCAGATCAGCTCTTGGATTTTATCCTTCGATACAAATCGGATGATCGTGCTGGTGTTCAGAAATTAATTAAACGGGCCAATAAGGCAGAGATTGCTTGGCATAAGGAAGAAGAGCGTATCCAGAAGCTTAGATTCTTCGAGGATAAGTATAAGGAGGACTATCACCACATTGCAGGTATCGATGAAGTAGGACGCGGCCCTCTGGCTGGCCCTGTAATGACCTGTGCCGTGATTCTCCCAGAGGGATATCATCTTCATGGAATTAATGATTCTAAGAAGCTGTCTGAGAAGAAGAGGGAGGAACTCTTTTTAAGCCTTCAGAGAGATGCAGTGTCCTTTCATGTAGGAGTGAACTCCCCAGAGAGAATTGATGAGATTAATATTCTCCAGGCTACCTATGAGGCAATGCGGATGTCCATCGATGGATTGAATCCCCAGGCGGATCTTCTATTAATCGACGCGGTTCACATTCCTGAAGTGACTATTCCAGAGGTCAGTATCATTAAGGGTGATGCGAAGAGTATCTCTATCGGAGCAGCAAGTATCCTGGCGAAGGTCACCAGAGACCACTATATGGAGGAGATGGATGCTAAGTATCCGGAGTATCACTTCCGTGAGAATAAGGGCTATGGCACCAAGGACCACATCGATGCACTTCGTAAATATGGACCATGCCCAATTCACAGACGAAGCTTTATTACCCATTTCATCTAAGAAGAGGAAATAGAGAGAAAAGTCATTGACCTTGATACATTCGTATAATGAGATTGAAAAGACAGGAGATTTACATGCAGATTCAGAATTTTGTAAATCAATATCATAACAATGTATCTTCTGGAAGTACTGTGTCCAATGGCGTGGAGGGGATGAATCAAGTCCATGACTCCATGAAGCAATTATCCCCAGGACAGGTTTTCGAGGGATCGGTTGTATCTGTAAAAAATGATCAGGTCGTATTAAATCTATCGAATGGACAGAATGTCACTGCAAGAATGGAGGGAGATGTCTCTCTTCTTCTTGGACAGTCTGTCTTTTTTGAAGTTACGAATAATGTAGATGGAAAGATTGAAATCAGTCCATTACAAACCCAGTTATCAAATAACCCCACATTATTAAATGCTTTGGATCAGGCAGGTCTACCACATTCTAGTCGTAATCTAGAAATGGTACAGACCATGATGAAAGAGGAACTGCCCATTGATGTAAAAAGCTTAACGGATATGGCGAGATCGATAGCGCTGAATCCAAACAGTTCTGTGGATACCCTTGTTACCATGAATCGTCTACAGATTCCAACCAGTCCTGAGATGATCTCCCAGTTTGAAAACTATATGAGTGATCAACATGAGATTCTAACGGCAGTAGATCAATTGTCAGATCAGATCTCAACTGCAATTCAGGATGGAAGTATTCCAAAGGATAGCTTACTAGACTTTTCGAAACAGCTCTTACAGGTGGTAAGTGGCGATGAACAAGGGACAAATAGCCCTTCTTTGGAACAAGATATTCAGGCAAATAATGAATTATCACCCCAGTCTTCTTCGAATCAGGTCGCAGATCGTCTAAGTGAAAATGGAATGATTCGAACGGAAGAAAAGACACTGTCTGATACAGTAGATACAAGGGCTCTTAATGAAAATATTTCTTCGGAAATAAGAGATGGGGATACTCTAAGGAATCAGACGGTAAGTAATGATGGGGTACAAAAGGGGCTTGTATCTTCAAATTCAAGTGCCATCTCAAGTATCCTAGGAGAGAAGATCAGCCAATTGTCATCGGAACTAAAAGAGAATGGTTTTCTAGCATCCCATCCGGAGTATAGGGATGAAAATGGTAATCTTAAGGCAGAAAGAAAAAATACGGACTTCCTAAGAGATGTGCTAAATCATCTATTTCATCTAGGTGAGAATCAGGAACAGGCCAGTACACGCTTTTTAAGAGGCGATGCATTTCGAAGCCTCTTACAGTCTGTATTAAAGGAGAAAATGTCTCTTACTCCAGAGGACTTACAAAAGTCAGATTCAAAGAATCAAATCAAGGACTTATATGAGAGATTGAATAAGCAGATGGATTCCATCCAACAATTGGCGAAAAACTATGCAGGAGAAGAGAATCCTGTCTCAAATGTGGCTCGAAATATTCAGGATAATGTTTCCTTTATGAATCACTTGAATCAGAACTACTCCTATGTGCAGATTCCCCTACAGTTATCTGGACAAAATGCGACCGGAGATCTCTATGTCTATCGAAATCATAAGGGGGCTAAAAAGGGGGAGAATGAAGAATTAACTGCTTTCTTACATTTTGATTTAGAGCATCTAGGATCTACTGATGTCTCTGTTCGACTGAAGAATAAAGAGGTTTCCACCTCCTTTTACTTTGATAACGATGATTCCTTTCACTTAGTATCAGCCCATATTGATGAATTACAGGAGAAATTAAGAGCCAAGGGATATAACAGCGAAATTTCTGTAAATCGAGGCAATGAAGACTCGAAGGTTAATTTTATTACCCAGGTAGTGGATAAGGAACTGCCTAAGACTGGGAACCTTCAGCGATATTCTTTTGATGTACGTGCTTAAGAGAGAAATTATGGCAGAGAATACAGAATTAGAAGATAAGAGAAAACTCACAGCGGTTGCTCTTGAATATGACCCAGGAGATACTGCGCCGAAGATCCTTGCGACAGGTAGAGGACACGTTGCAGAGAAAATCCTGGAGGAAGCTAAGAAAAATGATGTGCCTCTATATAAGGATTCAAAACTTGCAGAGACTCTATCCGCTTTAGAAATCGGAGATGCAATTCCTCCAGAACTCTACGGTGTGGTAGCTGAGATTTTAGTCTTTGTGGATGGAATGGATAAGGTAAAAGCAAAACTTGAACAAGCAGGTAAGATTCCAACATAAGAATGGGGTGATTGTGATTGGAGAATAAGAGAGCCCTTGGATCGAAATATGAAGACTTGGCTGTAGCTTACTTGGAAGAGTTGGGGTTTGAAATTCTAGAGAGAAACTATCGAACACGTTTTGGCGAGATCGATATCATTGCTAGAGAATATGTAGAGGAAAAGGTATTTCATAGGACCATTGGGTCGGATTATTTATGCTTTATTGAAGTAAAATACCGTAGCAGCAATGGTTCAGGGACACCTTTTGATGCAATTAATTATCATAAGATGAGACAGATCTCTCGATGCGCCCTACATTTCTTAAGAGAGAATAGGATAAGCGATAATCAAAGTATGCGTTTTGATGTGATTGGAATCCAAGGGGATTGTGGGATAGAACTGATTCGAAACGCTTTTCCTTTTTCTGGTTAGATCCCTGATTTTTGACAGTGACTTAGAAAATATAGTATGATATAGAGAATTGTTTCAAAACGAAATGAGTAATGGACCTTATAAAAAGGTCTGGTTTTTATTTCATAAAAATTAATTAGAAATGGACGGTAGAATCAATTGAGTAAACCAGTTGTGGCCATTGTTGGCCGACCGAATGTTGGTAAATCCACATTGTTTAATAGCTTAGCGGGAGAGCGTATCTCCATCGTTAAGGACACCCCAGGTGTAACAAGAGATCGTATCTATGCAGACTGTAACTGGCTTGATCGTGAATTCACCATGATTGATACCGGTGGTATCGAGCCGGATTCACAGGATATCATCCTAAGCCAGATGAGAGACCAGGCGCAGATTGCCATTGATACTGCAGATGTTATCCTATTTGTTACAGATGTCCGTCAGGGCTTACAGGACGCAGACATGAAGGTTTGTGATATGCTGAGACGCTCCCACAAGCCAGTCCTTTTGGTTGTAAATAAGGTGGACGATTTTAAGAAGTTCCAGGCGGATGTTTATGAATTCTATAACTTAGGTATTGGTGATCCAATACCTGTTTCCTCTGTGAACCGTTTGGGATTCGGTGACCTTTTGGACAAGGCGATTTCCTACTTCCCAAATAAGTCTAAGGATGAAGAGGAAGATGATACACCTAAGATTGCAATTATTGGTAAACCAAATGTAGGTAAGTCCTCTCTGGTTAACAGACTGAGCGGATCTGATCGAAGCATCGTATCCAATATCGCAGGTACCACAAGAGATGCGGTTGATACCAGAGTGAAATTCAATGGACGTGAGTATGTCTTCATCGATACCGCTGGACTCCGTCGTAAGAGTAAGGTCAAAGAAGACTTAGAGCGCTATTCTGTAATCCGTGCAGTTGCTGCGGTTGAAAAGGCGGATGTTGTTCTCATTATGATTGATGGAACAGAGGGCGTTACAGAGCAGGATGCGAAGATTGCTGGTATTGCTCATGAACAAGGGAAGGGTATCATCGTCCTGGTTAATAAGTGGGATGCTGTTGAAAAGGATGATAAGACAATTTATCGTCAGACGGAAAAGATTCGTTCCACCTTATCCTTTATGCAGTATGCGTTAATTCTCTTTGTATCTGCAAAGACAGGACTTCGTGTTCATAAGATTTACGATGCCATTGACACAGTTATCTCTAACAGCACACTTCGCGTTCAGACTGGTGTCTTGAATGAGATTGTTGCAGAAGCAGTTGCTATGCAACAGCCTCCAATGGATAAGGGCCGTAGGCTTCGTATCTACTACGCAACTCAGGTTGCTGTTAAGCCACCAACATTTGTATTCTTTGTGAATTACAAGGATTTGATGCATTTCTCTTATGTGCGTTATTTAGAGAATAGAATCCGTGAATCATTCGGATTCGAGGGAACCTCTCTTCGTTTTATTACAAGAGAGCGTAAGGAGGATGAATAATGATATTATTCCGATTCTTAAGCGTTTGCATCGGATATGCTTGCGGTCTGTTTTTATTTGGCTATTTTATTGGCAAGGCCCATCATGTCGATATTCGTAAAAAAGGAAGCGGAAATGTAGGAACAACAAATACTCTTCGCATCTTAGGAGTACGTTCCGGGGCAGTTACACTGGTTTTAGACTGTATGAAGGCAGTGATTGCAGCCCTTATTGTTACGCTCGTATTTTCCCAGGTGGCTGGATTAGATGCGCAAGACTTAAAACTCTTACGTCTCTATGCTGCCTTTGGGGCAGTTTTAGGACATATGTTTCCTGTCTACTTCCGCTTTAAAGGCGGTAAGGGAATTGCTACTGGCATGGGATTCTTAATCATTGCAGAGCCTCGCATTCTTGTGGTAGCTGTTTTGATCTTTGTAGTCTTAGTCGCTATTACGAGATATGTATCTTTAGGATCAGTTATGGCTGCGATTTCCTTACCAGTTCAAGGAATCATTTACTACTGTTGTGGTTTTTTCCAATATGGTGGAAGCCGTAATCTAGAGGCATTCGTGCTTGTGTCTATTGCAGGATGCTTAGCTGTTATCCTACATCATAGTAATATTGGTCGTCTGCTTCACGGGAATGAAAATAAGTTTACATTTCATCCAAAGACAGAGAATCAATAATGGAAAAGTAACCAGAGGAGAGATTGAATGGCAGAGATATCTGTATTAGGGGCTGGATCCTGGGGAACTGCACTGGCAGCTCTTTTAGTTTCCAATGGCCACCATGTTGTTCTGTGGTCCTATCGTAAGGAACAGGTAGAGCAATTACAAAGCACCCACAAAAATGAAAGCAAATTGCCGGGAGTAACTCTTCCAGACAAATTACAGTATAGTTCTGACTTAAAGGACTGTGCTTTAGATAAGGATCTGATTGTCTTTGCAGTGCCTTCCAAGGCAACCAGACAAACGGCGGAGAATATAAAGCCATATATTCGTAAGGGGCAAAAGATTATTACCGTAACGAAGGGTATCGAAGAGGATACTCTTATGACCCAGGTAGACATCATCGAGGATGTGTTACCGGATACCGTGGTTGGTATCTTAAGTGGTCCAAGTCATGCGGAAGAGGTGGTTATCGGCATGCCTACTTTGGTTGTTGCTGGTGCAAGAGACCGAGATTTGGCTGTTATGACCCAAGAATTATTCATGAATGAAAACTTCCGCGTTTATACCAGTCCAGATGTCATTGGCATTGAGATCGGTGGATCTCTTAAAAATGTGATTGCACTTGCTGCTGGTATGTCGGATGGGCTTGGCTTTGGCGATAATGCCAAGGCTGCCTTAATTACTCGCGGTATTCGTGAGATCTCTGCCCTTGCTATTGCAATGGGAGGTCAGAGTGAGACCTTATCTGGCTTAACAGGAATGGGCGACCTAATTGTTACCTGCCAGAGCCGTCATAGCCGTAATCGAAGAGCTGGTGTCTATATGGGACAGGGCATGAAGATGAAGGAAGCTATGGAGAAGGTTGCCATGGTTGTAGAGGGTGTTTATTCTGCTAAAGCGGCACTTGCTCTTGGACAGAAGTATCAGGTTGAGCTCCCGATTATTGAAGAAGTGAATCGAGTTCTCTTTGAAAATAAAGATGTGAGAGAAGCAGTTCTCTCTCTAATGACAAGAGATAAGAAAAAAGAAGACGAGAGGTTAGTGTTCGAATGAGAGAAGAGACAATCCGAATTAAGTATCATTCCAATCAGATTGAAAAGTTAACATATATTGAGGGAAAGTCTGATTGGATTGATTTAAGAGTTGCAGAGGATGTGACATTAAAGGCAGGAGAGTTTCGACTGATTAGTATGGGTGTCTCTATGCAGTTACCCCAGGGTTACGAGATGCTCCTTGTTCCAAGAAGCTCTACATTTAAAAACTTTGGGCTGATTCAGACCAATTCCATGGGTGTCATTGATGAGACCTATTGTGGAGATGAGGATATTATCCGCATGCCTGTATATGCAACCAGAGATACAGAGGTGCATGTGAATGACCGGATCTGTCAATTCCGTATCATCCAGCATCAGCCAACCATTCATTTTGATGAAAAAGACTCTCTTGGTAATAAATCTCGTGGCGGTTTTGGTTCAACAGGGGTAAAATAAAAATATAACTTCATAGTTTTGCTAAGAGAAAAGGGGGATTTCCTATGGCACAGACAGACATTGAAGAGAGACTCACGAAGTTTTATGCGAAGAATGATTCCGAAATCACGATTAACGCAGCACCAGGGCATTTTGCAACAAGTCAGTCCCATACCAATTTCTATGTGGACATTACGCGAATCAAGGTGCGTGTTAAAGAGGCCAAGGAATCTGCGAGAGCCTTGAAAGAAAAACTTGAGAGTAATGTGGAAACAGTGGACACCATCGTTTGCTTGGATGGTACATCCGTCCTTGGAGGATTTTTGGCAAACGAATTGGAGCATGGTAACTTTCACATGACCAACAAGCATGAGACTATGTATGTAGTTACTCCAGAGGAGAATTCATTACATCAATTCATGTTTCGTCAAAACAATCGCCTAGCGATTGAGGGGAAGAATGTTCTCCTGCTGGTAGACAGTATTACCACAGGTCAGACCATTCAAAGAGCGCAAGAGTGTATTACTTACTATGGCGGTATTAATGTTGGAATTGCTGCCATCTTTAGTACGAAGTCTGTAATAGATGGAGAGAAGATCTATTCTCTCTTTACAGATGAGGATATTCCAGGGTACCAATCCTTTTTACCTCAGGAATGCCCAATGTGTCAGAAAAAGATTCCGCTTGATGCCATGGTAAATGGATATGGATATGCAAAAATCTAATCTGACAAACTTGTGTTCGAACTACATTTTGTGTTAAAATAAATCTCTGTGTGGATATTTTGTAGAAAGTTCTTCCACACAGAGATTTTTTGGTTATAATCAATTTTTGTAAAGATACATTATTTGTAAATGAGGTAAGTATGGCAACGAATCAGAAATATGATGATAATAGTATTACCGTCCTACAGGGATTAGAGGCTGTCCGTAAGCGTCCAGGCATGTACATCGGCTCTACAACCCGTAAGGGACTGAATCATCTAATCTATGAGATCGTAGATAATTCCGTGGATGAACATCTGGCTGGTTTCTGTGACACCATTGATGTCACTTTAGAGGCAGATGGATCCTGTACTGTTCAGGATAATGGACGAGGCATCCCCGTTGCAAATCATAAATTTGGCATACCAGCCGAGCGTGTGGTTTTTACCACATTACATGCCGGCGGTAAGTTTGATAACAATGCATATAAGACATCTGGTGGTCTCCATGGTGTAGGTTCCTCGGTTGTAAATGCATTATCTGTCTATATGGATGTAGAGATTTCTCGTGATGGAAATGTATACCATGACCACTTTGAACGAGGAAATGCTACCTTGGAGCTGTTGAAGGATAAAACCCTTCCAGTTCTTCGTAAATCTAAGGAAACTGGAACAAAGATTACCTTTCTTCCAGATCCTGAGATCTTTGAGAAGACGAATTTCAATGAGGAAGAGGTTAAGAATAGACTTCAGCAGACTGCTTATCTGAATCCAAATCTTACCATTAATTTCACAGACCTTCGTAAGGAAGAGCCAGATGAAGTGACTTATCATGAGCCAGAAGGAATTGGCGGATTTGTTAAGGATCTGAATGATAATAATGAGGCAGTTACTCCTGTCATCACCTTCGATGGAGAATTGGATGGAATCCAGGTCTCTGTTGCTTTTCAGTATGTAAATGAATTCCATGAGAATATCCTTGGTTTCTGTAACAATATCTATAATGCTGAGGGTGGTTCTCATATTACCGGTTTTAAGACAGTATTTACCTCTGTTATTAATTCCTATGCAAGAGAGTTAGGTATCTTAAAGGATAAGGATCCGAACTTTACAGGTACCGACGTACGTAATGGTATGACGGCGGTTATCTCTGTAAAGCATCCAGATCCTCGATTCGAAGGACAGACGAAGACCAAATTAGATAACCAGGATGCCGCAAAGGTGGTCTCTCAGATTACAGGTAATGAAATCCAGTTATTCTTCGACCGTAATGTTGAGGTCTTAAAGTCGGTTATTTCCTGCGCAGAAAAGGCAGCTAAGATTCGTAAGACAGAAGAGAGGGCGAAGACCAATCTCTTAACCAAGCAGAAATTCTCTTTTGATCAAAATGGTAAGCTTGCAAACTGTGAGAGCAGAGATTCCTCCAAGTGTGAGATCTTTATCGTAGAGGGAGACTCTGCGGGTGGATCTGCTAAGATGGCTCGTAATCGTATGTATCAGGCGATCATGCCAATCCGCGGTAAGATTCTGAATGTTGAAAAGGCATCCATTGATAAGGTATTAAAGAATGCTGAGATTAAAACCATGATTAATGCCTTTGGATGTGGCTTCTCAGAAGGATATGGTAACGACTTTGATATTAATAAGCTTCGTTACGATAAGATTATTATTATGGCCGATGCCGACGTAGATGGTGCTCATATTTCAACCTTGTTATTGACCTTGTTCTATCGCTTTATGCCAGACCTGATCTATCAGGGCCATGTATATATCGCAATGCCTCCTCTCTATAAGGCAATTCCTTCTAAGGGTAAGGAAGAATACCTCTATGATGATGCGGCTCTTGCTAAGTACCGTAAGAATCATACTGGCAAGTTCACTTTACAGAGATATAAGGGTCTTGGTGAGATGGATCCAGAGCAGCTTTGGGAGACAACTTTGGATCCTGAACAGAGATATCTGAAGAAGGTTTTGATTGAAGATGGTCGTATGGCCAGCGACATTACCGAGATGTTAATGGGGAATGAGGTACCACCACGTCGTGCCTTTATTCATGATCACGCAGTTGACGCTGAGATCGATACTTAAAACACGGTTTACATTTCTATATAACAATCTGTAAAACAGATGCATGAATAGATTCTAAAGGAGATATATTATGGCAACACCTGAGCGTTTGCTTAGTACAGAATATTCTGAGGTCATGCAGAAATCCTATATTGATTATGCGATGAGCGTTATCGTATCTCGTGCCCTTCCAGATGTAAGAGATGGTCTGAAGCCGGTACAGAGACGTACACTATATGATATGTATGAATTAGGTATTCGCTACGATAAGCCTTTCCGTAAGTCTGCTCGTATCGTAGGAGATACCATGGGTAAGTATCATCCACATGGTGATTCCTCAATCTATGATGCCTTAGTTGTAATGGCACAGGACTTTAAGAAGGAATTACCTCTGGTTGATGGTCATGGTAACTTCGGATCCATCGAGGGTGATGGCGCCGCTGCAATGCGTTATACAGAGGCTCGTCTAGCGAAAGTCAGCCAGGAAGTATATTTGCAGGATCTAGATAAGGATGTCATCGACTTTATTCCCAATTTCGATGAGACAGAGAAAGAGCCTGAGGTGCTACCTGTACGTGTACCAAATCTCTTGATCAATGGTGCAGAGGGTATTGCTGTCGGTATGGCCACATCCATTCCTCCTCACAATCTTCGTGAAGTAGTCAATGGTGTCATTGCCTACATGAAGAATCCGAATATGAATACCCAGGAAATGATGTCCTATATCACAGGACCTGACTTTCCTACAGGTGGTATTGTTACCAATAAGGATGACCTGCTTTCTATTTATTCCACCGGTGAAGGAAAGATTAAGATTCGTGGTAAAGCTCATATTGAGAATGCCAAGGGTGGAAAACAGAATATTATTATTACAGAGATTCCTTACCCTATGATTGGTGCGAATATCGGTAAGTTCCTTAACGATGTCTTTGCTCTGGTTGAGAATCATGTAACCAATGACATTACAGATATTTCAAACCAGTCATCTAAGGAAGGTATACGTATTGTAATTGAATTAAAGCGTGGCGCGGATGCGAATAATATCCTTAATCTCCTCTATAAGAAGACTCGTCTTGAGGATACCTTTGGTGTGAATATGTTGGCTGTTGTAAATGGTCGTCCAGAGACAATGGGTATCATCCCAGTTATCCGTCATCATGTGAATTTCCAGTACGAATTATGTACGAGAAAGTACACCTACCTGCTTCAGAAGGAAAATGAGAAGAAGGAGATACAGGAAGGTTTAATTAAGGCGGTTGATGCCATCGATTTGATTATTGAGATTCTTCGTGGGTCGAAGGATATGAAGATGGCCAAGGCATGCCTGGTGGATGGAACGACGAAGGGTATTAAGTTTAAGTCAAAACAATCTGAGGTAGATGCTGCCTCCTTACGGTTTACAGAGAGACAGGCAGATGCCATTCTTCAGATGCGTTTATATCGTTTGATTGGTCTGGAATTAGACCAGCTGAAGAAGGAATTTGATGAAACTCTGAAGCGTATTAAGACCTATACTGAGATTCTTTCAAGTAAGTCCTCTATGGCACGTGTTATTATTAAGGATTTACAGAAGATCGCTAAGGACTTCGGCCAGGATCGTCGCACTGTGATTGATAATGTGGCAGAGGCTGTTGTGGAAGAGAAGCCACTTGAGGAAATAGATGTTGCAGTTTTGATCGACCGATTTGCTTATGGACGTGTGGTAGATCAGTCTACGTATGAGCGTAACAAGGATGCTGCAGAAGAGGAGTCTAAGAAGATTATCTTCTGTAAGAATACGGATAAATTACTTCTGTTTACTGACCAGGGACAATTGCATTCTATTAAGGTACTCGATTTACCTATGGGTAAGTTCAGAGATAAGGGTCAGCCTTTAGATAATGTTTCGAATTTTGATAGCTCTAAGGAAAACTTATGCCTTGTTACAAGCATGGGGGAAGTTAGAGGTAAGAAGGTTCTCTTTGTAACCAAGTCCGGTATGCTAAAGGTTGTAAACGGTGAGGAATTTGATGTGACTCGTAAGGCATCCCAGGCGACAAAGCTGAATCCTAAGGATACCCTTATTTGTGTTGCTGTGGTTAATAGTGACGAGGATACCCTGGTACTGCAGTCCGATAAGAACTACTTCCTTCGTATGGCAATCACTGAGGTTCCGGAGAAGAAGAAGGGTGCAATTGGCGTACGAGGAATGCGAGTTGGTGCGAAGGAGGAGATGACTGCTGCTTGGTACCTTGGAAATGGTGAAATGATTACTACGAAGACTGATAAGGGCGAAGTCCACTTAGAGAGACTTCATCTGGCATCTAGAGACACAAGAGGTGTGAAGCATTGATGGAAAGCAATCGTGGAATGACGCGGAGTCGCTTGATTTCAATAGGACTCCCATTTATTCTATACTTCCTTTTATATAATCTTAGCAATCAGATATTTTTGATGCTGCTTCAAGACCGATTCGGTAGTTTGTTCTGCCTGTTTTTGGCTAGCCTTTTAACCACACCTTTTATGTTTTGGACTTATGCCAAGGCGAATGTCCTTAAGGCAAAGCCATGGGTGGATCCGAAGAAGTTACCTAAGGATCTTTTGGCAGTAGTAGGCATTGTATGTACTGGTATATTGTACAATTACCTTGCTACCAAACTAGGCTTGTTAGGCGACCCTGGATTTCAAGAGGCAAATAGAACCTTGAATAATGGAAGCTTATATCTCAAGGTCTTAACCTCTGCCTTGATTGTCCCGATTCTAGAAGAATTATTGTTTCGAGGAACGATTGCAGGACAGTTAGATCTGTTTTTAGGCAGGATACCCGCCATTGTGATTTCCTCTGTACTTTTTGGTGCCATGCATTTTAATGTGGTACAATTTGTCTATGCTTTTTTGATTGGAATGCTTTTGTCCTTGGCTTTTTTGAAGAGTCATCGTATTTGGATTCCAATCCTTGCACATGGTTTAACCAATTTACTTGTGATTCTACTTGCAGCCTGACTGAAAGGAAACTGTTATGAACAATGCAAAGGTTCGGAATACGAATTATGCTGGAATTGTCTTTCATATGATGATTTCATTGTTTCTGATTCTTGTAGGAACAATGGAATTGTATTCATCTCTTATGAAGCCACTTTATTATGTGTTTATCATCTGTGGCTTTCTTATGGTATGGGCTGTTTCTATGGTGGTTCGCTATTTTGCCAAGTCAGAATTTCGGATTGCATCCAACTATGATTTTTCCATAGGCTGTACGGTACTACTTGGGGCTATTGGGATTCTCTTTAAGGCAGAGACTGTTTCCATTTATTTTATTGAAATTGTTATTCTGATGATTTTTTATCTTGGCCTTGTTTCAATTCAGCATACTGTTCAGATGAAACAATTGGGAAGCAAGCTTTTTCTTTTGAACTTCTTATTTGCTGCGGCTCTCATCGCTTTTTCTCTTATCACAGGCCTACAGGTGAATGACTGGATTCCTTGGGATAGCCAGTTGTTGCTTATTGGCTTTGTTGTAGCAGGTGGCCTAGGAATTTTATCTCAGATTCTCATTGGACTCCGTGTCTCCAAATATAATCGTGACGAGGAGAAAAACTTCTGGAAGAATGCTTTGGAAGCTGCGAATTTTGATGAAGTAGCAGATATTCCAGAGGAGTATAAAGGAAAAAAGAAGAAATCCAAGAAGAGAAGAATGCCTTTGGAATCAAAGGAAACGGATATGGATACAGATTCCATAGAGAATTCTGATGCAGAAAATGTAGACCATTCCATGGATGAATCAACCCTCGAATCAGAAGAGACATCAGAGGTAGTTCAGAATGATAATATTGCTGACGTAACAGAGGAATCAGAAGAAGAAACTACAAAGTAAATGTACAATTGAATAAAATAGTAATACTGATAGGACACTAGAATAGGGGGAGTTATATGTCGAATATTCTTGATTACTTAAAACTAAGAGGAGATGTGCCTATGTCGGTTGATCCTTTTAATGAAGTAGATAATCTAGTGCTTTCAGAAATTGCTTATACCAAGTTGGATGGGATTGTACCAGGTCCGGAGCACCTTTTGAAGAGAATTAATATAAAGGATGCCTCGGATCTTTTTTTTGCTACCCATTCCAAGTCGGAATTAGCGCCGGATAATAATGGTGCGACTGCAAATGCACCAAATGTACTAAAAGAAGCAGCCGCATCCAGGCGTTTTGGAAAAACCAAGATCTTTTCCTATGTAAATCACATTGATGTAGATTCAAAGGTACAGTTTTCTGCCATGTCATTTATTCTCCCAGACCATTCCATTTACGTCGCTTATCGGGGAACAGATCATACTATTGTGGGCTGGCAGGAAGATTTCAATATGTCTTACCTGGATGCGACTCCAGGCCAAAAGCAAGCGGCTGACTATCTAAATAGAATTGCAAAATTCACTTTGCGGCCCATTCATGTAGGTGGTCATTCCAAGGGTGGTAATTTTGCTGTGTATGCTGCAGCATTTTCTAGTAATAGAAGTATGAAAAAAATTAGAGATGTCTGGTCCAATGATGGTCCAGGGTTTAATCATTCCATTGCGGATACGGAAGAATACAGAAATATATTGCCTAAGGTTCGCTCCGTTGTTCCTGAGCATTCTATCATTGGAATGATTATGGAAAATGCCTATTCCCATGAGATTGTAAAGAGTGATGCAGCTGGTATCCTTCAGCATGACCCTATGTCTTGGCAGGTGCAAGGAAATCGATTTGAGACAACGGATCAGCTGGATAAGGATTCCATACTGTTTGGAGATATCCTTAGATCCTGGCTGAAGGGCTTGGATAAAGAGACAAGAAAGGAATTTGTATCCATTTTATTTTCCTCCCTTTCCTATGGGGGAAAGCGAACGACAGATGAGTTAGAATTGTCCAAACACCAGACATTACTCAATATGTGGAATGCAATGCGCGAATTACCACCTGAGAAGCAAGAATTATTTCGTGATGTCATGATGAAACTGGCAAAAAGCTGGGGAGAAACCATGTTCCTGAATCTCAAGGAAAAGTGGTTTGGAAATAGATAAAATGTAATTACGAATTCATAAGAAAAATAGAGTATTTGAAAGAATACAAGAGAATAGAACAGGATAGTGAATAAATTTCAACAACGAAAAGTATTGCATTCTGCCTATATGAAAACTATTATATGAATAGTTGATTAGCACTCCATAGAACTGAGTGCTAACAATACGATAAAATGTATTTTAAGGAGGTAATAGATCATGAAATTAGTTCCATTAAGCGACAGAGTTGTATTACAGCAGGTTAAGGCTGAGGAGACAACCAAATCTGGTATTATCCTTGCATCTGCAGCACAGGAGAAGCCTCAGGAGGCAGTTGTTCTGGCAGTTGGCCCTGGCGGACTTGTTGATGGTAAAGAAGTTGCTATGCAGGTTAAGGAAGGTCAGAAGGTTATCTATTCTAAGTATGCTGGTACTGAAGTAAAGCTTGATGGCGAAGAGTATATCATTGTTAAAGAATCTGATATCTTAGCAATTGTAGAATAATTTGGAAGGAAGTGTTTGTTATGGCAAAAGAGATTAAGTATGGTGCAGAAGCTAGAACAGCTCTTCAGAGCGGTGTAGATCAGCTTGCAAATGCAGTTCGTGTAACAATTGGACCTAAGGGTCGTAATGTAGTATTAGATAAGTCTTATGGTGCTCCATTAATTACAAATGATGGTGTATCTATTGCTAAGGAAATTGAACTTGCTGATCCATATGAAAATATGGGTGCCCAGCTGGTTAAGGAAGTAGCAACTAAGACAAATGATGTAGCTGGTGATGGTACAACAACTGCAACAATTTTAGCTCAGGCTATGGTTGATGAGGGCGTTAAGAACCTGGCTGCAGGTGCAAATGCAATGGTACTTCGTCGTGGTATGCAGAAGGCTACAGAGGCTGCTGTAGATGCCATCGTGAAGATGTCTGAGCCTGTTAAGGGTAAGGATCAGATTGCAAAGGTTGCATCAATCTCTGCTTCTAGTGAAGAAGTTGGTGATATGGTTGCGGATGCTATGGAGAAGGTTTCTAACGATGGTGTTATTACAATTGAAGAATCCAAGACCATGCAGACTGAGTTAGACCTGGTTGAGGGTATGCAGTTTGACCGTGGTTATGTATCTTCTTACATGGTAACTGATACCGATAAGATGGAAGCATCTTTAGATGATCCATATATCTTAATCACTGATAAGAAGATTTCTAATATTCAGGAAATTCTTCCACTCTTAGAGCAGATTGTTCAGCAGGGTGCACGTCTTTTGATTATTGCAGAGGATGTTGAGGGCGAAGCTCTTACAACTCTGATTCTGAATAAGCTTAGAGGAACCTTCAATGTAGTAGCTGTAAAGGCACCAGGCTATGGTGATCGTCGTAAGGAGATGCTTCAGGATATCGCAATCCTTACAGGTGGTCAGGTAATCTCTTCTGAGGTTGGCTTAGAGCTGAAGGATGCTACAATCGATCAGCTTGGTCGTGCTAAGTCTGCTAAGGTAAAGAAGGATACCACTGTTATCGTTGATGGTGCTGGTGATAAGGCAGCAATTGCTGATCGTGTAGCACAGATTCGTAAGCAGATTGAAGAGACAACTTCTACATTCGATAAAGAGAAGCTACAGGAGCGTCTTGCAAAGTTGGCAGGCGGTGTTGCTGTTATCCGTGTAGGTGCTGCTACTGAGACTGAGATGAAGGAAAAGAAGCTGCGTATGGAGGATGCTTTAAATGCAACTCGTGCTGCAGTTGAAGAGGGTATCATCTCTGGTGGTGGATCTGCTTATATCCATGCTCAGAAGGCTGTTCAGGCTGTAGTTGAGAGCTTAGAAGGTGATGAGAAGACTGGTGCAAGAGTAGTTGAGAAGGCTCTTGAGGCTCCATTATTCTTCATCGCTCAGAATGCTGGATTAGAAGGACCTGTAATCATCAATAAGGTTAGAGAGTCTAAGGATGGCATGGGATACGATGCAGCTAAGGATGAGTATGTAGACATGATAGAGGCTGGTATCCTTGATCCTGTTAAGGTTACAAGAACCGCTCTTTTAAATGCTACATCTGTTGCATCCACACTTCTTACAACAGAGTCTGTTGTTGCTGATATTAAGGAGCCTGCAGCTCAGGTTCCTGCAGCACCTGCTCCAGGAATGATGTAAAAAGACTATTTTATTAAATAGTTTCCTAGTAATCGAGAGGCCTGCCTGGCCTCTCGATTCTTTTTTGTTTTTTCACGAATGTGAAAGAATCCACTGCTAAGAGTGGACTTCATTATTTACTTGTGTTAAAATTTTTAAGCGTGCGAAAGCAAAATATTCCGAAAGATAGGGGTTTACGATGGGCAAAGTAGCAATACTTACAGATAGCAATAGTGGTATTACATTAGCAGAGGCTAAGGATCTTGGAATCTATGTAATGCCAATGCCTTTTTATATTGATGAGAAGTTATATTATGAAGAGATTGATCTCTCTCAGGATCAGTTCTATGAGAAGCTTCGTGAGCCAAATTGCAAGATTACTACATCAATGCCAATTGTTGGTGATTTAATTGATAAATGGGAAGAATTATTAGAGTCCTATGATGAGGTGGTTTATATCCCTATGTCTAGTGGCTTATCTTCTTCTTGTGCAACAGCCATTGCATTATCTGATGATTATGATGGACGTGTACAGGTAGTGAATAATCAGCGTGTATCTGTTACCCAGAGATTATCTGTTATGGAAGCAATCAAGCTTTCTCAGATGGGTAAAAGTGCTGAGGAAATCAAGAATTTTCTAGATGAGACGAAGTTTGATTCATCTATTTACATTACGGTTGGAACTTTGGACTATCTGAAGAAGGGTGGTCGTCTGACTCCAGCGGTTGCTGCCATTGGTACATTACTTCGTATTAAGCCTGTTCTTCAGATTCAGGGTGAGAAGTTAGACTCTTTTGCTAAGGCCCGTACAATGAAACAGGCGAAGCAGATTATGATGGATCAGATTGCTAAGGATATGAAGGAACGTTATAACGACCCGACTGGCGAGAATACCATTATATCTATTGCACATACACAGGAATCTGAAGCTGCTGAGGAGTTCCGTCAGGAGTTATTAGAGCGCTTCCCAGGACATGATATTATTATTAATCCATTGTCCCTTAGTATTTCCTGTCATATTGGACCAGGCTCACTTGCAGTTACTGCCAGTGTACGCCATGAGTTTATGAAATAATAATCATCCGGATAAGCTATACTTATCCGGAGATTTTCAGTTATTGGGCTATTTTTAAGTTTTAGATGGAGGAAAAAGAATGGTTACAGCAGTTGTAGGAGCAAACTGGGGAGACGAAGGAAAAGGAAAGATTACAGATACTTTAGCTAATCAGGCAGATGTTGTTATTCGTTTTCAGGGTGGCGCTAATGCAGGTCATACCATCGTAAATGAATATGGTAAGTTTGCACTTCATACAATGCCATCTGGTGCATTTCATCAGAATATTATGAATATTATGGGCGCTGGTGTTGCCTTTGATATTGAGAAGTTTATGAATGAAATTGATGCCATCGTATCACGTGGTGTACCAAAGCCAAATATCCTTATTTCCGATCGTGCACAGGTTATGATGCCATATCATGTACTTTTTGATACCCTAGAGGAAGCAAGACTTGCAGGTAAGTCCTTTGGATCTACTAAGTCTGGAATTGCTCCATTTTATTCTGATAAGTATGCGAAGATTGGCTGGCAGTTACAGGAGTTCTACCAGGATGATGACTATCTTGTAGAGAAGATTAATCGTGTCTGTGATATTAAGGATGTGATGCTGGTTCATCTCTACCATGCAGAGCCAATTAATCGTGAGGAATTACTGGCATGGATTAAGACCCAGAGAGAGCGTGTAGCACCATATATCGGTGATGTATCTCTCTACTTAAATGATGCGATTAAAGAAGGTAAGAATATCCTCTTAGAGGGCCAGTTAGGAACCATGAAGGATCCAGATCACGGTATCTATCCAATGGTTACATCCTCATCTCCATTAGCTGCATTTGGTGCAGTATCTTGTGGCTTTGCTCCATATGAGATTAAGAAGATTGTTGTTGTTTCTAAGGCTTATTCCTCTGCCGTAGGAGCAGGTGAGTTTGTATCCGAGATTTTTGGCCATGATGCAGAGCTTTTACGTAACCATGGAGGAGACGGTGGAGAATATGGTGCAACGACAGGTCGTCCTAGACGTGTAGGCTGGTATGACTGTGTTGCAAGTAAGTATGGTTGCCGTGTTCAGGGCTGTACAGATGTTGCCTTTACAGTAGTTGATGACCTTGGCTATTTGGACGAGATCCCTGTATGTATCGGTTATGAATACAAGGGAGAAATCCTGAAGGAGTTCCCTGTTACAACCAAGCTGAAGGATTGTAAGCCAGTTTATAAGACTTTCCCAGGCTGGAAGTGCGATATTCGTGGAATTAAGAATTATGAGGAACTTCCAGAGAAGTGTCGTGATTATATTGAATTTATTGAAGGTGAAATTGGATTCCCTATTACAATGATTTCCAATGGACCTGCTCGTGAGGATATTATCTATCGCGAGTCCCCACTTAAGAAGTAATTCCTAGGTATCATTCATTTGTAATGAAATATAAGGCGTAGTTGTATTTGGGGCATTCCGATACAATTACGCTTTCTTTTTACAAAAAATTCACACTTCATCATGCGAGATTGGGTATACTAAACATTGTTGTATACAGGAAATGAACTCCTATGAGAGATGTTTGGAGGATAGAAGGTTGATTAAAGTAAGCCACCTAACAAAGTCATATGGCACAACCAAAGCGGTAGACGATATTAGCTTTACCATGCAGCCTGGTCATATCTATGGATTACTTGGACCCAATGGTGCAGGTAAGACAACAACTATGAATATGATGACAGGATATCTCGGAACCAGCAGCGGAACAGTGACCATTGATGGATATGATATTTTTAAGGATCAAAAAAATGCGAAAAAAAGAATTGGATACTTACCAGAAGTTCCACCTTTATATTTAGAGATGACTGTCCTTGAATATTTGGTATTTGTCATAGAATTAAAGGGTATTCCTCGAAAAGAAAGAGAAGAGGAACTGAAGCGGGTAGTAAAAACTGCATCTTTAGAGGATATGGAAAATCGACTGATTCGAAATCTCTCGAAGGGATATCGTCAGCGCGTTGGATTTGCTGCAGCAATTGTGGGTAATCCAAAATTCATTATCCTAGATGAGCCAACCGTTGGTCTCGATCCTCGTCAGCTTAATGAATTCCGCCAGCAGTTAGAGGAGATGAAGAAGGATCATATTATCCTTTTGTCCTCCCATATACTCTCCGAGGTAAATGAAGTCTGTGATTACATCTTTATTATCTCTCAGGGTAAGTTAATTCTGTCAGAGAAGACTTCTGAATTAAGCAGACGCTTTGAGTCTAGACGGCATCTCAATATCCAAGGAATTGGTGATGGAGAAGCAGCTCGCATGGCACTTTTGGATATTCCAGTTATCTCTGAGGTGAAGGTAATCCAAGAAGCAGGTAAGAAAGAAGCAAATTTGGAAGTGGAATTTGTAGGAAATCAGGATATTCGCCCAAGAGTTTCTGAGCTTCTTATGGAACTACATTTTGCAATTGTAGAGATGAAGGAAGAAGGCCAGTCCTTAGAGGACGTATTCCTTCAGCTGACTGATAATTTTGAACTTAAAAAATGTAAAGAGGTAGATGAAGAGTGATTGCTGTATTTAAAAGAGATTTTCGTTCGTTATTCACGAATGTAGTTGGCTGGCTTTTTGTGGGTATTAACCTAGCTGTGTATGGTCTATATTTCTTCGCTTATAATATCTCAAGAGGTATCCCATCCACTGCTAATACCATCTATGGTGTAACATTTTTATTACTCATTACGGTACCAATTCTCACCATGAGGGCTTTGTCTGAAGAGAGGAAGAATCATGTGGATCAGCTTCTTTTGACCTCTCCCTTATCTGTTGGAAAAATGGTTGTTGGAAAGTTTTTGGCTTTAGCATCATGCTTTACCCTTGTGGTATTAGCAATGGGAATCAGCCCATTATTCCTTCGCTTATTTGGTAAAGTGGCACTTAAAGAGAGTTATACTGCTCTTCTAGGATATTGGCTGTATGGACTTTCTTGTATTGCAATTGGCGTCTTTATGTCTTCCTTAACAGAGAGCCAGATGATTGCGGCAATTCTTGCAATTGCAGTTCTTTTCCTTGGCTACATGATGACTGCGATTACGTCTTTATTTAATAATAAGATCTTATCTCAGGTATTAAATATCTATGACTTAAATACTCCCTTTCAGAACTTTGAAAGTGGAATTATTGATGTATCCTCCACGGTCTATTATCTGTCAGTAATTGTTGTAGCTCTGTTTTTAACCATGCAGGTTATTCAAAAGAGAAGGTGGACCATCAGCAGTAAGCGCCTTACAACAGGTGCCTTCAGTATTCTGTCCATCCTTATCTGCCTCGCTGCAACATTTCTTTTGAACTTTGGATTAAGCAAGCTGCCTTCTCGTTATACCACCATTGATATGACAAAGCAGAAGTATTACACACTTACTTCTGACTCTAAGAAGTTCTTAAAGAAACTAGATCAAGATATTACAATCTATGTCTTAAATACAAAGGATAAGGAGAATAAGATGGCATCCCTGTCTACATCTTCTTATTCCGTACCATATTCTGGTGCAACAGTGTTAAAGACACTAAATAATTATGATGGCAATAAGCATATAAAAGTGAAGTTCATTAATCCGGATGAGAATCCTTCCTTTGCAAGCCAGTATACAGATGCTCAGCTGAATGAAGGAAGCCTGATTGTTGTCAATGATCAGACAGATAAGGGAAAGGCTATCGATGCCACCAATCTCTTTAAGTATTCTATGGATTCAAGTTATTCATCCTATGCAATTACAGGATATGATGCGGAGGGACAGATCACTGCAGCGATTCAGAATGTCACAAGTGATAGTAGTGATAAAATCTATTATGTAACAGGCCATAGTGAAGCAGACTTAGGCAGTGCATTTACCGAATATATTGATAAGAAAAACTGGAGCAGTGATTCCATTACGCTTCGTACAGCAGATATCCCTGATGACTGCACTCTACTGGTAATCAATGGACCAGTAACTGATTTTGGTACAGATGAAATCGATAAGGTGAAGACTTATATCAATAATGGCGGTAAGATCCTGATTACCTTGAATATCGATGCTCAAGTCAGTGGTGATGGTGTACCTAATTTTCTAGCGATGCTTAAGGAGTACGGTATCTCTACAGCCAAGGGTATGGTAACCGAATCAGACAGTAGTTATGCTGCACCGAATTCATCACTTTTACTCTATCCAGATGTGAAGTCCATGAGCCTGACAACAGGTATCTCAGATCGCCCATCCATTATTGTACCTCAGGCACAGGGTATGATTTCTGGCGGCAATGATTCCATGATGTATTCTGACATCATTACATCCTCTGCTACATCGAATCTGATTGATCCAGTGAGTGGCTCAGAGGTAAGTATGGAGAGTGGCATGCCATCTGCACAAAGCTATGTATTAGGTACGGAAGTGGCTACTGATGGCGAGAATAACAATATGGTTGTCCTGGCCTCTACCTATATGATGATCAATGATGTGGAGAGTGTTGCACCTGGTCAGAACACCCGATTGTTTGCTAATATTCTCGATGCTTTCAGTAAAAATGAAGGTGGTACCATATCCATTGCAAGTAAGAATTATTCCTATTCTACATTGCAGTTCACATCCAAGGCTGCTTTGATCTATGGACTCTTCTGGGGGATTGCATTACCTCTAATCCTAATCGTTGTAGGAATTGTAATTTGGGTACTTCGTAGAAGAAAATAATAGAAAATAATACATTATAATAAAAGGTGGATCCGAAAGCCTCCTGGCTTAGGAACCCACCTTTTTCATTTGCTATAAAAATCAAAATCCCAGTCTTTTATTTTGAAGCCTTATTATTTTGTTCTTTGTCATCTTTTCCGATTCGAACGAAGATTCCCAGGACCCAGATTAATACTGGGACAATAATGGAAAGGGCAATGGATGCACCGAGAATATGCATGGTTTCTGGATTATCTGTGAATGCAGCGATTAGTGTAAAGACATACATACCAACCAAAAGGATAATTCCAAGAATTGCAGCGATTTGACGTACTTTTTTCATAGTGAAATCCTTTCTAGAAAACTATATTTAGGGTACCTTATCTCAAAAATAATTTCTATACATAATTCATATCTTCTGATAAAATAAATGAGTTCAGATGCATACTATTATAAAGTGTCTGAGAACATGAATACAGATAAGAGAGGTTTTGCTATGAGTTTACTTGAAGATTGGAGAAACGAGGCATACGACAGAGAAGAGGATCCTAATCAGCTGAAGAAACTTTGGGATAACTATTTCGAGAAGGAGAGAGACATCTATAAGATTCTCCTTACCGATCCTTCTAATGTTGTAACAGGTACAGTTAAGGAATTAGCTGATCGTTTTGGCGTTGAGCTGAAGATCATGGTCGGTTTCTTAGATGGTATCAATGATAGCTTGGTTCAGGCTAATCCAATTGAAACCATGGATGAGAATACAGAGGTTTCTTTAGCTTTTGATAAGGAAAGATTGTACAAGAATATGGTAGATGCAGATGCAGATTGGCTCTATAATCTTCCAGAGTGGGATAAGATCTTCACTAAGGAAGAGCGTAAGAAGCTGTACTTAGAGCAGAAGCAGAGCCACACCGTTCACAGAGCGAAGAAGATTGGACGTAATGATATGTGTCCATGTGGCTCTGGAAAGAAGTATAAGTTCTGCCATGGTAAGAAGGGTGCTGAGCCATTAGATCCTAAGTATTTACAGTAATTTATCATATGACATACGAAGACCTCCTATTGGTGTATTCCGATAGGAGGTCTTTTTAAATGTAAACCAACCTCAAGCTTGGTTTACATTTCTATCATTCCTGTATCAGCGATTGGACCTGTTCATAGAAGTTAGGATAGGAGATATCCACGCAATCTGGATGATCTAAAGAGATAGCTCCATCACAGGCTAATCCTGCAATGGTAAAGGCCATTGCGATTCTGTGATCCAAGTGGGTCTGAATAGAGGCACCATGGAGAGGCTTACCACCTCGAATAATCATACCATCCTCAGTTGCTGTGATATCAGCACCCATAGCTAAGAGATTCTCAGTAATAGACTGTATACGGTCAGATTCCTTCACACGTAATTCCTTAGCATCACGAATATAGGTTGTACCTTGAGCAAAAGCTGCAAGGACTGCAATCATAGGTATTTCATCGATTAGGGTTGGAATTAAGTCTCCCTCAATGGTACATCCTGTAAGGGATGAGGTTCTTACGATAAGATCACTTACTTCTTCACCAGAAACAATGTGCTGATTCTCATATTTTATGGAGCCACCCATATCCTGGATGACTTTTAGGATACCGGCTCTTGTAGGATTCGTATTCACATTATGAAGGAGGATCTCACTATTTGGGGTAATCAGTCCTGCTGCCAAAAAGTAAGCGGCGGAGGAGATGTCAGATGGCACCTGAATAGATTGGCCGATCAGGGTCGGATGCCCGATGATACGTGCACTTTTCTCCATTGCGTTGGATTGAATGTCTGCGCCGAAGCTTCGAAGCATTCGCTCGGTGTGATCTCTAGATATCGCTGGCTCTGTTACAGTGGTCTCTCCCTCTGCATAGAGTCCAGCAAGTAGAACACAGGACTTTACCTGAGCAGATGCAACAGGGGATTGATAGTGAATCCCGTGGAGAGTGGCGGGGCGAATTGTTAAGGGAGCGCATTGATTACCACAATCAGATGAGATATTAGCTCCCATTTGTGTTAATGGATCAATGATTCGGCCCATGGGACGCTTTTGAATAGAGGCATCTCCTGTGAGATGACTGGTGAATGACTGTCCTGCTAAGATACCGCTTATCAGTCGAGTGGTAGTTCCGCTATTCCCCATATCTAGGGCGCTACTTGGCTGGCTTAGACCTTCAAGTCCCTTGCCGTAAACTATGACATGATTCTGATCCTTTTCAATGGCAATGCCCATCTTTTGAAATGCAGCGATGGTTGATCTACAGTCTGCACCATCTAGGAAGCCTGTAATAAAAGTTTTTCCCTTGGATAGGGAGCCGAACATGACAGAACGGTGGGAGATAGACTTATCACCAGGGACAGTGATTTCACCTTTTAAAGGCATTATCTTTTCTGAAAATGGGGATGGATTCATCTTGTCTCCTTATCGTTTCTCACGAATCATAAAGCCGTTTTCTCTTAATAGAGTAAGGGCCTTTTTCTTATCTTCTGCTTCGTAGGTCTCTAAACGAAGAACACCATCCTCGAATTCACGGTTATGGATGATGCTAATATTCTTAATACTAATGGAGTGATCTGCTAATAGCTTTGCCACTTCAGAGATACCACCGACACGGTCCTCGATAAAGAGGTAGATCTCATTGGAAGTTGATAGAACTCCTCGGTCTGTGATAGGTAAGGAGTCACGGTATTCCTTGGCATTAGAAAAAAGAGAAATCAGTCGCTCCGCATCACCTGCTACAATGGCCTCGCGAAACTCCCCTAAGGACTCTAAGTAGAGATCGATTAACTTAATAATCTTCTCCTGATTTGCCAGGGAGATATTCTGCCACATGACAGGAGAGGAGGAAGAGATACGTGTAATATCACGAAATCCACCAGCAGCTAATGTCTTCAGAATCTGATCCTTGGTATCTTCCTTTCGAACCAGATTAACCAGAGAGGCTGATATCAAGTGTGGAAGATGACTGATTGCAGCAGTTGCAAAGTCATGCTCCTCTGGGGACAAAGCAATAGGTACTGCACCAAAACTCTTCACATAAGCCTGAAACTCGTCCAATTTATTGGAATCCATCTCAGGGTCACAAGTTAGGATATAGAAGGCATTCTGAAGTAGGAATGGATTGGAATTGTCGTATCCTATGGCCTCAGAACCTGCCATTGGGTGACCACCGATAAACTGCTTGGATAGCCCAAGAGAACGAATGGCTTCATGGATGTCCCCCTTTACAGAACCTACATCTGTAATAAGGGTGGTCTCCTTAAGATATGGCAGTAGCTTCTTTAAATAGTTGCAGTTAACCATGACTGGACCGCATAAAAAGATGACATCACACTCTGAGAAATCCTCTATAGGTAGAAAGTCATCATTATGAATTACATGATCTGCATATGCTTTTTCCAAAGTAGAGCGTCTTGACGCATGTCCAATTATTTCCGTGTCAGGATAGAGTCCATGAATTGCCTTTGCAATGGAGCCTCCAATTAATCCCAAACCGATAAAACCAATTTTATGATAGGTCATATGTTATCCCTCAAAATATATATTTACCAATGAACGAAATCGATTTTAGTACGGTGAAAAAGTAGAGACGGAAGTCTTTACCCTATTCCTGTGTTTTGGTATACTTTTGACCGAATGGAAGCAGTTTTTTATCTGTTATTTGAGGTAAGTGATATGAAAAGTGTTGTCATATTCGAGGATAATCCTAGGGATATGCGTGAATTACGCACACTATCTGAATATGTAGATGATCAATTGGTTTTTGTAACGAAACCAGAAGAGGCACTAGCTGAAGTAAGTAATTTATTTCCAGATGTTATGATTTGTCCCTTTGAGACAAGCTACGGTACAAGCTATGATCTCATTGAGGCAATTGCCTACGGATTCCCTATGACAAGAATCATTCTTACGAGTAACTATGATAATATACCTCCACTTTTAGAGTGTATTAATAAGTACCAGATTTTCCGCACGGTTGTGAAGCCTTTTATGAATCTTAGGGATGTCGTGGAAGCTTTACAGGATGCATTTCAAGATGAAAGCGGTCTGATGATTGACCCTATGCAGTCCAATCTTAAGGATTCTCTTTTGAGTTCGGATATCTCCACCTATTGGGAGAACCATGACAGACGTTTGGATTGGGATCTGATGAAGACCTATAATTCCATTCGAAGAGGCATTCTCTCGATGAATCCAGAGACTCCCATGCAAGATGAGAATTTCTATCAGGAACTATTCTCCATATTCATGAGCGATTATATCCTGAATCCCAAACCCTTTCCGGAATTTCGAGAGAACTTTTTAGAGAAGATCTCAAGAGATAATGATCGTCGCTTTCGGATTCGTCCAATTTCAGATGAACTCCTAGAATCTGGTAGCCTAAATGACACCAAGTTATTCTTTACAATTTATTTCTTTTATATATATCTTAAAAATTGTATTACTCCTTTTGAAGCCGAAGTATCCATTCAGGAGAAGGACCATTACTTACTTGTACGAGTTCACGTTTTCGGATTCGATTTGGTTTTTCCTGAATACGAGGCGAATCGAGAGGCTGCAATTAAGATTATGAATGCTTTTTATGATAAGTATGCCCTTGGTACAGGAGAACAGGATAAGGATCTGGCTGTCCTGTTTCAGGAAAATAATGGAATTCATTTTCCACGTTCTTAGTGTTCGATAATCTTAACAATATTAAGGAAAGAAAAAAGATTAGAAAGAGGTATGAAAAATGGCAAAGATTCAGATGAAAACTCCATTGGTAGAGATGGATGGAGATGAGATGACCCGAATCCTTTGGGGGATGATTAAAGAGCATCTTATACTTCCTTATGTGGACTTAAAGGCTGAGTATTATGACCTTGGCTTAGAGCACAGAAATGAAACAGATGATCAGGTTACCATCGATTCTGCAAATGCGACGAAGAAGTATGGCGTTGCAGTTAAGTGTGCGACTATTACTCCAAATGCAGCTCGTGTAGAAGAATACAATCTGAAGAAGATGTGGAAGAGCCCAAATGGCACAATTCGTGCAATCTTAGATGGAACAGTATTCCGTGCACCTATTATTGTAAAGGGCATTGAGCCGAATGTTCGTACCTGGAAGAAGCCAATCACCATTGCACGTCATGCTTATGGTGATGTCTACCGTGATGTAGAGATGAAGATTCCAGGACCTGGTAAGGTTGAATTGGTCTATACTGCCGCAGATGGTCATGAGGAGCGTGTTACGGTTCATGACTTTGATAGCGCTGGTGTGGTGCAGGGCCTTCACAACCTGATTCCTTCCATTGAGTCCTTTGCCGACAGCTGCTTTACATATGCGCTTGAAAAAAAGCAGGATCTATGGTTTGCCACTAAGGATACGATTTCTAAGAAGTATGATCATACCTTTAAGGACATCTTCCAGGAGAAGTATGATGAGAAATATAAACCACTTTTTGAGGCTGCAGGTATCGAATATTTTTATACCTTAATCGATGATGCGGTTGCCCGTGTCATGAAATCTGAAGGTGGATTCATCTGGGCATGTAAAAACTATGATGGTGATGTCATGAGCGATATGCTGTCTAGTGCATTTGGTTCTCTGGCAATGATGACCTCGGTTTTGGTTTCTCCAAATGGTTATTATGAGTATGAGGCTGCACATGGAACTGTACAGAGACACTACTACAAGTACTTAAAAGGCGAGACTACATCCACCAATTCCGTTGCCACAATTTTCGCATGGACAGGTGCTTTGAGAAAGCGCGGCGAATTGGATCAGATTCCAGAGTTATCTCAATTTGCGGATCGATTAGAGAAGGCAACCATTGATACCATTGAAAAGGGTGAGATGACAGGTGACTTAGCTCGTATTACATCTCTTAAAAACCCTATCGTTTTAAATAGTGAAGAATTTATTCTTGCGATTAAGAATACATTAGATAGTGAGGAATAAGCTTTGGCTTTTGTATTGACCTGTTCGGGACTGACCAAGTCCTTTGGATCAGATGTGATTTTTCATAATATTTCCTTCCAGTTAGAGGAGCGAGAGAAACTTGGTATCTTAGGCTCCAATGGAACAGGAAAGTCAACTCTTTTAAAGACAATTGTAGGTGAATTAGAGCCGGATTCTGGCTCTGTAACACTTGCTAGTGGTAAGAAGTTAGGCTATTTGGCTCAGTATCAGGAGACTGATCGAACTGGCACAATCTATGATATTGTCCTGTCGGCGAGAGAGGATTTGATTCAAAGAGAGCAGGAACTAAGAGACATGGAGGCATCCATGGCGACTCTGACAGGGGATGCATTGGATCAGTTGCTGGTCAATTATCATCGTAAAAGCGAAGATTTTGAAAAGGATGGTGGCTTGGTATTTCGCAGTGAAGTAGCAGGTGTATTAAAGGGCTTAGGATTTGTAGAATCTGATTTTCAGAAGACCTTTTCAATGCTGTCTGGCGGGCAGAAGACCAGGGTGTCTTTGGGACGACTCCTTGTATCGAAGCCAGATGTACTTCTTTTAGATGAGCCGATTAACCATTTGGACTTACACTCAATTGAATGGTTAGAGACATTCTTGGCAAATTATAGCGGAGCTGTTATCATTGTGGCCCACGATCGATACTTCTTAAATCGAACCATCGATCATGCACTGGACTTATCTATGCATCCTGCTCATTTATTTACAGGTAATTACAAGGCCTATACGCAGCAGAGGAGAGACTTACTGGTAACCCTTCAGAGAGAATATGATAAGCAGCAAAAGGAAATCGAACACCAGGAAGCTGTTATTGAGAAATTACAGAGCTTTAACCGAGAAAAGTCCATTAAGCGTGCAGAGAGCCGTAAGAAAGTTCTTGATAAAATGGAACGTGTTGAAATGCCAGTGGTCATCGAAGGCGGTATGAATCTTAACCTTGAACCGAATTCCCGTTCTGGAAATGATGTGTTAGACGTGGATAACCTGGCAAAGGGGTTTGATGGAATCGGACTTTTTGATCATCTTTCCTTCCATGTCTCTAGACAGGATCGAGTTGCCATTCTAGGTGACAATGGAACCGGTAAAACTACAATGCTTAAGATTATTAATGGCATAACTAAGGCAGATGCTGGAACTGTGAAGATTGGAAGCAATGTAACGATTGGTTACTATGACCAGGAACAGCAGAATCTAGATGAGTCCAATACCTTATTCCAGGAATTGCAGAATGCATATCCGAATCTAGATAATACCAAGGTCCGTTCCGTCCTAGCAGCATTCCGTTTTCAGGGAGATGATGTATTTAAGCGGATTTCTGACTTGTCAGGTGGAGAGAGAGGTCGTGTGTCCTTAGCAAAGCTTATGCTGTCAGGGGCTAACTTCCTTATCCTTGACGAGCCTACCAACCACTTGGATATGGAGTCCAAAGAGATCCTTGAAGATGCTCTGAATGCTTATACCGGAACGATTCTCTATGTGTCCCATGATCGATATTTTATCAATCAGACGGCACAGAGAATTCTTGAGATTAATGCCCATGGATTAATAGAATATCTAGGTAATTACGATTACTATATGGAGAAAAAAACAGCCTTAGCGGATGCAAATTTGACTACTTCTGTGTCTTCAAATAATGGAAAACTATCTAGTGATTCTACCTCTTCCAATCAGATGAGTGAGGGTGTGATTGATTATGCAGAGCAGAAGAAACGTAAGGCGGCTCGAAAAAAGGTTGAGAAGGCTCTAGCTGATGCTGAAACGAAGATAAGTGACTTTGAAGAAAAGATCGCTGTCATTGATTTAAAATTTGAGGATCCAGAGATCCAGAAGAATTCTAGTAAGCTAAATGAATTGACCGCTGAAAGAGAAAAAATCCAGGCGAACTTGGACCAGATTTACAATGAATGGGAAGATTTATCAATGGAATTAGAGAGCCTTCCAGAGTGATTCCGTATCTAATTTTGTTCATATACATTTGTTGACAATTACCCAAATTAAAACTAAGATAAAGTTAGAATGTTTATTTTTTAACGAACTTTTTCTTTTTCAAATAGAGGAGCAGAAAAAATGGCAAAGGGTATTTCCAATGCGGTTATTCGTAGATTACCACGATATTATCGATACTTAGATGAATTACTGGAGAGAGGAGTTGATCGTATTTCCTCTGGTGACTTGTCGAATGCAATGCATATTACCGCATCTCAGATTCGCCAGGATCTTAATAATTTCGGCGGATTTGGACAGCAGGGCTATGGCTATAATGTTCAATATCTTCATGATGAGATTGGTAAGATTCTTGGCTTAGACCATACACATAATATTATTGTTATTGGTATGGGTAACTTAGGCCAGGCGATTTCTCGCTATATGCATTTTGATAATTTGGGATTTAAGATGGTTGGTTTCTTCGATGTTAATCCAGACTTAAAGGGTAAGATGATTCGTGATATCCCTGTATCTATGATGGATGAACTGCCTGAATTTGTGAAGACTCATCAGGTGGATATCGCTGCATTGACCCTACCAAGAGCGAATGCGACCCAGGCTGCTGAGATGGTGATTGACTTGGGAATCAAGTCCATTTGGAACTTTGCCCTGGTGGATTTAGATGTACCTGAGGACGTAACTGTTCAGAATGTTCATCTGTCTGATTCTCTTATGCAGTTATCCTATAATATCATGCAGAAAAAATGAGGTATGAAGCATGGATGAGGAAGGATTTCGCGATGCAGTTAGTCGAGTCAATGTGCCTGTTCTTGTTCTAGACCAAAAATGGCATCGATTATTTGCACTGACTGGTAAGCCAGCAGAAGTACAGCTTCAAGAACAGATTGTCCGTGATATTTTAAGTAAACAAGGACAGTTAAATAGTGACCTGATCAAATTGAAAAGGGTGAAGGCTGACTTAATGTCTAATATTGTTCAAAATATGGACGATTCAGCTGAGGGACCACAGGATACAGATAAGGCCATGTCAGATGACACGCGTCTCATTAATGAAGCCAATGAGAAAATTGCTGAGATTGAGGATGAACTCTTAGAACTACCACGGGAATTACAAAAAGAGAATAAGAAGCTCATGCTATTAACCATGAGCTTTTGCTACAGCCGTATTCGGATTAATCAAGAGGAAGAAGAAAAGATTTCCCAGTGGATTGATGAATTCCGTGTAGAACTGAAGAAGAATATTATTCGAAAGCAAAATCGTATCATCAATAATAAGGAAATCTACTCTTACATGCATGACGTATTTGGAAGAGATGTGATGACTCTCTTTGATGTGCGATACGAAGATATCCAGGGTGGGGAAGGCCGTATGGTCATGACACCTCCTAAGGATGAGAATCAGAAAATCATGAAGGCGGAAGGTGAGAAACCATCGGATTTAAAGGACCCAGAATTGTTGCCATCTCATGAGGAACAAACGGATCGCCCGATGGAGAATTTTTCTACCAAGGAGAATAACTAATACATACGATGTAGGAAGATACCTTACCATGTGGCAAGGTATCTTTTGTATTAAAAGTGATCAATTGTTGAATAAATTCGAACTGGAATTGAGGATCAATTATGAGGAATGTGTATACCGGTAAGGAAATGCAAGAAATCGATCGTTACATGATTGAGGAAATTGGTATTCCAAGTGCGTCTCTTATGGAACGTGCTGGATCTAGCCTCTTTGAAGAGATTCTTAGGGTAGTACCTAGTCCGAAAAGGGTTGGTGTCTTAGCTGGCTCAGGAAATAATGGTGGAGATGGTGTCCTGGCTGCTCGTCTTTTTGCCCTGCGTGGGGTGGAGACAAGAGTGTATTACTTAAGTAATCCCATGAACCTTAAAAATGAAGCAAAGAGACAGTATCTCATTGCAGAAAAATGTCATGTTACTTTTACCAATGAAATCGAAGACTTAAAGGATTGTGATGTTTTGATCGATGGTGCTTTTGGCACAGGCTTATCCCGCATGGTTGAAGGAGATGCTGCGGCAATCATCGAAAAGTTTAATGAATTTTCGGGACTTCGATTTGGCGTAGATATCCCAAGTGGTATCTCTTCTTTAGATGGTCATGTTATGGGAACTGCCGTGCGATGCGATTACACCGTGACATTTGCCTATGAGAAGACAGGACTTCTTCTCTATCCAGGCCGTGAATATGCAGGAGAAATAATCCTTCGTGATGTTGGAATTCAGAAGCTAGACAGTGTAGAGAAAACTGGCTGTAGGGTTTTAGAAGATATCGATATTAGCGCTATGCTTCCGCGTCGTTTTGCTGGAAGTAATAAGGGATCCTATGGACATGTTCTTGTGGTGGCTGGTTCCTATCAGATGGCAGGTGCAGCTTATTTTTCTGCCAAGGCAGCATATCTTTGCGGCGCCGGTCTGGTAAAAGTATTAACAGATGAGAGAAATCGTGAAATCATTCAGAGCAAATTGCCAGAAGCTTTAATTGATACCTACGGCAGTAAGCTGATAGAGGATAATATAAAGGCGGATTTGGAATGGGCAGATGTGGTATTAATGGGGCCAGGTCTTGGAGTAGGTACCTTATCCGAAAAGATATTTGATTATATTTTTGATAATGTCCAGGTGCCTTTGATTTTAGATGCTGACGGATTAAACATCCTTTCCAAGAATCCAATGAGACTTTTAAAGCCTCATATGGGAATCGTAGTCACCCCTCATATTGCAGAGATGGCCCGTTTAAGGAAGGTCTCTAATTCCTATGTTTTAGAGCATATGATCCCCTTGGCAGAAGAGTTCTCTAGGGATTATCAAGCCACTGTTGTATTAAAGAATGCAACTTGTGTAACAAGTGTTCCCTATGGTAATACCTATCTAAACCTAACTGGAAATAATGGAATGAGCGTTGGTGGCTCTGGAGATGTATTGGCTGGCATGATCGCAGGATTTATGGCCCAACATGTGAATTCAGAAGTGGCAGCACCTCTTTCTGTATATTTACATGGAAAAGCAGGAGATCTAGCCGTGAGGGATACCTCAGTGTATTCCCTTAGACCAGATGATATCCTTGACTACATTCCTAAAGTGCTACTATAATAAAATGTTAAATTTTGAGAAACATAGGAATTACAAAGGAGTTTCGTAATGGACTATAACCGTGTCTGGGCTGAAATTAATCTAGACAATATACTTGATAACTTGAATGCAATGCGATCCAATATCCCACAGGATACGAAGATTATGGCTGTCGTTAAAACGGATGCCTATGGTCATGGTGCTGTGGAAATCGCTAAGGTATTAGAGAAGGTAGATTATATCTTTGGATATGCTGCAGCCACAGTAGATGAAGCAATGGAATTAAGAGAGAATGGTATAAAGAAGCCAATTTTGATACTTGGCTATACCTTTTCAGAATCCTATGAAGAGATGATTCTGAATGACATCCGACCAACTATTTTTCGCTATGATATGGCAAAGGCTTTTTCAGATACAGCAGTGCGATTAAATAAAGTGGCTCCGGTTCATATTAAGATTGATACGGGAATGGGCCGAATTGGATTTCAGGTGGATCGTGAATCTGTAGAGTGTATTCAGAAGATTTCCCAGTTACCGAATCTCACTTTCGAAGGTATATTTACCCACTTTTCACGCTCCGATGAAGCAGATAAGACATGGGCGAGAGAGCAGTTAGAACTGTTTCGCCAGATGATTCGGGCTTTAGAGGATGTAGGGGTTACATTTCCCATTCACCATGCAGCAAATAGTGCGGCTATTTTAGAGTTTCCAGAGGCTGACTTTGAGATGGTCCGTGCTGGAATTACCATGTATGGTCTTTGGCCTTCTGAGGAGATGGACCATTCCTTTGATTTAAAGCCTGCACTATCACTTTACAGTCGAATCGTTCATATCAAGGAACTTCCTGCTGGACGTCCAATTAGTTATGGCGGAACTTTTGTTACAGAGGATGATTTACGAGTAGCAACCATTCCTGTTGGCTATGGGGATGGCTATTCAAGGGGTCTGTCCAATTGCGGTTATGTGTTAATCCATGGCAAGAAGGCGCCAATCCTTGGTCGTGTTTGCATGGATCAGCTCATGGTAGATATCACATCTATTCCAGAGGCCAAGATGCTTGATAAGGTCACTCTTGTAGGAAGAGATCAGGATCGTGAGATTACACTTGAGGAGCTAGGTGATTTATCCGGTAGATTCAATTACGAGTTTGCCTGTGACCTAGGTAATCGTATTCCACGAATTTATTATCAGAATGGTAGAGAAGTTTCAAGAAAGCATTATTTTGAATGATGGGTATTCTTATAGTTTCAGCCATAATAATTCTTAATTTCATAACCATTTTTTGCTCTGCATTCTATTTTTCTGTGATTGAATTACCAGAAAATGTATACCGGGATTTTATGGATCAGGAAAAGCGACGCGGTTCCCTTGTTGAGAGTTATCATCAAAACACAGAGAAGACGAAACGTATCTATCTCATGTTAACCCTGGTAAATGGAGTTCTTTCTCAGATTTTTGGAGCCTTTATTCTCTCCAAGTATCTAGATGGCATAGGCTTTGTATGCTTATTCCTTGTGGCTATATTTCTGGTTTATCTTTGTATAGCAATCTATTTGCCATACTATGTATTTACTGTCCGTCCCCTTGCTGGAGTGAGATACTTTGCCTGGATCTTTCGCTTGGTGCATCTTATTTTATTTCCATGCTTTTTCCTAAGTGATCGCTTGGCATATATCTTAGCGATTCTCTTTGTTGGAAAGCAAAAGAATAATATCGATGAGGTAACGGAAGAAGAGATTCTTACCATGGTAAGCGAAGGCAATGAAACAGGAGCGATTCTTCCCTCTGAGGCCCAGATGGTTCAGAATGTTTTTGAATTAGATGATAAATGTGTAAAAGACATTATGATTCATCGAAATGATATCGAATCCTTGGATGGAAATATGGACTTGCATCAGGCGATTCTTCGCTTCCAGTCTTGCCCATATTCCAGATTACCTGTGTATCTGGATTCTCTGGATAATATTATTGGTATTATCCATATCAAGGATATTCTAGATCTCACCATGGATACCAATCGTTTCCACGAAAAGCTTCGGGACATGGATGACTTACTTCGCCCTGCAGAGACAGTTCCAGAGACCCATGGGATTTATACCCTTCTTACAACTATGAAGCTATTAAAAATGCATATGGCAATTGTTGTAGATGAGTATGGACAGACCAGCGGTCTGGTTTCTATGGAGGATATTATCGAAGAGATTGTAGGTAATATCCAGGATGAACATGATAATGATCCAAAGACGGTTCAGAAAATCCGCAAGGATGAGTTCCGAATGGAAGGAAAGACCCCGCTAGAGGAAGTGAATGAGATTTTGCATTCCAACCTTCAGATGGAGGATATTGAAACCCTGAACGGATTCTTGATTAATCGAATCGGACGTATCCCAGAGGAGAATGAGACTTTTACCATTCATTCCGATGGCTATGTCTTTCACGTCTTAGGGGTACATAATCGTATGATTTCTGAGGTTTTGGTTACCCAGGAAGAGCCTAATCAAGAAGTAACCTCATTAGAGGACGATTCTAGAGAAATGTAAACCCTGCTTCAATCTTGAAGCACATATATAAAAATGCTAGAATTTAAGCATATAAATGTTAGAAAGGTATTAGAAACATGTCAGGACATTCAAAATTTGCAAACATTAAGCACAAGAAGGAAAAGAACGACGCTGCAAAGGGTAAGTCCTTTACTATTATTGGCCGTCTGATTGCAGTTGCAGTTAAAGAGGGCGGACCAGACCCTAACAATAACTCCAAGCTTCGTGATGTTATTGCTAAGGCTAAGGCAGCAAATATGCCAAACGATACCATTGAGCGTGGTATTAAGAAGGCTGCTGGTGATGCAAACGCCGTTAACTATGAAACTGTAACCTATGAGGGATATGGTCCTGGCGGAACTGCAATTATTGTAGAGTGTCTTACAGATAACCGTAACCGTACAGCTTCTAATGTTCGTAACGCATTTACAAAGGGACATGGAAGCATTGGTACACAGGGTTGTGTATCCTATATGTTTGATCAGAAGGGTCAGATTCTGATCTCTAAGGAAGACTGCGATATGGCAGGCGATGATCTGATGATGATTGCATTAGATGCTGGCGCAGATGATTTCGCTGAGACAGAAGATGGCTTCGAAGTACTTACTGCTCCAGAGGACTTTTCTGTAGTTCGTGAAGCATTAGAGAAGGAAGGCATCGTTATGGCTGAGGCAGAAGTTACTATGCTTCCTCAGACTCGTGTTAGCCTGTCTGATGAAGAGGATATTAAGTGCATCCGTCGTATCTTAGATCTCTTAGATGAGGATGACGATGTACAGAATGTATATCATAACTGGGATGAGCCAGACGAAGCGTAAGGGTTTTTAAAAATTATTTACATGTGATCATAGGTCTCTTCTAAATTGTTGCGAGGGGGAAGAAGAATGAAGAAAATTCTTTTTGCAGCTAGTGAGTGTGTACCATTCGTTAAAACAGGTGGATTGGCAGACGTTGTAGGCGCTTTGCCTAAGGAATTTGATCCAGAGATTTGGGATGTCAGAGTCTTTCTGCCAGATTATACCTGTATTCCACCACAGTTTCGTGATGAGTTTGAGTATGTTACTCACTTTAATATGGGATGTGGCCCATATATTGGAGAAAAGTATGTAGGTGTGATGCAGTATAAGTATCAAGGCATCACATATTACTTTATTGATAATTTAGACTACTTCGATTGCTTCTATCCTTACAGCGAGACTAGAAGAGACATGGAACGGTTTACTTTTTTTGATAAAGCTGTTCTATCTGCTCTACCTGTCATTGGTTTTCGACCAGACTTAATCCACTGCCATGATTGGCAGACGGGACTGATTCCTGTGTATCTGAAGACTGAGTTTCAGGCCAACCCATTTTTCTGGAATATTAAGACCATTATGACCATTCATAATTTGCGTTTCCAGGGCGTATGGGATGTCAAAACCCTGCAGGGTCTGTCAGGCCTTCCAATGGAATTATTCACTCCAGATAAGCTGGAATTTAATAAGTCTGGCAATATGCTAAAGGGCGGCTTGGTCTATGCAGATTATATTACAACCGTATCCAATACCTATGCAGAGGAGATTCAGACACCATATTATGGCGAGGGATTAGATGGCCTTCTTGCATCGAGACATTTTGATATGCAGGGTATTGTGAATGGTATCGACTATTCCTCTTATGACCCTGAGACAGATGATGCCATCTATAAGAAGTTTAATGTATCTAACTTCCGCCGTAATAAGAAGGTGAATAAGGAAAAACTCCAGGAAGAGTTGGGACTTACCGTTGATCGCAAGAAGTATATGATTGGTCTGGTATCTCGTCTGACAGATCAGAAGGGTCTAGACCTAATTAATTACTGTATCGAGGGCATCTGTGATGAGAACACCCAGCTGGTTGTAATCGGAACAGGTGATTCCCAGTATGAGAATATGTTCCGTCATTACGCTTGGAAGTATCCAGATCGAATCTCTGCGAATATTTGTTATTCGGATCAGTTGGCTCGTAAGCTTTATGCTGCTGCAGATGCATTTCTCATGCCATCTCAGTTTGAACCATGTGGTCTTACCCAGCTCATATCCTTCCGCTATGGAACAGTACCAATTGTACGTGAGACAGGTGGTTTAAAGGACACCGTAGAGCCCTTTAATGAGTATGAGCATACTGGAGATGGCTTCTCCTTTGCAAACTATAATGGAGACGAGCTTTTAAAGACAGTTAATTATTCGAAGTTTGTTTTCTTTGAAAAGAAGGTGGACTGGAATAAGATGGTGGAAAGAGGAATGCAAAAGGATTATTCCTGGAGCCATCAGAAGGAAAAATATCAGGAACTATATCATTATTTGATTGGCTGATAAATATGATGAAAAAGAGGCTATTTTTAGCCTCTTTTTTTATGGAATGAAAGAGAGGATTTACTGACACTATAACCCAAATATGCTAATATAATATCGTTTGATATACTAAATATAGTGGATGGATTGTCCCCTTTTGTTTTTTATAAGTAATGGAGATCGTATGGCGTCTAATAAGAATAAAACGTCGAATAAAAAGAAAAATACAAGTCGAAAGAGTAACCCACGAAAGACCACAGCGAATACCAAGGCAAAGAAGAGTGAAAAGAAAGCAGCCACTAAGATGGAAAATCCAAGTGAGCGCCCAGACTTCCTAGTAGATGTATATCTGATACTCTTCATTGCAGTTACTGTACTTTTATTTATTGGTAATCTGGGACTTGGTGGAGTCATTGGTAATACGATCTGTGGATTTTTCTTTGGATTATTTGGTGTAGTGAATTATTTAGTTCCAGCTGCAATGGTTCTGGGAGTCTTTTATTACATCTCTAATCGTAACAGTGCTTATGCTCTTAGAAAACTAATCTATGCAGGAATGTTTGCGTGGTTTCTTATGATGCTAACGGAATTATTTGTCCATGGACAGGATTCTGTTGGAGCTGGATTCGCATTTATGTATAGCCGAGAGCATCACTTAGGTGGTGGCTTCTTTGGCGGTATCTTTGCAGACTTTTTTACCACTGCATTTGGTACCATTGGTGCCTATGTGATTGATGTTCTGGCCCTGCTTCTCTTTTTTATCCTGATGTCTGAGAGATCTGGGGTGAAAAAGATCCAGAAGCAAAAGAAAAAATACGAAGCCATGATGGAGCAGAGAGAAAAGGAAGGCCCCAATCTTCTGATCGAGAATCCGAAACGTATCCGTGAAGAGCATCCTGAAGTGGCAAGGGATACTTTTAAAAAAGCTCCTGGCAGACAGAAGGTTGAAGTAAGAGAAAGTAAGATTACTAGAAATGGAGAGGAAGAGGGACTTCGAAGAGACCGTAGAATCCAAGGCGTAACTTTAGATACACAGATTCATTCTGATTTGGCTAGTCCAATCCAAGGCGACTTTGAAAATGGAGATGAGATTAGTGAAGTCCAGTTAGGCATACCTGGTCAGCCCCTTGAAGTGAGCACGGTAGACCGCTATAAACTCCATGCGGATGGTACAGAAGAGAATACCTCTACCAGTCCAAGAATCCATAGTAGTATGGATTCTAGCAGAGGAGAGCTTCCTAGTACTCCGTCATCTAATCCGGTTAGAGAGTCAGTACCTGTAAGGGCTTCAGAGCCAACAGAGGTCAAGCCAAGCCGACCTGTGGTTCCTGCTCCAGGTCCCGTTATAGAGCCAGAGATTCATTCCGAATACACAGAGACAGGTATTCATAAGCCTGCAACTACTATGGGAAGTTCTTTATCAAAAAGAACAACTGCTACGGAAACTACGGATCATGCTCAGGATGTGGATACGCCTTACATTTATCCATCGGTAGAATTACTGAATAAGGTAAAAAATAAGGGCCGAGAAAATGATAGGTTCCTTCATGAGACAGCGCAAAAATTGCAAGAGACACTAAAGAACTTCGGCATTAATGTACAGATTACAGATATCAGTTGTGGACCTGCAGTTACTAGATATGAACTGCAGCCTGAGATGGGTGTGAAGGTTAGCCGAATTGTTAATCTCCAGGATGATATCAAGATGAATCTGGCTGCTACAGACATCCGAATCGAGGCGCCAATTCCTGGGAAGGCTGCGATTGGTATCGAGGTCCCCAATAAGGAAGCATCTATGGTTGCATTCCGTGATGTTGTGGAATCACCGGATTTTCAAAATGCGAAATCCAATATCGCTTTTGCAGTTGGTCGAGATATCGCAGGTAAGGTTGTGGTTTCTGATATTGCAAAGATGCCACACCTTTTGATCGCTGGTGCAACGGGCTCTGGTAAGTCTGTATGTATCAATACTATCATTATGAGTATCCTATACCGGGCGAAGCCAGATGAGGTAAAGTTCATCATGATTGACCCTAAGGTTGTAGAACTATCTGTATATAACGGAATTCCTCATTTATTAATCCCGGTTGTAACAGATCCAAAGAAGGCATCTGCTGCACTGCAGTGGGCTGTTAATGAGATGACTCTTCGCTATAAGAAGTTCGCTGACACCCATGTGCGAGATATGAAGGGATACAACAGCCGAATTAAAAATGGTAAAATGACGGTGTATGACGAAAATGGGGACGAGCAGATGATTGATGCTGAAAAGATGCCTCAGTTGGTTGTCATTGTGGACGAGTTAGCGGATCTTATGATGGTCGCAGCTAAGGAAGTTGAGGAGTCTATTACTAGATTGGCTCAGTTAGCGAGAGCTGCTGGAATTCATCTGATTGTTGCTACACAGCGTCCTTCTGTAAATGTCATTACAGGATTAATTAAGGCCAATATGCCTAGTAGAATCGCCTTCTCCGTTACGTCCGGTGTGGATTCAAGAACCATTTTAGACATGGTTGGAGCGGAGAAACTCTTGGGTAAGGGTGATATGCTTTACTTTCCCCAGGGACTTACCAAGCCTATTCGTGTTCAGGGCTGCTTTGTATCAGATGAAGAAGTTGGCAGGGTTGTGAAGTTCCTTAAGGATAATAATGCCCATAAGGGATATGATCCTCAGATTCAGGAGGAAATGAATAAAACAGAGCAGGACGGTTACTTGTCCATTGATGGAAATGGTGGCGGCTTTACCAATGATAGAGATGAATACTTTGCAGATGCTGCAAGGCTTGTCATCGAAAAGGAAAAAGGATCAATAGGAATGCTGCAGCGTAATTTTAAGATTGGATTCAATCGAGCTGCGCGAATCATGGATCAATTAGAAGACTTCGGAGTTGTTGGCCCTGAAGAGGGTACCAAGCCACGTAGGATTCTATTGACGATAGAGGAGTTTGAACGTTTACTGTCTGAAGAAGGAGTATGAGAAAATGAAAAGCGATATCGAAATTGCACAGGAATGCAAGATGGAACCAATTTGGAAGGTTGCTGAATCATTGGGGATGACTATGGATGATCTTGATCTTTATGGAAAATATAAGGCTAAGATCTCTGAGGAATACCTTAAGAAATTGGATGCAAAAGAAGATGGTAAATTGGTTCTTGTAACTGCCATAAATCCAACACCAGCTGGTGAGGGTAAGACAACAACATCGATTGGTCTAGGCCAGGCCATGTATAAACTGGGCAAAAAAGCGGTACTCGCTCTTCGTGAACCATCCTTAGGACCTTGCTTTGGTATTAAGGGTGGTGCCGCAGGCGGTGGAATGGCACAGGTCGTTCCAATGGAAGATTTGAATCTCCACTTTACAGGTGATTTCCATGCCATTACCTCTGCCAATAACCTTCTTGCAGCCATGCTTGATAATCATATTCAGCAGGGCAATAGCTTAGGAATTGATCCGAGACGCGTGGTTTGGAAGCGCTGTTTAGACATGAATGATCGTGTCCTTCGTAATATAGTGGTCGGTCTTGGCGCAAAAGCAGATGGCATGGTTCGTGAGGATCATTTCCAGATTACGGTTGCATCTGAGATCATGGCAATTCTTTGTTTAGCTGATGATATCCATGACTTAAAGGAACGCTTATCGAAGATTATTGTTGCCTATAATTTTTCTGGTGAGCCTGTAACTGCTGCTGACTTACATGCCGTTGGAGCGATGGCAGCCCTTCTAAAGGATGCAATTCGCCCAAATATTATTCAGACCTTAGAGCATACACCAGCCATTGTTCATGGCGGTCCATTTGCTAATATTGCACATGGCTGTAACAGTGTGAAGGCTACAAAGGCTGCTTTGAAACTTGGGGATATTGCCATTACAGAAGCGGGTTTTGGTGCTGATCTTGGTGCTGAGAAATTCTTCGATATCAAATGCCGTATGGCAGGATTACATCCGGACTGCGTAGTACTCGTAGCGACTGTTCGTTCCTTAAAGTATAACGGCGGAGTTCCAAAGGATCAGTTAACGACTCCAAATATGGAGGCTTTACAAAAGGGGATTGTAAACTTAGAAAAGCACATTGAGAATCTGCAGAAGTTTGGAGTACCTGTAGTGGTTACCCTGAATTCCTTCATTTCTGATACAGAGGAAGAGACTTCTTATATTGAAAATTTCTGTAAAGAGAGAAATTGTGAGTTTGCATTAAGCCGTGTTTGGGAACTTGGCGGCGAAGGTGGTAAAGACCTAGCTGAAAAAGTACTCTATACCTTAGAGAATAAGCCAAGCCATTTTAAGCCATTATACCAAGATGATTTAAGTCTTCAGGAGAAGATGGAAACCATTGCAAAGGAAATCTATGGTGCAAAAGATGTAGAATTTACTGCTGCAGCTTATAAGGAATTACAGCATTTAACAGATCTTGGAATGGGTAATTATCCAATCTGTGTAGCGAAAACCCAGTATTCTCTATCAGATGATGCAAAGAAGTTAGGACGCCCAGAGGGATTCACCCTTCATGTACGTGAAGTATATGCTGCAGCTGGTGCAGGATTTATTGTATTTGTAACTGGAAGCATCATGACAATGCCAGGCCTTCCTAAGGTTCCAGCAGCTAATAATATTGATGTAACAGATGATGGTAAGATTATCGGATTGTTCTAACTCAGTCGGAGTACAAGCTCCGACTGCGTTAAACGCTCCGCGAGGATGCGAACGGATTCGGACAGGAATTTGTCTGCTGAAGCAGACCCGAATCCGGCGCGCAAGACTCGCGAGCGAGTCTTGACTGGTAGATACTAGAAATATTAGAGGAATGGCATGTCAACTGTAAATGAAATGGATCCTAAGATCATAGATGGGAAGAGAATCTCCAAAGAGATTAAAGAGGAGATTCGAGATAAAGTAAGTAAACTTAATAGGGAAGGAAAAGAAGTTGCTTTGGCTGTGATTTTGGTGGGAGAGAATCCTGCATCACAGGTCTATGTACGAAATAAGCAGAAGGCCTGTGAATTCACTGGGATTAAGTCTCTGTCCTATAACTTACCAGAAGATACCAGTGAAGAGGAGCTTCTAGACCTTATCGAAGAATTGAATCATAGAGATGATGTAAATGGTATCTTAGTTCAGTTACCTCTTCCGAAGCAAATTAATGAGGAGAGAATCCTAGATCGAATTGATCCGAAAAAGGATGTGGATGGATTCCATCCCGTTTCTGTAGGGAATCTATCCATTGGTCGTCCTGGATATGTCTCTTGTACTCCAGCAGGTATCATTGAACTTTTAAAGAGATCTGATATTCCTATGGATGGGAAGAATGTAGTAATTGTTGGTCGAAGCAATATTGTTGGAAAGCCAATGGCGATTCTCATGCTTAGAGAGAATGCTACAGTTACCATTTGTCATTCTCACACCAAGAATATGCGTGAGATTACAAGCCAGGCAGATATCTTAGTTGCTGCAATTGGTAAGCCTAAGTTCTTCAAAAAAGAAGATGTAAAAGAAGGTGCAGTAGTGATTGACGTAGGTATGGATCGTGATGAAAACAATAAGCTATGCGGAGATGTAGACTTCGATGATGTATATGATAAGGTTTCACACATTACTCCAGTGCCAGGAGGCGTTGGCCCGATGACAATTGCAATGCTAATGAGTAATGTCCTTCATTCCATTGAGATTTAGTATAAAGATAAAGGAAAGCTTTAACGAATGATCTGTAAGAACTGTAAAACAGAATTTCCAGATGATAAAGTATACTGTCCAAAATGTGGCACACCTGTTCAGGTTGTGCCTGATTATAATGTTTTGGACGAGGAAGTTTTGTCTTCATATCTGAAAAGATTAGAGGAAACTGGGAAGCTTCCTTCCATTGAGGATGGCCTTCTTTTAAGAAAGAAGATGCCGAGAAAGAGGCTTTTTGTCATCATTGGGGTGGTACTAGTCTTAGCATTAGCACTGCTTTTATCTATTGGTCTATATTTCTCTTCCTATTCATACTACTTAGAAAGTGGCAAAGAGGCACTTGAGACGAAGTCCTATGACAGTGCTGTCATGTATTTTACCAAGGCATCTAAGAAAGCACCAGAAGATGGAGATGCCTACTATTATCTGGGCCTGACAGCATCAAAAGAGCAGGATTATGATAAGGCAGAGGACTACTATCAGAAGGCAATTCGAATTGCCCCTACCCATAAGAAAAGCTATGAAGCACTGATACAGTTATATGTTGATCGAAAAGACTATGTGTCTCTAGAGGCATTGAAGGAGAAGGCTCCTAATGATACCATTCGGGGTTTGTTTGACTCCATAGTATCTGGTACAGTTTCCTTTTCTAAGAAGGGCGGTACCTATGAATCTGACCTATCTCTCGTATTATCTACCAATGGAACAGACACCATCTACTATACGCTAGATGGATCTAATCCTAGCAAAAAGAATGGTCATATCTATCGGAAACCAATTGAGATAACTGACGGGGAGACCACCGTTCGAGCCGCTTGCATTAATAGTAAGGGGAAGGTTGGTAAGGTCAGTGAGAATACCTATACCATAAATTATAGTATGCCAGCGGAGCCTACGCTGTCTCCAGAAGGTGGTACCTATACCCAGAATACTGAGATTAGCATTACTTCAGACGAGGATTGCTCCATTTATTATACTTGGGATGGATCAGACCCTACGGTTTCAAGTACTCTGTATACTGGACCGATTACTATGCCTGAGGGTAATAATATCCTCTCTGTGATTTCTGTGAATTCCCATGGGATGAGCAGTCGAGTCATTCGAGTGAATTATATCTATCTCCCTTAATTTTACGCCTATGATTATTAGAATACTATCGATGGAAATATAACTTGGAGATTTATACATGAAGACAGAAGAAACAATGCACATTAACGAAAGTGATTTGTCCAACCTCTTTGGTCACTTGGATCGAAATATTAAGATCATTGAAAAGATGCTTGATGTAGATGTGGTCTACAGAGGCGAGGAAGTTCATATATCAGGAGATGAGAGAAGAGTTCATTCTGCTAAGAATGTGATTCGTGAGCTGGTCTCCATGTCCAAGACCGGTACTTCCATTACAGAGCAAAATGTGAATTACGCTTTATCCTTATCCAAAAAGGACCTAGAAGCATATTCGAAGTCCACACAAAGTAGTGATGACTTAATCTGTCATACTATTTCTGGAAAACCAGTAAAGCCTAAGACCTTAGGACAGAAGAAATATGTGGATGCCATTCGTAATAACATGATCGTCTTTGGATCCGGTCCTGCTGGAACAGGTAAGACCTATCTGGCCATTGCTATGGCAGTTACAGCTTTTCAAAGGGAAGATGTGAGCCGCATTATTCTAACTCGTCCAGCCATCGAAGCGGGAGAGAAACTTGGATTCTTACCTGGTGATCTCCAACAGAAAATTGATCCATATCTTCGCCCACTTTATGATGCCTTGTACCAAATTATGGGTCAAGAGAGTTTTCAGAGAAATATGGAAAAAGGACTGATCGAGGTGGCACCTCTTGCCTACATGAGAGGTCGAACCTTAGATAATTCCTTTATTATCCTGGATGAAGCTCAGAATACCACACCAGCTCAGATGAAGATGTTCTTAACCCGTATCGGATTTGGATCTAAGGTGGTAGTCACTGGAGATGCTTCACAGAAGGATCTGGCACCAGGAACGAAGTCTGGCCTAGATGTGGCTCGTAAGGTTTTATCCAAGGTCAAGGAGATCTCCTTTATTGATTTAACAGGAAATGATGTCGTTCGACATCCATTAGTACAAAAGATTGTTACCGCTTATGAAGAGTATGAAAAGAAACAGGACAAACAAAAAACTGCAAAATCCAGAAGATCGTAGTATCTCTTTTCCAAGAGTCCTTACCATGATTATTCTTGCCATTATTTCAGCAGCCGCTGTTTCTTTTATGCTAATGACAAGTAATATTCTCTTGGATGATGGAATCATTGCAATTCTTATATCTATCGTTTTCGGTGCTTTGTTTTTAGGAATCACATTATCCAATCGGATTCATAACCAGAGGATCTACTCAGGTACAGGCTATCGCTCCCTCTTATTTTTTATGACTATGCAATGGATTCTTGTGATTTGTCAGAGATTCCTACCAGGGAGAATCAGTATATTTCTTCTATTACCATTTTTGATTTATCCCTTCTTAAGTGGTGGGATTACCATTGGAATTGGGATTTTTGATGCCTTTATTTTATCCGTTACTAAAGGCCTGGGGATCTACAGTGTCTATGGCAATATGATTCAGATTCTCTTTGGAACAGCGGTTGCAGCATGGTTATTTGGCCGCCGGTTTGAACCAAGGATCAAGAATCTTCATTTATACATGATGTTATTTGTAACTGGCGCCTTTGTTCCTTATGGGTTCGATTATTTGGCTAATCATGAGAGAAATATAAACCGACTTTTTATTTTTCTGCTTGTTAGCCTAGGGATTACCCTATTCGTTTGTCTATTTTATGGTTGGATTGCAAAAAGACCATTTGTTGAAAAGCAAGTGAATTATGCCAATATTACAGATCATGAGTACTCACTATTAATGGATATGAAGCATTATTCCCTTAGTGAATATGATCATGCACTTCGGGTTTCCTATTTCTCTAAAAGAGCTGCTCGCCTCATTGGTAAGGATGAGAATCTGTGTGAGGCTGCTGGTTTATATTATCGCCTTGGAAAAATCTACGATGGCGAAGGAACCATGAATGCAGTTCGAGAAATGGAGGATCGTCTCTTCCCAGAAGAGGTGATTCGAATTGTCTATGAGTATGAGGGTATTCAGAGAAAGCCTCAGACGATGGAATCCGCCATTGTACAGATGGTGGATGCAGTTGTCACTCGAGTAGAGAGCTTAGATAGAGACTCTATGCATAATGGCTGGAATCAGGATATGGTGGTTTATCAGACCTTGAATGATTACTCCTCCAAGGGGATGTATGATGAGTGTGGTCTAAGCATGAATCAATACTTAGCAGTCCGAGATCTGTTAGTAAAAGAAGATATACTTGCATAATAGAGAGGATATCAAATGACAATACGTTTTTCAGATGAAGTGGAAGCAGACTTTCCATTTGATGCAGAGGCAGTTGGTAGAGAGGTAATCGAGACTGCTTTATCCATAGAAGAGTTCCCTTATGAAGCAGAAGTGGATTTGACTTTAACAGATGATGAAGCCATTCATGAATTAAATCGAACCTATCGATCCATTGACCGAGCGACAGATGTTCTGTCTTTTCCTTTAATTGAGTACCCTTCTGCAGGTGACTTTTCCGAATTAGAGGATTGCGATGATTTCTTTTCCCCAGAGAGTGGAGAAGCAATGCTTGGTGATATTGTGATTTCGGTAGATCATGTAAGAGAGCAGGCAGAGTCATTTGGTCATTCTCTGAAAAGAGAATATGCATTTTTAATTTGTCATAGTATGTTACATCTCATGGGATATGATCACATGGAAGATGATGAGAGAATTGAGATGGAAGCAGAACAGAAGCGCATTATGGAAGCACTTCAGATCAACAGAGACACAGTGGAGGATTAAGATGTCTAAGCAGAAAAAGAAGAGGAATCAAAAGAATAAGAGAATACTTTTGATTGCATCTTGTCTAGCAGTATTTGTAATTGGCCTGATTCTTGCAATTCTAGTATTAGGTGGCAAGGACACGGAAAAGAAGACAAGAAAGAAAAAAAACGAAGTGAAAAACACGAATAACGTGGTTGTAGATACTACACCAACCACAACGAGTGTATTAACAGGTTTACCTGTTTCCGACGAAGAAAAGAACATTCGTCCTATGGCGATTATGATTGAGAATACCAAGGCTTGTCTTCCTCAGTATGGAATCGGCCAGGCATCTATTGTTTATGAGTGTCCAACGGAGGGGGGAATTGCTCGTCTGATGGGAATCTATGAGAATTATAATAATTTAGACCGTCTTGGCAATGTTCGCTCTTGCCGTCCTTATTATGTTCATCTGGCTGCAGAATACCATGCAGTTTATGTTCACTTCGGTCAGAGTACACAGGGACAGGAAGAATTAGATAAGGGCTATGTCGATGAATTAAATGGACTGTCTTCCGTTGGAGGAAAGGTCTTTTACCGTACCGAGGATCGTAAGAAGCCTCATAATGCATACACAAGCACATCTGGTCTAATTGCAGGTCTTGACGCACAGGGATTTGAGAAGACCTATAAGGCAGATGATTATAAGCACTTTACTTTTGCTTCACAGGATGCGTTAAATACCCTTTCCGATGGTAGCCCATGTGCTGCAGTCCAGTTGTATTTCTTTGACAATAAGCCTTATTTTACTTACGATGCATCGACAGGACTCTATAGCAGATTTGAGTATGGTCAGCCTCAGGTTGATGCTATTACCAATACACAGTTAACCTATTCCAATATTATCTTAGAGAATGTAGCTGATTCTTATTATGATGATGAGCATTATCGTTTGAATCTTCAGATGGAAGGCAGTGGAACCGGTAAGTACCTCACTCAGGGTAAAGTGATTGACATCACTTGGAAGAAGGATAATGCAACAGCAATTACCCACTATTATGATGCATCTGGTAAGGAGATTACATTGAATCCTGGTAAAACATGGATCTCTGTAATTCAAAATTCATGTGCCGATAAGAATGTATTCTATGGTACTATAGATGAGTTTAATGCACGTTAAATGATTAATTATTAGAAGAGTGATTATGTCTGATCAAAAGAAAGCCAGAAATTCCATAATTGTACAGGGATCAGTCCTAGTGGTAACAGCCTTTGTTACTCGTATCATCGGATTGCTATATCGATTCCCTCTTACCCAGATTATTGGTAAGACAGGAAATGATTATTATAGTACGGCCTATTCCATCTATAGTATTTTGTTAATTATTTCATCCTATAGCTTACCTACAGCTGTATCTAAGATGATTTCTGAGAGAGAAGCGAAGGGTGAATATGAAAATGCCAGAAGAATTTTCAAGGGCTCAATGATTTTTGCAATTATTGCTGGTGGATTGTCATCTGTAATTTTGTTTTTTGGAGCTGATTTATTCACTAGACAGGTACAGACTCCCCTTGCATCCATAGCCCTTCGTATATTGTCTCCAGTACTTTTGATTGTAGCGGTGCTGGGCGTATTACGTGGATTCTTTCAGGGACTTCGTACCACAGTTCCTACAGCTATTTCTCAGATTATTGAACAGATTTTTAATGCAGTGGTATCTGTAGCCGCTGCATATTACCTCTTCTCATATGGTGCCAAGGTAGGAGGAGTTCTTGGAGATGAGAAGAACTACAGTGCAGCATATGGTGCGGCTGGAGGCACTTTAGGTACAGCTATCGGTGCCTTATCAGCACTTCTATTTATGGGCTTTTTATTTATGATCTATAAGTCCCAAAATGGAAAAAGACATAAGAGACGTAGAGGAGAGTACGTAGAGAGCTATTCTACGATCTTTGCAGTTTTAATCACTACAATTATTCCTGTTATCTTTGCAACCACAGTTTATAATATTACTTCCCTTGCAGAGATGATTGTCTTTAAGAATCTCGCTGTTGCCCAGGACTATACCGCACATCAGATTCATGAATGGTGGGGTGTCTATAACGGACAGTACATCGTCTTACAGAATGTGCCAATCTCTGTTGCCTCAGCCCTTGTGGCGCCAAGTGTACCAGCTCTCTCCGCATCATTTGCCAAGAGAGATCACCGAGGAGTACAGAGTAAGATTTCACAGGTGACCCGATTTATCATGGTGATTGCACTTCCTTGCACAGTAGGAATGTTTGTCTTAGCTTCACCAATTATGCAGTTACTATTCGGTGACCCAGATATTCTATCTGCTCGAATCCTTATGATTGGATCTCTTTCCATTCCTTTCTTTGCAGTATCTACTCTTTCAAGTGGTATTCTGCAGGGCATTAACCGTATTCGGATTCCAGTACGAACCTCATTAATTACGCTGTTTGCACATATGGCTCTACTCGCCGTATTAATGGTTGGTTTTCATTTGAATATCTATGCAGTTGTATTAGCCAATTGCTTTGATGGTTTCTTAATGGCTGTTTTAAATGACTATTATGTCCATAAGTACAGCGGTACCAGATACAATTGGAGTAAGGTATTCGTCCTTCCTGCTTTGGCATCTCTTATTATGGGTGCCTTTGTCTATGTGGTTTACCATGTTACCTATGTCATCGTAAGTTCCAATGCGTTTTCATGCGTGATCAGTGTATTTGTTGGAATGCTTGTATACTTTGTAGTAATCCTGAAAATTGGTGGATTGACAGAGGAAGAGCTACGCCGTGTTCCGAAGGGAGCATCTCTGGTTCGCTTAGCGAAGAAGCTACATGCTTTATAAATTGTCTTAGAGGTTTTCTCATAATGAATAAGAAGGTTTATGACACAATTATACTAGGTGCAGGTGCTGCTGGTCTCTACAGCGGCATTTTTGCCGCTATGCATAATGAGTCTGTTTTACTATTAGAGAAAAGCAAAACTCCAGGAAATAAGCTATCGATTACTGGAAATGGGCACTGTAACTTTACCCATGATGAGATCCATGCATCAGATTACACCACCGATGATGTGGATGCGCTTATCTTGTCTTTCAGTGCTTATTCTTTTAAGGATACACTTAGAGATTTTATGGATTTTGGTATCCCAGCAGAGTGTAAGAATCATGGATTCTATCCCCTTAGTCAGGATGCGAAGTCTGTGGTCTCTGTCTTTTTAAATTTACTAGATAAATATAAGGCAAACCTTCAATTTGATGAGAATGTTCGTGGTATTGAGAGAACAGAAGATGGATTTCTGATTAAAACAAATCATGATAGCTATCATGGCAAACGTGTCATTGTCGCCATGGGAGGCAAATCTTATCCCAAGACCGGATCCAATGGGGATGGCTATTATTATCTTGAAAAATTCGGACATCACATTGAAACTCCATTGCCAAGTTTGACACCATTCATATGTAAGGACTATGATTCTTCTCTATTTGGAGTAAGACAAATGGGCTGTATCCATCTATTGATAGATGGATGTGAAGTGAATCAGGCGCGTGGTGAGATTCAATTTACCAAAACAGGCATCTCTGGAATCTGTGGATTTCAGATGAGTTTATATGCTTCTCGACCTTTAACAGAAGGCCAAGATGTTAGACTTCGTTTATCTATTTTAGATGATATCACCTTGGATTATCTTCTGGATATTTCTAAGAATCAGGGAAGCCATACGACGATTACAGATGCATATTTAGGCATACTGAATCGTAAATTATTGGTTTACATTTTAAATAAAGTGGGAATCAATCCGGAAGCAATGGCTAAGGAGATAAGGAAAGAGGACATCAATCGCTTCTATCAGATGCTCTCCAATCTGGAATTTCAGGTAACTGAATTAGGGGACTTCTCCCAGGCTCAGTCCACATGCGGTGGAGTGCTTTTATCTGAGATTGATCCTATGACTATGGAGTCGAAGATTGTACCAGGGCTCTATTTTGCTGGTGAAATCGTGAATGTGAATGGCCTTTGCGGTGGTTACAACTTGCAATGGGCATGGACCAGCGCTTATCTATCTGGAAGTAATAATAAATATAAAGGATAATCATATGATTGAATTATTGGAATTAAAGGTTCCATATGCCCTAGATCAAAAGCAAGCTCTAAGACAGCTGATTATTAAGAAATTAGGAATCGATGAAAGAGACCTCATCTCATTTGAGATCATTCGTCGTTCTATTGATGCAAGAAAAAAACCAGAGATCTATTTCACTTATTCCTGCGCTGTTCTGCTCCCAGAACAATTGGAAAAAAGGATTCTTAAGAAGTATCTGAATCCAAGTCCCAATAAGAATCGTAAAGGGAAAACGAAGACCGCCCCAGTAAAACTCAGAAGATATGAACCAGTTACCTATCAGCTTCCTTCTCCAAATAAGGAATTAAAGTCTAATCCTGTAGTTGTTGGAGCTGGTCCAGCTGGACTATTTGCAGCCTATATCCTAGCTCTAAATGGCTTATCTCCAATTCTTATTGAACGAGGAAAGGACATCGAGAGTCGAACAGAGGATGTAGAGGACTTTTTTTTGACAGGAGTATTGAAACCTGATTCCAATGTCCAATTTGGTGAGGGTGGAGCTGGAGCCTTTTCTGATGGGAAGCTGAATACACAGGTTCATGACAAAGAGGGACGTAATGCCTTTGTTTTAAAGACCTTTGTAAACTTTGGCGCAGATCCTTTGATTATGTATGATCCAAAGCCACATGTAGGAACTGATAAGCTGGTATCTGTTGTCTTCAAGGAATCTGGGTGGAGGATTTAAGGAAGTCTTCGGGCGATGCCTCGAATAGAGAGTATCTGCCTTGTGAGGATTTGATTCTAGCAATTGGTCATTCTGCTAGAGATACTTTTGAGATGCTGTATGATAAGGGCCTTCCTATGCGAGCAAAGCAATTTGCTGTTGGATTTCGTGTAGAGCATCCACAGGAATGGTTGAACCTGCATCAATATGGCATCTTACATGAGAATCTCCCTACGGCATCTTACAAATTAGCTACCAATCTATCCAATGGACGTGGTGTCTATTCCTTCTGTATGTGTCCAGGAGGATATGTGGAGAATTCTTCTTCTGAGGATGGACACCTTGTGGTAAATGGTATGAGTTATTCCAAGAGAGACTCTAAGAATTGTAATTCCGCAATTGTTGTATCCATTGGAGAGAAGGAATTCGATTTAGATGATCCAATGTCTGCGATTCAATACCAGAGAAGCATTGAAAAGAAGGCGTATGACTTAGGCATGGGCAAGATACCCCAGCAGTTATTAGGTGATTTTGAAGAAAATCGTGTGTCTACCTCCTACGGCGAGTTTGAATCTGTAACCAGAGGTGAGACTACGCTTACAAATTTAAGGGGCATCTTTAGTCCAGAAATAGAGGAATCCTTCTTAGAAGGTATGAGAGCTTTTGATCGTAAGATTCATGGCTTTTATCGTCCAGATGCAATTTTATCTGGTGTTGAGAGTCGTACATCATCTCCAGTTCGTATTACACGAAATGATTGTGGTATGACCAGTATATACGGTATTTATCCCTGCGGTGAAGGTGCAGGTTATGCAGGTGGAATTATGTCTGCTGCCATGGATGGAATGAAGATGGCAGAGAAGTTAATTGCACGCTATACAGTTCAGTAGTAAGAGGTTTTATTTTTAAATGAGTGACATTTCAGACGTAAATATTAACGATGTAACACCCATGATGCAGCATTATATCAAGATGAAGGCAGAGTATAAGGATGCAATCCTTTTTTATCGTCTTGGTGACTTCTATGAGATGTTTTTTGAGGATGCGAAGATTGTTAGCCGAGAATTAGAATTAACTCTCACAGGGAAGAGTTGCGGTTTACCAGAGCGTGCTCCTATGTGTGGTGTTCCATTTCATGCGGCAGATTCTTATATTAATCGTTTGGTGAATAAGGGATATAAGGTAGCAATCTGTGAGCAGTTAGAGGATCCGAAGGACGCCAAGGGCATTGTGAAGCGTGGCGTCATCCGTGTGGTTACTCCTGGAACCAATATTGATGCGGCCAGCCTTGATGAGACGAAAAATAATTATCTTATGAGTGTTGTCTTCGTCTCTGACCGATTTGGAATTGCAATCTCTGATGTAAGTACAGGTGACTTCTATGTAACCGAAGAGTCTTCCTTACGTTCATTTTTAAATGAGATGAACAAATATAAACCAACCGAAATTATCTGTAATGAAGCCTTTCAGATTTCTGGCATCGATATGGATGAATTAAGGGATCATAGACATATCTCTGTATCCGTTTTAGATAACTATTATTTTGAAGAGGATCTAGCGAAGAGATTATTAACCAAGCATTTTAAGGTATCTTCATTAAAGAGTCTTGACTTAGAGGATGAAGCCCTTGGCACTGTTGCCGCAGGAGCAACTTTTCAGTACTTAAAAGAGACCCAAAAGTCCGATCTAAATACCATTACCCATATTGAAGTCTATCGTGATAGTAACTATATGATGATTGACTCATCAAGTAGACGTAATCTCGAACTCACAGAAACTCTTCGAGATAAGGAAAAAAGAGGATCTCTTTTATGGGTACTAGACCATACCCAAACAGCGATGGGAGCTCGTCGATTGCGTAGCGATATTGAGCAACCATTACGTAATAAAGAGGATATAGAGGCACGACTTGATGCAGTAGAGGATTTATTAACTTCTGTTGCAGATCGTGAAGAAATAAGAGAGTATCTTGGACCGGTATATGATCTAGAGAGATTAATGACTCGTATTTCTTATAAGACGGCTAATCCAAGAGATCTGGTTGCTTTTCGTAATTCCATTCAGGTATTACCTGGCATTAAGCAGGTCTTAGAGAACTTTTCTTCTGCTAAGATTCGTGGTATTAATGATCAGTTAGATCCACTGTCAGACCTGTATCAGTTGGTGGAATCTGCAATTGCAGAAGAGCCTCCGATTAGTGTTCATGATGGTGGTATTTTAAGAGAAGGCTATCGGGCTGATGTAGATGAGCTTCGTTCTATGCGAACCAATGGTAAGACATGGCTTGCAAATCTCGAAGAAACAGAGCGTGAGAAGACAGGCATTAAGAATCTTCGCATTCGCTACAATAAGGTATTTGGCTATTTCATTGAAGTAACAAATTCCTACAAGGAACTTGTGCCGGATCGATACATTCGTAAGCAGACCCTTACCAATGCAGAGCGTTTCTATACAGATGAATTAAAAGAGATGGAGGATAAGATTCTCGGATCTGAGGATCGACTTACCCATCTTGAGAATCAGATTTATTTTGAGATCCTTTCTGAGATTTCAAGCCAGGTGGAGCGAATCCAAAAGACCGCAAAGGCATTGTCACAGCTGGATGTGTTGATTTCTCTTGCCATTACAGCTGAAAAGAATCACTATTGTAGACCTCGAATCAATGAAAATGGTACCCTAAAAATTGAAAAGGGTCGTCATCCTGTTGTAGAAAAGATGATTCCAGCAGGGACTTTTATTGATAATGACACCATTCTGGATAATAAGGACAATCGAATGGCTATTATTACTGGTCCAAACATGGCTGGTAAGTCGACTTATATGAGACAGACGGCTTTGATTGTTTTAATGGCTCAGATTGGATCCTTTGTCCCAGCGAAGTCTGCCAATATCTCTATTGTAGATCGTATTTTCACACGTGTAGGTGCATCAGATGATCTTGCTAGTGGCCAGAGTACCTTCATGGTAGAGATGAATGAGGTGGCTAATATTCTTATGAATGCCACCAAGGATTCCCTTCTCATTTTGGATGAGATTGGTCGTGGCACAAGTACTTTTGATGGACTTAGTATTGCCTGGGCTGTTGTCGAATACGTATCTAATCCAAAGCTGATTGGTGCGAAGACTTTATTTGCTACCCATTATCATGAATTAACGGAATTAGAGGGCAAGCTTCCTGGCGTTCATAATTATTGCTCCGCTGTGAAGGAAGGAAATGATGGAATCGTATTCCTTCGTAAGATTGTAACTGGCGGTGCAGACCGTAGTTACGGTATTGAAGTAGCAAAGCTTGCCGGACTACCAGAAGCAGTTATTGATCGAGCAACAGAACTGCAAGAGCAGTTAGCTAATAATGACCTGTCACAGATTGCAGAATCCATCGCAGTGTCTTCACAGAAGAAGGATAAGAAAAAGAAGGAAGAGGATGATTTGGACTTCCAGCAACTGTCCTTCTTTGCTACAGAGACGGATGATGACATTATTCAAGAGATTCGCGATTTAGATCTTAGCAATATGACTCCACTGGATGCATTGAATCAATTAAACCGTATTCAAAATAAGGTAAAGAATAGATGGTAAGAAAAGAGATAAAACTTCTATCGAAGGACACCATTGATAAGATTGCAGCTGGCGAAGTCATTGAGCGTCCCTCATCTGTTGTGAAGGAACTAACAGAAAATTCAATTGATGCTGGGGCGAGTGCCATCTCTGTGGAGATCCAAGATGGTGGTAGTACATTCATCCGTGTAACGGATGATGGAATTGGAATTCCAAGAGATCAGATTTCCCTTGCTTTTTTACGACACTCTACAAGTAAGCTTCGTGAGGCAGAGGATTTATTCCATGTCCAGTCATTGGGCTTTCGAGGGGAGGCTTTAGCGTCCATTGCAGCAGTGTCAGAAGTGGAATTACTAACCAAGTGTAAGGACGAAGAGATTGGCTCCTACTTCGCCATTGATGGCGGCTTAGAAGGAGAATTAAAGGATATTGGTGCTCCTGATGGAACCACCTTCTTGATTCACCACTTGTTTTATAACACACCAGCTCGTAAGAAGTTTTTAAAATCCAATCAAACAGAAGCGAACTATATCCAGACATTACTTGAGCATCTTGCTCTAAGTCATCCTGAGATCTCATTTCACTTAAAAGTAAATGGGAAGGAACGCTTGATGACTTCTGGTAATGGGAAACTAAAGGATGCTATTTATGCTGTGTTTGGACGAGAGATTACCAGAAATATCCTGCCTTTTGAAATGGAAAATGATCTATTTAAAGTAAGTGGCTTTATTGGAAAATATACTATCAATCGCGGGAATCGAAACTTTGAGTACTTTTTTGTTAATGGAAGAAGTATAGAAGATAAGATTCTATCTAAGGCAGTGGAAGATGGCTATCATGGCTTCCTAATGCAGCATCAGTTTCCATTTGTCGTCCTCTTTTTAGAATTCCCAGATGGTTCTGTAGATGTAAATGTACATCCTACCAAACGTGAGATTCGTATGGATCATGGGAAGGAAATCTATGATTTATTATCTAAGGGCGTGCATGAGAGACTGACCCAGCGAGAAGATATCCAGTTCGTAAAACTCCATGAGGAAAAAGACTCTAAAACTCCAAAGGAAACAGCAGAACCCTTTGAAAAGAAGATGCTTCATCAGGTGAAAAAGGCGGTGGAGGAGCATGTTCAGGAAGTAGTTCCCAATGTTTTTCATGAAAAGGAAACACCCTATCATGCCAATAAGATCCCGGATCAGAAGACAGAACCAGTACAAAACATCGTTCCATTACAGAAGACAGATCCAGAGCAATTAAGTTTTTTGTCGGAAGAGAGCCGGCCTTATTTTGAAATCGTAGGCCAGATTTTCCAGACCTATTGGATTATCGAATTTCAGGGGAAAGTCTATTTGATTGATCAGCACGCAGCACATGAGAAGGTGAATTACGAGCGCTTTATGGAGCGACTTCGCCTTAGCACCATTCATTCGCAGATGTTGATGCCACCTGTGATTCTGACTCTTGATACAAAGGAAATTGATGCATTAGAGAAGTATCGCGAAGAATTTGAAGCAACGGGATTTCGATTTGAATCATTTGGCGGTAAGGAGTATAAATTAACAGGACTCCCTTCCAACCTTCCAGATGTAGAGCCGAAGACCTTATTTATGGCGATCCTTTCTGACATGACGGAATTTCATATTCACGATACCTCAGAGATGATTCAGGAGAAAATTGCCTCCATGGCTTGTAAGGCTTCCATTAAGGGCAATCAGAAAATCAGTCAGCGAGAGGCCGAGGAATTGATTACAGAACTCTTGTCTCTAGAGGAACCTTATCATTGTCCACATGGTAGACCAACCATGATTGCAGTGACACGTTCTGAGATTGATAAGTTATTTAAGCGTATTGTTTAAAGTATAGAGGCTAGACCAATGAAAACCAATCCGAAGATTGATTCAAATAATAAAAAAGCACCCCTGATCGTTATTGCAGGTCCTACTGCTGTGGGAAAAAGTGATTTGGCTATAGCTCTTGCTAGGGAAATCAATGGTGAGATTGTCTCCTGTGATTCTATGCAGGTTTACCGAGGCATGGATATTGGATCAGCCAAGGTAAGCAAGGAGGAACAAGCCCTAGCCGTTCATCATCTGATTGATGTCTTAGATCCTAAGGAACCATGTGATGTTCATCGCTTTAAAGAGATGGCAAAGGCATGTGTTTTAGATATTCAGTCACGCGGGAAGACTCCTATTTTATGTGGTGGCACAGGGTTCTATATTCAGTCCATTGTTTACGACATTGATTTTACTGAGCAATCAGAAGACACAAGTTACCGTAAGGCATTAGAAGAATATGGAAGAATAAATGGAGCAGAGAAGCTTCATGAGAGACTAAAGGAGATTGATCCTGTATCCTATGAGACCATTCATCCCAATAATCAAAAAAGAGTGATTCGGGCATTGGAGTTCTATCATAAATCAGGAAAGCCTATTTCCTCCCATAACGAAGAGGAGCATCAGAAGGCATCTCCTTATGATACAAAGTTCTTTGTATTAACCGATGACAGAGGTCTTTTATATGATAGGATCAATAAACGTGTAGATTTAATGATGGAGGAAGGACTTTTAGATGAAGTGAAGTCCCTTCTAGACTATGGATGCCAGGCAAATATGACCTCTATGCAAGGAATTGGCTATAAGCAGTTGATTCCCTATTTGTCTGGAGAGATATCCTTAGAACAGGCGATTTATGACATTAAAATTGAGAGCCGTCATTATGCGAAAAGACAGCTTACCTGGTTTCGTAGAGAAAGAGATGCAATCTGGCTAGATCGTCAGGAATATCCCAAAACAGAAGATTTGTTGAAGCGAATTCTAATAGAAATAGGAAGTAATGAAAATGAATGCAAATGAAAAGATGTTTGAGGCCCTTGGAATTAGTTCTGAAGTATATTCCTTTGGGGAAAAGATTATCGGTGATTTAAGACCTCGCTTTTTAGAGATTGATGAGAGAGCAGAGAGAAATCAGCTGAAGGTGATTAAGGCAATGCAGGAATCAAGAATCGATGCAGAGTGCTTTAATGCATCCAGCGGATATGGATATGATGACATAGGTCGTGAGAAATTAGAACAGGTATATGCGAAGACCTTCCATGGTGAAGATGCTCTGGTTCGTCCTCAGATTACCTGTGGGACTCACGCTTTAGCTCTTGCATTGATGAGTAATCTACGCCCTGGGGATGAGCTTTTATCCCCAGTTGGTAAGCCATATGACACACTTGAAGAAGTAATTGGAATTCGCCCATCCAAGGGCTCTCTTAAGGAGTATGGCGTAAGCTATCGCCAGGTAGACTTGTTAGAGGATGAGTCCTTTGACTATGATGGTATTCGTGCTGCAATCAATGAGAAAACTGCCCTGGTTACCATTCAGAGATCTAAGGGCTATCAGACGAGACATACCTTCTCTGTTCAGGAAATCGGAGAGCTGATTTCATTTATTAAGAAATGTAAACCAGACGTAAAAGTGATGGTTGATAACTGTTATGGTGAGTTCGTCGAAGATATTGAGCCACTGGATGTGGGAGCGGATATGATGGTTGGTTCCCTAATTAAAAATCCAGGCGGCGGTTTAGCGCCAATTGGTGGTTATATCGTTGGAAAAAAAGAGTGCGTAGAAAATGCAGCATATCGCCTGACTTCTCCAGGTCTTGGAAAGGAAGTTGGTGCTTCCTTAGGATTAAATCGCTCCTTTATTCAGGGCTTCTTTATGGCACCAATTGTTACATCCGCTGCTTTAAAAAGTGCCATATTTGCAGCGAATATCTATGAACGTCTTGGTTTTCCTTGTGTACCTACTAAGGATGAGGATCGCCATGATATTATTCAGGCGATTACATTTGGAGAGGCTGATAAGTTAATTGCTTTTTGTCAGGGTATCCAGGCTGGTTCTCCAGTTGATTCCTATGTTGCACCAGAGCCATGGGCTATGCCTGGCTATGATAGTGATGTCATTATGGCTGCTGGAGCATTTATCCAGGGTTCCTCCATCGAATTATCTGCAGATGGTCCATTGAGAGAACCTTATGCAGCATATTTACAAGGCGGACTTACCTGGCCTTCTGCAAAACTTGGTATTTTAATGTCCCTGCAGAAATTGTATGAAAAGAAGCTTGTGACGATTCCAGAAATCTAATAGAGATAGACCAGTCTTCGGATTGGTCTATTTTTTGAAGTAATTCTTGTTGCAAACAGTTGATTATGCTAGAATTTAACCGAGTATGTGATTGGCTAACTTTCATGTTTAGAAGAGAGTGAAAGGTTGTCAATGATAAAAGATAATAGTTGTTCACTCCGTATGCAGGAATATCCAGAAGGTCCTTATGAGAAGGCGCTTCGCTACGGAGTTCTTTGTCTGTCCGATGAAGAGTTGCTTGCAATCCTAATTCGAGCAGGCTATAAGGATCAGAATGCATTGTCTATCGCTCACCAATTAATGCAATTGGATCGAAATGGTCTTCGCAATATTCAGGAGAAGTCCATTGAAGAATTAACCAGAATTAAGGGTGTTGGTTCCATTAAAGCACTTACTTTAAAAGCTGCTTGTGAACTAGGTAAGAGGATATCTAAGGCAGAACGATTTCAAAGAATGGAGATGAATTCTTCTGACTCCATTGCTATGTACTACATGGAAGAGATGAAGAATGAAGACGTTGAGATTGTTCGCTTGGTATTTTTCAATCATCGTTTTGGACTTCTTACAGAGCAACTACTGTCCAGGGGAACCCTGGATGCATCCCTAGTTAGCATACGGTCTATATTTCGCGAAGGAATTCGGGCGAATGCCTCTTATGTAGTGATTCTACATAATCATCCATCTGGTGATCCAAATCCAAGTAGAGAAGACTATTTGGTTACTGAAAAAGTAAAAAAAGCAGGTGAACTCTTAGAAATACCCCTGATTGATCACATCATAATTGGTGACAATTATTATTACAGTTTTAAGGAGCATGAGGAGTTATCTCCCAGGGAAGGAACGTAAAGTATGACAAATAATGCCTATGGAATTGATCTTGGTACATTCAATTTAAAAATCTATAACCGTTCAACAAATGATGTAACGAACGTTAAAAATACCATTGCAGTTATCAATAAGGATCAGATTTATGCTTATGGAGACGATGCATATTCTATGTATGAAAAGGCTCCAGACACCATTGAAGTCTCATTTCCTATTGTGAATGGTGTGATTGCTGACTTTGATCATATGCAGTCTATGCTGCTTGAGGTGTTAACTCAGAATATGAAGGCTCATCTCAAGGGGGCAGATATCACTTTAGCTGTACCAAATGATATTACCGAGGTTGAGAAGAAGGCCTTCAAGGATATGTTTGAAAAGACAAAGCTGAAGCTTCACTCCATCACTCTCTGCGAGAAACCTCTTGCAGATGCACTTGGTATGGGATTAGATATTACCCAGCCTACTGGTGTCATGGTGGTTGATATGGGTGCAGATACCACTGAAATTTCTGTTATTTCACTTGGTGGTTTAGTTCTCTCAGAACTGTTACCAGTTGGCGGAAATCGTCTAGATGATGCGATTGTTACCCATCTGAAGCGTAAGTTTAATCTTTTGATTGGACGTAAGACTGCAAGAGAGTTAAAGGAAAAGATTGGTTCTAGTTCTTTAGGACGCACTGATTCTCTTGAAATCGTTGGAAGAGATGTTGTCAGTGGACTTCCTGTTCCAATGACAATTACTGCAGATATTATCTACGAAGGTATGAAGGACGAATTAACCAATATCTGTACTTCGATTAAGCGTATTTTAGAGAATGTACCACCTGAATTAGCTAAGGATATCGTTTATTCTGGTATCTATGTAACAGGCGGTAGCTCTCAGATTGAAGGATTAGATGCATTCTTTACCAATGTGACAAATATAAAGACCAATATTGCTGAGAACGGTGAGGAGACAGTAGCCTACGGCCTGGGCAAGGTTTTATCTGATGAGAAGTATCGTCGTTTCGGTTATACAATGAAGTCTCGTATTTTTAGTTAAGAGGAAATCATCCTATGAAGCGTAAGAAAAACAGCATTACCAGCGGGGCATTATTAATTATCTTATCCCTTGTCTGCGTCATGATTCTGTTTATTAGTTATGTAACAGATTTTAATGGTGGATTAATTAGTTCTGTATCTGACTACGTCTTTGTCCCAATGCAGAAGGGATTTACCTATGTAGAATCTTCCTTTGAGAGAGATAAGACAGATGCCCATACCCTTGCTTCTTTAAAGTCTGAAAATGAGAAGCTTACCAAGCAGGTCAATGACTTAACTACACAGCTTAATAATGTGCAATTACAGCAGTCAGAGTTAGAGGACTTACAGAAATTATATAAATTAGACCAGCAGTATTCTGGATTTAAGAAAACTGGCGCCCGTGTAATCGCACGTGGTTCTAGTAATTGGTTTAATACTTTTACGATTAATAAGGGAAGCCAGGATGGTATCAAAGTAGATATGAATGTGATCGCTGGAGATGGATTAGTAGGTATTGTTACAAAGGTTGGTAAGAATTATGCCATTGTTCGTTCCATCATTGATGACACATCCAATGTATCTGCCATGTCATTAAATACAGGCGACTTATGTATCGCATCTGGGTCGCTTGAGAGAATGACCAGCGAAAATATGATTGAGTTTAATTCTTTGGAAGACCCTAAGGATGCTATTAACCAAGGTGAGCCAATCGTTACATCGAATATTTCTGATAAGTATTTACCTGGAATTCTTATTGGTTATGTAAATGAGCTGAAAAAGGACTCCAATGATATTACGAAATCAGGAACCATTACGCCTGCTGTAGATTTTAAGCATTTACAAAATGTACTTGTTATTCTACAGACAAAGGAGAAGACGGAAGAATGAAATTACAGTTTATTATAAGAAGAACAATGATTTGTATTCTTATGATTGCCTTATTATTTATCGTACAGACCTCCATCTTTTCTCATCTTGAATTAGCAGGGGTTGTACCGAATTTACTTTTGGCATTTACAGCGCTGGTTGGATTTATGCGTGGAAGAAAAGAGGGAATGCTGGTTGGACTATTCGCTGGCTTTATTCTGGATAGCTTTTCCGGCCAGTTGTTTGGTATCTATGCCTTTACCTTTTTATTCTTAGGATTCTTAAATGGATTCCTTCGAAAGTTATTTTTCGGAGACGACATAAAATTACCTGTTTTGTTTGTAGGATTTACAGACTTGGTTTATGGATTTGTAGTCTATCTTGTTTCCTTTGCATTGCGTGGCAGAACAGATTTTAAGTTTTACTTTATGAATATTATGTTACCTGAAGCTGTGTATACAGTTCTTGTGTCCTTTGTTCTCTATTTTATTCTGAACTGGATCGTGGTACGAGTAGATAAGGAAGAAAAGAAAGGGGAGCGAAGATTTTGAGAGAAAAATTCAAAGATTTTCACGAGAAGTTTTTTAGTGATCGACTTCGCGTGGTCATTTTCGTAATGATTGCCTTTTCTTTGGTCCTGGCAATTCGCCTTTTTGTACTTCAAATTATTCGTGGAAAGAGTTACCAGTCTAGCTATAACCTCTTAGTTGAAAAGAAAGAGACGGTAGAGGCTACTCGTGGTAAGATCTATGACCGAAATGGTAAACTTCTTGCTTATAACGATTTGGCCTATGAAGTTACGATTCAGGATACCTATTCAAACTATTCTAAGAAAGAGCGAAATTCTTTATTAAATAAAGAACTTGCTACACTAATTCCTAATATTGAAAAGAATGGAGATACTGTTGCAGGTGATTTCTATATCCAAATAGATAGCCAGGGAAAGTTCTCCTTTACTGTAGATGGAACAACCTTACAACGTTTCCGTGCAGATATTTTTGGACGTAAGAAAATCAGTGATTTGTCTTACAAAAATAATAATGGAATTAATGAAACAGATGCATCTGCTGAAACCATCATGAATTACTTGATGGGAGATAAAAAGTATAATGTTTCAAAAAAATTCGATAAGAATCTTCGTTATAAAATAGCTGTTATCCGATATAAGATGGGTCTCAATTCCTATCAGAAATATGTTGCTACAACGATTGCGACGAATGTTAGTGATCATACCGTTGCATACGTGAAGGAAAATATTAACGATTTGCCTGGAGTAGAGATTTCAGAGACAACCATTCGTAAATATAATGATGCCAATGCATTTGCGTCCATCATTGGTTATACCGGTACCATTTCAACAACAGAATATACAGAATTAAAAAAGACAGATAAGACAGCTACCATGAATGATGTGATTGGTAAGTCTGGGATCGAGCAGTATATGGACTCCACACTTCGTGGTAAGAAGGGTTCGGATACTTTATATGTTGATAATGTAGGTAATCTCATCAAAGAAACCAATCATAAGAATCCTGTTTCTGGAAATGATGTTTACCTTTCTATTGATCGTGATTTGCAGGTTCGTACCTACAACCTTCTGGAAAAAGAAATCGCCGGTATTTTGTCTCAAAAGATGGTCAATGCAAAATCTGTTGCAGTTACTACAGACACATCAGATATGTCTGTAGCTGTCTATGATGCGTATGCAGCGCTTATTACAAATGGAGTTGTGAATAGTAATAAGTTTAAAAATACGGATGCAACGGATCTTGAAAAGCTGGTGTATAGTGAATTCTTAACAAAGCAGGATTCTGTATTACAGCAGTTGAGTGGGGAGTTGAGTTCTGGCAGTACAGGATTTGGTTCTTTAGATGATGAAATGCAGTCCTATGACAATTATGTAATTCGTTATCTTAAGAGCACGAATCTATTAAAATCTGATTCCATTGATACCTCAGATGATAAATATAAGGCCTGGGCGAATGGTAGCCTATCCATTAGTGATTACCTAAAGTATGGAATTGAGAAGAATTGGATTGATACAGATTCTATTAAATCTAGTTCCAAGTATGTAGATACGGATGAGATCTATAATGCACTGGTGAAAAGTATCGTAGAACAGTTAAAGGATAATTCTGAGTTCAATAAGTTAGTTTATCGGTATGCTGTTTTGCAGGATGTTATTTCTCCAGGACAGGTATGTGCCTTACTCTATGATCAGGGAGTTTTACCTCAGGATGATGCCACAAGAAATGGTCTTCTAAGTGGAAGCGTTGGTACATATAATTTTATTATATCTAAAATCAATAACCTGGAAATTACTCCTGGCATGCTGGGCTTAAAGCCTTGCTCCGGATCATGTGTAATTACAGATACCACGACTGGTGCTGTACTTGCCTGTGTTTCTTATCCAGGCTATGACAATAACCGCTTAGCAAATTCTGTTGATTCGGATTACTACAGTTACTTGAATTCAAGTAGTAGTAAGCCACTCTATAATTTTGCAACACAGCAGAGAACAGCCCCAGGTTCTACCTTTAAGCCGCTAAGCTCTGCTGCAGGATTAGCAGAGGGAGTTATTACAACATCCTCTACGATTCAAGATTTGGGTGTATTTGAAAAGGTTTCAAATAAGCCTCGTTGTTGGATTTATACCCAGTCTCATGCTACCCATGGCGTAATTAATGTCTCTGAGGCCATTCGTGATTCATGTAACTACTTCTTTTATGAAGTTGGTTACCGATTAGCTGGTGGAGATGGTAATTATAATGATTCTGTTGGCATAGAGAAGATTCAAAAATATGCAAATATGTTTGGATTGGATCAAAAAACTGGAGTTGAGATCGAAGAGAATACATCTACCATTGCTACAGAGTATCCTGTAATGGCAGCTATTGGTCAGTCCAATAATAATATTACAACCATTGCTCTCGCTCGATATGTAACCGCTATAGCCAATAGAGGTACGGTTTATAATCTATCTCTTCTGGATCATACAGCTACTCCTAAGGGAGAAACTATTAATACATATGGTTCAACGGAGAAGAATAAAGTAACAGTTCTAGGTGAAGCTGAATGGACTTCCATTCAGACAGGTATGCGTATGGTAGTTGAGAATCTATCTGTATTTAAGGACTTTTCAGTCGCTGTATCTGGTAAAACTGGAACTGCACAGGAATCGAAAAAAGAACCACCACATGCGTTATTTATGGGATTTGCTCCAAGCGATAACCCACATTATGCAGTTGCTACTCGAATTGCAAATGGTTATACATCTCATAATGCAGCGGATGTTTCGAAAGACATTATTGGATGCATTTTTGGAGATCAAAACTCCATAGCTGTTGCAGATTCCGTTGGAGCTAAGACGGCATCAAATGAAGCATCAAACGATTAAAAGGAGTTAGTAGTTTCATGAAGGAAAATTGTATTCTGAAAAGTGGAGCATACGGAGTGACATTGATTATGAATCCTACTGCTCCCATAGAAGATGTTCTTAGAGAGATATGCATGAAATTTGCTACTCAGCGGAAGTTCTTCGGAAAAACAAATCTAATTTTAACAATTACAGGCCGACAGTTATCTACTGAGGAACTTGAAGCTGTAATTCAGTCCATTGAGTATAATACGGATGTTAAAATTGATTTAATTGCAGAGAAAAACCAGGCTCGCGATAAGCGCACTTTGGATATGAGAGATCGTTTTTATAGAGATGAAATCCGAAAGAATGCGAAGATTATTCTTGGACCCGTTCGTGAGGGAGAAACCATTCGATCTGATGCTTCTATTATTGTCTTAGGCAATGTAGAGGAGGGTAGTGAGATCATTGCTTCTGGTAATATCATTGTAACTGGCTTCCTTGAAGGATATGCATCTTGTGGCATGCCAAATCATAATGATTGCTTTATTTATGCAGGAGAATTCCTATCTGAGTCATTGACCATTGGTGAGCATGAGGGCGAATTGCCTCCTAAGAAGGGCGGATTATTCCATAAGAAGAATAAGAGAACTGAGGGAGAAGTTCTTTTATATAGACAGGATCATTTTATTATTACGAATTTGAATGATGAGATTATTACCAATCATTTTGCGAAAAAGTATAACGAGTAAGGATAATTAGAATGTTTCGTAATTATAAGTTTAAAAATTTTAATTTCACATTAGTTCTTTCAGTGGTCGCCCTAACAATCGTTGGTATTATGATTATCGGTAGTGCCAATGCGGATTATCAGAATAAGCAGATTATTGGTTTGGTACTTGGAATGATCGTTATGACGATTGTTTCTTTCATCGACTTTGAATTTTTACTTCAATTCCATTGGGTTTTCTATGGATTAACAATTGTTTTGTTATTAGCAGTGCTTTTATTCGGAGATTCCTCTTTAGGAGCACAGCGTTGGATTAATGTAGGTGTGCGTTTTCAGCCCTCCGAGATCGCTAAGATTTTATTAGTACTATTTTTCGCTTGGTTCTTTACGCAATATGCAGAGGATTTAAATACTAGAAAGCGAATTCTTCTCACTTTAGCACTGATGGGAATTCCTCTATTATTAATTATAAAGGAACCTGACCTATCTACAACCATTGTTACCTTTATGGTTATTGCAACTTTATTCTATTGTGCTGGTTTAAGTTCTAAGGTTGTAATTCCGACTTTGTTAATTACGATTCCGACCATAGCAATCTATATTTTGATTGTTATCCAGACGGGTAATACTCCATTTTTGAAGAAGTATCAGTCCAAGAGAATTTTGGCCTGGCTTCGACCGAATGAGTATACAGAGTCTTCTTATCAGCAACAGAATTCTATTATGGCCATTGGCTCTGGTCAGTTATTCGGTAAGGGCCTGAATAATAAGGACTGGAATTCCGTTAAAAATGGTAACTATATTTCAGAGCCCCAGACAGACTTCATCTTTGCTGTCTCTGGAGAGGAAATTGGTTTCATCGGATCTGTAATTTTAATTGCACTGATCTTTTTCATTGTTATACAATGTTTACGTATAGCAAAGAGGGCCAAAAATGATGCAGGAAAACTGATTTGCATTGGAATTGCATCTATTCTTGGATATCAGAGCTTTGTTAATATCTGTGTAGTTACTGGATTAATGCCAAATACTGGTCTGACCTTACCATTTGTAAGCTATGGATTAACATCCTTAGTCACTATGTATATGGGTATTGGCCTTGTTTTAAATGTTGGATTGCAAGCGAAAAAGTTTTATGAGAGATAATGGAGGCTGCTAATGAATATCGGACTTGTTGCTCATGATTCAAAAAAGAAATTGATGCAGAATTTCTGTATTGCTTATCGTGGTATCCTTGCGAAAAATGATCTATATGCTACAGGTACTACAGGTCGTCTTGTTGAAGAAGTCACCAATTTAAATGTACATAAGTATCTTGCAGGACATCTGGGTGGCACTCAGCAGTTGGGTGCTCAGATTGAGCATAATAATATTGACTTGGTAATTTTCTTAAGAGATCCTTTAAAGGTGAAGTCAAATGAGCCAGATGTTAATAATATTGTTCGTATCTGTGATGCAAATAATATTCCATTAGCAACGAATTTAGCTACTGCAGAGCTCTTGATTAAATCTCTTGATAGAGGAGACCTTGACTGGCGTGAAATGTATAAATAATTCCCTGAAAGACAAACGCATCTTAGCAATATTTCTGACTCTATGCCTTTTGTTTTCTTTTACCGCTTGTGGGAAAAAGTCGAATGCTTCCTACAATGTCTATAAGACGACAGATGAACTTAGGATATCATCTTCTTATGATGCCAAAAGTAATATCCAATTGATGGGGCAGAATCTCTGTACTCCAACGGATCAGAATTCTGAACAGGAAGCAGCGAATGATATTGGAACCTCAAAATCTGCAGCGGTTTATGATATTACAGATAATAAGGTTCTGTATTCCTACAATATGCTCAATCAGGTATATCCAGCTAGTACCACAAAGGTAATGACTGCTTTAATCGCTTTTAAATATGGCAATCTGGATCAGGAAGTCACAGTAGGAGACGATATTCTTAACTTAGAAACAGGTTCTTCTGTTGCACATTTAAACCCTGGTGATGTCTTAACCCTTCGCCAATTGATTTATGGTCTTATGCTTCCAAGTGGTAATGATGCAGCCATTGCTATTGCTGACGCTGTGGGCGGTTCTGTAGATGGCTTTGCCGATATGATGAATAAAGAAGCTCTTCAATTAGGTGCTACACAGACACATTATGTGAATGCAAATGGACTTCATGACGAATCCCATTACACTACAGTGTATGATATGTATCTGATCTTCCAGGAAGCATGTAAGTATGATGAGTTTGTTCAGGTAATTAGTTCTCTTAGTTATAATGCATATTATCGAAATGGGTCTGGTGCAGCTGTCCAAAATACTTGGACCAATTCCTGCAGATATATCAATGGTAAGAAAAAGTCTCCAGAGGGAGTTTCTGTAATTGGCGGTAAGACAGGCACAACAGGTGAGGCGAAGTATTGCTTGGTGCTTTTATCTACATCTAGTAATGGACATCAGTTGATCTCCTTAGTGTATGGTGCAGACACAGTATATAATCTGTACTTAGATATGAATGAGATTCTTTCGTCTTCTCAAGCAAAATTAATAGGACAGTAGTGCCCATATTTCTTTTTCATTGTTTTTATTGATTGTTTTACTTTGTATAGGCGGTGTATATTTTGGCGAAAAATAAGAAAATCGTAAAATTTAAACCGCTATATCATTTGAATATAGCAGTCATAGTAAGTGCGATTCTTTTAATCTATTTAGGATTTCATGTGATTTCCTATTTGACACGAAAAAATATCCCAATCTATGAGGTTCAGGCTGGAACCATTGCACAGAATAATCATTATCAAGCTCTAGCCATTCGATCAGAGAGTGTAATTAATACTGATCACAAGGGGAAACCTTTTTATTATGCACAAAATGGTACAACCGTTGGTGTGATGTCAGATGCTTATGCTCTAGATGACACAGGCACTTTAGTTGATAAGATGAATAGTGCAAGTACTTCTCTATCCGATGTAAATGACAAGGATTTATCTTCTTTACAGGAATCATTATCATCCTTTGTCCAAAATTATGATCCCAATACTTTTAGTAAAGCATATACGTTTTATTCAGATCTTTCCGATTCAATGAATCAAACTTTTCACCTCAATACAGCAGCTCAATTTGAAGATCAAATTCAGTCTGCAGAAAATGCCGGGACATATCATAAGTATAAGTCTGCTGGTACTGGTTATTTGCTGTTCTCTCTAGACGGTGGGGAAGGACTTACTGTAGATAATTTTACTGAAGATTCCTTGAATGACTCGTATAAAGTAGTAGATCTTAGAACAACAGAGGAAGTAGAAGAAGGAAAACCAATCTATAAACTTGTAACATCAGATAACTGGAACTTAATTATGAAAATTAATGATGCTACAAAGCAAAGGATTGGCGACTCAAAGAATATCCGCATTCGATTCGATGATGATCAAGCTGAAACCATTTGCGGTGTTAATTACATCGAAAAAGACGGCAATACTTATTTGAATCTTGAACTAAATGATAGTGTTGAACGATATGCTGCAGAGAGATTGGTTTCAATTGAACTGATATTAGATAAACAAAACGGTTTGAAGATTCCAAATTCTGCAATTACAGAAAAGGATTTCTTTGTAATACCGAAGGAGTACTTTTTACAGGGGAATGATTCGGATAAGCGTGGACTTATGGTGGTTTCAGGTGATACAGATACCTTTGTTACCCCTACAATCTTCTACGAAACAGAGGACTCCCTATATATAGACAATGAAAGTGTGAAAGCGGATGATGAGATTCGCTTACCAGACTCTATAAAACGCTATCGAGTTGGTACAAAAACTGGCAAGTTAAAAGGCGTATTTAATGTAAATAAAGGATATGCGATTTTCAATCGTGTAGAAGTCTTATTTCAAAATAATGATTACAGTGTAATTTCATCCGGAACAGCATATGGCATTAGTCTGTATGATCATATTGCACTGGATGGAAAAGATGTTTCTGAAAATGAAATAATTCATTAGACAATTGGAGGATTTAGAATGAGTGATATTTCTAGGAATTTAGAATTAGTAAAAAAGAATATTGTAGATGCATGTGCTCGCGTTGGTAGAGATGCAAATGAGGTAACACTTATCGCTGTCAGCAAAACAAAACCTATTGAAGCACTAAAAGAAGCCTATGATGCTGGTGCTAGAGATTTTGGCGAGAATAAGGTACAGGAATTATCTGATAAGATTGATAAGATGCCTGAAGACATCACATGGCATATGATTGGTCATCTCCAGAGAAATAAGGTGAAGTATATTGCAGGAAGAGTTGGTCTAATTCATTCCGTTGATAGCTATCGTTTGGCTGAGGAAATCAATATTCAGGCAAAAAAGAAAAACTGCGTAATTCCAATTCTGATCGAAGTAAATTATGCAGGAGAAGAATCCAAATTCGGCATTCCAAAAGATGAGACTTTGGAATTGATTAAAGAGATTAGTGAACTCGACTCAGTTCATATTGTTGGATTAATGACTATTGCCCCATTTGTGGAGAATCCAGAAGAAAACCGTGCTATATTCCGCGGAATGAAGCAGTTATCGGTTGACATAAATCAGGAAAACATTGATAATGTAGAGATGAAAATATTGTCAATGGGTATGACAAATGACTATATTGTAGCTGTTGAAGAAGGTGCAACTCATGTACGTGTTGGTACAGGTATATTTGGTGCACGAGATTATTCTAAGAAAAATTAACGGAGATTAAAAAATGGGATTATTTGATAAGTTCCTTGATGTGATGAATCTTGGTGGTGCTGAAGAGGATGACTTTGACGAAGAGTTTGATGATGAGGTTGAAGAGCCAAAGCAAGAAAGAACTTCATTATTTTCCCATAAGCCTGCTGATGAAGAAATCGAAGAAGAGGATGCTACGATTGACCGTAAGGTGACTAGCAATCGTTCTGGTTCTAAGATTACTCCACTTCATGCAAGAAGAGGAAATGGTGAATTAGCAGTTTGTGTTTTTAAGCCTACATCTTTTGAAGATGCTAGGGAAATCGGTGAAACTCTTTTAGCAAAGCAGACCGTTATCATCAACATGGAAGGTGTTGATGTGGGGCTGGCTCAGAGAATCATTGATTTTGCTTCAGGCGCAACCTACGCATTAGATGGAAATCTTCAGAAAATAAGTAATTTTATTTTTATTGTTACTCCTGCAAATGTATCAATTTCTGGAGACTTACAGGATATTGTGAATGCTTTTGATTTTTCAGGTATTCAGACAGGTTTCTAATCTGTAATTAAAAATATCATTTATAAGGCGACAGGATTTTTATCCGGTCGCTTTTCATTTTATTAAGGATGGGGGAGCATCAGTGGAAAAGAAAAAAGATTTGACTGTAAATAATAATGGCAAGCCTTGCTATAAAATTGTATTCCGTGATTCTTTTCAATTTTTATTAGATGAACTGGATGAAATCAATGGCAACGATTATAGCAAAATTATGATTGTTACAGATACCAATGTATCCGGTCTATATTTACAGGAAATAGAAGACATCCTGATCGGTGGTGGATACGATGTAATGCATCATATCTTTCAAGCTGGAGAAGAAAGTAAAAATCTTAATACCGTATCCTCGCTGTATCGGGATCTTGTGGAGAATCATTATGATCGAAGAACATTACTGATTGCACTTGGTGGTGGTGTTGTTGGTGATTTAACCGGATATGCAGCGGCTACTTATCTAAGAGGTGTGGACTTTATCCAGATTCCTACCACATTATTAAGCCAGGTGGATTCATCTGTAGGTGGTAAAACAGGAGTTGATTTCGATAATTATAAAAATATGATTGGTGCATTCTATATGCCTAAGCTTGTATATATGAATGCAAATACACTACATACATTACCTGAGGATCAGTTCCTCTCAGGTCTCGGGGAAGTCGTGAAGTATGGATACATCTGCGATGGAAGTTTCTTAGAATGGTTAGATAGCAATCGCGATCAGGTTTTCCAAAGAGACCTTAAGAGTTTAAATCATATCATTCGTTCCTGTTGTGCTATGAAGCAGCGTGTTGTAGAGGAGGATCCGACGGAAAAAGGAATCCGCGCCTATCTTAATTTTGGACATACCATTGGTCATGCAGTTGAGAAACTAATGAACTTTCAAATTCATCATGGACAGTGCGTATCTATAGGAATGGCCGCCGCCTTATATCTCTCTATGAAAAAGGGGTATATTAAGGAAGAGGAATACCAGAGAGAACTTGCTTTTATTAAGGGAATGAATCTTCCTGTATTCGTTGAAAAGCCTGATTTTACAGCGGAAGATGTTTTAGAAGCAACCAAGTCAGATAAAAAGAGAAATGGAAACAGAATTAAATTTGTTTTAATAAAGCCCATAGGATCTGCATTAATTGATGAAAGCTTAAATGATTCGGACTTGCTTCTTGGAATTCAGTCAATCATTAAGGAATAAAGTAGGAGAGTAATAAGGGGATGTCTAAGAATATCAATATTAAAAAAATAGTAATTTCAGTTGCAGTCATTCTGTTACTTGTGATTTTAGACCAGTTTACTAAGGCTTTAGCTCAGTCTGCTTTGCAATACAAAGAAAACCTGGTTCTAATTCCAGGAGTTCTAGAATTAACCTACCTAGAAAATACTGGTGCAGCCTTTAGCTTCATGGCAACAAAGGGCATCTTTCAGATCATTATGACCATCATTACACCAATCGTATTACTTCTTGTGCTCTATTATTTGATTCGATCCTTTCAATTTGATGATCAAAAGAGATACAAATGGCTTCAAATTGTTATGGTTTTCCTATTTGCTGGAGCACTTGGCAATTATATTGATCGAATCCTAAATCACTATGTTATTGATTTTATTTATTTTTCTTTGATTAATTTTCCGGTGTTTAATGTAGCAGATATATATGTTACCTGTACCGTTATTTTGCTATTTGTATTACTTCTTTTTTACTATAAAGAAGATGAGTTGAGCCGATTCTTCCACTTGGGTAAGAAATAATCTTTCCAAATTAATTTTTTTAAAATAGAAAGCTATTGAGGAGCTTCTTGTATGCAAGAAATTGCCTTTGAAATTACAGAAAATGAAAATGGAATAAGATTGGATAAGGCTTTATCCCTTTTATTCCCTGACAAATCAAGATCATACTTTCAAAAACTTATTCAAGATGGTCATGTCAAAATAGATGGGAAGATAGCAAAAGCGAAAAATAGTGTATCGAAAGGTCAAAGTGGGCTCATTGAAGAACCTGACTTAGAAGAATTATCTGTAGAACCGGAAGATATTCCTTTAGACATTCTCTATGAAGATGATGATGTTTTAATTGTAAATAAACCCAAGGGGATGGTTGTTCATCCGGCTCCTGGTCATCCAAATCATACACTGGTAAATGCCATTATGTTCCATTGTAGGGAAGACTTAAGCGGAATTAATGGAGTAATTCGTCCTGGTATCGTACATCGTATCGATCAGGATACCACAGGATCCTTAATCATCTGTAAAAATGATACATCTCATAATAAAATTGCTGAGCAGATTGCAGAACATTCAGTTAATCGTAGATACCTAGGCATCGTACAAGGCAATTTAAAGGACGATACAGGCGTAATAGATGCGCCAATAGGGAGAAACCCTAAGGATCGTAAAAAGATGGCTGTGACGCCAAATAATAGCAAAACAGCTATAACACATTATAAAGTTTTAGAACGCTTTAAGAATTACACCTATTGTGAGTTTAAATTAGAGACTGGTAGAACCCATCAGATTCGTGTACATATGGCGTCCATTGGCCACCCAATCTTAGGAGATCCATTATATGGCCCTAAGAAGTGTCCAATTGCTCATTTACAGGGTCAGACCTTACATGCTTGGAAGATTGGCTTTATACATCCAAAAACAGGAGAGTATATGGAGTTTGAGGCTCCATTACCAGAGTATTTTAATAAATTGTTACGTACGCTGCCTTTACAGTAACATTATATATACAATCTTAAGACTTATTATGGCGACGCATTTCCTCTTTGTTTAATTGAGAATAATCCACAGCATCTGCAGCCTCTCTTTTATGTTCATCCTCAATTGCAGCATAGTAGTCTATGGTTGTATTAATGTTCTCATGGCCAAGTACATCGGCTACCAGGCGAATATCGCCAGTTTCTCTATATAATGCGGTACCATAAGTGCTTCGAAGCTTATGAGGGGTAATATGTTTACTTGGAACAGCCATTTTCGCGTACTTTTTAACGAGATTTTCAATAGCATCAACGCTCATTCTTTTTCCTTGCATAGACAGGAAAAAAGCCTTTTCGTGGCCTTTAACAGGGAGTATCGTTTTCCTCTCTGTTAAAAGATATTCCGTTAACACATCATGTACCTGAGGGCCAAAGTATAAGACATCTTGGCCACCACCTTTTCGAACAATGACCATGGAATTAACTTTTAAATCCACATCATCCAAATCTAGTCCATTACATTCTGAAACTCGTATTCCTGTATTTAGCATCAATGTAAGGATTGCTAGATCTCTGTTTCGTGTTTTTAATAAAAATTGTTGTTGACGTTTGGACATCGTAGCATTTCCAGTTTCAATTAATTGAAGAATGGATTGCACTTCATATGCATTCATTCGAACAATGTTTTTATCCTTTTTTAAACGTGGCAAATCAACTAATTCAGTAGGGTTTTCATCGATATCCTTATTTCTGACAAGATACTTATACATTCCACGTAAAGGAGCCATTTTTCTAGCAATAGATTTTTTCCCATTTTCATGATAATGCAAGGAATCGATATTCAGTTCTAAATATCTCTGATATTCCTCGATATCTTTGGGTTGGATAGCTGCAATGGTATCGATTCGAATATCTTTGATATTTTTATTTTTTAATGTGGGATTATTATCAACCAGAAACTGAAAGAATGTAATCAAATCATAAGAATACTGTATCAGTGTACTGGTTTGAGCAGTAACTTGTTTTGCTTGAATAAAATCCTTTGCAGAAGGAGGCAATTGATCAAGTAATTCACGTAGACGTATGGTTTGCTGTTTTTGTTTATCCTTATAGTATTCTGAATTTTTTCCCATAATGGTTGCTTCCTTTATAAGCTGTTATATATATAGACTTTTATATCCTATCTATCGGAAAAACAGATATTTTTCCGATAGATATATTTTACTATATTACTACTTCTATAATCAAGTGTTCATCTATATTTGCATTCCAGAAATAAAAAACCAAGCCTAAGCGGTATAGACTTGGTTTTTTGAAATGATAGGAATTATATTGCTTTATTCATCCTTATTTCCATTGATTCCAAAACGGGCCATCTCATCGATGATTCGCTGGCGAACAATGGATGCAATTTCTGGAGTTTTCATATCCTTGTATTCTTCATAATAAAGAGGCTTTAAGAAAGAAACTTTGGTAACCACAGGACCAACTGTCAATGTATTGAATGGTTTATAACTATCAATGAGACATACAGGAACAATGGGAGCCTTGGCCCTAACAGCTGCTTTAAAACTACCTGGCTTAAAGTCCTGTACCTTATTTCTGTTATTATGATATCCACCTTCAGAAAAGAGGATAAAGCGCTTTCCTTCCTGAACTTCCTGGGTGATTTCCTTAATAATCTGTAATCCCTGTTTTAGATTGGTTAATTCTAATCTCTTAGCACCAAGCATGTTAACCATTTCACGTACAAAGAACTGATAAGACTTCGCTTTATCCATAACAAATGTACATGGTAAATTATGTGCGTAAATAATACTTGTAGCATCATACTTGCCCTGATGATTTGGATACATAACATAGCCACAGTCTTTTGGGAGATTATCTTGACCATAGACTTCAGTTTCAATCTTTCCAGCATGATTCATACACAAAACTTCATGTTGGGCAAATTTATATCGATCAAATTCGGTAAACTGGTCGGAGTGTTTTGCCATATAACGCATACGTATAACCATATAGGGTATACGATATAGATTCCAAAAAATTATTACAATTAGTCGAAACATAGTAATCCTCATTTTTTTCATCATTACTTCTCTTCTATTATACCTAAAAGGGAGGCATGTGACAAAAATGAATCCACCATTATTTCAGGTCACTACTATAATAAGGAATGGTTAAATGTTCTCCAGCATGTACCTGTGAAGGATTAGAAATATGATTTAAGTCCATAACTTCCTTCATATAAGCATTTCTATCCTTATACTGGTCTGTAATATAGTCTCCAGCAATGGACCATAGGCTGTCACCTTCTTGAATGGTGATGCTTGTATAATACTTATAAGAAGGCGCGGACTCTTCTGCCATTGCCTTATAGGTGGCTATTTTACTAATAATGATAATTCCTACTGTTAATAAAAGAATTGTAAAAACGATGATTTGAATTTTCTTTGTATTTTTTAGAGCAGTCATTTTGAATCCCTCTTTTCATATAATTATAAAAACATTTGTTTAGAACACATATTCGAAACCTTTGTTCGATATGATATTACAACCCGAACAAAGGTTTGTCAATAGAAAATGCAAACATATTTTCGGAATATATGTTTGCGCTATTGTGTTCTTTGTGTTAGTATAATTTATATAAATTTTGAAAACCTATTTGGAGGAATTATATGGCATACGGCAAGATTACACCCAAGCAGCAAGAGATTCTTGACTACTTGAAAAATGAGATTCTGAGTAAGGGTTATCCACCTTCTGTTCGTGAGATTTGTGAAGCTGTTGGTTTAAAATCTACTTCTTCTGTATTCTCTCATCTTGAGAAGCTAGAGAAAAATGGCTACATTCGTCGAGATCCAACCAAGCCTAGAGCTATTGAGATTATTGATGAAAACTTTAATCTTACTCGTAGAGAAGTTGTAAATGTACCTATTTTAGGCAATGTGGCTGCTGGAGAACCGATTCTTGCAATTCAGAATATCGATAACTACTTTCCTATTCCTTCTGAATATATGCCAAATGAGCAGTCCTTTTTATTAAAGGTTAAGGGCGAGTCAATGATTAATGCTGGTATCTTTGATGGAGATCTGATTCTAGTTAAGGAACAGCACGTATGCAATAATGGTGATATGGTTGTTGCTTTGGTTGAAGATTCTGCTACAGTAAAGACCTTCTACAAAGAAGATGGTCATATTCGTCTACAACCAGAGAATGATACCATGGACCCTATCATTGTTAGTGATTGCCAGATTCTTGGTAAGGTATTTGGTGTATTTCGCTTCTTTAAATAATAAAAAAGAACTATCCCTTTCCAGGCGACTTGTCTACCTGATGTGGGATAGTTCTTATATTTTTACGCTTCTACTTCAATTCCATCTTTCCAGATTCGATCTAAATCGTAGAATTCACGATCTTCCTTTGAGAAGAGGTGTACAACGATATTACCATAATCTAAAAGAATCCAAGAGGACTGTCTTGTTCCTTCAACCTGCTTCTGGTGGTATCCATTCTTATACATTACTTCATCTACAGCATCCTCCATAGCCTGGAGCTGGTTTACATTATTACCAGATGCAATAACAAAATAATCACCAAGAACGGAAATCTTATGAATGTCTAAGATTTTAATATCTTCAGCTTTTTTATCGCTTAGTGCATCATTTAATAACTTTATAATTTCTAAATCGTTCAAAGTCTTTCCTCCGTAATATTTTTATAATAATTGTATGTTTCTAATGTGGTCTGATCAATGTGCATCTGACTATTCTCTAGATAAGCTAAGGTGTCATGGAGAATCATCTCACAGGTCTCATCCAAATTCATGAAGGCATGAGCTCGTATTTCGTACAATCTAGGGGCTTGATCACGTCCTGGCTCTATATAGTCGGCGATGAATAATATCTGGTCTAATAGGCTCATTTCAGGCTTACCAGTGGTATGTACGCGAATGGCTTCTAGAATTTGCTCATCCCTTATCTCATATCGATGATTTGCATAGTAAGCACCAACTTTTGCATGTAATAAATGTGGTGCCAATTCCTCTGCGTCTGTGATTGAGATATTATGATTCTTCGCGAAGTCTAATAGTTCGCTTCCGCTCATATACTTGGCACAATCATGAAGTAGACCTGCATATAGAGCTGTTTCCATTGGATAGTCATAGCGCATTGCAAGTGAAGCTGCCGTATACATGACTCCCATGGTATGTTCATATCGATGTGGATTTAGACGAGTCTTCAGATCGTCTTTGATGTCTTGTATTGTCATTTCTTTTCTTTCAATCCCATTGATTTCATGGTCTTCAAATAATCTGTGTTTAAAAATGTAAACCAATTCGTCATTTGGGATATAGAGTTCTTTACTGATTCGAAGCAGTTGATCCTCATGAAGGAGAAAATCTCTACGCTCTTCCATTGAATAGTGATGCAATTTGTTTCGAATATCTGTAGATGATATTGGAACAAGATTCATATGAACAGCAATGAAGGATGCTTGATACTTCATAGAGTAGGACTTACACTTTTCATCTAAGCTTTTAAAATCACTACTTGATCTACCACAGACAACAATCCTACAGTTTTTAACTATGATTTCTGGCTTACGCCATTCATCAAAGTAATCGATGGAGTCTTCACCAATGATAAAATACAATTCATAATCAGGATATTTTTCATGAAAATACGATAATGTCTCATAACTATATTGAAAACTCGACTTACGTACTTCATAGTCACATATTTTCATATATGGATAGGACTTAATCATTGCTTGAATTAAAGCAAGTCTGGATAAGACACTAATCTCTTCTGTTACCCTTTTGTATGGTGGTATTCCATTGGGAAGAATCCATATTTCATCCAAATTCAACTCATGATAGGCCGTATTGGCCATCTCTATATGACCATTGTGAATCGGCATAAAGGAACCGCCAAGAATTCCTATTTTTTTCATGTTTTACTCCGGAAGAACAATCTTTGGCTTCTTTGCCTGTTTGTATAATACAATTTTACGTCCAATAACACGTACAACCTGAGAACGAGTACGCTCAGCAAGCATCTCTCCTAGGTCACGTGGATCATCAGCACAATTCTTCAATACAGATACCTTTACCAATTCTCTTGCATCTAAAGCTTCTGCAACTGCAGCAACTACTTCTGGTGTCAGGCTGCTTTTTCCAATCTGAAAAATAGCATTTTCAGTTGAAGCCAGTCCAGAAAGATAGGCTCTTTGTTTGTTATTCATTCTATTTTCCTTCCATCTATTGTAAATTTAGCAAAATTCTTATATTGCATTATGAATCGTAATACTCGAATGCCAGGTCACCTACCCAAACAGTATCGCCTTCTTCAATGCCCTGATCCTTAAGCATCTTATTAATGCCTTGATCTCTTAGGAACTTCTGGAAGAATACGAATCCCTTTTCGGAGTCTAAGTTGGTGTACCCCAACATCTTATCAATCTTAGTACCCTCTACGATAAAGGTTCCATCTGGCTTTCTATATACAGCCAGGGTTCCTTCAGATAGATCAGCATGATCTGGATCAACTTCAGATTCATAAATTTTCGTCTCACGAGGGAACTTTTCAAGTGTTTCATTTATGGCGAATAATAGTTCTTTTAAGCCCTCTCCTGTAACAGCTGAAATGGCATAAACAGGATAATTTTCTTCAGGAAATGCTTCTTTTACCCTTTTAACAAGGGCTTCCTTTTCATCTGGAGTGACATCCATTTTATTTAAAGCAATAATTTGAGGCTTACTTAAAAGATCCCCGTCATATTTAGCTAATTCTGCATTAATTGCCTTGATATCATCTACAGGATCACGTCCCTCAACAGATGCACCATCAACTAAATGCACCAGGACCTTCGTTCTCTGAATATGTCGCAGGAACTCGTGTCCAAGACCGATCCCATCAGCAGCTCCTTCAATAAGTCCAGGAATATCTGCGATAACAAATTCAGGTACATTTGGATAATTTACAACACCTAAGATTGGGTTTAATGTTGTGAAGTGATAATTGGCAATTTTAGGCTGTGCATTGGTCACACGAGATAAGAAAGTAGACTTTCCAACATTTGGAAATCCAATCAGACCTACATCAGCGATAACTTTTAATTCTAAGATTACCTCGATCTGTCTTGACTTTCCGCCTGGCTTTGCATACTTGGGTGCCTGCATGGTACTGGTTGCAAAGTGCTGATTACCCAGTCCGCCTTGTCCTCCGGTTAAAATTGTATATCTGGTTGTGTCACCAGACATATCCATAATTACCTTACCAGACTCTGCTTCACGAATAATGGTTCCCTCTGGCACCTTCAGAATTAAGTCCTGACCTTTTTTGCCATGGCAGTTTTTCTTACCGCCTTCTTCACCATTCTGTGCAGCAAATTTGTGACAGTGACGGTAATCAGATAAGGTATTCATGGACTTATCAACTACGATGATTACATCGCCGCCTTTTCCACCATCTCCACCATCTGGACCACCATCTGGCACATACTTTTCACGACGGAAGGATACATGACCATCTCCGCCTTTGCCGGAGCATAATAAGACTTTTGCTCGATCTGCAAACATTTTCTTTCCTTTCTACAGGGATATCCCACCAGAGTTTTTATTCTTTCAGCAAGAATCTTCCAGTCTTCCCTGCGGGGGGTAAATAATAAAATGAATAAGTTCAAAAAGAGCCCGACTGAAGAAACAGTCAGGCCCAATTCAACTTCGTATTAGTTTTCCTCAGCTACAGGATATACAGAAGCGATCTTCTTATCTCTACCCTTACGCTCGAAACGAAGAATACCATCAGATGTTGCGAAAAGTGTATCATCTCCACCTTTCATAACGTTCTGACCAGGATGGATCTTTGTTCCACGCTGACGATAAATGATGTTGCCGGCCTTTACGAACTGACCGTCTGCTCTCTTGGCACCAAGACGCTTGGACTCAGAATCACGTCCGTTCTTGGTGGAACCCATTCCCTTCTTATGAGCGAAAAACTGAAGGTTTAAATTTAACATTGTTCTACCTCCTGAATCGATAGATTCAAATAACGTTTACCATAGTTATCTCTGATTTGTTCTAGCCCGAAAACCATAGAATCTATTAAAACACTACCATCATGAGATAAACCCTCATTAAAAGTAACTCGGATATATCCACCCTCTTGATTGGAATCACTTTGGAACTTGTCCTTTGTGATGACTTCAAGACTGTTGATTGTATTTATAACAAGAATACTAACTGCAGAACATACGATGTCTTTTCCGTAGGAATCGAATAAAGCATGTCCATCGCATTCAATACGCTTATATTTTCCATGAACTTTTTGGACTGTAACACGGATCATTTGGTTACCCCAGATTAACCGTTAATCTTTTCAATCTTAACCTGAGTGAAAGCCTGTCTGTGACCATTCTTCTTGTGATAGCCAGTCTTTCTCTTATACTTATAAACGATAACCTTCTTGCCCTTACCGTTCTTAAGTACGGAACCCTCTACAGTTGCACCAGCAACTACAGGATTACCAACCTTCAGATCATCTCCGCCAACAAGGAGAACCTGGTCGAAAGAAACCTTTGCTCCTTCTTCAACGTTAAGCTTCTCAACTTTAATGATATCGCCTTCAGATACTTTGTACTGCTTGCCACCAGTCTGAATAACTGCGTACATATGTGGCACCTCCTAAATTCTATTCTCGCTGGATATGGCGCTGTCCGTTATGGGCAGTCTTCTAACCTCTCCAAGCGGCATACCTCAGTATAATATCATGCAGATATTATAAAGTCAACTGTTCTTTTAGTGTGGCATATTCCTTATTTCTAGTCATTTCCATAAGGCCAAGCCGGGTTAATCCGTAGACCTTAGTCGGAGTTGGATCCAACTGGGATAATCGGGACATTTCTTTTACAATGGTTTCGTTTTCCCTTAAATCTTTCATCTTAAGAAAATCGATTACAATAATCCCTGACAGATTTCGAATACGAATCTGTCGAGCTAATTCTTTGCATGCTTCCATATTAATCTGAAAAGGAGTTAGCTTTGATGACTTTCCTGAATTAATATCGATGACATACATGGCTTCTGTTTTTTCAATCACAAGGGATGCACCACTTCTTAGATACACCGTTGTGTGAAGAGCTTCATCCAGTTTACTTGTTAAGGAATATAGATTTGAAATAGGAAAATTATCTGTATAGTAGTCGATTTTCTCTAGGTCAAATTTAATTTCATGGGCCATTTCAACGAATTCATGATATACATCTTCTAGATCTGTTCGAATATAATCGAATTCCTCTTGATTATGTAGGAGTCGATCCAGATAATGAGCCTTCGCCTTTTTTATTAACATTGGCCCTTTTTTATGACATAAATTTTCTAAGGACTCTTCAATAGATCTAAGGAAGGTCTGATATTCTGCGTACAAATCCGCAGTATCTATTCCTTTACCATTGCTTCGAAAAGCAATGGAACCCTTTTTCGGGAGCATAGAATTGCTTTGAATCAGATCCGTCAATTCCTGCTTTTCCCTCTTACGGAAGCTTTTTGGAAAATGTAAACCACATCGTCCATATGTATAAATCAAATGATTACTTTCCATCGTAAACTGGGTGGTTAGCACAGGTTCCTTACTTCGAACAGCTGCTTTTTCAATCATTACAAGCAAACTATCCCCTTGACATAATCCCTGTCCCTGATAAAAGTCCTTTTTGGATGGCTTATCCGTATAGAATAAGGGCATCTTGTCCTTCACTCTTAGGTATCCCCTTTGTGTCTCACCATCTAGATCACAGAGGGATAAAAAGGCAACATTGGGATGACGAATCACAGAATCAATGCGAGCTATATATAAGTCACCAACCCGTAAGGCATTGTCCTTGGGCTGACAGAAGATATCAACAAGGTTTTTATTTTCATCTAATAAAAACTCCATACGATACAGGGCATTATGAAAATTCATGTCTGTAACAATAAGAATTCTTGAATTGGATGGAATCTCTTTTTTTTGAAAGGGTTTAATCGGCTGATAACTCATTTACGTTTCTAATTACTCTTCTTCATATACTGGATGAAAGAAACAACTGCGATTTCCGGTGTGACATGCAATATTACCAACCTGCTCGACTTCTGCCAGCAGGGTGTCATAATCACAGTCAGCAGTAAGAGACTTCACATATTGTAAATGACCAGAGGTTAATCCTTTGGTCCACAATTCATCTCGACTTCTGCTCCAATAGGTCATTTTACCAGTTTTTAGAGTGGTATCAAAGGCCTCTTTATTCATGTAAGCAAGCATTAGAATGGCATGATCATGTACATCCTGGACAATGACTGGTACCATTCCATCAGAATTCGGTTTCAGGTCTTCAAAAGATATAATTTTTTTCATCATTTTAGAAATATAGGCCTTTCTTTACTTTGGTGTTCTCTTCTTATATGGTACCCTTTGTGGAAAGTACGCCTGTAATACGTGGGTCATATGATACAGCTTGATCTAAGGCCTTTCCAAAGGCTTTAAACATAGCTTCAATGATGTGGTGAGCATTGGTGCCAGACAGAACCTGTAGATGGATATTCATCTCTGCAGCATAGGAAAGGGCATAGAAGAATTCATGAACCAGTTGAGTTTCAAAGTTCCCGCAGCGCTCTACTTTAAAATCATAATCAAATCCTAAATAAGGCCTGCCAGATAGATCAAGGGCGCATAAAACGAGAGCATCATCCATAGGCAAAATGAAATTGCCATAGCGCTTTATTCCCTTTTTATCACCAACGGCTTTTTTAATAGCTTGTCCTATTACGATTCCTACATCTTCTACTGTGTGATGACCGTCTACTTCTAAGTCGCCCTTACATTTCACATCTAAGTCAAAGAAGCCGTGTCTGGCAAAGCCAGAAAGCATGTGATCAAAAAAACCAATTCCAGTTCCTATGGAATACTTGCTTCCATCTCCATCTAGATTCAAGGATACAGTGATGGCAGTTTCTTTTGTATTACGTTCTACTCTAGAAAGTCTCTCACTCATTTACGAATCCTCCTCTTCAAAACGAACACGAATGGAGTTGGCATGTGCAGTTAACTTCTCACATTCAGCAAATTGAATGACATCCTGATAGACTTCTTGCAATGCTTCCTTAGAGTAGGAAATAATGCTAGACTTTTTAATAAAATCATCTACAGACAGTGCAGAGAAGAACTTGGCTGTACCATTGGTAGGAAGAACATGGTTTGGTCCGGCAAAATAATCTCCCAGAGGTTCACTAGAATATTCACCTAGGAACATAGCACCTGCATTATTGATATGCGTCATGGTCTCAAATGGATTCTTAGTTACAATTTCTAGATGCTCAGATGCAATCTCATTCACAACATCATATGCATCATGCATGGTATCAGCGATTAACAGGTAGCCGTAATTATCCAGGGACTTCTCAATAATTTCTCGACGAGACAGTTTTGGCAGGTAAGCTTCAATCTCTTTTTCTACCTGATCTGCTACTTTCTCACTTGTTGTTACAAGAATAGCCGATGCTAACTGATCATGCTCTGCCTGAGATAAGAGATCTGCAGCCACAAAATGAGGATTACAAGTCTCATCGCACAGAACCATAACCTCAGAAGGACCAGCAATGGAATCGATACTTACATAACCGAATACCGCTTTTTTCGCCAGGGCTACATAGATATTACCTGGACCAACGATTTTATCTACTTTTGGAATAGATTCTGTTCCAAAGGCCAAGGCAGCGATGGCCTGGGCACCACCTGACTTAAAGATTTGAGTGACACCAGCCTCTTTTGCAGCAACAAGTGTAGATGGGTATACCTTCCCATCTGGTCCACATGGTGTAGTCATTATGATTTCTTTAACACCAGCAACTTTGGCAGGAATTACATTCATTAGTACGGAGGATGGATAGACAGCCTTTCCACCTGGGACATATACACCAGCACGTGATACCGGTGTTACCTTCTGGCCTAGGATAATACCATCTTCAGATGTGAACCAGCTATTCTGCTTTTCCTTCTCGTGGAATTTTAGAATATTTTTCATTGCCTTACGAATAACTGATAAAAGCTTGGGATCCACGGCCTGATATGCTTCCTCGATCTCAGCCTCAGTGACTTCGATGGTATCCTTGGTTAGTTCTACATGATCAAATTCCTTGGCATAGGAAAATAAGGCAGAATCACCATTCTCCCTTACATTATCTACAATTGCCTGTACAGTTGATTCGTAGGAACTATAACTTGCAGGACTTCTTTTCAATAGATTCTCTAGTATGTTTTTCTTGCTTTCTTGATCCAGTTTTATTTTTTTCATCTTTTTCCTTCCTTCGATTCCTATGGTTTTCATTTCCATATAAACGATTGCTATGAATGATTCTCCCAGTGCCAGTCTATAACTTGGTTTATATTTACATATCTATAGTTGTGGACTTCAAGCCGCGAATAATCTCAGTAATCCGTTCATTTTCCATTCGCATGCTAACCTGATTCACAACAACTCTCGCTGATAGGGGACAAACCTCTTCTAAAACCAAGAGCCCATTCTCCTTTAAGGTTGTACCTGTCTCTACAATATCGCAAATCACTTCAGATAAGCCTACAATCGGCGCTAGTTCAATGGAACCATTCAGTTTAATAATTTCTACGGTTTGATGCTTCTGATTGTAGAAGTAATCCTTAGCAATCCTAGGATACTTGGTTGCTACCCGAATGACTTCTCTTCCCTGTAATAGCTTCCGAGAACTCTCAGGTCCAGCAATACACATCCTGCACTTACCAAAGCCAAGGTCTAGAACTTCATAGATATTACGGCCTTCTTCTAAGATGGTATCCTCTCCCACAATACCGATATCTGCGGCACCGTATTCTACATATGTGGGTACATCAGGGCCTTTCGCCAGGAAGAATCGAATCTTTTTTTCTTCATTTACAAAAATCAGTTTACGAGTATCTTTATCCTTCATTTCATCACATGGAATACCGATTTTTTCAAAGGCTTCCATAGCTTTCTTAGCAAGGCGCCCCTTACCAAGAGCAACAGTCAAATATCCTTGTACCATTTAATTTCCTTCCCTTAAATCAATGATTGTGTAATCTGGATACTCCTTTTTTAACTGAGTATCTGTGGAGTCAGAGGAACAATACAATTCACAGATTCTACCGCCTTCACGGATACCAAGTGCACGTGAAATGGCCTTAATTCGAGACTTATCATCATATACAATCACAGTTCTCTCACGATGTGGCATGAGGTCGATATCCTGTCGGGTAAGGGCTTGTATCAATTCATCAATATCAAACCCAAACCCAATGGCAGGTGTTTGCTTTCCGAAATTTGACAAAAGGGAGTCATATCGTCCGCCCTTTACAAGAGGCTCTCCACTACCAAAGGTAAATCCGGAAAAAATAATCCCGGTATAGTAGCGGAAGGAGCTTATAGTTCCAAGATCAAGAGCGACATATTGAGATACTCCGTAATAATCTAGCCGTTCGATTAATTCCTTAAGATAAAGGAGGTCCCTTTGAATGGATGGATACTTAGAAGCTAATTGAATGGCATCTTCTGTAGAATCCTTCCTTAGATAATCTGGCCCCATAAGTAAAAATAGATTCTTTAAATCTTCTTCAAGATTTCGTTCCTCTAGATACTCTTCTAATCCGAAGTAATTTCGATTGGAAATCAGATCTCTTAATCGGATCTCATCCTCTTCCGTCAAGTTCGATTCATTGATTAGAGATTTAAAGAAATCGGAATGGGTTAGACTAATTTTAAATTCATTGATTCCTACGGAACGGAAAATATTACATACCAAAGATATAACTTCCGCATCAGCATCCATAGAGGAATCACCAATAAGCTCCCCGCCTAATTGGGTACTTTCTCTAAGTCTGCCTCTAAGAGACTGATTATTGACAAAGGTTTTTCCTTGGTAATACAGGCGTAATGGCTTCTTTACATCAGTAAAGTATGTAGATGCCGCACGAGCTACGGATGGCGTAAAGTCAGGACGTAATACGACTGTATTTCCGTCTCGATCGAAAAACTTATAGAGTTCCTTTGAGGGAGTTGTGCCAATATCTGTTCCAAAGATGTCGAAAAACTCTACCGTAGGAGTTTCAATCTGATCATATCCATAGGATTGGATGATTCCAATTAACTTGGTAAGTACATGATTTCGTTTCAGACATTCATCTCGGTAGATGTCACGAAATCCTTCTGGTGTATGTTGTAATCTATTCACTCTTTCCTCCTGCCATGAAACGCTTTAGCATAGTAACGCATTACTACATTAAATTAATTGTTATTATAACAGAACATATTTTGGTGTCAAAGATTATTTTCTCGATCATCCATATCTTTTTGAATCATTTCAAGGTAAGGAACGAGAAGCATTCGATTACTTGTAAAAAAGTAGCCTTCCTGTAATTCTTCAATACGGAAACTCTTTCTTCCGCCTTCCTTCATTCCTCGGTTCCAGAACTGTAATGCCTCACGGAAACTGAGATAATAATACTTCTGGTACTTGGTGTAATAGATGAGAAAAAAAGAGATCCCTTTCTGTTCCTCAAAATCCGACATGAATTGCATCTGGTGTTCATGAATATTTTGCAGTGGAAACGTATCCGTATTACACTCTTTGGCATCGAAGCAAACAGGAATCCCCTGAACCACACCGATGTAATCCACAGTACTCTTTTTATCGAAATAAGCCAGAGTAATATGCCTTGTCTTCTTATCAATATCAATTGGTGTGATTGGAGTTGGAATCTTTTGTATTAAAGCCAATTGATTAGTGAGGTAGATCTCATTGGTTCGATTGATAAAATCTTCAAAAGTGGAACCTCGTAAACCTCTGGAGTTCCATGTACCCATCTTAACCTCTTTTCTTTTTCATTAAATCATCGAATTCCACAGGATCGGGACAAGTCACAAGGGTATTGTCTGTAAGCTGTATACTACTTGCGTGTAAATATTGACCAATTCGTTCATTGGGTAGTAACTTGCCACCATACTTTTTATCGTTGACGATTGGACAGCCATAAAATGCAAGAGAAGAACGAATTTGATGAGATCGTCCGGTATGTAGAACTACTTCAAGTAGAGAATAGTTACCAGATTGATCCAATAGGAGAACCTCTTCTTCCATATATAGGGAGTTTGGTTTTTCTGTTTTATAGAAAGTCACAATGTTTTTTTCTGAATTTTTTTTGAGGTAACCTTTTATAATCGTTTTCTCAGTAAATTTCTTGGTGTCCCCTGTAACGATACAATGGTAGGTTTTATTACCACTATGAGACTTCATTAAGTCTGAACCAGCATGTAGTCCAGCCATAGTCTTTCCAAAAAGTAAAATCCCAGAGGTGTTTCGATCTAAGCGATTGACTACAGATGGTCGAAAACGATTTAAATCTTCTAATTCCAATTGATTATTATCTAATAAATATCGAATCAGGTATTCATTCATGGATGGATGACTTGTATCGTCCTTTTGAGACAAAGCACCAAATGGCTTATTAACACAAATGAGATTCTCGTCTTCATATACAATCTCTAATGGAAAAGGAGCTTTAGGAAACTGAGAGATAGATACATCTGTCTTTACAGAACCAGCCATTTTTTCAAAGGTATCATCAGAGAAAAAAATCTTAATAGAATCTCCGGACTGAAGCTTCTCATTACCAGTTGCTTTTTTCCCATTTAAGACGATATTTTTCTTACGTAACATTTTGTATAAAAAACTCATGTTAGCATTTTTAAGTACCTTTTCTAAAAAGCGGAGTAACTTTTGTCCTTCCTCTTCTTTTTTTATTGTAAATTCCTTCATATCATTCCTTTTTATAGTAAGAGGTCGATCTCAGTAAAATCAGAGATTACTCCATCTGACAAATTCATTTTCTCATCTAAATGTTCTCTAGAATATGGATCGTCTATGGCATAGACTTTCATACCTGCATTGCGAGCTGCCTGTACACCTTGAATTACATCTTCAAAGACAATACAAGTTCTTGGATCAACGGATATTTTTCTCGCACAGGTGAGATATACATCGGGCGCTGGCTTTCCGTTTTTTACTTCGTCTGCAGAAACCACTGCATCTAAGTACTTTCCTAAACCGGTTCCTTCAAAACATGCTTGTACTAAATCATAAGAGTTTGATGTGGCAAGTCCCGTTTTGATTCCCTTATCTTTCAGTGATTGTAAAAACTCAATAGCCCCTGGTTTTACTTCTACATGATGACGATAGTTCTCTCTCGCCATCTCATTCCAGAGATCCATTAAATCTTCTGGTTGGTCCTCCAATTCAAACTCTCGAATAAAATAGAGAGCCGTTTCATACATACTCATACCTGCAATATCCATCTGCAGTGATTCAGGCATAGCTAAGTCTCTATCTTTCATAAATTGAATGTCAATTTCTTTCCATAAACCCATAGAGTCTACAAGTGTTCCATCCAAATCAAAGAGTACTGCTTTTGGCCTTCTTCCTGACTGAAGGTCTAGAACCATTACATATCTCCTTCCAAAATAAAATAGCATCCGGCAAAAAATACCGGATGCTGATAAGTAACCATTAAAATATTAATCACGACGGAAAAACTGTTCCGGTACGTCAATTGCTGCTTTCTCTGGGGAATCAGTATTCTCTTCAGATGGAACAGGAGCGCTTGTCTCTTCTTCGGTAACAGGCTCTTCTTCGATAGCTGGCTGAGCAGAAGCTGGAGCTTCTGTTTCATCCTCTGGTCCAGGTGCAAGCTCATTACGATTCTCGATAACCTGATTTAAGATATCCTGTAACTTATCGATAAAATTCTGATTACGAAGTCGAGCTACATCTAAAGAATTAGATAATACTGACTGGACAGAACTAAGAAGATCATCTGTATAAGTAATCGCACCAGTTTTGATGTCATTGGCTTCCATTGTTGCCTTATCTAACATCTCCTGTGCATTCTTTGTAGCAATCATAACTACCTGATTTGCCTGGGCATAAGCCTGCTGCATAATCTGGTGCTCGCTAACCAACTCATCTGTTTTTACCTGAGCCTGCTCAATGATTTGCTCAGCCTTTCTTCTAGCATCAGCAATAATTGCATCTCGGTTATTAATAATCTTCTGATAGCGACGAATCTCGTCCGGAGTCGTAGCTCGAAGTTCCTCGAGATATCCCTGTAATTCATCCTTATTCAGTGTAATTTTATTAGAAGAAAATGGAGTTGGCTTGCCCTTCTCCTCAATAAAATTTTCCATCTCTTCGATTACTTGTTCAATATCGCTAGCCATTCAAACTACTCCTTTTTATCCGTATGATACTTGTCCATAATCTTAGGAATAATGGATGCCGGAACAAAATGAGAAATGTCCCCACCATAGGAAGCAAATTCTCTTACAATTGTAGAACTGAGGTATGAATAATGAATATCCGTTGTTAAAAAGATTGTTTCTAATTCTGGATATTGGATTTTATTAGATTGGGCAATCTGTAATTCATACTCGAAATCAGTAACTGCTCTTAGACCTCGAATTACTGCAGTGGCATGAATCTCACGTGCATAATCAACCATCAGCCCATCAAAGGATTCTACCCTTAGATTCGGTATATCCTTGGTTAATTCCTTAATCATATTAACACGTTCATTTATTGAAAACAACGCATTTTTTTGACGGTTGTTGAGTACGCCAACCACCAATTCATCAAACACTCCAGCGGATCGATGGATGATATCTAAGTGTCCAAAAGTTACTGGATCAAAACTGCCTGGATACAATGCAATTTTCATAATCTCGTCCCTTTACAGTAATAAATTACTGCTCCTATATAATGAGTTATTAAATACGAGTGACTTATAAGACATCAGTTTTTCTTAAGAGAAAGAAAAATATGCTGATTGGTCTTATATTTTTTAATCCGTTCTATTTGATATCCTAGCCCTTCAACGAAGGAAAAATCACGATGTAAGTCTGCTTCAATAACAATCAGGCTATTTTCATGCAGACAGTTCTTCGCTAAGAGAGACTTCAGAATCTCGTCTTCTTTTTCGTCCTTATATGGTGGATCCATGAATACAAGATCAAATGTCATATCACTTGGAAAAGACGCTATTGCTGAAAGGCAATCACGATTCAAAAAAGTGCATTCTTCTTGAATCTTTAATGTATTCATGTTGCTTTCGATTGCAGATTTTGCATCCTTACTAGAATCAACAAGCCAAACATGTTTCGCCCCTCTACTCAAGGCTTCGATTCCAATCTGACCAGATCCTGCATATAAATCTAAGAAATTAGATCCAGGGACATGGTTTTGCAGAATATTAAATATAGTTTCTTTAATTCGATCTGTTGTAGGACGTGTGGCTAATCCCTTAGGCGTAACCAGATTACGACCTCGAAAACGACCAGCTATTACTCGCATGAATGAAATCCTTCTACAATAGTATTGGCAAGTTCGATTGCTTTCAGAGATGCCTGGATTCGAACCAGATTACGTGTTCCCTTAAAATGGAACTTCTGTACTTTGATTAGATTCCTATAGGATACGGCTAAGTAAACAGTACCCTGAAGAATATCCCCATCATTACCAGGTCCAGCTACACCAGTAGATGCAATTGCTAAGTCACACTGGTACTTTTCTCTCAGGCCTCGAACCATTGCTTCTGCTGTATTATAACTTACCACACCATGTCTTTTTATTTGGGATAAATCAATATCTAAAAGTGAGCTCTTTGTCTCTTCGGCATATGTAACAAAAGACTCCTTGATTACATCTGATGCACCAGGAATGGAAATCAATAAGGAAGCAATCATTCCACCTGTACAGGATTCAGCAGTAGCAAGAATCTCTTGTCTATTTTTCAAAAGCTTTATAAGGCTCTTTCGTCTATCTACTAGACCTACCCGCATCTTATTTCTGCTCCTTAAGGACATCCTTATTCTTAACTAAGTAATCAATCAAAGAGATAACTGTCAAAGCGGTTGCGACATAGATTAATACCAGCCCCAGAAGATCAAAAATCTGATTCTGGAATACTGGAGCGATAATTAATACAATTACCATCGCCATCTGAGAAACAGTTTTTGTCTTACCCCACCAAGATGCAGCGATGACCACACCATTATCAGAAGCAATCAAACGGAATCCACTAATAATGAATTCTCTTGCAACAATAATGATAACAGCAATTGTAGGAAGCTGTCCGATGGATAAGAGACAGATCATTGCAGAACAAACAAGCAGTTTATCTGCTAATGGATCCATGAATTTTCCAAAGTTTGTAACCAAGTGATACTTTCTTGCGATTTTACCATCTAACATATCTGTTAAGGATGCAATGCAGAAAATAACCAAAGCAATTACACGATAGATTGCACTGTCTGGCTGAAACAACATAAAGAAAATAAAAAATGGAATCATAAATACACGTAAAAGTGTCAGTTTGTTAGGTAAGTTCATAGAATAACCTCTCCAATCAAATCATATTCATTTACACCTGTAATCTGAACCGGAACAATCGTACCGCTAATTAATTCCTTCTCACAGCTAAAGAATACCAAACCATCTACACCTGGTGCGTCTCTATAGGTACGGCCTACATATACGTCTTCTTCCGTCATGTAGCCTTCAACAAACACATCAAATTGCTTTCCAACCAGGCTACGGTTGGTACGAAATACCAGACCCTGCTGAAGAGTCATGATTTCATCTCTCCATTTTTCCTTGGTTTCTTCTGATAGCTGATTTTCGAATGTAGCTGCTGGTGTACCATCTTCCTTGGAATAAGTAAATACACCAACACGGTCTAAATTCATATCCTTTAAGAAGGTAAGCATCTCTTGATGCATCTCTTCTGTCTCACCAGGGAAGCCTGCGATTAAGGAAGTACGAATAGCAATATCTGGCATTGCTTCCCTTAACGCATTGATCTTATTACGGATGTCTGCATTGGATGTACGGCGTCCCATACGGCGTAAAACGAAATCATCTGCATGCTGAATTGGCATGTCAATATAGTGACATACCTTTTCATTTCGCTTCATTGCAGCGATAAGAGCATCATCAATCTCTTCTGGATAAGAATAGAGAATACGAATCCACTTAAGCTCTGGAATTTCGTTTAAGCGATCTAATAACTCTGGAAGTTTCTTCTCACCATATAGATCTGTACCATAAAGGGTTGTCTCTTGGGCCACAAGAATCAGTTCTTGAATACCGTTTTTCGCCAAATCCCTTGCTTCTTCAAGCAACTGCTCCATAGGAACAGAACGATAATTTCCACGAAGAGATGGAATAATACAGTAGGTGCAATGCTTATCACAACCTTCTGCAATCTTAAGATAATCGTAGACACCACCAGTTGCATTTACACGGCCTACAGACTCATCAGGTAAGCCAGTGAGAGGCTTTACGATGGAGATGTTCTTCTCTTTACCGATTTTCTCTATAGCTTCCACAACGGAATCATAAGAATTGGTACCAATAATACCATCTACTTCTGGTAAATCGGACTTAATCTCATCGGCATATCGTTCACTCATACAACCAGCAACCAATAAGCCCTTCAGGTTACCTTGGGTTTTATATTTTGCAACTTCAAGAATTGTATCAATACTCTCTTGAAGGGCAGACTCAATAAAGCAGCAGGTATTCACGACTGCTACATCAGCGTCCTTCTCATCTGCGACTAGTTCCATGCCGGCTTTTTGAAGTCGATAAAGCATGTGCTCGGAATCAGAGAGATTCTTGTCACAGCCTAATGATACAAATGCTACTTTCATTCCTCTTCTTCTCCAAGGTCAAGAACAACTTCTTCCTTCATTGCTGCTTCAATCTTTTCCTCTGTTTCCTTCTTCTCCTCAGCTGTCTGAATCTTCAGAAGGCTCTTATCCATTTCCTCTACAGCAATAGAGAGAGGTTTTTTCTTCTCGTAATCATAGTGCTCAACAAGAGGCTCATCTCCATCAATGATCTGACGAGCGCGCTTAGCTGTTGCACATACAATGCTATAACGAGAGTTAACTACTGGCTCATCACCGATATCAACATTCTCATTAATCTTTTCCATAAGCTCATTATAAGATGGATGTAACATTATTCATTTTCTCCTTTCGAAAATACGGACAGTTCATTTTGAATTTTATTGATGAAATCAGTATTACGCATTGCCCGTTCATGTTCTGCCTGAATTAAATGATGAACTGAATGAACAGCTCGATCCAGGTCATCATTAACAATTATATAATCATACTGCTCCATGAGCAGAGATTCACGTGATGCAATAGCAAGGCGCTGTAAGACAACTTCTGCCTCTTCTGTGCCTCGTCCTTCTAAACGCTCTTTTAAAGTAGCACCATCTGGTGGTGTCACAAAAAGTAGTAAAGCCTGTGGGAAGATCTTTTTAATCTGTAAAGCACCCTGGACTTCAATTTCAAGAATTACGTCCTTACCCTCAGATAACAGTCGATCCACATATGCTTTTGGTGTTCCATAGTAATTCTGGTTAAAGGAAGCATATTCTAATAACTCATGATTACGAATCATATCTTCAAATTCTTCTTTGGTTTTGAAGAAGTATTCTCTTCCATCCTCCTCACCCTGTCTCTTACCACGTGTTGTAGCAGAAACGGAAAGGTGATACTTCCCAGGATAATCAGATAAGAGATGTTTCATGATTGTTCCCTTACCAGCGCCTGAGAATCCGGACAAGACAATTACCATACCTGATCTATTCATGTATATCACGCTCCTTTGTTAGGTTCGTATTGTCTAAACGAGCAGCAATTGTATCAGGATTTAAAGCAGATAATACTACCTGACCATTGGTTAATAGAATAACACCTCTGGTCTTTCTTCCCTGTGATGCATCGATTAATTTATCTTCTTCTCTTGCATGTTGCACCAATCGTTTCATTGGTGCAGAATCTGGCAAAACCATACAAGTAATTTTGTCAGAGGAAATCATATTACCGAATCCAATATTGATAAATGTCATAATTACTCGATATTCTGAACCTGTTCTCTAATCTTTTCAACCAATGTCTTCATATGAATACCTAGGTCTGCAGTATCCTTATCCAACGATTTGGAAAGTATTGTGTTACTCTCTCGATTCATTTCTTGAATCAAGAAGTCTAATTTACGGCCAACTGGTTCCTTTTTCAGAAGATCCTTGTGGAGCTCAACCACATGGCTTCTTAAGCGTACCAATTCTTCATCAATACAGATCTTATCTGCATAGATTGTAACCTCTGAAGCGATACGATTGTCATCAATCTCGATTTTTTCATTATGAATGACATCCATCACCTTGGTATAGAGTTTGGTACGATATGCCTCAATGAGAAGAGGTGCTTTTCTCTCAATCTGATCTACATAAGTAGAAAGTTCGTCTGCCTTCTGAAGTAAGTCAGCCTTTAATCTTTCCCCTTCACTTAGGCGGGAAGTATGGAAATTCAAAAGTGCTTCTTCGACAACTGGCTTTACTTCTAAAAACAGTTCATCTAAGTCTTCTTCCTCACAGGAATACTTGATAACATCCGGCAAGTGAAGCAATTCTGTTGCAGTCAGGTCAAATGGAATCTGATACTCTTCAGCAATTTCCTTAGCTGCCTGATAATAGAAACCAGCAGTGCCCCTATCCCAAGTCAGATTTGGATTCGCATCCTTACTCTTATGGATTTGAATCGTGAGATCTGTCTTACCACGAGTCACAGAATCTCTTACAAGACTTCGAATCTTTGGATCCAATGGAGCCAGAGAATCGGGTAATCTTGTCTGTAATTCAAGATATCGATGATTAACTGAACGTATTTCAACAGTTATTTGTTTTTGCCCAATTTCTTTTGTCGCACGGCCAAAACCCGTCATACTTTCCACGTCTCAACACCTCGTCATCTACAAAAAGCCATAAGCAACAATTATTATATGATTTTTGTATACCATCGTCAAACAATTTCACTTTATGTTATGATGTAAACATGATTTAGATTGGAGTATTTCTATGGCATTTGATGGAATAACAATACACGCTTTAGTAGATGAATTACAAAAGGAACTGATTGGGAAACGTATTAGTAAAATAGCTCAGCCCGAATCTGAAGAATTATTATTTACCATAAAACAACCTAAGGGGAACATTCGTCTTTTAATCTCTGCGAATGCGTCTCTTCCGCTGGTTTATCTAACCAATGAGAATAAAAAGGCACCTGATACGGCCCCTAACTTTTGCATGGTATTAAGAAAACATATTGCAAATGGACGAATTACAGACATCCAGCAAATGGGCCTTGAAAGAGTTATTCGATTCACCGTTGAACATCTAGATGAATTAGGTGATACAAGAGAAAAGTATTTATATGTTGAGATTATGGGAAAACACAGTAATATTATTTTCTGTAATCACGAGAATCGTATCATTGATTCCATTAAGCACATCTCCTTCCAGGTAAGTTCCGTTCGTGAGGTATTACCAGGAAAGGAATACTTTATCCCGAAACAGGAAGGTCGTTTTGATCCATTAACCATCCAAAGAGAAGGCTTTTATTCCCTTATACAAGGGAAGGCGCAGCCTTTGTTTAAAGCCATCTATTCTTCCTTTACAGGCTTTTCTCCCTTAGTAGCTAATGAATTATGCTACAGGGCCAATTTAGACGGTGATCAGTCCACCGCTTCCTTAGATGAAACAGCTCTGCAACGCTTATGGGAAGAGTTTGACCGTTTGTTAAAGGATGTCAGAGACAATCGTTATACATTTACCATTGTCTATAGTAAGCTTGATAACCATCCGCTAGAGTACGCTCCGATTTCTCTTGGCATCTACCAAGATGAGAACTGTACCTCCATGGATAGCCTCTCTCAGCTTTTAGAGACCTACTACGCAAAGAAGAATGCTTATACGAATATGCATCAAAAGACGGCGGACTTAAGAAAAATTGTCCAAACCCTTCTACAACGTAATCGGAAAAAGAAAATGCTACAGGACAAGCAATTAAAGGATACAGAGAAGATGGATGGATATCGTTTGAAGGGTGAATTACTTCAGGCCTACGCCTATTCCATTCCAAAGGATGTTAAGGAAGTAGAACTTTTTAATTGGTATGATAATACCAAGGTTAAGGTCACATTAGACACGGATTTTACACCCATGGAGAATGCCAATCGATTCTTTGACAAGTATCAAAAATTAAAGCGTACCCGTGACGAATTATCGATTTACATTAAAGAAACTGAGAATACCATTCAGCATCTAGAGTCTATTCAGACATCTCTTGACCTATGTGAAAATGCAGCGGACTTACAAGAGATTCGAACAGAGATGGAAAATGCATCCTTTATTCATCGTAAAGTTACAAAAAAGAAAAAGAAGCAAGAAAAAACAGCACCACTTCATTTTGTCACTAAGGATGGCTTTCATATTTACGTAGGAAAGAATAACTTCCAAAATGATGAATTAACTTTCCACTTTGCTACAGGCAATGATCTCTGGTTCCACGCAAAGCAGATGACAGGCTCTCATGTCATCCTTAAGACGGAGGGAAAAGAAGTCCCAGATCACGTCTATGAAATTGCGGCTCAAATTGCAGGCTACTACTCTAGTGGTAGAGACAATGATAAGTTAGAAATCGATTATCTACGTAGGAAGAATGTGAAAAAGCCCAATGGAGCCGCCCCTGGATTTGTAGTGTATTACACCAATTATTCTATTACCATTCATCCATGCCTAGATGAAGTCGAAGAAATTAAAGAATCATAGGAAATATAAACCCTCCAGTACATTGGTGGAAACCCTAAGTCTGGAGGGTATCTTTATAGGTTCGTATAGGTTTCTTCTGACTTTTCTATCACCAAATCTCTTAGTAAAGAAAATTTATCAGATGTAAGCTCTTGATCTTCATCTAGTATCGAATAAGCATCCTCAGATGCCATAGCTAACAAATCACTGTCTTTATAGACATCTGCAAAAGTAAATGGAGAATCACCACTTTGTCTGATTCCACGAGCATCACCAGGGCCGCGAAGCTTTAGATCTTCTTCCGCGATTTCGAATCCATTGTAACAATGATTCATAATATCTAATCTCTTATTCGACGTTTCCTTATTTTTCTTTTGACTATTCATAAGGATACAGTAGGATTGCCACTGGCCACGTCCCACACGTCCACGTAACTGATGTAATTGAGCCAGGCCAAAGCGATCTGCATTTTCAATCATAATTAAAGTTGCGTTTGGAACATTTACTCCCACTTCGACAACAGTTGTAGATACCAGAACTTGGATTTCATTTTTTTGAAATGCTTGCATGACCTTATCTTTCTCCTCAGGACGCATTCTTCCATGGAGAATTCCAACGGTGGCAATCCCCTTCAACTGCTTCTGTAGATTTTTGCCGTAGTCTGTAACATTCTCTTGGTCTAAATTTTCGCTCTCCTCAACCAAAGGACAGATCACATAGGCCTGATGCCCCTCCTGTACCTGCTTTTTGATAAAATTCCAGGCACTATCTCTCTTACTGTCTGGTATTACTGCAGTCTTTACCCGGAGGCGCTCACTTGGAACGTCTCGAATGCTACTGACATTCATGCCGTCATAAAGAATTAGAGCCAGGGTTCTAGGAATCGGTGTCGCACTCATAACCACTGAAAAGGGATGGATTCCTTTTTTGGAAAAACGATCTCTTTGCTTCACACCGAAACGATGCTGCTCATCCGTAATTACTAAGGATAGATTCTTATAATCCACTGCATCCTGAATCAAAGCATGGGTTCCAATGATAAAATCAGCCTCTCCAGAACGAATGCTTTCATAGGCAGCTCTTTTTTCAGACGCCTTCAAGGAACCAGATAAAAAAGTAACATGAAAGGGAAGATCATAATCCGAAATATATTTTAAAAAAGTGCGATGATGCTGTTCGGCTAGTACTTCCGTAGGGGCCATAATCGCAGATTGATACCCATTCTCAGCCATATAAACCATGGCAAGAAAAGCGATAATGGTCTTACCGCTACCTACATCTCCCTGGATCAGACGCTCCTCAATCGTATTGGAGTGAAAATCATGAAGTAGATCATCTAAGGCATCCCTTTGTCCCTTCGTAAGTTGAAAAGGAAGGCAGTCCATCACATGATGCATCTGACTATCCTTAGTGAACAGAAAATGATTCAACTCCTTCGTCAGACCATTTTCTTCCATTCGAAGGGCCAGAAAAAAGACAAGAAATTCCTGGTAGCTAAAGCGACGGACTCCATTGGACAAGCCATCATAGGTATCTGGCGAATGCATGGTATGGATAGCTTCGGTGTAATCTAATAATCCTCTTTTTGAAAGAATCTCCTTAGGCAATGGATCTGGAAGAGGAAGGCAGAGGTCATAGGCCTGTTTCATGGTTTTTCGAATGAGATTATTGGATAGCCCCTTGGTCAAGCTATAGACCGGCTGCAATTTCTTTGTCATATGGATATATGCTTCTGGCACATGGAGGGAAGGCTGTTCTACTCTTAATTCATTGTTCTTCTCTCCGATTCTTCCATAGATAGTATAAGGAATTCCTATTTGTATATTTTTTGAAATATAAGGCATCCGATACCAAATCACATCGATTTTCTCATGACCTGTATCTAGGGATGCAATAGTAATATCCATGGATCGGAAATGCCGATTCACAGGTCGCAGACGAAAGATTCCTGTGATGGCGGCATTTTGTCCTACGACCAATTGGGATGTATGATCTACAGGCATAGGAAAGGATTGATAATCCCTTGGAAAATACATAAGAAGATCCATTAGATTATCAATATGTAAATGCTGAAATAACTCTTCCGTTTTATTTCCCACACCCTTTAAGGTATGTAAAGGTAATTTCAAGTTGGACATACCACTTCTCCCGATAAAAAAAGCCGGCACCCAAAAGACTTTGAATGCCGGCTTATTCATTTAAAACCATGTATTATTCAACACTGAATACGTAATAGTAAACAGGCTGATCACCCTTTTCAAGCTCCACTTCTAAAGTAGGGAAGCTTTCCTGAACAGAGGAAAGAATTTTATTTGCTTCTTCTTCCTTAACATCCTGTCCATAGTAAATACTGATTAATGCTGAGTCCTCATCAACCATAGCCTGAAGAGTCTCAAGCATAACAGCTGTCATATCATTACCAACAGAAAGTAAGCCAGCATCCCCCATACCCATAAGGTTACCCTTTTCAATCTGCTTGTCATCAATGACTGTGTCACGAACAGCATAAGTAATCTGACCTGTCTTAACAAAGCCGATTTCCTCGTTCATGTGATCACGATTCTCTTCTGCTGTCTGATCTGGAACAAAGTTAATTAATGCAGTAATACCCTGAGGAACAGTCTTTGTAGGAATAACAATTAACTTCTTATTCTTCTCTAATTCAACAGCCTGATTTGCAGCTAAGATAATATTCTTATTATTAGGAAGGATAAATACAGTGTCAGCATTTACCTTCTCAACTGCCTGGAGAATATCATCCGTACTTGGATTCATCGTCTGTCCACCAGAAATCACATAGTCTGCACCAATATTCTTGAAGATCTCTGCCATGCCGTCACCAGCACACACAGATACGAATCCCATTGCCTTACGCTCAGCAGGAGCTTCACAAAGTGGAGCCTCTTCTGTTACAGGAGCAGTTTCTGCAGTAGACTGTTCTGGAGCCATATCTCCATTGGTCTTAATCTCTACATTTGTAATAATACCAAGTCCAGTGGCACGAGAAATAACATCACCAGGAGCATTGGTCTCCATCGAAGTTGTAATGGTATCTCCATTGGTTGTATTAATCACATCGGCGCCAGCTGCAGTAAGGTAAGACTTATACTTTTCTCTCTCAGCCTCGGTTGCTGGCTTAGTAATTGTAAGCTTGAATGCAACATGATACTGGAAGGACTGCTTCTTAACAACATCCTTGTTCTCTGCATTGGTGTTCTCGATGGTGATATCAATATCCTTGCCATTCAGGATGTCTAATCCACCTTGAAGAACCATAAGAAGGCCAGCTCCACCGGAATCAACTACACCAGCCTGCTTTAATACAGGAAGCATATCTGGAGTCTTCTGTAATACCGCATCAGCTTCTGCTACAACTTCAGTTACTAGCTCTAAAACATCATCTGTTTTATCAGCAAGCTCTACAGCCTTATCGGCAGCAGCACGTGCTACAGTAAGAATTGTACCTTCCTTTGGCTTCATAACAGCCTTATAAGCAGTCTCAGCTGCACGATTACAAGCAGCAGCTAAAATAGGTACCGTTAGCTCTTCTTCTGTTTTAACGACCTTAGAAAAACCACGGAATAACTGAGACAGGATTACACCAGAGTTACCACGAGCACCTCTGAGAGATCCAGACGAAATTGCCTTAGCAACAGCCTTCATCTCAAGAGCATCTCCTAAGCCAGCCACTTCTCTTGCTGCTGACATAATTGTCATTGTCATATTGGTACCTGTATCACCATCAGGTACAGGGAATACATTCAGCTCATTGATCTCATCCTTATGAGCTTCAAGTGTCTTAGCTCCCGCAAGAAACATTTTTGCAAGAGTTTTAGCGTCAATTGAATTAATTGCCACGAAGAACCTCCTCAGTCAATAACACGTACACCTTCGATGTACACGTGGATATCATTTACCTTAAGTCCGGTATATTCTTCTACCTTATACTTAACGGTTTCCATCAGGTTTTCACAAACTGTCTTAATGCTTACTCCATAAGATACGATTACATGGAAATCCAAGGAAATATCATTATTATCGCCAGTATGTACTGTAATACCATGGCTTAAGTAATCCTTCTTCAGAAGCTTAACCAAACCATCTTTCATATTAACGGCTGCCATACCTACGATTCCAAAACATTCAACAGCAACTGAGCCAGCATAGGTAGCAATCACTTCATTATCAATGATAACTTTGCCGAACTTCGTTTCCATCTGCCCCTGCATAAGAACCTCCAAACTTTTATTTTTATGTTAATATAATAAGTGTAGATTTATTATAAGGCATTTTCAATCAAATTCAAATATACAATTTATTAAATTTAATTTTTCCCTCTTGCAATTTATATATCCCTTTGATAGAATAAACCCGTTGTGAATCTGTGGAAGAATTGTCCCAGGTTTAATTACGAATTCAATCCGAGGAGGTGTAAAGCAATGGCAAAGTGTGCAGTTTGCGGAAAAGGAGCTCATTTTGGAATTAAAGTGAGCCATTCTCATAGAAGATCAAACAAGATGTGGAAGTCAAATGTAAAGTCTGTTAAGTGTTTGGTTAATGGCACCCCTAAGAAACTTTATGTTTGTGCATCCTGTCTTCGTTCTGGCGCTGTAGAGCGCGCATAATTAATTTTATGTGACCTTGTATGGAAGATAAAAAAGAACCGTGTATACGGTTCTTTTTTTGTTGCACAAGACTGGCAAGTGAATGGATGCTTGCATACAAATGCTTCTGCAACAAATAGATTTCATCCTATAAATAGATGAAAAAAGTTCCTGCAGGATAAGGTATATGCCCTATTCTACAGGAACTATTTATTACATATAAGAGTAAAGGATAATTATTCCTCACCAAGATCCTTAGATGATTTACTCTCCTTGGCCTTCTTCATGCCTAGGTCTGCGAATTTGCTAACGATACCAGGTACCATATCCAAAAGCTTATTTACTCCATCCTCTTCATCAACACGAATCATACGAGGATTACCATCTTGGATTACGATGACAGCATTCGGAGTCATCTTTCCACCTAGGCCACCACCTCCATTATTAGACTTTTCTTTTTCAAAAGCACCTGCTGCTACACCAAAGGATACATTCACCAATGGAAGAATAATTGTATTACCTACTGTGACAGGCTCACCCACAACTGTTTTGGATGTGAGGAAAGATTCCATACCAGAAAATAAGGTCTCTACCGTATTCTTAAATTCATTGTTTTGATTAGCCATTAATTCTTACCCCCTGAAAAGCTATGAATCAATCTTCGAACGTCCTTATGAAGTAATAATTTCACAACAACGATTATGATATCAAGTATTATTATATGTCCTTTTAAGGAGCCATGTCCACGGAAATATCCCTGATCTGATGAAAAATCAGGATAAATATCTAAGCCCTTTTCATAAGAAAAAGGAAATTGAGAGATGACTCCTACAACCATACCCGTTTGATCAGGTGATGGCATGGAAAATTCAACTTTTGTACGTACAAAATGTAAATGGAATCGCTTAATAAGCCATAGAACCTGTCGAAGGATTTCCTTTAAAGCATTTTTCCCGTATGCACTGCTTAGCGTTTTTATCTTACTTCTTATATCCGCTAACTTGTTATGATCTGATGAAGCAGTTTCCCTAGTCTCTTGATTCAAATTCTTGTTTTGGTCACTCGTCCTATCATCTGATGAAGAAGTATCCTTAGTCTCTTGATTCAAATTCTTGTTTTGGTCACTCGTCCTATTATCTGAAACCTTGTTTCCCTTACCAGGTTCATGATCTAAGACTTTTTTTGACTTACTGCTCTTCTTCTTAGGTAAGATTTGAAGGAATCCCCAGAATAAATAAATACCCCAGGAGAAATCCTCTTCTGATTCCGATTGGTACTTTACTTGGATTCTTAGAAAAGAAGAAAAACTATGTAGTTTCAATCGAGCCATCTTCTCATGATCTGTCACCTTAAACTTTCCTCGAATTCGAAGAGGCGCTAGACATAAATAAATGAGAATACAAAGCAAAGCCAATAGAATCCAAAGGACCCATTTTAATATGACAAAAATCATAGGGCCTCCTTCGTATGTTCCTGATTTAATATATAGGATTTTATATAGAGGGAACCGTTCTCCCTATATGTGGCTTTTGCTAGTTCAAATACATAATCCTGGCATTCTCTAAGGGTTAATCTGCTTGCAAGAATATATCCTTCTCTTAGATACAATTTCCGAAGCAGGTATTCTCGCATGGTATAGATCTCCACTTGTTCTTTGGAATCCATAAATAATACAAGGATATATCCATGACGATTCTTATAAAGTTTTCTTTTGAGAGGCTTTTTTTCCAGGTCACGAATCTGTCGTAATCCCAAGGCACCTTCTCCCTGGTCAAAATTCCGATAAAACTTCATATCAAATCCTTAAAATAAACTCTAAGTCCTACTTCATTATTGTAATCAAATTGTAAGTAGATAAAAAGTCTAATTTTCTAAAGTAGAAAAGGTATCAAATACCTTCTTTGCCACTGGCACTGCATAGGAACTACCATAACCTTGTCCTTCTGCAATCACTGCAATGGCAAGCTTTCTTCCATTTACATTGCAGTAACCAACAAACCAGGAATGGGTATCCTTGGATCCTGTTTCATACTCTGCTGATCCAGTTTTTCCATAGGCTGTATAAGCATCTGTATGAAGCTTTGTAGCAGTTCCCTCTGTAACAACAGAGCGCATCAAAGACTGCATGACAGAGGCTTCTTCCTTAGACATAAGGGTCTTATACTTTGTTTTGTCTATGGTTTTGGTAACAGATGAATCGGCACTTCGTATGGAATCCACAAGAGTTGGTTCCATAAGAACGCCATCATTTGCAATGGCTGATGTAAGTAACAGCATATGTGCAGGACTCACAATGGTTTTCCCCTGACCGAAAGCGGTTGCCATAACAGTCGCCTGATCGGCATTTCCATCGATAGCAAAGGAACTTTTCTTACTTGTTCCTAAGGACTTCGGTAGATTCGTATTAAATAAAAGTTCTTCTGCGGTGGTCTTCCATTTCTTCTGATCTAGAGTTAAGCCCATCTGAGAAAAGGCCACATTACAGGAATTAGCAAATGCGCTTTCTGTGGTTTCCTCTCCATGCTTTTCATTAGCAGCACAGTGAACGGTATAACCATCATTGGTATAAGAGCCCTTACAGGTAAAGGAATCACGAAGAGAATGGCCTTCTCTTAAGTACTCTAGTGCTGTAACAATCTTAAATGTAGACCCAGGGGCATATTGGCCCTGAGTTGCACGATTCAATAAAGCTGATGATGTGGAATCTTCACTGGTAAGTTCTTCCCAATTAGAAGCTAAGGTATTGGGATTAAAATCTGGCTTAGACACCATGGACAAGATCTTTCCTGTAGAAGGATCCATGGTAATTACTGCTCCATCAGAATCTCCTAATGCATTGTAGGACACTTCCTGCAGCTTACTATGAAGCGTACTTACAACAGTATCTCCAGTATTCTTTTTCCCTTCCAAGTCATTTTGAATCTGTAAAAGAAAGGAACTATGGCACTCAAGTAAGCTAAAATTTTCAGTTTTCTCTAGACCGCTCATACCTTTAATGGTATATCCTAGCGCGTGAGCATACAGGTCATTATAGGGATAATTTCTCTCCACACTACCATCTGCATTTACTTTGGACTGGGCAATTACTTTTCCGTCAGAAGTCTCAATACTGCCTCGAATTAATTTGGATGCTTGAGCCGTCATTCTAGGGTTATAGGAGCTTGCAATAAAAGAATCACTTTTTAGAGACATAAAGTAGACGAAATACAGTATCATTCCCAAAAACATTAGTAAAAACAAATAGGTAATGATGGATGCTTCCCGAATACTAGTGGGATTTTTTATGTCCTTTGTATTTCTAGAAGACATTTTTCTTTTCGAATTGCTTTTCCTATTGCGATGATCCCCTCTAGAAGAGCTAGCATTGGAATCTTCCCCCTGGTTTACATTTCTACTAGAAGAATCCCGTCCGTTTCGAGATAAATCATGGATATCTACTTCTGGTAAGTCGTCAAACAAGTCTGGATCATATCTCATAAAGCCTCCTCCTCTCTAGATCTGCGGATGGTAATTCCCTGGAAAATGGAGAACATCATCATTGTGGATAATAGGGAGCTTCCGCCATAGCTAATAAACTGCATGGTGACACCGGTAGATGGAATGAACTTCACAACTCCTCCAATAGATAAGAAGACCTGAAATCCAAAACAAACGGCAAAGCCAATGGCGATATAACGAGGAAATTCATCTCGAACCTGCATGGCTGTATTCATCATCATGAGAATGCATGCCAAGTAGATAAAGATTAGGATAATAGCAAAAATCCCGCCAAACTCTTCACCGATGGCAGCAAAAACAAAGTCCTTCGTAACGACTGGAATCTTATTCGGCATGCCCTGGAACAGTCCAGATCCAAACCAGCCACCTGTGCCTAAGGCAAAAAGAGACTGAGCCACTTGATAACCCTGATGATCGATGACAGACATAGGGTCTAGCCATGCCAGAACACGGGAATGTACATGGGAAAATACGAAATAAGAAAGCACTAGGAATGCAGACACCGACAGAAAGCCTACTAGTAAAATTCGTATATCTCTCTTATAGTAGTAAGTCATAATGAGTAGCACAACAAACAAGATGGATGCGCTTCCCAAATCCTTACAAAGGACAAGGATCCCAATGTGTATTAGAGCCACAATGAGAACGATTCGAAAAATCCGCTCACTATTATTCGATTGACTGGCCTCATATAAACCACTGGCAAGAAAGAGAACGAATAAGAGCTTTACAAATTCTGTTGGTTGGATGGATACCACACCAAAATTGAGAGATAGTTTCGCTCCATACTCGGTAGATCCTAATACAAATACGGAAGCCAAAAGACCAATTCCAAGAACCCCGTAGAGTAATTCAAAGCGAGAAAAATCATCAATCGATCGAATTACAAGTGGGATAAATGCCGTAATCACAAGGGATACTGATGCAATTATAAACTGTCGAATTGCAGTCTTCGTACTAAGCCTTGACTGAATTACAAAGCCAACACAGAGCAAAAATGCCATGTGATTCACAAGGGTTCGTTCTATCCCTCGATATAATTTCGTATAGATAAAAAACAATACTTGGAAAAAGGCAAATTCACATACCATTAAAATAAGGTAGGTAATATCCTGGGTATTCAAAAAGAGAACAAAACCTGCATTTATCATAAAAATAAGGATCGTGATTCTCTGCTTGTAATAGAGATAATTTTCTCTCCGAGGTCGTATGTTTCGCTTCATTAAGCCAAAGGAATCTAGCATATAGATTCCGGCCCATATTAATAGCGTAAATCGAGAAATTGTTGTTACGATAGAAACCATTTATTGCACACCCTTTTTGTAATGCCCTCTGGTAAATTCATCTATAGCATCTATTGTATGATTGCAATATGAATAGAGGACCTGCTTCACTTCTCTCTCATCTTCAAGAGTAAAGGTAATCAAGTGACCCTTTACGCCAAGATGATTTTCCCCTATCAGATCTAGAATACTGTAAGGTCTACTATTATAAATATAATTCATGCAGATTGAGCAACGATTCCAAACAGGAAAGTCCACATCTTTTCGATCATTTAGATATAGTATCTCTGACTTCTTATCACAGCCTTTCACATTCTGGTGGGTACAGTCCGCCTTAATCATAAGGGTTGTACGACCATAAACAGGCAGAATCGACTGCTGATTATTGCGATGCATAAGTTCCTTCTCCGTTAATTCCACAGGAATCTCATTCATCACATATCCCAATTCTCTGTAATGCTGAATGGTCAGATTCGACCAGGTATACACACGAGAGGATAGAAGAATTCTTTCATGAGAAATTCCGAAAGAATCCAGTAATCCAAGGCCATCTACAGAGTGAGCACGGAACCCATCAAAAGCATTGATAATTTCCTTAAATCCATGATTCAGTAAGTCATCAATAGTACACTTTCGAAGAACTTCTGGTAGATCAAAGATTAACTTAGAATCGGAATCAATCATCTTTACTTTCTCTAAGAGAGGCATCCACTGACCTTTATCATACAAAGCCTCAAATGGAATGATATAGGTGGCACCCAGGAGTCCATAGGCTAGCACTGTCTTCATCTGTTCTATGGTACGGATGGAAATGTAAACCGACGGGATATCTCTTGGCTTACTCTTCTCATATAGTGCATCAGATGTATAGGCCTCCTTAAAAGGCAACGCCTGTCGTCCATCTACACCGCTGGTCTCATAAATCAGCTGATCAATTGCTTTTCTACGTAATTCATTTAAGGACTTCACACCCAGAAAGGCATCTTCAGAAATTGTAATCATAGGTTCTGAGCAGATAAATGGTGTAGAGCCAAGTTTCTTAAGTTGTTTTTGTACAGTGGCCTTTTCAAGAGGATTTTTCTGGGCTTTTTCAACCATATCACCTTCTACAGAAACCACAACATCCTTATAAAATACACTTAACTGTGCAGGCATGCCTGTTTCTAGATATGCAGACATCTCAATTGGAAGCTTTGGAATCTCTTTCTCAATAGAAAGCGTATTCTTTTCATGACTAGAATCCTTAAAGCTCATCATCTCCTTACCATTTTTCTTCGTAAGATAGAGACTGGTGAAGCCATTTCTAGAACCTGCATCCAAAAGTAATTCATGCTCTCGGTCAGTGACTTTATAGTTCTCTTTTCCATCAGATAAATAGCGATCAAAAACCTCTCTATAGATAGAAACAACTGTGGATGCATACTCAACAGATTTCATTCGGCCTTCAATTTTAAAAGAATATACTCCCGCTTCATCCATTTCTGGGAGATAATCTATGAGACAGTAATCCTTTGGACTTAACATGTACGGTCCCGGTTGGTTTACATTTGTCAAATTACCATCACATACAGAGTACTCCAAGCGACAAGGCTGGGCACAGCGACCACGGTTACCAGAACGACCGCCTAGGAAACTACTCATAAGACACTGGCCAGAATAGCAGACACATAGAGCTCCATGAACAAAGGCTTCAATTTCCATGCCTGTAGTGTCATAGATATGCTTCAATTCCTTTAGGGATAATTCTCTAGCTGCGACGACTCTCTCTACGCCCTGATCTAATAAGAATTTACTTCCATAGGAAGACACTGTAGATAGCTGTGTGGATGCATGAATGGCCATATTAGGGAAGAAATCCTTCACCATTTTTAAAACGCCAAGATCCTGTACTAAGACACCGTCTACTCCCATCTCATAATAGCGACGCAAGTACTCATAAAGGACATCCATCTCACGATTTTTAATAAGAGTATTTACAGTTAAATAAGTTTTCGCTCCATTCAGGTGGGCATAGGAAATCGCCTCTTCGCTTTCTTCGAAACTTAAATTACCTGCATATGCTCGTGCGCCGAATGCATTTCCGCCAAAATATACTGCATCTGCGCCCTGGGCAACAACATTTTTAAATACTTCTAAAGTGCCTGCTGGGGCTAGTAATTCCAATCCTTTTTTACTCATATTTTCAAACCTATTAAAAAACAAGGACAAATCCAAATCTGGATCTGTCCCCCTTACATACAAAATTATAATTACGTTGCTGTGGAATCTGTAGGTGTGTTTGAACCTAAAAGGGCATCCTCTAGAGATGCTTCTAATCTTGTCTTATTCAGACGAAGCTCACGATTCTCGTCCTGAAGCGCTCTTAACTGTTTCTCTAAATCAGCTGTACGAAGCTGATTCTGAACCAACTCGTGCTTCAGATTAGTAATCTCCTGGTCCTTATACTTCATATTCTCATCTGTGCTAAGTACACGCTCACGAGCCTTGAAGTAATCGTCTGCAATATTTAATTCTAATAGAACAGTACGCATATCACTAGAAAGTCTCTTATAGTAATCTAGCTGTTTATTCTCATCAATCTTACCATTGATGTAGGATGCAACCTGCTCTAAATATTCCTTTTCTTCATAGCCACTAAGAGTGTAGAGTTTGTCTCCGATGACTACATTGACGCTTTTTTTCGCTGACATGTAGACGAATCCTCCTCGAATGTCCGTTATTTATTGTTTCATTATAACCTTATTCTTCTGATTTTGAAATATGAAAATGTTCAAAAGCTAAGTCCGTGGCTACTCTTCCCTTTGGTGTACGGTTAATCAAACCATTCTTAACCAAATATGGCTCATAGACTTCCTCAATGGTACCAGAATCTTCGCTTAATGCAGCAGCCAAGGTATCTAATCCTACTGGACCACCGCCGAATTTCTCAATAATTGTAAGAAGGAGATTTCTATCATTGGTATCAAGACCTAAGCTATCTACATCTAGTAATTCAAGAGCTTCATTGGCAACATCCTTAGAGATCAAACCATCATAACGAACCTGGGCGTAATCTCTAACTCTCTTCAGTAAGCGGTTGGCGATTCGAGGTGTACCACGTGAGCGTCTAGCCATCTCATAAGCACCATCTTCATCAATATCAACACCTAACTTACCAGCGGATCTCTTAATAATGGTACATAACTCATCTGGAGTATAGAATTCCAAATGAGAAATAACACCAAATCGATCACGTAAAGGCGCAGACAAAAGTCCTGCACGAGTTGTGGCGCCAACCAAAGTAAAATGTGGTAGTTCGAGACGAATCGAGCGAGCAGTCTGACCCTTACCAATCATAATATCAATGGCAAAGTCTTCCATGGCAGGATATAAAACCTCTTCAACCTGTCGATTCAATCGGTGAATCTCATCAACAAACAAGAGATCTCCCTCCTGTAGATTCGATAGAATAGCCGCCATATCTCCAGGCTTTTGTATTGCAGGGCCAGAGGTGATCTTAATATGAACGCCCATTTCGTGCGCAATGATTTCCGATAAGGTGGTTTTACCCAGTCCTGGAGGGCCATATAACAGTACATGGTCTAAGGACTCGTTTCTCTCCTTTGCAGCACGAATATAGATTTCCATATTCCGCTTGGTTTTTTCCTGTCCAATATATTCATCTAAGGTTTGTGGACGGAGTGTATTTTCAATTTTTTCATCTTCCACTTGTACTGAGGTGGATATTACTCTATGTTCCATGAAAATCCTTTTCTAGAAAAGCTGATTCAGTATCAATACGAATAAAAGGTGGAGACAAGAACCTTTATAGATTTAAGCCAATACGCTTTAATACTTCTTTAATCCATCCTTCTGTATCTAAGTCTCCTCCATTTGGAATATCACTCATTGCACGAAGGATCTCAGAAGAGCCATAACCTAAGGATTCCAATGCTAAAATTGCATCATTTTTATTCTTATCATTCCCTGTATTCATTGGGATTTCGTCAGAAATAGAATCACTTGTAGAATCCAGCATCTCTTCAAGAGAAATCTTATCCTTTAAATCCAAGATTACACGCTGTGCAGTTTTTGCTCCAACTCCTGGAGCTTTGGAAATGGATTTGGAATCTCCTGCAGCAATTGCGAATTTCAAATCATTGGGTGGTAAAACAGATAGAATTGAGATAGCAGCCTTGGGGCCAACGCCATTTACTGTAATTAAAAGTTCAAAACACTGCTTTTCTTCTTTTGTTAAAAAGCCAAACAATTGAAAGGCATCTTCACGTACCTGAAAGTAGGTGTATATTTTCACTTCAGCACTGCTCTTAGATATCCGTTCAAGATCAATGCTTGGCATAATCAACTGATAGCCAATCCCTTGATGATCCAAAACGATGGAATCTGTATGGATTTCCTCAATGGTACCCTTCATATAAGAAATCATAAATAATCTCCAGTTCTAAATGGAAGTCTATGTAACAACTCCAATGCAATATATCCAATAAAAAAACCTGTCACCATTCCTCCAAAACCTAAGATGGGAAAATAAAAGAACAAACCTGTATTTCCAACAACAATGGAGGCAATTAGTATTTGACCAAGATTATGGAAAAAACCACCTGCAATGCTAACCGTGATTAACTGGAACTGCTTGGTCTTCTTGAGAAGAAGCATAACCAGAAAACTAAGTAATCCACCACCCAGGCTGTATAGAATGCTAAATGGATTTCCAAAAAGGATTCCACTTAATATAATCCTAATTAAAGAAACGGATATAGCGCCGTATGTGTCATTGTTATAAAGCATGATTACAACAATCAGATTGGTAAGTCCTAATTTCAAACCAGGAAGGCCAAAAGAAAATGGAATCAAAGACTCTGCATAACTAAGAATTAGAGCAAGGCCTAGATACACCCCATATTCAATTGTTTTATTTCTAGGCTTCACTATGCTAATCTCCTAAATTCTAGGAATTAATTTACAATAGAATCATACTTAGAATCACTATCTCCAATGATCTCCACCATTATTTCATTGGGTAGACAAATAATGGTAGCATCCTTCGAGGAAATCCAACCCATTTTCACGCAAAGATGATCTGGACAATCTGCGTCCTTCATTCGAATCTTATGATCTTTAATCTCCAATAGACCAATACGGTGTTTTTTAGAATCATAAATCGTGATGGTCTCATCCTTTTCAAGAGAATATTCTCCAAAGATTTTTCCATTGACAGTAACCTTTGCTAGGTTCCCTTTATGGAAGCTTCTACGAATATTAATTCCAAATATAATTAACGTAAATATAATAAGAGTTAATATCAATAATATATCTTTTTTATGAAAATAATGTCTCAACATAAGATATTTAAATTCTCTAATTATTCAGATACCATCTCACCGAAGTAATAGAATCCTCTACACTCTGTAAGCTTTACTGTAACAATAGAACCAATCAGGCTGGCATCCCCAGGAAAATGAACGACGGAATTATTCTCTAATCTACCAGTTACCAGGTTTTCATCCTCTCGATTCATGGACTCTACCAATACTTTGCCCACACTTCCTTCTAATTCCTTTGCTCTTTCACGTCCGTATTTCTGGACTTCCTTTAAAAGACGGTCAAAACGAGTCTTTACAACATCAGCTGGAACCTGATCTGGTCTAGATGCTGCAGGTGTACCAGTTCTTGGAGAATACTCAAAAGTGAATGCGCTATCATACTTTACTTTACGAACCACATCCATTGTTTCTTCAAAGTCCTCTTCTGTTTCACCAGGATAACCAACAATAATATCTGTTGTTAATGCCACATCAGGAATTGCCTTACGGATACGGTCTACTAGATCCAAATAAGATTCCTTTGTATAATGACGATTCATATCCTTTAACAGTCGAGAGGATCCAGACTGTAATGGAAGGTGAATATGATGACATACATGCTTAGATACAGCAATTTCATCAATCAATTCCTGTGACAGATCCTTGGGATGGGAAGTCATGAATCGAATTCTCTCTAAACCAGGAATCTGATCAATTTCATGTAGAAGTTCAGAGAAAGTCATAACAGGATCCAAATCCTTACCAAAGGAATTAACATTCTGGCCTAGAAGCATAATCTCCTTCACACCATCTTGAACCATACGCTCAATCTCATTAATAATTGCCTTAGGCTCTCTAGAGCGTTCTCTACCACGAACATATGGAACGATACAGTAACTACAGAAATTATTGCATCCAAACATGATATTAATTCCTGTTTTAAATTTATACTCACGATCAATAGGAAGATTCTCAACTGGATTTTGGCCATGATCAAGAATATGTACTGTCATTGCATTGGTCTGTAAATTAGCAACTACTAGTTCAGCTAATTCATGAATATTGTGGGTTCCAAACATGATGTCCACAAAGGAATAGCTCTCTTTAATCTTACGGACAACATTTTCTTCCTGCATCATGCAGCCACAAAGTGCGATTCTCATAAATGGATTCTTTTTCTTATATCCATTTAAAATTCCAAGTCTACCATATACTCTGTTATCAGCATTCTCACGAACCGTACAGGTATTATATACTACAAAATCAGCCTTTTCAGACTCTTCTTTGATGTAACCAATTCGTTCTAAGATTCCACTTAACTTTTCAGAATCACGCGCATTCATCTGACAGCCAAAGGTAGTTACATGGAAGGTCAATTTTCTTCCTGCTTTTTCTTCTTCTTTTTTTAGAAGATCCTTCGCTATATCGATAAAATAATACTGTCTCTCCGGCTCGGTTTGTGGTGCATTTTCAAAAATATTCATTTAAATTATATTTCCTCTAACTATATAACAATAAATTTGGTTACTGATACTAAAACTTATAGATTCTTTTTTCTGTAGCGAGATAATCTAAGGGCATATCCCATGGATTAGGCATAAGATTTAACTCAACTTGATTTCCATAAGAAACCCCGACTCTTAAGACCATGGGATGGCTTGCAAAAAATCGATCATAAAATCCACCACCATATCCAATACGATCACCCTTACGATTAAATACAAGTCCAGGAGTGACCGCAATTCCCTCTGCTCCATGAAAAGCGAGATCATCTTCTCGATCAATTGGCTCTGGTATATTCATGGTACCTAAAGCAAAATCCTGTATGGAACGAATACGGTAAAAATCCAGTCTATGATTTTTTAGATCCGTAACTGGAAAATATAAGTCTCTCTTTTGATTTAGCCACTCTTTATATAAAGGGATTAAATCAATTTCGTTTTTGATAGGATAAAAACACAGAATTGGTAGATTAGAATCTAATCTTGCCACCAGTTTTCGTAGATTTCGTCGTACATAAGTGGAATGATACTTCACAGCTTCATCCGTCATCCGATTACGTAATACTCTATGAAAAGACCGAATCTCTGATGTAACTACTTGGGATTCTTGTCCAATCATCCAATATCCTCCTCTAAGAAATCAATAATATCAAAATCCTCATTGAAGTGTGGCACAAATACAGTACCTTCAAATTCGAAATCAAAGATTCGATGTAATACACCCATATGCTCTGCATTTGCAATTAGCATACCAATCCCTGAATTCACCACAATTTTTGCCGCACGAATCTTTGTTGCCATTCCACCCGTTCCTACATTACTTCCTGGAGCTGAGGACCCCATATTTTCTATGGACTCATCTAGTTTCTCTACGATTGGAATTAACTTCGCATTGGGATCTGTCTTCGGATCAGAAGAATATAGCCCATCAATGTCAGATAATAAAATTAATAAGTCTGCACCTGTTAGATTAGCTACCATAGCTGATAAGGTATCATTATCGCCAAACTGAATCTCATAGGTAGAAATTGTATCATTTTCATTGACAATAGGAATAATGCCTTCACGGAATAATTCTTCAAAAGTATTTTGTGCATTCTTACGGGAAACATTATCTACCATTGTAGCCTTCGTCATTAATACCTGGCCTGTATTTTGGCCATATTCACGAAAGAAATTAGAGTAGATACTCATAAGACGAGCCTGTCCTACTGCAGCTAGAGCCTGTTTCTCAGGCAATCTACTGGGGCGCTCTTTAATCCCCATGATTTGTCTCCCAACAGCCTGTGCACCTGAGGATACCAGGCAGACATCCAATCCTCGATTCTTAAGATCAGACAGTTCTCTCACCAGATGCTCAATTTTGACATAATCCAAGTGTCCGGTTTCTTTATGAGTTAATGAATTTGAACCAATTTTAACAATGACACGATGTACATTTGAAAAATCATAAATCATTAGAATAATCCTTCCTAAACCATTTTAGAGTACCATATTTTAAGACAAAATAAAACCTCTCAAGCCCTATCAAAATAGGCTTGAGAGGTATACTTTCTAATCCCTCTAATAAGAATATTATTTAGATAAATGATTATACAAATGAAAGATCACTATTCAATTCAAAAATAATAATCCTTACTCCTCATTAGAAGCTGCCATGCGAACTTCACCTGGCTGTAATAAAATAATCTTCTTAGGACACTTGTCAGCGCAGATACCACAACCAACACACTTATCCTGATCAATTTCAGCAATATTATTATTTACAGTAATTGCATGCTCAGGACAATTCTTCTCACAGATGTGACAAGCGATACATCCTATTGAGCATTCCTTCATGACATCCTTACCCTTTTCTTCATTTCTGCAGGATACGATGTATGCAGCATCATAAGGAACCATAGAGATAATGTGTTGTGGACATGCAGCAATACATTTTCCACAAGCTTTACATTTTTCCTTATCTACCTTAGCAATGCCGTCAATGACATGAATTGCATCAAATTCACAGGCCTTTACGCAAGAGCCAAATCCCATACAACCAAAGCTACAAGCCTTATGTGAGCCACCAGGAACAAATTTAGCAGCGTTACAGTCCTGTACACCACTATAGATGTATTTATCTTTTGCTTTGGTACAATCACCAGAACAACGAACATAAGCAATCATTCTAGTTTCGTCACCAGCATCAACACCCATAATAGACGCAATTTCTTGTGCAACTGGTGCACCACCAACCGGGCACTGAGTTACAACTGCTTTGCCTTCAGCAATGGCCTTAGCACAATCAGCACATCCAGCGAATCCGCATCCGCCACAGTTATTACCAGGCAGAGCTTCTAAAATTGCTGTCTCTTTGGGATCAACTTCAACCTCGAACTTCTTAGCGGAAAAGGTGAGGAAGAAACCGATCAGGCAGCCTACTGCACCGATTAAGACGGTTGCAATTACAATACCAAACATAGTCTACGCTCCTCCCTATACACCAGAAATCATTCCAGAGAATCCCATGAAGGCAATAGCCATCAAACCAGCTGTAACAACTACGATTGCAGATCCCTGGAAAGCTTTAGGTACATTGTTGAATTCAATTTTCTCACGGATACCAGCCATGATTACAATAGCAATTGCAAAACCAACTGCTGTACCAAAGCCGTAAATAGTACCAGTTAAAATATTGTAATCATATTTAACAATATTTAATGCAGCACCAAGAACACAGCAGTTCGTAGTAATCAGTGGCAGATAAATACCAAGAGCCTTGTATAAACTCTGTACATTTTTCTTCAAGAACATTTCAATGAACTGCACCAATGCAGCAATAACCAAAATGAATACAATGGTATTCATATAGTCTAAGTTCATTGGCTTAAGGATAAATTCATGAATAATGCTTGTAACAAAAGATGCAATTGTAACAACGAAGATAACTGCGCCACCCATTCCAGCTGCAGTATTTACCTTCTTTGATACACCAAAGAAAGGACAAATACCAAGGAACTGGCTAAGAACGACGTTATTTACAATAGAAGAAGAAATCAGAATTAAAAGTAATGTCTTCATTATTTGTTATCCTCCTTCTCTTCTTTACTATCTTTTGCAAGTTCTGGATTCATACCATGGCAAGATGCAAAGAGTGTACATCCCTCACAAGTTCCAGTGTAGATACAGCCCTGTGCTGGAGCGATTTTCTTACCCTTCGCTTCTGCTTTTTCTCTAACTGTCTTCATAATCGCAATCAGAGTTGCAAGAATGAAGAAAGCACCAGGTGCTAATCCAAAAATGGTAATTGGTGTGTAACCAATTTTACCAGTAGAAGGATCTGCCAGAGGTAAAATCTGAATACCAAGAATCTGACCAGATGCAAGAATCTCACGTACAGCAGAAATCAGGATTAATCCAAGTGTAAATCCTAAGCCCATTCCTAATCCATCGAAGAGTGAAGATAATACACTATGCTTATTGGCATATGCTTCTGCACGGCCTAAGATAATACAGTTAACTACAATCAGAGGAATAAAAATTCCAAGAGATTCATATAAAGCAGGGACAAATCCCTGAACCAAAAACTGAACGATTGTTACTAAGGTTGCAACAACCACAATGTAAGCCGGCATACGTACGGAACTTGGAATAAAGTTACGTAAAGCGGAAATAACTACATTCGACATTACCAATACAGCTGTAGCAGATAAGCCCATTCCAATCGCGTTGGAAACAGAAGTTGTAATGGCAAGTGTAGAACACATACCTAGCATCAAAACTACAATTGGGTTTTCCTTTAGAATACCGTTATAGAGTCTCTCTAAAGGGGAATCTTTTTTCAGCTTCATTATTTTGCGCCTCCCTTCAGTTGACTCTCATAGTAAGCAAAACCAGCATCAACACCATTTGTCATAGCACGACTCGTAATGGTTGCGCCACTAATACCCTCTATCTCATTTTCCTTAACAGTTGTTCCATTTTTTACAACGGAATAGTTACCAGAAGCTAAGCCCTTAAACTGATCGACGAAATCCTTCTTGCTAGATGGATCATCTGTTTTCGCCTTCATACCAAGACCAGCTGTCTCACTAATAGATGTAATAGAATAGGTTGTCATCTTTCCTTCAGAAGAGATACCCATTGAGAAAGTAATATCTCCGCCATAACCACCACCAGCGGTAATGGTTAATACATAACCTATTTCCTTACCGGAAGCATTCTTAGCAACTAAGGCATCATTGATCGTGTCATTGGCAAATCCAGCCTTTTTTGCAATGGATGTAGCCTGGTCACTATCAAATCCCTTCACCTCTGTAAAGGTCTTGCCCTCAGGCATAACCTCCTGATAAGCCTTTTTGGTTGCTTCAGCCTGAGCATTTTCAATTGGCTTTTCTGTAACTTCATGAGCTACACCAAGTGCACAGCCTGAAACCAAAGTGATAAGGGTAAGAATTAATGCATCATGAACCATTTTATTCATTACTGCGATCCCCCTTTCTTCTCAGGAACAATTCCAAATGCACGAGGAACTGTTACTCTCTCAATCAGTGGAACTAACAGGTTAGAGATAATAATTGCATAGGAAACACCCTCTGCAGAAGATCCAAAGATTCGAATCAATCCTGTCAAAACACCAAGGCAAATACCATACAGAATCTGGCCATTTGGAGTAATTGGACTGGTTACATAGTCCGTTGCCATGAAGAAGGCACCGAGAATCAGTCCACCACCACATAATTCCTCAATTAGGAATGTGATGTCAAAGCCATGTCCACCAAAAAGGAGGATAAATACAGCAAATGTAATGATATAAGTTGCAGGAATACGAAGATTAATAATTCCCATAATCAAGAGAATAATTGCACCAACCAATAAGGCAATAACAGATGTCTCACCGATGGTACCAGCTTCAGTACCAAGAAGCATCTTCACTGGATCTACAGACTCACCAGCCTTCAGAGAAGCCAGTGGAGTCGCACCTGTAACTCCATCATAAGTAAAGCTTGTCATTGGCTGTGCAAAAGAAAGAAGCAAGAAGCATCTTGCACCAAGTGCAGGATTCATGAAGTTCTGTCCAAGGCCACCAAATAGCATCTTCACAACAATAATTGCGAATACACCGCCAAGAACTGGGATGAACCACTGTACTGTATGTGGAAGATTTAAGCCTAATAATAAACCAGTAACAACTGCTGATAAGTCAGTTATAGTGTTTTTCTTATGAAGAATTTTGTCATATAAATACTCTGAAATCACGCAAGATACAATAGATAAAACCAAAACCAGTAATGCGCGAAGACCAAAATTAAAGATACCGAAGATTGAAGCAGGGAGAAGGGAAATAATCACCCAAAGCATTATCTTCTGTGTATCCATCTTCTCTCTCACATGAGGAGAAGAAGTAACATGAACTAAATCACTCACGGTAATTCACCTCTTCCTATTTCTTATTTCTCTTTTCAGTAAGTATTGTCTTCTTTGTTGCTTTAATATTCTGTGCAAGTGGTCTTCTAGCTGGGCATACATAAGAACAGCTTCCGCATTCAATACACTCAAGACCATACCACTCTTCAAATAGATCCTTCTGCCCTGTTTCAGAGAACTTAGAAAGACGAGATGGAATCAGTCTTTCCGGACAAGCCTCAACGCAACGACCGCAATTAATGCAAGGGGTTGTCTCATACATAGATGCTTCATCCTTTGTAAAGCACAGTAAGGCTCCTGTTGTCTTAGTAACAGGAACATCCAAATCAAATAATGCAAATCCCATCATAGGACCGCCAGCAATCATCTTCTCTGGAGTGCTCTTCAGCCCATCTGCAGCCTCAAGTATTTCCTTAAAGGAAGTACCTGTCTTAACTCTAAAGTTACGAGGTTCGCAAACAGCATCACCAGAAACCGTAAAGATACGATCCATAACTGGCTTGCCTTCCTTAACGGCATCATAAATTGCAGAAATCGTTGCTACATTATCAACAATGCATCCTGCATCTGCAGGTAACATCTTAGAATAGATATCTCTACCTGTAACCGCGTGGATTATCTGACGCTCACCACCCTGAGGATACTTTGTCTGTAATTCACAAACAGAGATACGAGGCTCCTTCTCTACAAGGGAACGAATCCGTAAGATACAGTCCGGCTTATTATTCTCAATTGCAATGATGCCCTTTGCATGAGGGAATAGCTGGAGAATAATCTTCATACCTTCAATGAGTTTCTCAGGATATTCCATCATTAAGCGATAATCGCATGTCAAATAAGGCTCACACTCTGCACAGTTTGCAATAATGTAATCAATCTTATCTGGTTCCTTTGGTGCAAGCTTTACGTGAGTTGGAAATCCTGCTCCACCCATACCAACAACGCCGGCATCCTTGACTTTCTGAAGAATTTCTTCATTTGAAAGAACGGTATAATCTTCTACTTCATCGAATTCGACTTCCTTATACTCTCCGTCGTTTTCAACAATAATAGCATCCATCATATCGCCTGTAGCAGTACGTCTCTTCTCGATTTTCTTAACTGTTCCAGATACGGAACTAAAAATCGGAGCGGAAACAAAACCACCTGCTTCAGCCAATAACTGCCCCCGGAGTACTGTATCGCCAGCAGAGACAACCGGTTTAGCCGGAGCTCCAATATGCTGTGAAACCAAATATGCCAGTTCTCCCTTTGGAAGCAATTCCTTTATTGGCTTGTCTTTTGAAAGGTCCTTCCCTTCAACTGGGTGGACTCCCCCCTTAAAAGTATGTAAGCCCATGAATTGTGTCCTCCTTTGTATTTCGCATACAATACAAATAACAATGTTTATTATACCATGAAACCAAAATTTTCGGCCTCAATTGAGAATATTTTTTCATATTTTTCTATATATTTTTACTAGAATGTATAAACGAGTTAAATAATTAACGTGCAGTCTGCTATACTGTTTCAAGAAATCATATAAAGGAGTTTCTATGAAAAGAATTATTTATCCTAGTTATTTCTACCCAGGGGAAGCCTCTGATTTAAGCAGTCTATCCCAGGATGATTTATTCCTAGATATCGAGACAACAGGCTTATCTAAGCATTACAATCACATCTACCTAATAGGTCTTGGAAAATATATACCGAGTTCAAACCAGGTGCATGTATGGCAATACTTTGCACAAACAGAAGATGAAGAAATTTTGATACTACAGGAATTTCAAAAGGAACTAGATCAATATAAATCCATCATCACCTTTAATGGAAATCGATTTGATATCCCCTTCATTATTGAACGAATGAAGCATTATGGCCTATCCACTGAATCCTTAGAAAAAATTAATAAAAGAGATCTCTATTTCGACTTTAAAAAAGCAAAGCAAAAGTTTCAATTGCCAAGTTTAAAGCAAAAAAGTATTGAGTCCTTCTTAGGAATTACTCGAATAGACGAAATGGATGGAGGGAGTCTGATTCCTGTCTATAAATCCTATACAAAAGAGTTTCATTCCGATAGTGAGAAACTACTTCTACTTCATAATGAGGATGATGTAAAGGGGATGTTTCCCCTCTTTCAGATGTATCGGTATCTAAATCTTACTGAACTAAAATGCAATATAAGGAAAATTGAGATTGAAGGCGAATATCATATTTTATTCTGGGGTGATATAAATACGTCATTCCCCTCAGAGATTACTTATAGAAGCCCTCAATATTTAATTCGGATAAATGAAAATAAGATAAAAGGATGGATTATTCCTGAGAAAAAGGATCTCTATTTTGAATTAGACAATCCTTCGGATTACGTCTATCTACTTGCCGAGAACATTATTTTGCCAAAACTTTTGGCTTCTACTCTTCCCAAGGAACGCTATCGAAAGGCAAAAAAGGCAGAGTGTATTCAAAATATCTCAGGTTATTTCATAGAAACGGATTATAAAAAGGCTGATGCCAAAAATATCTCGATTCGCTTTTATTATAGTAAGGACAATGAAAACAAAGTCTATTTCAAAATGGACCCCGAGACAGTTACGCCAGATCTAATAAATGAATTTATCAATAACTACATGAAAAAAGTCCTCTCCTAATGGAGAGGACTTGCTTTTTAATTCTGTGAAGATTTTTCATAGAAGAAGGAATCTCTTCTCGTAAATCCAATCTCCTTATAGTTCATTACCTGCTCAGTGCTTCCAATAAAGAGGACACCATCAGGAACAAGAGACTTATAGAATTTCTTATAGATATCATTCTTGGCTTCATCTGTAAAATAGATTAAAACGTTACGACATACAATCATATTGCAATTTGTTGGATAGGGATCTCTTAGTAGATTCATCTCCTTAAACTCAACACAGCGCTTAATCTCATCAGAAATCTGAAATGACTCACCCACCTGGGTAAAATACTTCTTCTTTAAATCATCTGGTACATTAGCAATAGACTTTTTATTGTACAATCCAGTCTTGGCCTGAGCTAATACCTGATGGTCAATATCCGTAGCAAGAATATGAATATTGCTAAGAGGCATATGGCGAGACATAGCCATCACCAATGAGTATGGCTCGTCACCTGTAGAGCAAGCAGAACTCCAAATCTTTAAACGATTACCAAAACGCTTAATAAGACCTGGGAAATACTCCTGATCTAAAAGCTTCCACTGATCAGGATTACGGTAAAACTCAGATACATTAATTGTAAGGAAGTTTACAAATTCATCAAAGACCTTCTTATCCGCATTTAATAATTTCAAGTACTCTTCATATGTCTTACAATTATTTCTAGTTACAAGAGAATCAATACGTCTGCGCATCTGCTTCTCCTTATAACTAGACAAATCAATCTTTGTTAATTGAAATACTTTTGTTTTAAACTCTTCGTAATGATCCATATACTTTACCACCGATACAAAAAGACCACAATCACATTTCATATCGAAGTGAGATTGTGGTCCACTTTATAAGCTACAAGAGATTACTCGTTGTCACCTTCAACAGTTTCAACTTCAGCATCGTCTTCGCTCTGATCCATAGCCTTGATGCTCAGAGAAATCTTATGCTCGTTCTCACGAAGTTCAACAACCTTTGCTGTTACTTCCATACCAGTCTTCAGTACATCTGAAGGCTTCTCAACATGGTCTCTAGAAATCTGAGATACATGAAGAAGAGCGTCGATACCTGGCTCAAGCTCGATGAAAGCTCCAAAATCAGTCATACGTGCAACAGTACCTGTTACAATAGTACCTACTGCGTACTTTTCAGAAGCACCGTTCCATGGATTTGCATCATCAAACTTGCAAGAAAGTGCAATCTTATGACCATTAATATTCTTGATGAATACCTTAACCTTATCATCTACATGATAAAGCTTCTTAGGATTATCAACGTGTCCCCAGCTCATCTCAGAGATGTGAAGCAGGCCGTCTACGCCGCCAAGATCAATGAAAGCACCGAAATCAGTAACATTCTTAACTGTACCTTCGATGATATCACCAACGTGGATATTATCGAAGAATTCCTTCTGGATTTCTTCCTTCTTAGCAACAAGAAGCTGCTTACGATCACCGATGATTCTTCTCTTTCTAGGATTGAACTCAGTAATTACGAACTGAATCTCCTGTCCGTCGTACTGATGAAGATCCTTAACATAAGAATCTGCAACAAGACTAGCAGGTACGAATACGCGAGCGTCATCAACAACAACGGAAAGACCACCGTTTAATACCTTAGTAACCTTACCGGTAAGCACTTCGTGATTCTCGAATGCTTCCTTAAGTTTTTCATTGCCCTTCTCCTGAGCAAGTCTTCTGTAAGAAAGAACAACCATATTATCGTCATTGGATGTCTTCACAACGATAGCTTCCATTGTGTCGCCAACCTTTGCAACGGTAGTAAGATCCAAGTTGGAATCCTCTGAATACTCGTTACGAGTGATGACTCCATCGGACTTATAACCGATATTTAAGTCGATCTCATCAGGCTTTACCGCAATAACGGTTCCCTCTACGATTTCCCCATTGTGAATAGTTTTGAACGTTTCGTTCAGCATTTCCTCAAAGCTCTGTTCTGGCATGTTTCCTGAACCTCCTGAATAATTTTTTGTGGGGTTGATGCCCCTGCTGTTATGCCTACGGTGTTAATGGATTCCAGGACGGACAGATCCAAGTCGGCCTGAGACTGTATAAAGAAAGTTTGGGGATTAATCTCTTTACAAATCTCATAGAGCTTCTGTGAATTTGAACTGTGTTTACCGCCTATAACGATCATCACATCAACTTTATCTGCGACTGCGGCTGCTTCATTTTGTCTCTCAGCCGTAGCACTGCAAATCGTATTCAAACAAAATATATCATAACCTTTTTTTTCGATGATTTCAACAAGTTCTTCAAATTTCTTATAGTTGAAGGTAGTTTGTGAAACAAGACAGACTTTTTTGTCCTTTGGAAGTTGGATTGCCATGGCTTCTTCCTTAGAAGAAATCACATCATAGTCCTCATTTTGAATCCAGCCGATGATGCCCTCTACTTCTGGATGCTGTCTATTTCCTGTGATTATAATGTGGTATCCCTTATTGGCATACTCTTCTACAACCCGGTGAATCTTAAGGACAAAGGGACAGGTTGCATCAACCACTCTAAAGTTATGGCTCCTCAACTCATCCATCGTATTCTTTGATACGCCATGGGAGCGGATGACTATAGTTCCCTTTTGATAAGAATCCAAGTCTTTACCTTCTTCAAGTACGTCCACTCCTTGTTCTTTTAAATCATCCACAACAATTTCATTATGAATAATTGGCCCATAGGTATAAATCGGTCCATCCGTCTCTTGGATTTCTCGATTTACCGTTTCAAGAGCTCTCTTTACTCCAAAGCAGAATCCTGCGCTTTTCGCCAGAATTACCTTCATGCCATCTCCTTCTTCTGAACCAAGTCTACAATGGTCTGAACCACTTCATCAATGGTCATATATGAGGAATCTACCAGTACCGCATCCCAAGCTTGCTTTAGTGGAGCAGTTTTACGATTCATGTCCTGCTCATCTCTTTTGATGACATCCTGAATGATTTCAGATAGTTCAGCCTTCTCTCCACGCTGAATCATCTCTTCATATCTTCTCTTACCACGAATTTCTGCGCTGGCAGTAAGGAAGATCTTCACATCAGCATTTGGTAATACTACTGTTCCGATATCTCTTCCGTCCATTAATACAGAGTTTTTCTTAGCCATTTCTTTCTGCAGATCTAAGAGACATGCTCTTACTACAGGATATGCACTTACCTTAGATGCAGCTGCACTTACTTCCGGTGTACGAATCACCCCATTTACATTCTGATCATTGACTAGTACAACCTGTTCCCCATTCTGATAAGAGATTGTGATATGAACCTTCTTAGCTTCCTCAGAAACCGCATTTTCGTCTAAGAGATCAATACCTTTTTCCACCATATGATAGGCCATGCCACGGTACATAGCACCTGTGTCTACATAAATGTAGCCCAATTCCTTAGCTGCCCGTTTTGCAATTGTACTTTTACCAGCACCAGCTGGTCCATCAATTGCAACATTCATTACTTTACTCATTTTAAATACCTCAACAACTTTCTAAATGATGGACTTATCGATTGATAAGTAATTCATCATGTAAAACAATATAAAACGTTAACGATCATCTTTCAAAATCATTGATCGATTACGGATTGTCCAGCTAAGAATCCCGTAGAAAACGCAGCCTGTAGATTAAATCCACCGGTAAATCCATCGATATCTAGGACTTCTCCTGCAAAGTAAAGATTCTTAATGGTTTTTACTTCCATTGTATTGGGAGATACTTCCTTTACTGAGACACCACCCTGAGTCACAATGGCTTGCTGAAAGCCTTCTGTTCCATTAATTGTAATGGTAAAGTGTTTCAAAATATCAACCAGAGCCAGTCTTTCTTTCCTGGTGATATCATGTGCCTTTTTATCGCCTGGGATTCCAACTCTATTCAATACAATAGGAATCATTTTTGCAGGAAGCAGTCCGCCTAAAATGGTATGAATATTTTTATTAATCTCTTTGGTAAAGTCTCTTAGGATTCTCTGATCTAATTGATCTACAGATAAAGCAGGCTTTAGATCAATCTCCGCCTGTAGTTCCTTACTTTCTTCCAAAGACTTTCCAACAATGGCTGATGCACGTAGGCATAAGGGACCTGTAATACCAAAGTGGGTGAACATCATTTCACCCTGTTCTTCATACTTCTTCTTTTTTCCATAAGGAATACGAAGGGTCACATTTTTAAGGGATAATCCCTGTAATTCAAAGATATCTGTATCCTTTGTAGCAAATGGTACTAAGGACGGGCGAATATCCGTAACCTTAAGTCCTAAATCCTTTGCAAAGCGATAGCCATCTCCTGTGGATCCAGTGGTCTGATAGGAATAACCTCCAGTACATACAATCACTGCATCACATTCTTCGATGGTTCCATCGTCCAAAAGGACACCAGAGACGCGGTCGGTATACTTTTCTCCATCAATTGGAAGATAATCATCTCCCAGGGTAAGCACTTTCTTTACCCCAGTATTCAAATAGACCTGGACATGATTCTTCTTTAATTCACGCTCAAAAGCACGGGTGACATCTGATGCATGATCCGACACAGGGAATACACGATTGCCGCGCTCCACCTTCAGATGGGTACCTCGCTCCTCTAAAAAGGACATCAAATTCTCATTGGTAAAGGAATGAAATGCGCTATATAAAAATCTGGGATTGGAAATAAAATTTGAAAAAAACTCCTCAATCGGCGCACTATTTGTACAGTTACATCTGCCCTTTCCTGTGATATAGATCTTCTTACCCAGCTTCTCATTTCGCTCAAACAGAAGGACCTTATGATTGTTTTTTGCAGCTTCAATTGCAGCCATCATACCAGCTGCTCCGCCACCAATAACAACAACTTTCATTTTACTCCTTAGTTCCTGGGTACTTCAACTTCACAGAGTCATCTACCCGATCGATTTCATCTCTCTCATAGACCTGGTACTCATCCCAGATATTCTCTAAGACTTCTAGTGTAGACGCTACTTCGTCCTGCTTCTTCATGCAAAGAGATACAATTAATGCATTGATAACAGATAGTGGCGCAACCAGAGAATCAACAATGGATGCCATGTCGCTTTTGGCAATCAGATTACAAGAAGAATACAGATTCATAGGTGAATTAACGCTATCTGTTAAAGTAATTACCTTGGCATTACGATTGTTGGCAAATTCAAGTGCCTTTAAGGTACGCATAGAATAACGAGGGAAACTAATTCCGATAATTACATCCTTAGAATTAATACGAATCATCTGCTCAAAAATCTCGCTGGAATTATTGGTATTCAGTAGTACCACATTGTTAAAAATCAGATTCAAGTAGAATGCCAAGAAGGAAGCCAGAGATGCACAGGAACGAATGCCAATGACATAGATCTTATCTGCATTCAGAATCGTATCCACTGCCATCTCAAAGGCACGATCATCGATATTCTGCAGAGTTTCCTTAATCTTCTCCTCATCTGAGCGAAGTACAGACTCTAGGATCTTAGGCTGACTGATTCGGCCATAGGTGACTTCCATACGCTGGATTGAATTCAGCTTATTCCGCACCATCTCCTCAAGAGCCTTTTGAAAATCTGGATAACCCTTATAGCCGAGAGTCATGGCAAATCGAACTACTGTAGACTCGGAAACACCCACTGTCTCTCCTAGCTTAGCTGCAGTTAAAAACACTGCTTTATCGTAATAATCAGCAATATAATTGGCTAGTAATTTTTGTCCCTTGGACATAGAACCATAGTATCGATTGATTCGATTCATTAAATCGTTATTTGTATTCATTTCATCCTCTTATAGATATATTTACAACGAATTAATTATAACAAACGAGGCAAAAGAAACAAGAAAAAAGAAGCCCTTCGGTCTACCCACTTACCGAAGGGCTTCATATTTTTGAAATGTAAACCTATTTGTAATTAAACAGGATAGGCCTTATTTGCTACATCAGCAGCTTTTGCATCAACGCCAGTTTCCTGAGCATCACGATACTTAAAGAACTCAGTAGCTACCTGAGGGAACAATGCATAGGATAATACATCCTCGTCCTGCTTCTTCCAAGGTGCCACTGCCTTCTCCATCTCTGGAAGCTGAGGATCTAAGAGATCAGCTGGTCTGCAAGTAATTGCCTCAGACTTACGATCGCCAAGAGCCTTCTCAACAACCTCTGGATTGAAAGGCTTAACAGTTGATCCGTACTTGCCAAGAAGTAGATCCTTGGTCTGATCAGTAACAACCTTATATCTCTCGCCCATAAGAACGTTAAATACAGCCTGTGTACCTACAATCTGGGAAGAAGGTGTAACCAATGGAGGCTCACCTAAGTCCTTACGAACTCTTGGAACTTCCTCAAGTACTTCACGAAGCTTATCTTCCTTGCCCTGCTCCTTTAACTGGGAGATCAGGTTAGAAAGCATGCCACCTGGTACCTGGTAAAGGAGAGTCTTAATATTAACTCCCAGAACCTTTGTAGAGATACGACCATTGTCGATATACTTCTGACGAATTGGAGCAAAGTAATCTGCAACCTCAGACAGTAACTTCTGATCCAGACCAGTGTCGAATTCAGTACCCTTGAATGCCTCAACCATGACCTCAGTTGCTGGCTGGCTGGTTCCCATAGCAAATGGAGAAATTGCAGTATCAATGATATCGCATCCAGCCTCTACAGCCTTCATAGCAGTCATAGATGCTACACCAGATGTGTAATGATTATGAAGCTCAAGTGGAAGGCTTGTAGCAGAACGAAGTGCTGTAAACAGTTCCTTAGATGCTTCTGGTACAAGAAGGCCAGACATATCCTTGATACAGATAGAATCAGCACCCATCTCTTCGATTGCCTTAGCCTTCTCCATCCAATAATCAAGTGTATATGCATCTCCTAAAGTATAGGAAAGAGCAACCTGAGCATGTCCACCTTCCTTCTTAGATGCCTTCACAGCTGTCTCTAAGTTACGAAGATCATTTAAGCAGTCAAAGATACGAATGATATCAATACCATTTGCAATAGACTTCTGAACGAAATACTCAACAACATCATCTGCGTAAGGCTTATAGCCTAAGATATTCTGTCCACGGAAAAGCATCTGGAGCTTTGTATTCTTGAATCCATCACGAAGAGCTCTCAGTCTCTCCCATGGATCCTCATGCAGGAAACGAAGGCAAGCATCAAATGTAGCACCACCCCAGCACTCAACAGCGTTATAACCAATCTTATCCATTGTTGGAATGATTGGAAGCATCTCTTCTGTCGTCATACGAGTTGCCATCAGAGACTGATGTGCATCACGAAGGACAGTTTCTGTAATTTTTAATGGTTTCTTATCTGCCATTTTCACATTCTCCTTCTCTTTTTATACCCCGAAGATAGCCATAAATACACCAGCTGCAACAGCCGTTCCGATAACACCAGCTACATTCGGTCCCATAGCATGCATCAGAAGGAAGTTTGTAGGATCTGCCTCAGCACCTACCTTCTGAGATACACGGGCACTCATAGGAACCGCAGATACACCAGCGGAACCAATCAGTGGATTAATCTTACCCTTTGTAACTAAGCATAGAAGGTTACCCAGAATCAATCCTGCCGCAGTCGCAACCATGAATGCAATCAAACCAAGGGCAACAATTTTCAGTGTAGAAACATTTAAGAATGCTTCTGCAGATGTAGATGCACCAACAGATGTACCAAGTAAGATAACAACGATATACATCATTGCGTTACTTGCAGTCTCAGTTAACTGACGTACAACTCCACATTCCTTGAAGAGGTTACCCAGCATCAGCATACCAACCAGTGGAGCTGTTGTAGGCAAGATCAAACATACGACTACTGTAACAACGATCGGGAAGAGAATCTTCTCAAGCTTTGAGACTGGACGTAACTGAGCCATGTGGATCTTTCTTGTCTTCTCAGTAGTTAACAGTTTCATAATAGGTGGCTGAATAATTGGCACCAGTGACATATAGGAATATGCTGCTACAGCAATAGGTCCCATAAGAGCACTCTGTCCCAACTTACCTGCTAAGAAAATAGATGTAGGGCCATCTGCTCCACCAATAATAGAAATTGCAGCAGCAGCCTCATCATTGAATCCCATCAGGATTGCCATTAAGTAGGCCATATAGATACCGAACTGAGCGCCAGCACCCATAAGGAAAGAAATTGGATTTGCAATCAGTGGACTGAAGTCGGTCATTGCACCAACACCCATGAAAATAAGGGAAGGAAGAATAGACCATTCATCCAACTGATAGAAATAATAAAGTAGACCACCTACTCCGTTAGAGGTTTCTGCCGGAGATGCAATGATATCCGGATAAATATTAACCAGTAACATACCAAATGCGATTGGAACCAAAAGTAAAGGTTCAAAATCTTTTGCAATAGCCAGATACAGGAAGACACCTGCAATGGCGATCATAAGGAAATTGCCCAATGTAAGGTTAGCAAACGCAGTCTGATGGAGAAGGTTACCTAACGTATTAGCAACGTAACTCATGTAAATTCCTCCTGAATTAATCAGATTACTCGTTCATTGTAGCAAGAAGATTTCCAGCCTCTACCATCTGACCCTCGGAAACTTCAATACTTGCAACTGTTCCAGCCTTAGGAGCTACAACAGGTGTTTCCATCTTCATAACTTCAAGAGTGACAATTGCATCACCAGGCTTTACAACATCGCCAGGCTTAGCATTAATCTTAAATACCTTACCAGATGCACCAGCTTCAATCTTTACAGAACCTGCTGCGCCAGAAGCTGCCTTCTTGACAGGCGCCTTCTTAGCAGGGGTAGCTGCTACAGGAGCGCTTGCTGCGCTTCCAGTCTCTTCTACAGTTACATCATATGCTGTACCATTTACAGTAATTGTATAGCTTTTCATTTATATTACCTCCAAATTAATATCTTCTCTTAATAGAGCGAACAACAAAGTCATCCGTGCTTGCGCCAGTAGATGCTGCAATTGCTGCTGCAATAACTGCAATCAGTTCTGTATCATCCACCAACTCTTCTACAGTATCCTGAGTTTCAACTGCTTTCTTAACTTCCTTAGTATCCTCTCCAGAAAACTTCTTCTGTAGATAAGGAATAATATTGAAGGCATAAATAATCAGGGAAATCAGAATCAGAATCGAAAATACAACTGCCATACCCATAAGAACATTCAATGCAGCCTTACCCATGGTTTCACCAAGGGTATAGTTTACATTAACATTCATAGCTTTCAGCTTCATACGGTCACCGATTACTGTATAGCTGTATACCATCTGACCACTACGTTTTGAGAATTCAACTTGCTGTGTGCAGGTGACTGTCTTACCTGCCTTCTCAACTTTGAAATCACCAAAGTCTTCAAACTTACCAAGAGTCTCTACATTATCTGCCCAGTTTTCAAATGTACTCTGAAACATAACAGATTGAGTTTTCTCTTCTCCAGTCTGCAGCATAGATGACTCTTTATACTTTTTCGCTTGTGCTTCTGCAGCAGCCTTAGAAACACCGCTCAGTGCCTGAACAGAGGCCTGCATATCCTGCTGGATATAATCCTTATCAATTCCATAGATTGTAGTCTGGTTATTTAAGTCAGCTCCACATCCTACGAAAGAGAACATCATTACACATGCGCAAGCGAAAAGCATTAATCTTTTCTTAATCTTCATAAAGAACCTCGCTTACTTTGTGCCGTGCTTTTTAAATGCCTCATCAACCTGCTTCGTGCAAAGCATTTCAAATCCTGCAATCAGGTACTTTCTAGCATCTGCTGGATTTACAACACGATCAATATAACCATGACGAAGTGCATTATTAATTCCAGACTGCTTCTCCTCAAAGAGATTTGCAGCTTCATTTAAGTCTGCACTATCATCTCCTGCATACATCAACTTTGCTGCAAGGCTTGCATCCATAATGCCCATATCAGCATCAGGAAGTGACAGAACAAGGTCAGCACCTGTAGCCTTTGAATTCATAAGGACATAAGCTGTGCCAAATGCATTCTTAGTAATCAGATTGATCTTAGGCACACTTGCTTCAGATAAAGCAAATACGAAAGAAGCTAATGCCTTAGGAAGAGTCTTCTCTGCATGTACAGAAGCCTCATACCCCTTAACATTTGTAAGTGTAAGTACCGGGATCTCATATGCGTCACAGTAACGAACAAAATCAGCTGCTTTTCTGCATCCTTTTGCTGTAAGGCTTGTCTTCTGATTTCCAAGAAAACCTACTGTCTGACCATCTAATTTGATGAAGCCTGTAACCATTTCAGTTGCATAGCCCTTCTTTGTTTCAACAAAGAACTTATCATCCGACAGCTCCTTGGCAACAAAAAGAGCATCTTCAACATTGCCTTCGATTTCAGATGCACGATTCAAATCATCATTTGCTTCATCGAATCTGCCATCTTCCAGATTAGAACCAGGTAAAATGGTAACTAATTCACGAACTGCATCTGCAATCTCATCCTCAGAACCAATGGCATCAACTAAACCAGTGCTCTCATACTGGAACTTTGCAGAAGCTGTATCACAATCATCTACACTATTACCAGGAATGGTATCAGGTGCATTAACAAAAAGCTTTGCTTCATTTGTCATAAATACAAAATCACTAACGCCTGTTAATACAGACATTCCGCCGCCACACTTACCACAAACTACAGTAATTTCAGGTACTACACCAGAAGCCTTAACTGCTTCCTGGTATATGGAGCCGATGCTCTCTAGCGCATCAAAAGATTCCTGTAAGCGGACACCGCCACAATCCAGGAAACCAATGACAGGAGCCCCCATCTTCACTGCCATGCGATAAATATTCGCAATTTTTCTTGCATGCATCTCTCCGATGGTACCACCAAGTACAGAATTATCCTGGCTATAGATGAAAACAAGATTTCCATCAATAAGACCATGACCTGTAATTACACCATCAGAGGGTGTATTCTCTTGACTCAGATTGAAGTCCGTATTACGAGCTGTAATACCTGCGCCCAATTCGACAAAACTATTGTCGTCAAGGACACGCTGGATTCTCTGAGCTGCAAGACTGTTCTTACGTTCACTCATGCTGCTATTCCTCCATAAAAATCATAAAAATTTCATACGGTTTTCATTTTAATGCAACATGATTGACAAAACAACATCAAAACTGTTAAATTTATAACAATTTTGATGTTTTTTCCTATAGATAATATCTAAAAAAGATCTGTATTTCCCTTGGTTTTTCGTAAAAAATACCACCTCGGTTTTCGGCCGAAGTGGTATTTTTAAAATTTTTAATAGAACCTATTACTCATTGTCCATTGGATTCGCATTAAAGAGGCTCTCTTCCGCCTCTTCTTCCGCTTCCATCTTGAACTCTTCTAACTGAGTCGCATTTAATACAGGCAATTCCTCTACACTGGAAATACCGAATGCTCTTAGGAAGTCATCGGTTGTACCAAATAGCATTGGGCGACCTGGGGCATCCAAACGACCCAATTCTTGAACAAGCCCAAATTCAACAAGACGATTCACTGCATGATCACTAGACACACCTCGAATCTTCTCAATCTCTGCCTTCGTAACTGGTTGCTTATAAGCAACAATAGACAGAGTCTCAAGTAAGACCTCCGTTAATACATACTTCTTAGGCTGCTTCGCCAGTTTAATCAAATACTCGTATACTTCCTTAGAGGTACACATCTGATAACCATCATTGATCTTAATGATCTGAATTCCCCGATTCTCTTCCTTGTATTGCTGTGCCAGAGACTCCACCATAGCCTTACATTCCTCTGCAGGTAGATCTAAGGCCTTGGATAATTCTGCGACTGTAACCGCATCTCCCATGGCAAATAGAATGCCCTCAATTCCAGAGATTATATTTTGATTTTCCATGTACAAATAACTCCTAGGCTGCTGTTTTCGAGGTAATCAGAATATCGTCAAATGCCTTTTCTTGAACGGTAGTGATCTCTCCTGTTTTCATTAATTCTAAAATCGAAAGGAAAGTCACAATCACCTGCATCTTGGAAGACTGGCTATTCAGCAATTGGCGGAAGGAAAACTTCTTATGCTTCTTGGCATAAGAAGAGACTTCTACAATCTTATCATCCAAAGAGACCTCCTCCTTGGTAATGGTACCGAAGGATGCACGAATAGGATCTACTCTTCCCTCTTTCCTCTTCAAGACGGATTCAAAGATTCTACCTAGATCTGACAAAGTCAAATCCCCTGTTAATTCATCCAAATCAACAGGTTCTTCGTATGCACGAACCTCCTTGGGGATATCCTTCTCTCGAAAGTAGACCTGGTCCGCATGATCCTGCATATCAGCTAGTTCTTCTGAGATATAACGGAACATCTTATACTCTAAAAGCTGAGACACCAATTCTGTACGAGGGTCAATCTCCTGCCCCTCTTCATTCTTTTCCTTAGGAAGAAGAAGTCTAGACTTGATATCCAAAAGAGTAGCAGCCATGACTAAAAACTCACTCATTATATCCAGATTCGCTTCACGCATCTGATTGATATAATCGAGATATTGTTCTGTGATCTCTGCAATAGGAATATCATAAATATTTACTTTATTCTTATCAATTAAGTGTAAGAGGAGATCCAAAGGTCCCTCAAACGCCTCGAGATGCACATTTAATTCCATGACTGCCTTATATTCTATACTCTTATTCTATTTGTTACAGAGGAATTATTTTTCCTCAGCTGGAACATCCTTAATGCTGAAGGACATACGACCCATCTTATCCTTGCCAAGGCAGATTACCTTAACCACATCGCCAAGGGTAAGTACATCTTCAACATGATCGATACGCTGAGCAGCAATCTTAGAAATGTGAACCATTCCTTCTTTGCCAGGAGCGAATTCTACGAATGCACCAAACTCTTTAATATTTACAACCTTACCAGAAAGGATCTGCCCCTTGAAGTAATCTGTTGTAATGATTTCAATCATCTTCTTTGCTTCGTTAATAGCATCAGAATCATTGCCACACAGATCTACGCGGCCGTCATCTGTGATATCAATCTTAACACCAGTACGATCGATAATCTCATTAATGGTCTTACCTCTCTGACCAACAACATCGCCAATCTTCTGAGGATCGATCATCATAGAAACTATCTTAGGAGCATACTTAGAAAGTTCTGTACGAGGTGCAGCAATTGCCTTGCTCATACATGTATCCATGATAAAGTTACGTGCCTCATGTGCACGACGAATAGCCTCTTCAACGATTGGACGAGTCAGACCATGAATCTTAATATCCATCTGGATTGCAGAGATCCCCTCGTGAGTACCAGTTACCTTAAAGTCCATGTCTCCGAAGAAGTCCTCAAGACCCTGGATATCGGTAAGCACCAGATAATCATCATCTGTATCACCAGTTACAAGACCACAAGAAATACCAGCAACCATATCCTTCAGTGGAACACCAGCAGACATAAGAGACATGCAAGATGCACATGTAGATGCCATAGATGTAGAGCCGTTAGACTCAAATGTCTCGGATACAGCACGGATTGCGTAAGGGAAATCCTCAACGCTAGGAAGTACTGGAAGCAGTGCTCTCTCAGCAAGTGCACCGTGACCGATCTCACGACGTCCTGGTCCTCTAGAAGGCTTGGTCTCACCTACAGAGTAGGATGGGAAATTATACTGGTGAATATATCTCTTCTCAGTGATGTTCGGATCTAATCCATCAATCTTCTGAACCTCAGACAGGGGAGCTAAAGTTACAACATCGCAGATCTGAGTCTGTCCACGAGTAAACATAGCAGAGCCATGTACACGAGGAATTAAATCAATCTCTGCAGACAGGGGACGAATCTGATCGATTGCACGGCCATCTGGACGCTTATGATCCTTTAAGATCATCTTACGTACAGTCTTCTTCTCATACTGATATACAGCTTCGCCAACAAGTGGTAACCACTCTTCCTTCTCAGCAAAAGCTTCAACAATTCGCTCCGTAACCTTTTTAACGTTAGCCTCACGAACTTCCTTCTCATCTGTGAAAACTGCCTCTTCCATTTCAGCTGGAGGAACAATCTTCTTCATCTCTTCGAACATCTCAGCAGGAATTGCACAGCTTGCGTATGTGAACTTCTTCTTACCTACTGTAGCAACCATTTCATCAATCAGAGCGATGATTGTCTGGTTAACTTCATGAGCCTTATAGATTGCCTCAATCATCTTCTCATCAGAAATCAGATTAGCACCAGCCTCGATCATGATAACCTTATCACGAGTAGATGCAACAGTAAGCTCAAGGTCTCCATTATCCCACTCCTTCTGGGATGGATTGATAATGAACTCTCCATCAATCATTCCAACCTGGGTCATGGCACATGGTCCATCAAAAGGAATATCAGAAATTGATGTAGCCATTGCAGTACCGATCATAGCTACGATTTCTGGACGACATTTTGGATCAACAGACATAACCATGTTGTTCAGTGTAACGTCATTTCTGAAATCCTTAGGGAACAGAGGACGCATAGGACGGTCGATAACACGTGCTGTTAATACAGAGTTATCTGATGCCTTACCTTCTCTCTTCTTAAATCCACCAGGGAACTTACCTACAGAATAGAACTTCTCCTCGAACTCTACAGAAAGAGGGAAGAAATCAATACCTTCTCTAGGTGAATCTGATGCAGTTGCGGTACATAAAAGTGTGGTCTCACCATACTGAATAAATACAGCTCCATTAGCCTGCTTTGCAACCTTACCCACTTCAACCTTCAGTGGACGTCCTGCCAGTTCCATTTCGAATGTCTTTACCATTTCACGTCTCCTAACATATTTCATGTTCTACCATAAGAGGGGAATCCTCTTAAACACCAAAATAGAGCGGAACCGCAATACGCAGCAATTCCGCTCCAAAAGAACCTAATTATTTTCTGAGGCCAAGACGCTCAATCAGAGATCTATATCTCTCGATGTCTACACCCTTTAAGTAAGCAAGAAGGTTTCTTCTCTTACCTACCATCTTCAGAAGTCCACGACGGGAATGATGATCCTTCTGGTTCTTCTTCAGATGCTCAGTGAGGTCTGCAATACGTGCAGTAAGAACTGCAACCTGAACCTCAGGTGAACCTGTATCACCAGGAGTTCTTGCATACTCGTTAATAATAGCTGTCTTCTGTTCCTTTGTAATCATGGTTAATTCCTCCATAATAATATTTACAGCCTGAATTAAGCCGAGGTCGGAAATTCCATCAACTGAACTCAGGTTAGCACCGCTTTCTAATATACCATAGGCATATAGAAATGTAAACCAAATTCAAGAATTAAAAAAGTCTAAAGCACATTTGGTGTCCATCTTAATTTGGGCTTTTAATTCGTCTAAAGAATCAAATTTCCTCTCTGGGCGAATATAATCCAAAAATAAAACCTTAGCTTCCTTTTCGTATACATCCCCTTGGAAGTCTAAGATGTGGGTTTCTACGCCTACAGGACCCATATCCTGTACGGTAGGCTTCTTACCCACATTGGTAATTCCATGGAAAAGGCGATGGTCAATCTCTACTTCTGTAATATAGACTCCATTTGGTGGCAATAGTTTTTCCTTAGGTGGAATCTGATTAATTGTAGGGATTCCCATTTTTGTTCCAATGTGATTTCCATGGATAATCTGGCCCCAAATGAAGTATGGATACCCTAATAAGGTATTGGCTTCTTTAATTTTACCAAGGGAAATATCTTCCCGGATAAAAGTACTACTAATGTCACGGCTGTGATATTGGATCTTTGGAATCTCCTCAAAAGTAAATCCATACTTTTGAGACAGTTCACGAATCACTGCTGGTGTTCCTTGACCTTTATAGCCAAAGCGAAAGTCAGATCCAACCGCCATATAACTCATATGAAAGTTACGGACTAGATTTTCTACAAACTCCTCAGGAGATAGATGCATAAAACGTTCTGAAAATTGGCATTCTGCAAGGTAGTCTAAACCCTGCTTTTCCAATTCGAAATGTCTCTCCTCCCTGGTAATCAAGCTACCATTAGATTCCCCATGTAAAATGGTTCGAGGAGATGTTTCAAAGGTAATCATGCAAGCCTTTTCTTCAGGTTTTCTTGAAAGTATGCGATTCATCAAAAGCTCATGTCCACGATGCATTCCATCAAACTTTCCTACGGTTATAGCCGTTGCCTCATTAATTTTCGTGTCAAAAAAATCATGTATTGTAATCATAATTCATCTCATGATAGAAACATTTTATATGGTTTCCATAGATTATCTTTCTTGCGAAAGAGTCCGCAAAACTCTCCTGTGGAAAAATACATCCGGATCTTTGCTTCTGGATCCTCTGGATCCATTGTTCCAGACTCAGGAAGAACATCTACCTCGGAAGTATAGATGGGATTACCATTTCTTAAATAACGATCTCCTTTAGGCTCAGAAATTCCCTTAGGAAAAGAAAACATTTCCTCCAATGGAATCAAAACCTTTTCCAACTGGTCCTTAGCTACAAGTTCTTCAAGTTCCGACAGTGTAACAGCATTATCAATGCTTAATGTACCAATTTCTGTCCGACGAAGTTCGGACATACATGCACCTGTTTGGAGAATATCCCCTAGATCATGACAAATGGTTCGGATATAAGTTCCTTTTGATACATGGGCTAAGAAACGAATTCTTGGAAGATCAATTTCTAGGATTTCTAAACGATAAATCTTAATCAAAGAAGGCTTACGTTCTATGGTCTTACCTTCTCTTGCCAGTTCGTATAGCTTCTTTCCATTAATCTTTTTTGCAGAATACATAGGTGGAATCTGCTGGGTGCGAGACCCTGCCACACGAAAAGCAGCTTCAATCTCTTCTACCGTTAGATTTAAGGCAGCCTCTTTATTTTCAGATAAAACCTGTCCTGAGATATCATCTGTATCTGTGGTTATTCCTAATGTCACTTCTGCTTCATAGGTCTTATCATGCTCAGGAAGAATAGCAATTGCCTTCGTTCCCTGACCAACGAATATCTGAAGTAAGCCTGTCGCATCTGGATCTAGTGTTCCATTATGTCCGATTTTTTTCTCGTGTAAGATACCTCGCATCTTCGCAACAACATCAAAAGAAGTAAAACCTTTTTCCTTATCAATCAGTATGGATCCGCTGATCATTTAAAAAAACCGCCCTCTCTTAACTGTTCATCAATCATACGAGAAATATCATCTATTACCTGATTTGGATCCTGGTCTACATTGACACGAAACCCAGCCGCCATCGCATGTCCACCACCTTGATAATGACTTGCGATCTCAGCTACATTTAAGATATGTCCCTTGGCTCTTAGACTGCCCTTGTAGGATCCATCCGGATTCTGATGTAAGAAAAGGGAGGCCTGTGCACCCTTGGTGACACGAAGCTGAGATACGATACCCTCCATATCATTACTAGCAGCACCATACTTTTCTAATTCCTGGCTTGTTAAAATCGAAGAAACCAGTGTTTTATTCTCGCTTAATCTAGCATTGATCAATGCTTGTCCTAGAATCTGATTCTGGACAAAGGTCTTTTCATTAAAGACTGTGTCCACAATCACAGGATAATCGATTCCTAAGTCCATTAAGAAACCAGCACATTCCATAGTAGAGTGATGGGTACAAGAATACTGAAAAAGACCAGTATCTGTCACAATTCCGGTATAGATACACTCTGCAATATCCTTAGAGATGTCATCCTTCACCAATAAGTCAAACACCAATTCGCAGGTACTTGATGCTTCCGGGAAGACATAGTTCTCATTACAAAAAGTAACATTGGATAAATGATGATCGATACATAGTGTCTTCTTTGCAGAATGAAAATATAAGTCCGATTTACCGATACGGCTCAGGTCACCACAATCCAAAATAATAAATAGATCAAATGGATCCTGTTCTACCCCAGGAGTCTCAATTCGGTCAGCATTTTTTAAAAAGGAAAAACAAGACGGAATTTCCTCAAGAAAAATATGCAGATCCAAAGTAGGATATTTTTTCTGAATATAGTTATACATTGCAAGGGTTGAACCTACGCAATCACCATCTGGTCGTACATGACCGGTAATTCCAACACGGTTTACATTTTCAAATAAAGATAATAGATCAAAGGACATGGTCTCAGCTCCTCTCAGGAGATTCATCGGATAAGTCAGAGACTTTCAATCCCTGATTAACCTCATCAATCATATGACTCATGTGTACACCATATGCAATGGAAGTATCTAAAAGGAATGTAATCTCTGGAGTATTACGAAGATTAACTGTACGAGCAAGCTCATGACGGATGTACTTCTTTGAACTATTGAGACCTTCCATGGTCTTCTTCTCTGACTCTTCATCTCCTAATACACTAATCCACACCTTACAAGTCTTCAAATCTGGTGCTACCTCAACATCCGTTACAGATGTCACAGGAGCGATTCGAGGATCCTTCACCTTATTACGAATAATGTCAGAAAGTTCTCTCATAACCTCTTCATTGATTCGAATGTTTTTAATGCTATTTTTACGCATAAATAATTCTCCTAATAATGCTGCAATTGCCACACCCTAAAGTCCGAAGGCTAAAGAATGTGGCTTTATTACAGTCAATATAACTTATTAATCACGTGGTACTTCAACCATCTTGTATGCTTCCATGATATCACCTTCCGCAATATCAGAAGTATAATCGGTCAGAACAATACCACATTCGTATCCGGACTTAACTTCCTTCACGTCATCCTTGAATCTCTTCAGGGAGCCAAGGTCACCGTCAAAGAGCTGCTTATCGCCACGCTTGAGGCGAATCTTACATCCACGCTCAATCACACCGTCAGTAACGAAAGATCCTGCAATGATACCAATGCCAGAAGCCTTGAAGGTCTGACGAACCTCAGCATGACCAATAATACGCTCTTCGTAAATTGGATCAAGCATGCCCTTCATAGCAGACTCTACATCCTCAATTGCATTGTAGATAACAGAGTAAAGATGAACATCAACGTGCTCTCTCTCTGCTGTATCCTTAGCAACAGCATCTGGGCGAACATTAAATCCAATGATAATTGCGTTGGAAGCAGAAGCAAGTACTACATCAGACTCAGTGATAGCACCAACACCACCATGGATGATCTTAACAACAACTTCATCATTAGAAAGCTTCTCAAGTGAAGACTTAACCGCCTCAACAGAACCCTGAACATCAGCCTTAACAATGATATCCAGTTCCTTCAGGCTACCAGACTTGATCTGATCAGATAGATTCTCAAGAGACATTCTAGAACGGCTCTCTTCAACCAACTTATTCTTCTCTTCATTGACAAATTCCTGAGCGAAGGTACGAGCATCACGATCAGAATCATGAACAATGAAGATCTCACCAGCGTTCGGTACAGAGTTCAGACCCTGAATCTCAACTGGAACACTAGGGCCAGCTGCCTTGACGCGCTTACCATTCTCATCCACCATGGCACGAACCTTACCATAAGAAGAACCTGCAGAAATTGCATCTCCTACATGAAGCGTACCATTCTGAACCAGAACTGTAGATACAACACCACGTCCTTTATCCAACTGTGCCTCGATGACAATACCACGTGCCTGACGCTTTGCATTAGCCTTAAGCTCTAATACATCAGCAGTTAAGAGAATCATCTCAAGGAGATTATCAATTCCCTCATGTGTCTTAGCAGATACAGGGCAGAAAATAGTGCTTCCACCCCAATCCTCAGGAATCAGTTCGTATTCAGAAAGCTCCTGCTTAACACGATCTAAGTTAGCATTTGGCTTATCGATTTTATTAACTGCAACAATAACTTCTACACCAGCAGCCTTGGCATGATTAATGGACTCAACAGTCTGAGGCATTACACCATCATCTGCAGCAACTACAAGTACAGCGATATCTGTAGACTTAGCACCACGCATACGCATTGCAGTGAAGGCTTCATGTCCAGGTGTATCTAAGAATGTAATCTTACGTCCATTAGACTCAACCACATAAGCACCAATCTTCTGTGTAATGCCACCAGCCTCACGGTTTGCAATTGATGTATCACGAATGGCATCCAGAAGGGATGTCTTACCATGATCGACGTGACCCATAACAGATACTACAGGTGGACGTGGTGTGAGATCCTTAGGATCATCCTCTTCATTCTTCAGAAAGTCCTTAATGATATCAACCTTCTCCTCGTGCTCACAAAGGATATCGTACTCTAATGCAATCTCCTCAGCCTTCTCATAGTCCAGGCTGCTATTTAGAGTTATCATTACACCCTGAAGGAAAAGCTTCTTAATAATCTGTGATGCTTCTACATGCATACGCTCAGCAAGCTCACGAAGAGTGATATGATCAGGCACCTTGATGCTCTTGATTACTTCTTCTTCCTTTGGCTTCTGTGGCTGAGGCTTACGAGGCTTCTTACCACCATTTTTCTCCAGATTTATGAAGCGCTCCTGATTCTTATCATTATAAGAATCCTTGCCTCTACGATTATCATTCTTACGGCGACTATTCTTACGAGACTCCTTGTTTGGATTCTGCTCGTTAGAAGGGGCTATCGAACGATTATTGTTACGATCATTTCTCTTGAAGTCGTTACGATTGTCACCATTTGGCCGACCATTACGATTATTACCGTTACGATCATTGTTTCGATTATTGCCGTTTGGACGACCGCCTGGCATATTATCGTAGATATTTGGTCTACGGATTGGCTTCTTCTCTACACGAGATTCAGAAGCTGTATTCTCTACAGGACTGACCTTTTCCTTCGTCTTTGGAGTAGGAGCACTTGCTGCCTTCTTCTCCTCCTCATGAGAACGCTTTGCTTCCTCTGCAGCACGCATCTTCTGCTGTTCTGCTAATGTTGGTTCACCCTTACGTGTGCCATCTGCACGGATTGGGCCAGATCCAGAACGAGGCTTGATCAGTGGTCTAGCCTGTCCCTGAGAATTCTGATTGGAGCGAGACTTATGGTCATTACGTTCACCGTTAGGTCTTCTCTGACCGTCTTTACGCTGTCCATCCTTGCGCTGACCATCACGTCTCTGGCCATTATGGCTAGAGTACTGTGTATTAAATACAGCAGTAATGGTAGACTTCTTTTTCTTAGGAGCCTCAGACTTAGATTCGTCAGACTTCACTTCCGCGCGCTTTACTTCTTCCTTTGTCTTGGCAACTGCATTTGTTTTCTCTGTATTCAAAGACTTCTGCTCTTCTTTCTTGATTTCAGGATTTGAAGCAGGCTTATTGGAATGGTTAAAGTGAGCCTCCACCTTATGTACCATATCCTCTTCAATTCCTGACTGTGGGCTCTTTACTTCCAATCCGGTTGAATTCAGATACTCAAGTACATCTTTGCTAGATTTTCCTAGCGACTTTGCAAGTTCATGAACTCTCATTTTTGCCATGCTTCGTCCTCCGTTTTTTTATCTACATCAATCAGTTTTTTAATCGTCTCAGCAAAATTCTCATCAGTGATGCAGATTGCACCACGATTGACTTTACCAATCGCCTGACTGATTTCATCTTTTGTTCCATCTATATAAAAGCAGACATGATAATACTTACACATATCTGTATAGGATTTAATAGAACGGTCCGAACTGTCCTGAGATATAAGAACCAGATAGCCCTTACCAGACTTTACTGCTTCTTCTACCTGATAGTTACCACTTTGAAGTTTTCCAGCCTTGTGGGCCATTCCAAGCATCGATTTTAGTTTTTGATTCATTTCTCTAGCTCTTTTCCAATAACCTCTTTGATTTCAGGAGGAATATTACACTTCAATGTACGTTCAAATCCCTTTGAGCGAATGGCCCGCTCAAAGCAATTTATATTTTTGCATAAATAAGCACCGCGGCCATTCCTTTTACCGGAAAAATCAATCATAACTTCTTGCTCTGGCGTACGCACGACTCTAAGTAAACTATGTACTTCAAAGGATCGTCCGCATCCAACGCATCTACGTAGCGATTTATTTTTCTTAGTCATGTGATTATTCGTTCACTTTCTCATCAGCAGTCTCATCAACAAATTCCTCATCATAGATCATGTCCTCGGAATTCATCTCATCGCCTACATACTCTTCATTCTCTTCATCATAGTACTCATCTTCATCCATATCGAAGAAGTCACCAGCCTCACGTGCCTGTGTCTCACTCTTGATATCAATCTTGTAGCTTGTTAAGCGAGCTGCAAGTCTTGCATTCTGTCCCTCACGACCAATAGCAAGTGAAAGCTGATAATCAGGAACTACAACTTTTGCAGTCTTCTCTTCAGAATCAGCGATAACAGAGATAACTTTTGCTGGAGAAAGAGCATTCTCAATCAAACGAGCTGGATTCTCATCCCAGTTAATGATATCAATCTTCTCATTGTGCAGTTCATCTACTACAGCGTTTACACGAGTACCGTTCATACCTACACATGCGCCAACTGGATCTACATTTTCATCATTCGACCAAACTGCCATCTTAGTACGGTTACCAGCTTCACGAGCGATATTCTTGATTTCAACAATACCATCACGGATTTCAGTAACTTCCTGCTCAAACAGGCAACGAACTAAATCAGGATGTGTACGAGAAACATAAATCTTAGTTCCGCGCTTAGAGTCCTTAACATCAAGTACATAGAACTTATAACGATCATTTGGATGATAGCTCTCGCCGTGGATCTGCTCACGCTCTGTAAGGATTGCATCTGCATTACCAAGGTTAATGCTATAAGACTTACCAATCTTACGCTGAACAATACCAGTAATAATGGTGTGATTCAGACGTGTGTACTCCTCAAGGATAATCTTATGCTCTTCCTCATGGATATCCTGCATCATAACACCACGTGCTGCAGATGCTGCGATACGGCCAAACTTCTTAGAGTCGATTTCCTCAGTGAATACCTCACCGATCTTATAGCTACCGTCAACAGCCTGTGCTTCCTCTAAAGAGATCTCGGTTTCAGGATCATTTACTTCCTCTACTACATTCTTAGAAGAACGTACATGGTACTCACAAGTATCTGGGTTGATATCTACAGTAATGTTATCGATATGAGCATAGGTATTCTTACAAGCGGTAATAATAGCACTACGAATTGCATGGAATACGATTTCTCTTGGAATATTCTTTTCCTCTTCAAGCATATCGATTGCCTTACGCATGATGGCATTACGGCCAGCATTCTCAGCAACCATCTCTATATTAGAGAATTCTACTTCTTCCTTAACCTCATCACCGATGTCATGATTCTTACGATCAATCATCTTAGCCTCAGCAGGAGTTACCTGTGTGGTACGATCGGTTACAGGTGCTGCAACAGTAAGGGTACGAATCACATGATAATCGCAAGTCTTAGGGTCTAAAAGAACCTCAACGTTCTCATCTGTACCGAAACGAATCTCGCACTTTCTCATGAGCTCGCGCTTAACACCCTCAAGCATGATTTCTCTTGGGAGTCCCTCTTCTCTCTCAAACTCCTTAGCTGCGTTCAGAAGTTCCTTCTTGTTTTTTGCTGCTTTTAATTTAGCCATTTTGTCCTCCGCTAAAATATAATAACAATACAATCAATCAATAAATGCCTGGTTTATTTTTGAAATATCACTTCTTTTAATCTCTAGGATATCATCGCCAATTTCTAATGTAATCATATCTTCAGTAAAGGCCTTCAGATTACCCACAAAGAACTTTTCACCATTATATGCCTGGTAGGTATGAACCTCGATTGGTTTATCGATATTTCTGGTATAGTCCTTTTCCTTCTTTAATGGACGTGTCAGTCCTGGGGAACTAACTTCAAAGGTATAAATCTCACTGATGTAATCCTCTCGATCAAGGATCTCATTCATCTCATTACTTACCAGTACGCAGTCATCCAGTTCAATTCCGCCTGGCTTATCAATATAGGCTCTCAGGTAGTACTCACCGAATTCCTTCACAAATTCTACATCAACCAGTTCAAAGCCATGGGCTTCTACTATAGGAAGTAAGAACTGTTCTGTTTTCTGTTCGTAAAGTTCCGTTCGTTTACTCATAGAAAAAAAACTCCCACATAAACAGATGAGAGCAGGCAAATGCCCGCTCTCAACTACATGCTACCAAACTAATTTACCACACTATTCAGCTAATTACAAGCAAAAAATAAGTACCGGTAAAACCGGTACCTTAGGGTTGGGCTTTATAAAAGCGTAGTTCGTAGGGGAGTCGAACCCCTGTTTCCGCCGTGAGAGGGCGGCGTCTTAGCCACTTGACCAACGAACCATGTGTTACTTGAGAGCTTATCTCGCGTCAACAATAAATACTATACAGGAGAAATAGATTCAATGCAAGCACTATTTTACTATTTTTAAAAAGTTAGACAATTAGATATTTACAAAGAAAATGGCAGGCAGTTCTCACTGCCTACCACTATATAATCTTAAGACAGATTAGTCCTCATAACCATTTGGGTTATTCTTCTGCCAGTTCCAAGAGTCACGGCACATCTCAAGGATTCCGTACTGAGCCTTCCAGCCAAGTTCCCTCTCTGCCTTCTCTGCATTGGAGTAGCAGGTAGAGATATCACCAGCACGACGAGGTCCGATTACATATGGAATCTTAATGCCATTGGCCTTCTCAAAGTTCTTAACGATATCAAGAACACTATATCCAACTCCAGTTCCTAGATTATAAATAGAAAGTCCAGAGCCTGGAACAAGCTTCTGCAGTGCCTTTACATGGCCATTGGCAAGATCCATTACGTGAATATAATCTCTTACGCCAGTACCGTCTGGTGTATCGTAATCATTACCGAATACATGCAGCTTCTCTAACTTGCCAATTGCAACCTGTGTAATATAAGGCATCAGGTTATTTGGAATTCCATTTGGATTCTCTCCCATCTTTCCTGATGGATGTGCTCCAATTGGGTTAAAGTAACGAAGTAATACAACATTCCATTCTGGATCTGCCTTCTGAATATCAGTTAAAATCTGCTCGATCATCCACTTTGTCCAGCCATAAGGATTGGTACATGTTCCCTTTGGGCAATTCTCTGTAATAGGAATCTCAGCAGGGTTACCATAGATGGTAGCGGAGGAGGAGAAAATAATATTCTTTACATTTGCCTTACGCATCTCATCTACTAAGGTGATTGTTCCATTGATATTGTTATCATAATATTCTAAAGGCTTCTGTACAGACTCACCAACAGCCTTTAAGCCAGCGAAGTGAATGACACTTTCAATCTCATTCTCACGGAAAATCTTCTGGAGGATGTCGCGATCACGAATATCTCCTTCATAAAACTTAAGAGTCTTACCAGTCAGTTCCTGAACTCTATCTAAGGATTTTGGATTTGCATTGCACAAGTTGTCTAATACAACTACTTCCTTACCTGCATCAAGTAATTCAACACAAGTATGGCTACCAATAAATCCAGCGCCACCCGTTACTAAAATTGCCATAATCACACCTCTTCTAGTACTAAGATTACACAAAAAAATGGTGACAACAAAGAATAGACTTCATTGCCACCACCTATTATATTAAGCTAACTTCTCTTTTGCAAGGTCACAAAGCTTTGCAAAACCTGCAGAATCGCTTACTGCAAGATCAGCAAGCATCTTACGGTTCATCTCAACACCAGCCAGCTTCAAGCCATGCATCAGCTTGCTATAAGAAAGATCATTCATTCTTGCTGCAGCGTTAATACGAGCGATCCAGAGAGTACGGAACTGTCTCTTTCTCTCCTTACGTCCTGCATAGGAGGATGTAAGTGCTCTCATAACAGACTGCTTAGCTACACGATACTGCTTGGATCTAGCTCCACGGTATCCCTTTGCCATCTTCAGTACACGATTATGTTTTTTCTTGGCGTTCATGCCGCCCTTAACTCTTGCCATTTTATATGTCCTCCAATCAGATTAAAGATAAGGTAAAATCTTCTTCATATTCTTTACGTTAGTAGAATCTGCGTAAGCAGCCTTACGAAGATTTCTCTTACGCTTTGTTGTCTTCTTAGTAAGAATATGGCTCTTGAAGGCCTTGCTTCTCTTAAGATTTCCGTTTGCTGTTTTCTTGAAGCGCTTTGCAGCTGCTCTCTTTGTCTTGGTCTTAGGCATAACCTATTCCTCCTTAGTTCTTCTTCTGTGACAAAACCATGCTGATACTTCTGCCTTCCATCTTCGGCTTCTTCTCAACGGTTGCTGTCTCCTCAAGGGCTGCAGCAAAATCGTCAAGGATGTGCTGTGAGCTAGACACATGTGCCATCTCACGGCCACGGAAACGAAGTGTCACTTTTACTTTGTTACCCTTCTCCAAGAACTTACGCGCTGCGTTGATCTTGGTGGTTAAATCGTTGGTATCAATATTCGGAGACATACGAATCTCTTTCACTTCGATTGTCTTCTGCTTCTTTTTAGCTTCCTTTTCCTTTCTCGCAAGCTCATAGCGGTACTTACCGTAGTCGATAATCTTGCAAACAGGTGGCTTTGCATTTGGAGCAACCTTAACCAAGTCAAGATTCTCATCCTGTGCAAGCTTGTAAGCATCCCTTGCAGACATAATTCCCAGCTGTTCGCCGTGGGAACCGATCAGTCGAACTTCTTTATCTCTGATCTTTTCGTTAATCATTAATTCGCTAATGACCGATACCTCCAATTTGAAACATAAAAAAAGTGGATAGGCAGACTATCCACAATCATACATCTCTCTGAAACAGATCAAAGAAAACATAATGAACGCTGAGTCGAATTTTTCATCGCTCAGGTGAGAGTGGATATACTCTGCTTTGTTTACGACTTAAATAGATTAACACAAGAGGGAATTGTCGTCAACAAGAAATATTGTATTTTCGATAATTCTCTCTTATTGGCTAATCACCAATCAGCCGATTGGTTTATATTTTACATGAAATCATGAGAAACTACCAGCAATATAATCTATAAATTGCTGTGCAGTTCTGCCAGACAAGCCACCGTGGCTAATCTCCCACTTATTGGCTTCCTGAAGGATCTCTTCATCCGACATATCAATAGACGCACGATCCCGAAGGGTTAGTACAATATCCTTAAACTCCTTCGGACTAGGTGACTCATAGTAGATCTTCACTCCAAAGCGATAAGACAGGGATAATTTCTCCTGGACGGTATCATTCTTATGCATATCATCATAATCCTTCTTGTCTCCAGTGCTTTCACGGACAAGATGACGACGATTGCTTGTGGCATAGATTAGAATATTATCTGGTTTCTTCTCTAGACCGCCCTCAATCACAGCCTTCAGATACTTATAATCTGTCTCGAACTCCTCAAAGGACAAGTCATCCATATAGATAATGAAGCGATAATTTCGATTCTTAATCTGAGAAATTACTTTATTCAAGTCCTTGAACTGGTGCTTGAAAATTTCAATAACACGAAGTCCATCTGTATAGTACTCATTCACAATTGCCTTAATGGATGTAGACTTACCAGTGCCTGCATCTCCAAAAAGCAAGGCATTGTTAGCAGGCTTCTTCTCTAAAAATGCGCGGGTATTATCTACCAACTGCTTCTTCTGATACTCATAACCTACCAGATCATCCAGATGCACATGCTTAATCCTTGTAATTGGAACCACCTGGCCAGAATCTGATACGCGAAATGCCTTATGGAGTCCGAAACTACCAACGCCATACGCCTTATAGAAGTCCGTCACAGCGGTCTTAAAATCAGACACATCTTGGGCCTTCTCTAACTTCTCACAGAGGTCCATAATGCAGTCTCTGATACGGCGATTGAAAATGTAGCCCGCTTCCTCAATTGGTGTATATGCCAAGAACATCTCCACATCGCTATCAGATAAGCCTGAAGGAAAAGACAAATCCATCTGAAACAAATTCATAAATAGCTGAAAATCATGAGATGCTGCCTGGGACAGAGAACCACCGCAATCTCCTCTCATCTCGCAAGCCATGGAGAATTCATTCTCATGATTAACAATGTAATCGGTAAGAATAGCATGATAAAGATTCCCGGATAATCCCCTGGAGGAGGCATAATCTACCATTTCATGAATACGCTGGAATTTCTCGCATTCCTCTAAGTTCACTCCATCTTCTGAAAATAATTCTGTTAAACGAAGAGCTGTATCTTCTTTCCCGTGATATAGGAACATCTGATTCATTGCGTTCATATTCATTCCTCCTTACTTTAGTAGTTTCCAAGAATCTGAATGGAATTGGCTTCCTCATGCAAGCCAACTAGGGCATTTTGCACAGCTTCATTATTCAGATTCCCCGATAGATCCACGAAGAAACGATATGCCCAAGGTCGCTCCTTCACTGGGCGGGACTCAATGCGAGACATATTCAGCCCATTGTAAGTAAAATTCGACAGAATATGGTAGAGAGATCCCATATCATCATTTAATTCAAAGGAAATTGATAGCTTATCTGCATCTTCTAAGAAGTTCTTTTGAGAGGATACAATCAGGAATCGAGTGGCATTGGTTTTATCATCCTGAATCTTCTCATCTAGAATCTTCAATCCATAGATCTCTGCATTAATTTTTCCTGCAATGGCAGCCTGAGAAACCAAGCCATCTTCTTTTACCTTTTTAGCTGACATGGCAGTGTTTAATAGAGATCTTCGATCAAATTCTGGATGATTTTCATTCAAATAATCGCTGCACTGCATCAAGGCCTGAGGATGAGAATAAACCGTTTTAATATCCTGGATATTCGCCTCAGGAAGTCCTAATAAAGCATGATTAATTCGTATAATCTGCTCTCCGATAATGGCGCAATCATACTCTGTCATGAGATCGAAATTCTCATCAATCATACCGGCTGTAGAATTCTCAATAGGAAGAACCGCATAGTCAGCCTTATGGTTTTTCAGTTCCTCAAATGCTTCACGCCAGGTCTGAACCGAGTGAGTATTATGGTCCTTACCAAAAAACTTAACCAAAGCCGCCTCACTGTAAGCGCCCTCTACTCCCTGAAAGGCAATCTTACAATCGGAAAAGTCGAAGGACTTCACACAATTGTAGCCAAAGTCCTTCAGGATTCCGTGCTCTGACAGAATCCGATACTGCTTTTTACGACTGCCAGACATCACTGATGTGAATAATTCCCGGATGCCCTGTCTGGTAAAGGGATCCTCTGTCATCATGGATAAGGTGGTTAGCTTCTCCTGCTCCCTTTCCTTATCATAGACAGGCATATGATTGGCAATCTTATAGCTTGCCACATCATCCGCTAATGCCATCCGCTTCTCATATAGTGTAATGATTTCTGCATCAATGGCATCGATATCCTTACGGATTTCCTTTAAGTCTCTCATTTCGTTTTCTCTTTTCTTTTCCATTTTCCTTAAGGGATACTGATCCCTAGGTCATCTATCAAATGTAAACCAATCGATAGCTTAGTTTATATTTACTGAACTTTCATATAATCGAAGAAGGATAACTGATCATCCTCAGGAAGTCCCTGAATAATACCAAGGCGCTCCATATTCTCAATGATGGTAGAAGAAACCTTCCCTCGATTCTTCAGATCATTTTTCGATGTGAATTCGGACTGAGATGCTGCAATCTGCAGAGACTCAGCCGCTGTGTCACCCATTCCGTCAAGGGAATTAAATGGTGGCAAAAGCTTTCCATCCACGATCTGAAAGTAACGGGCATCTGAGCGATAGAGATCCATTGGTAAAAATTCAAAGCCACGGGCATACATCTCTTGTACTAAGCGCATATCATCATAGGTTCCCTTTTCCTTGGCAGATAATCCATCGCCCTTCGCATCGTAGGATGCCATAACTTCCTCTAGGTGATCCTTACCAAGACACATCAGTTCATAGTTGAAATCGGTAGCTCGGATGGAGAAATAGGAAGCATAATAAGCAAGTGGATAATACACCTTACAATAAGCTACACGCCATCCCATCATTACGTAAGCTGCCGCATGGGCCTTAGGGAACATGTACTTAATCTTCTCACATGACTTAATATACCACTCTGGCACGCCATGTTCACGCATATCCTGACACCACTCTGGCCACTGATCACATTTACCCTTGGCCACAATACCCTTACGAACTCTCTCCATAATGGTAAAGCTCTCCTCAGAGTCTAAGCCCTGATGTATCAGGTATACCATGATATCATCTCGACAGGCAATACATGTGGAAATGGTGGCAGTACCTTCCTTGATTAATACTTCCGCATTCCCCTGCCATACATCGGTACCATGGGACAGACCGGAGATACGAATCAGGTCCGAGAACTCTGTTGGCTTGGCGTCCTTTAAAAGTCCCATAGCGAAATTGGTACCAAACTCAGGGATGCCAAGGGTTCCTAATGGACAATCGCCCCACAGATCCTCAGGCATAACCCCAAGGGCTTCAGTATTCTTAAAGAGGCTCATAACTACCTTATCGTCCAAAGGAATCTCTGTTGCATGGAGACCGGTTAAGTCCTCAAGCATACGGATCATGGTTGGATCCTGATGTCCCAGGATATCCAGTTTTAATAGGTTCGAATCAATGGAATGGTAATCAAAGTGGGTGGTAATCACATCACTACTCATATCATTGGCTGGATGCTGGACTGGCGTAAAGGTATTAATCTCTTCTCCCATTGGTAGAACGATAATACCACCTGGATGCTGTCCGGTGGTTCGGTGTACTCCGACACATCCCTTAAGGATACGATTGATCTCACATCCTCTCTTATGTACTCCATGGTCCTCAAAGTAATTCTTCACATAACCATAAGCCGTTTTATCTGCAAGGGTGCCAATGGTTCCTGCCTTGAAGGTCTGGCCTTCACCGAAAATAACTTCTGTATAACGATGGGCTTTCGCCTGATAGTCTCCGGAGAAATTCAGATCGATATCTGGCTCCTTATTCCCCTTGAATCCCAAGAAGGTCTCAAATGGAATATCAAATCCCTGCTTCGTTAAGTAATGGCCGCATTTCGGGCACTTCTTATCCGGCATATCACAACCGCTTCGTCCAGAAAAAGCCTGCACTTCTTCTGAATCAAAGTCAACATAATGGCAATGGGGGCAGAGATAATGTGCAGGAAGAGGATTTACCTCTGTAATACCAGACATGGTAGCTACAAAGGAGGATCCTACAGATCCTCTAGATCCAACCAGATAACCATCTTCATTGGACTTCCATACCAGTTTCTGGGCAATGATATACATTACGGCGTATCCATTACTAATAATGGAGTTCAGCTCACGGTCTAGTCTTGACTTCACCTGCACAGGTAATTCTTCACCGTACATCTCATGGGCCTTGTCATAGCAGATCTTACGAAGCATACCATCAGAGTTCTCAATCACCGGAGGACACTTATCTGGTCGAACCGGCTGAATTGGCTCACACATATCTGTAATGAGGTTCGGATTATGAATTACCACATCCTCAGCCACTTCTGATCCAAGATAAGAAAACTCATCTAGCATCTCTTGAGTGGTGTGTAGATACAATGGTGGCTGCTTATCTGCATCATCAAAGTGCTGACCTGCCATTAGGATGCGCCGATAGATTTCATCCTCTGGATTAAGGAAATGAACATCACAGGTTGCGCAAACAGGTTTGTTTAAAGCCTTACCCAGTGCTACGATCTGTCGGTTTATATTTCTCAAATCCTCAACGGAATTCACAACACTATCCCTTGGATCATCAATCATATACTGATCATTGCCAACTGGCTGGATCTCTAAGTAATCATAAAAGGATGCAATTCGCTCTAGTTCTGCCTCTGGACGGCCATCATGAACGGCTCCATACAGTTCACCAGCAGAACATGCTGAGCCAAGTAAGATGCCCTCTCGATACTTATTAATGAGGGACCGAGGCATCAAAGGTCTACGACGGAAATAGGTTAAGTGGGATTCAGAAATCAGTCGATAGAGATTGATTCGTCCCAAATCGTTTTTCGCAATCAAAATAATATGATTGGAATGAAGCTTACGAATGGAATTCACATCCAGTTTATTTGCTTTTTGGACATCCACTAACCGCTCCAAGCCCTGCGCTTTAAACTTACTTGCTAAGGAATCAAAAATCCAAGCGGTGCACTCTGCATCATCAACTGCACGATGGTGATGCTCTAAGGAAATAGATAAGGCCTTTGCAACGGTATCCAACTTATAATTATTAAGCTGCGGTAGGAGAACACGGGCCATCTCCACGGTATCCATATAGGTTACAGGAGACTCTAAGCCCAGGCGCTTACAATTCGCCTTAATAAAGCCCATATCAAAGTCTGCATTATGGCCAACCATAATAGCTCCAGCAGAAAACTCTAAAAAGCGCGGCAACAAATCCTCAATTGTCCCAGCGTCTCGTACCATATCATCTCGGATGCTGGTTATCTCTGTAATTCGATATGGGATCGGCACTTCAGGATTCACAAATTCAGAAAATCTGCCAGTGACTTCTCCATGTTCAAAACGAACTGCACCGATTTCAATGATACGGTTTTTCTCCGCAGAAAAACCTGTGGTCTCTAAGTCAAAGACAACAAAGGTATCATCTAAGGTCTGGTCCTCTCCAACAGGATCTGTCACCAAACGTCTGATATCATCTACCAGATATCCCTCTACACCATAGAGAATCTGTGGTGCATCCGGGTCTCTCTGCACGGCATGGAAAGCATCCGTAAAGCCCTGTACATCACCATGATCTGTAATGGCAATGGCACGATGTCCCCATTTCTTAGCCTGCTTAATAATGTCACCTGCTGTAGAGACGGCATCCATATCACTCATCTTGGTATGACAATGAAGTTCGACACGCTTCAAAGGTGCTGTATCCATTCGACTAACCCTAAAGTCAGAGATCGTCATCATTCCAACCAAGCGAGTCATAACCAGGTCATGATCAAAGGTATCTAGGGTCGGTGTACCACGAAGCTTAATAAAGGCACCTTCTTGAAGCTTGCCTGAAGTAAGCACCTTAGCCTGCTCATTGGTAACAAAGAGCTTACAGGTAATGGAATCGGTAAAGTCTGTAATAGAGAAAATCAGAATGGTTCTCTCATTACGGATCTCCTTTGCCTCTAGATCAAAGACCTGACCTCGAACCGTAATGGTACCAATCTCCCCTTGTACATCCTTTAAGTCGATTGGTTCATCCTCGAAATCACGTCCATAGAATACATCCGGATTATTGGAACGAACCAGAGGTTTCTCACCTCGCTTAAATTCAGGCTTTCTTTTTGCTTGTCCCTCAGCTCCAAGGGAGTTACTTCCAGTGGAATACTTGCTTTCTGGCTTCTCATAAGGATTTTTTCCAGCCTGATTGGAAGACTTTTCAGCTTTCTTAGCAGCACTTGCCTTAGAATCACCAGGCGCTCCAAGCATTTCAGGCTCATTGGCATTCGCTCGTTTTAGATTCTCATAATTACTGGTAATATATGAGATCTCATTTTGAATCTGCACTTCACTGTTTTGTCTTGATACATTTTTCTGTGGTGTTTTATAGTCCACATCAATTACAAGATTCATGCCGCATCGCTCACATAGAATCTTTGTAAAAATATGAAGAATACGTTCCTCATACATATGGGATACTCCCGTATCCTCTAAGGTGATGGTCATATGAGAATCATCCGTGAAGGCAAGACTTCCCTTATGAATCAACTCATAGATCACCTTATCATGCTGGTAAAGTTCAGACAGGATACTATCCTGATACATATCAAAAAGGGACTTGGAGGTATACTGATCTGATAATTTAAACTTTTCAATGATATGTACCTTCACATCACTTTTCGGAAAGTAGAAATCCTGAATTGTTTTTTCAAGAGCCCAAATTCGATTCTTAGGAACCAAAAGTGACGTCTGCAGATAGACACGCATCACATCATGGGATGTATTGGTGGCCACCTTAGTAACCACCGCATCCTTCAGCTGCGTATCTACTCTGTCAGACGTCAATAATTCAGGAAATACATCTGTAAAAATACGTTCCAAAAATACACCCCTTTACTTTCGTTCCTTTAAAAGTCGATCCAATTCAAGCTTTAATTCAGATAAAAGTTGATTCTCCGGAACTTTCCTTAGAATCTGTCCATGCTGGAGGATTAAGCCCTCTCCATTTCCTCCGGCAATACCAAGATCTGCTTCCATTGCTTCCCCTGGGCCATTTACCACACAGCCCATAACAGCAACTTTAAGGTCCAACGGAATATCCTTAACCATATTCTCCACCTGAGCAGCCAAACCAATCAAATCAATCTGGGTACGGCCACAGGTAGGACAAGATACAACCTCTACTCCACCCTGACGAAGTCCAAGGGTCTTTAGAATCTGCTTTGCAGACCGCACTTCCTCCTCAGGATCACCAGTGAGAGAAACACGAATGGTATCACCGATTCCTTGATGGAGAATCAGAGATAGACCAATCGCTGATTTGATGTTACCAGCGGTTACAGAACCCGCTTCCGTTATTCCAACATGAAGGGGTAAATCCGTCTGATTAGAAATCAATTCATGCGCCTTCACACACATCAATACATCTGAAGACTTAATGGAGATTACCAGGTTGTTGTAGCCCATATCCTGGATGATACCAACCTTATCCAATGCCGATTCTACAAGGCCCTCCGCAGTCACTCCACCGTATTTTTCCACCAGATCCTTTTCAAGTGAACCAGAATTCACGCCAACACGAATTGGAATATTCTTCTCCTTGCAAGCATCAACAACCGCCTGAATACGATCCTTCGATCCAATATTACCCGGGTTGATTCGAATCTTATCTGCACCATTTTCAATTGCTAATAGAGCCAAGCGATAATCAAAATGAATATCTGCAACCAATGGAATATGAATCCGCTTTTTGATCTCTGGAATGGCTAAGGCAGCTTCCTTTGTAGGAATTGCACAACGAATAATGTCGCAACCAGCTTTTTCGAGACGAAGAATCTGAGCTACGGTCTGGTCTACATTTTCAGTATGTGTATTCGTCATCGACTGGATTAGAATCGGATGATTCCCACCAATAACACGATTTCCAATATGCACTTCTCTAGATAGTCTTCTCTCCATCTTTAAGCCTCCGAGTAAAAATTAGAACAACTTACCAATATCGCTAATCATAACAACTACCATCAATCCCATGAGTAGAGCAAATCCCACCATGTTCACAGCCGCTTCGATCTTCTCAGGAACCTTTTTCTTAGTAATCATCTCAACAATTAAAAATACCAAACGTCCGCCATCTAAAGCAGGAAATGGTAAGAGATTCATGACACCAAGGTTTGCTGATAATAAAACAGTTAGATTTAGCATCTCCATCACTGCAAAGAAAACACTGACTGCAAGACTCTGTTCATATGCATCCCCAATGGTTTTAACGATTCCTACTGGACCAGACATATCATTCACGCTTAATTGTCCTGTGACAAGCATCTTTAAGGAACCAACAGTGACATACACCAGATATTTCATCTGGAAGAAGCCATATTCTAACATCTCTATGGGGTTCGCCTTCCGGGTATCTGTACCACCTTGGATACCAATCAGGTAGCCTTTTGCCTCCTCATTGTACTGAGGAACTAAGGTGACTTCCTTCATCTTACCATCTCTATTTAAACGGATATGAAGGGTTTCCCCTGTATGCATCATAGTATATGCGCGAATCTCCTGATAGAAGTGCACATGATAGCCATTTATTTCCTTAATTTCATCTCCTGCTTGGATTCCTGCTTGCTCGGCAGGATAATCAGCCATCACATCAGATACCGTTGCTGGTGCATATCCTGTAAATCCAATAATAATAACAGCTAAAATATAAGCAAGAATAAAGTTAAAAACTGGGCCTGCCAAGACCACAAGGAATCTCTGCCAAGCCGGCTTCTTCAAAAAGGATCGATCATCATCTGTATCTGTATCCTCTCCCTCCATGACACAAGCGCCACCAAATGGAAGTAAATGTACAGAGAAAAGAGTCTCTCCCCTCTGAAAGCCAAACAGTCTAGGTCCAAGTCCCAACATGAATTCATTGACACGGACATTACATTTTTTTGCTACGATATAATGTCCGAATTCATGAAACAGAACAATAAAACTAAAAATTAGAATCGAAACAACAATTTTCAATGAAATTCCCTCAAATAATCGAACCCTTTACAATATCTGACGCTTCCTTCTCTGTCATAAGAATCTCATCAAGATTAGGATTCGCGATAAAGCCTACATCCTCCATTGCTCTCTCTATCAGATCTGGAATCTGAATGAAAGAAATCTTACCCTCTTGTAATAGCTTTACAGCAGCTTCATTGGCTGCATTGAAAACGGTAGGAATGTTACCGCCCAAATCCATTGCTTTATAGGCCAGTCCTAGACCACGAAAGGTATCTAAATCCGGCTTTTGGAATGTCAGTTGACCAACAGAAAATAAATCCAGTGGCTTCAAATTCAAAGGCATACGCTCTGGATAACTCAAGGCGTATGCAATTGGAATTCGCATATCTGGAATACCTAATTGGCCCATTACTGCACCGTCTTCATACTCCACTGCAGAGTGAAGGATACTTTCTGGATGAACCAATACCAGAATATCCTCTCTCTTAACATCAAAAAGCCAACCTGCTTCCATGACTTCCAGGCCTTTATTAATCATGCCTGCAGAGTCAATGGTAACCTTCGCTCCCATGTCCCAATTTGGGTTCTTCAGTACATCCTGAAGTGTGACATGCATGAGATCCTCTCTAGATTTTCCTCGAAAAGGACCACCTGATGCTGTGAGATAAAGGCGATGAATTTTATTCTGCTGATTACCCTGTAATGACTGAAAGATTGCACTATGCTCACTATCTACCGGGAGAATCTGTACATTATTCTCACGAGCCAGTTTCATTATCATATGACCAGCTGTAACAAGGGTCTCTTTATTGGCTAATCCAATATTCTTACCCGCCTTAATAGCGGCGATGGTTGGACGAATACCAAGCATTCCTACAATCGCTGTAATCAGGATCTCAGACTCTGGATCCTCGGCTGTCTGAATGAGACCATCCATACCATAGTAGACAGGTACAGATAGATCCGAAAGACGAGTTTTTAGATCTAAGGCATCCTTTTCTTCCCAAACAGCGACGAAGGAAGGATGAAATTCTCTAACCTGTTTTTCCAATAGGTCTATATTCTTACCACATGATAATGAGGTCACTTGATACTTCTCTAGATGCTGTCGAATGACATCTAGCGTCTGTGTACCAATGGAACCAGTTGAACCTAAAATCGAAACCTTCATAAAAGTCCTCTACATGAATTAAATCAAGTATACCGCAAGGTAATAAATAATCGGAGCTGTAATAATAACACTGTCAAAGCGATCAAGAATACCGCCATGGCCAGGAATCAACTTTCCATAGTCCTTAATCTCATAGTTTCTCTTAATAGCAGATGCAGCCAAATCTCCTACCATAGAAATCAAACCACCCACTGCTGATATGCCACCAAGGATAAACACCTGTGTCAAATCAATACTCATCTGAGCCTGGAATACAAGTGCATAAATCACTGTAAGTAGGAATGCTCCACAGACACCACCGATTGCTCCCTCAATGGACTTCTTGGGGCTAAGAACTGGTGCCATCTTATGCTTACCAAATAAAACGCCAACGCAATATGCCGAGGTATCGCATCCCCAAGAACAGAGGAATATCAGCCATACGATGTACTCTCCATTACTGATGCTTCTGGTCTGGTAGATAAAGGAAAGCATTACAGATACATAAAATACGCCAAAGAAGGCTGCCATGACCTGTGAGGAATGGTACTTTGGATAGAAAAATACAAAACAAGCCAGAATCAAAATCAAGAATCCGATAATCAGAATCTCTACATCTGGAAGGAAATGAAAACTGAGATTCAAGTAGTACAGTGCTGTGAAAGCAAATCCGATGCCACCTAAAAGGGACTTGTTGATTTTAAATACCCGGTAGAGCTCCATCAAGCCAATCATAGAAATTACGGCTGTAGAGCAAAGTAACACATTGCCACCTGTGATAATTAGAAGTAAAGCAGCTGCTACAAGAACAATTCCGCTTAATAGTCTAGTACGAAACATAATAGTATCCTCTCAAATAAAGTCAAGACTCGACTGAGTATAGTTTGTCATAACCCCCACCTACGCTAACGCTTAGAGGTGGGGGATTTCTCCGACTGAGTTAAATGCCACCAAAACGACGATTTCTACGATCGTATTCCTGGATAGCAAGTTCTAGAGCCTCACGATTAAAGTCCGGCCATGGAGTTGGAGTAAAGTAAAACTCTGCATACGCTAGTTGCCACAAAAGGAAATTAGACAATCTCTCTTCTCCACTGGTACGAATCATAAGGTCTGGATCAGGAATCTCTCCAGTGTCTAACATGGAAGAAATCATATCCTCTGTAAGCTCATCAATCTCTTTACCCTCATCCTGTAATCTCTTATAGGCCTTCTTGGTTGCACGTAGAATCTCATCACGACCACCATAGTTAATAGCAATCTGAAGTTGTAATCCTGTAAAGTCCTTAGAGGTCTCTTCTAAGAGATGAATTGCCTCATTTAATTTCTGAGGAATTCCTGATAAATCACCGATAAAACGAACACGCATATTATTCTCAACGGATAACTTCATACACTTCTTAACATAATTGCCAAGTAGTTTCATTAGAGTACTTACCTCTTCCTTTGGGCGTTTCCAGTTTTCCGTAGAAAAAGCATATAAGGTAAGGTATTTAATTCCTAGATCGTATGCAGCACGACAAATAGGTTCTACATTTTTCGCACCTGCCGCATGGCCATAGGTACGAGGCATACCCTTTGCCTTCGCCCATCTGCCATTACCATCTAGAATAATTGCCACATGATTTGGAACATTCATTCCCTATCTCCTCCCATGTATCGAAATACAATAGAAAAGGGCACAAGAAATCCTGTGCCCCCATTAACAGTATATATATGAATTACACTGTCATAATTTCTTTTGATTTATCGTCGATCATTGAATCAATTTTCTTAATGAACTCATCAGTCATCTTCTGAACTTCATCTTCCTGATCCTTCTCCTCATCCTCGGAGATTTCAGATGCTTTCAGTGCCTTCTTCAACTGATCATTGGCATCACGACGGATATTACGGATAGCTACCTTAGCATCCTCACCCTTCTTCTTAATATCCTTTGCCAGTTCCTTACGATGTTCCTCTGTCAGATCTGGGAATACCAGACGGATTACCTTACCATCATTGGTAGGATTGATTCCTACATCAGAAATCATAATGGCCTTTTCGATATCCTTTAAGAGACTAGGCTCCCATGGCTGAATCTGAATCATACGTGGCTCAGGAACAGTGACATTAGCCACCTGCTGTAAAGGTGTGTCAGCACCGTAATAATTAACCATAACCTTATCCAGTACATGTGGATTGGCGCGGCCAGCACGAATAGAATTCAGTTCATCTCTCAGATTATCAAGGCTCTTTTGCATGCGTGCCTTATCGTCTGCTAAATTTGCCATACATTTCTCCTTATACGGTAATACGAGTACCATCAAAATCCTTATCCATAGCAGCCCTAAGAATACCATCCTCTTCAGAAAGTGCGAATACCTTCAGAGGCATCTTATTCTCCAGGCACATAATAGATGCGGTTAAGTCAATTACACCAAGCTTCTGATCTACTACATTCTGAATAGAAATACTGTCGTATTTCTTCGCTTCTGGATTAACCTTAGGATCAGAATCATATACTCCATCGATAGCCTTAGCCAGAAGAATCTGCTCAGCTTCGATCTCAACTGCTCTAAGCACAGTAGCGGTATCTGTGGAGAAGTATGGATGACCAGTTCCTCCAGCGAAAAATGTAACCTTACCGCTATCCAGTGAAGCATTCACTGCATCAATTGAATACAAATTTGAGAATGCACCACAAACGAATGGTGTAAAAATCTCAGTATCCATTCCCTCTGAGCGGAAAATATCAGATACATAGATACAGTTCATAACGGTTGCTAGCATTCCAATCTGGTCCGCCTTAGAGCGAGTTAACTCGTCTCCTGTACGACCGCGCCAGAAATTACCACCGCCAATAACTATTCCAAGATGAAAGCCGTTATCTACAAGCTTCTTAACTTCTTTTGCGACTCCACGAACAGTTGCTTCATCAAAGCCTGTATGCTTTTCTCCAGCAAGTGCTTCGCCACTTAACTTTAAAAGTACGCGCTTATACTGCATCTGTAAACACGCTTTCTACATCAACATCTGCATAAGCCTGTGAGCAGAAACCTTCAATTACAGCACCGTTATTAATCTGTACGGAACGAGACTTGATATTACCCATAACAACTGCGGAAGTATCAACTACAACAGGTCCCTGTACATCGATATCACCCTTAACAGCACCAGCGATTACTGCAGAAGCAGCTGTAATATTACCAATAATAACAGCACCAGCTCCTACCTTAGCAGTACCAGATGTAACAACTTCGCCCTCAACCTTAGCAGCATCAGCGAAGAACTCGCTAGAAGCACTGTTACCATGAATTGTACCAGTTACAACCAGCTTACCATTACACTTAACATTTCCCTTAACGGTTCCCTCTACATTGATAGAACCAGTGGACTCTAAGTCACCAGTAATGGTCATTCCAGCAGTGATTTCAGCAGTCTCATCAGAAACCTCACCATTATTGGTAAGGTCGAAATCAGCCTTTGTATTTACAGTATCAACAGTATTTGTGATTCTTGGTTCTTCAGCAGCCATTGTTTTCTTATCCTCGCTTTTTACAGTAGTAACAGGTGTTTCAACTACAACTTTTCCAACAATATCATCCTTCTTATCAGAAACATTCTCTTCATTATTTGAAACAGTTTTATCGGTATCAACCTTCTTCGCTACTGTTTCAAGAAGGCCATCTAATTTAGACAGTTCAGAGTCAACATCTACATCATCATCTAATGTGTTAACCATCACATCGTCTGCATTCTGGTCCTTCACAGTTTCCTCTTGCTGATCTGGAACGATTTCATCGACAGCGTCACTGAAATCTTCTTTGAATTCTTTAAAAAATCCCATTCTTATGTGCTCCTCCATTATATTATGTCACTTATCAAGTGTAACATGCTGTATCAATTTAGTTTCGTCAGTTATTGGAAGAATAATTGCGCCTTCTGCCCGTAATCTCTCAATTAGACGAGGCAGTGCCTCTACTGTTGCATTCTTCGTATTGGCATCATGCATCAATACAACTGACGTTTTATATCTTACCACATCTTTCATCACGTTTTCAATAACATCGTCGGCGGTATATTGGGAAGAAGAAGCATCTCCACTAGATACATTCCAATCCATATATTTAATATGATTGTCATTAAGATATGCGATATATTGAGACATGTCTGTATCACTCACCTGATTCGATGAGCCACCAGGAAAACGGTACAATTTGCAATCCTGACCTGTAGTATCAAGAATCAATTGATGAATACGATTTGTATCCTCTATAAAAGAATCCAGAGATTTGTATAGATCCTTATATTTATGGGAATAGGAATGCATTCCAATACTATGACCCTCATCAGCAATTCTCTTATATACAGCGAGGCTATTTTCATCCTCTCTCCCATTTACAAAAAAAGTTGCCTTCACATTGTAGTCATCTAAGATATCTAAAATCTGATTGGAATTATTGCTAGGACCATCATCAAAGGTCAAATAGACCTTCAACACATCATCGGGAGCTCTAAGATTCTCTTCATCAGCCCCAGAATTACCCTGTACCAATCTACTATCTATATTCTTTACGGATGAACTGCTCAAAGATGTGGTTTTGGTACCATTTAGAATGGAATTCATCTGCTTTTGTAAGGAATATACTTTATATACCAAAAATGACATCACGATTGTGGAAATCAGAACCCATATCAAAAGGAAACCCATGATTCCGGACTTCATCTTTTTCACACGTTTTCTCTTATTTCGATAACGTTCCAAATCTAATTCATTTGCTTCATTCATGACCTTTTCTATCCTTTATATTTTTCTATTATTATAAAGTAAGAAAAGAAAAAATGATACTGCTATACAAAGTTTTTGACTTTTTTCAATAAAAAATAAGTGCAGATGTCAGAGTTAATAACGCTCTAACAACTACACTTTTATAGTATTACAAAGAGAATCACCGAAGTGATTCTCTTTGTATATTCTTACGAATCTATGGTTAAGAAAATTAGCCGTTGATCTGAGCTGCAACTTCAGCTGCGAAATCTTCGTTCTTCTTCTCCATACCTTCGCCTGTCTCGAAACGTACGAACTTCTTAAGAGTAAGAGGCGCACCGATCTGCTTAGAAACTTCCTCGATGTACTTAGCAACGTTCTGCTTACCATCAGTAGCCTTAACGTATGGCTGATCCAGAAGACATACTTCCTTCAGCTCCTTGTTAATTCTACCCTTGATCATGCCTTCCTTAACCTTCTCAGGCTTCTGGGACTCCTTAGGATCGTTCTCGATCTGAGCCTTGATAATCTCAGTCTCATGAGCGATGAATTCCTGATCAACATCCTTATCAGAAAGGTACTTAGGATTCAGAGCTGCAATCTGCATAGCGATGTTATGAACAGCTTCCTTAGCTTCGTCATTAACAACAGCACACTCTGCATCAACAAGTACAGAGATACGTCCGTTACCATGAGTATAAGATACAACGAAACCATTCTCTTCACAAACGCGCTCAAAACGACGGATAGACAGCTTCTCACCGATAACAGAGATTTCTTCAACAAGCTGCTCCTGTACAGTCTTCGCATCATCCCACTTCTCAGCCAAGAATCCGTCGATATCTGCAGCAGAGCTGTTCAGTGCATGAGCTGCAACTTCCTTAACGTAAGTCTGGAACTTCTCGTTAGATGCAACGAAATCAGTCTCAGAGTTAACCTCAACAACAACAGCCTTCTTGTCACCATCGTTTGCTACAAGGCAAAGACCCTCAGCAGCAATACGGCTAGCCTTCTTCTCAGCCTTAGCCTGACCATTCTTACGAAGGAACTCAATTGCCTCCTCAATGTTACCGTTGGTCTCAGCAAGTGCCTTCTTGCACTCCATCATTCCTGCACCAGTCTCTTCACGAAGTTCTTTTACCATCTTTGCTGTAATAGCCATCTTATATATCCTCCGAAAATTTAAAATAGTTATTGTATAACCCCATTCGACATGAAAAGGGTCTATAAGTCACAATATAGACCCAGGCCCTCTTCAATCAACCGAACGGTTCGTATTTAAATATTACTCAGCGTCCTCAGCCTCAGGTGCTGCATTCTCAGCGCCCTGCTTAGCCTCAACAACAGCATCAGCCATAGTTGCAGTCAGAAGCTTTACAGCACGGATAGCATCATCGTTACCAGGAATTACGAAGTCAAGATCATCTGGATCACAGTTAGTATCAGCGATACCGATTACAGTGATTCCAAGAGACTGAGCTTCTCTAATGCAAAGGTGTTCCTTCTTAGGATCGATAACGAAGATTGCATCAGGAATTCTCTTCATTTCCTTGATACCGCCAAGGTTCTTCTGAAGCTTATCAAGTTCTTTCTTCAGCTCCATAACTTCCTTCTTAGGAAGAACATCGAAAGTACCATCTTCCTGCATACGCTCAATCTTCTTCAGACGATCGATACGAGACTGGATTGTCTTCCAGTTAGTAAGCATACCACCAAGCCAACGCTCGTTGATGTAGAACATACCACAACGCTCAGCTTCGTCACGTACAGCATCCTGTGCCTGCTTCTTAGTACCAACGAAAAGAATGGTACCACCCTGTGCAGCGATGTCGTATACTGCGTTGTAAGCAGTGTCGATCATGCCTACAGTCTTCTGCAGATCGATGATGTAGATACCATTACGCTCTGTGAAGATGTAAGGAGCCATCTTAGGGTTCCATCTTCTAGTCTGGTGACCGAAGTGTACGCCTGCCTCAAGTAACTGTTTCATTGATAAAACGCTCATTTGATAACCTCCATTGGTTAAACTTCCATATTGGATCCTATCTGAAATCGACCCAATCTAAGGCACCGGATTTCGAATCCCCAATATGTGTAAACTACAAAACATAAAGATGTTACCATACCCGCGCGCCGGATTCGGGTCTGCTTCAGCAGACAAATTCCTGTCCGAATCCGTGCGCATCCTCGCGGAGCGTTTAACTCAGTCGGAGCTTGTACCCCGACTTAGTATAGTTTGTCATAACCCCCACCTACGCTAACACTTAGAGGTAGGGGATTTCTCCGACTGAGTTAAAAGCCTTCGAAATGTCATGCTTACTTGTCAGATCATTTCTTTCGAGTAGTAATAATATCAGCAATTTGGGCGTAGGTACTGCCCTCTGGAATCTCATAGGTTCCTGGCCGAATAGAATTATCCTTTCCAGTACTTTCTATATATTTATCAAATTCCGCATTATCTGATACCAGACCTTTATGAAATAGATCTAAGCTTACAGCCGCTGAGTTCTCACCCCCTGCAACAGAGATTACGATATTCTTTCCTGAATTTGTTGTAGCTGACTTATCTCCTAGTTTAGATACATCCCCAGGGATACTGGTGGTAGTTGTTGTACTGCCATCAGGATTCGTTACGGTATTTGTAACTACCCCATTGTCGTCTGTCTTAGACTCTGTTGTAGTAGTATCAAGAGAATTTGAATCATCCTTTGAATCATCCTTTGAATCTGTATCCGACTCTGACTTTTTCTTATCCGAATCCTTTTCATCTGTACTCTGATTCGATGAATTCTTATTATTGGTAGATTCAACCATTCCAAGTGCTTTTGCCTGCTTCTTTATCTCCGACTCCGATAGAGTTGGTTTATAGAAGATGAATGCAAAGGCAAACATCAAGCTTGCTGTTATCAGGCCAAGCCCAAGACCTCTTAAAAAATATTTTCTCTTCATCTATTTAGTGCTCCTTACATATTGCTTTGGAACAATCCTAAAACAAGTTTTACTTCGCCTAAACCCTTGCCAAGTTTCTTAGCAATTTCTACTTCAGAGTATCCTTGCTTCTTTAATTCAAGAATCTTTTGGTTCGCATTACTTCCATTACTTTCATCTGAAGTAGGCGCGTAGTTCTTAACAAATTCCTCCTCTAAAGAAGGTTCAACAGGAGTATTGGACTCAATGATTTCAGAGGATGTCATTGCAGGCACTTTTCTCTCATCCAGTTCTACCTGAAGATTCTGTAGTTCCATCTTCTTTTGATCAATTGTTTCAATCAGGCCTCGAGAAACAGATTCTAACTCCTGCACTTCTTTGGTTAATTCCGTAACTTTCTTCTGCTTATCATTGAGCATGTCATACATAAACATAATCTCTTTATGAGACTTGTTCATAGAATCTAAAACCGAATCAGAGAATTCACTGATTTCCTTTATTTTATCATTGGTTTCCTTATCTGTTTTTCGATCCAATTCCTCATAGGAATCATCAATTCTCTGATTGATAGTATCATGAATTTCCTTTTCTGCAGAGCTAAGTTCCCGCTTGATTAATACACGGATTTCATCCTTACTAAGCTTTTCGATTTCTTCTAAGTCAGATGGTGTCAGTTTGTCTTGCAAGAAAAAACTCATCAGCAAAAACAATACGCCAACCAATAGAACTCCAATTTCAAGTCCTGTCATGTTCATACTCCTCAATTACTATTTCAAACACACTTTTTTGATTATAACAAAATAGTCCATCAAACAGACATATCAAAATGAGGATGACTATTTTTATCAACCACTTTTCCTACTACCTTTTGTTTTTTCTTTCTATTTTTTTCTTCTTTGTCCTTTTGTTTCTGATATCCGCTTCCATCACCATCACGATTAGGATCAAAAGTCTCCTTATCTGTGTTGATATCACCTTTCACTTCATGAATCTGTTCATTTGCAGTCTCATTTGCAATACTTTGCAGTGCAGATTGCTGGAGCAAGGCCTTCGCATCCTCGCTTTGCTTTGAATGAGCAATTTCCGCGGAACTTTGGATAATCCCATTGTATTCCACTGGATGAATTATCATTTCTAAAATCCTCCTCATAACTAATTATAGTAATTGTGGTTTAATCTCCCCGCCCACATTCGAAAAATATATATGTGAATATTTCTTCCTCAATGTAATTGAAAGAGCACCTAGTACAATCGTTGTCCCTGGATATATGGTTCTTGCCACAGACACACGGGCCATCTCAGAGGCTGCCATTTTCGTCTGGCATTCCTGATATTCCGCTTCATTGGCATGGATTATTTCCTGTGCCTCTTCCACAGCGGTCATTAATTTTCGGAAATAAATCGCCTGTTTTCCTTCCATACGATTGCCTCTTTCAATGGAAAGCTTCATTTTCTGCAATTCCGGAACAGACTCTTCGATGGTTTTCGATGCACTAGAAAGTATGCCTTCAAGCTCTTTATATCTCTTTTTCGTTTCAAAGTCAGGACCAATCTCCACTCGTGTGGCTGTCTCTACATCTGAGCCAATCACCTGGGCGCAAATATTGCCTCCGGAGCGAAGCTTTCCTCCTGTAATAGAGCCCTTCTTTTCTTCGATATTAATGTCTCCTTCTGCAGAAACCTCGCTCATAATAAGAGAGCCAGCCTCCACATATCCGCCAACTGTAGCATTGCCTGACTCAATAAACTTACAAATCAGATTTCCCTGTGCTCGGATGTTCCCCTTATGTCTTCCCTGGATGCCGTGTTTCACAATGATATCGCCGCCAGATACAAGGGTTGCATCCTCTACGACACCATCTACTTCTATATTACCATCACATTCAATGCGAAATCCACCTCGGACAGAACCTTTTACATGTACACTACCTGGGAATTTGATGTCGCCTGTGGACGTATCTACATCACCAGAAACCAGATATACTTTTGACACTTCCACCTTACCCTGATTTAGTCGTACATATCCATCCACATCAGAATAAATGTGAACCCTGTCCTCATCTAGCTGGATATCCCTTCCATAGGACAGCATCAGTTGTTTCACTGGCAATGGATGAAGTTTATGGCCAAATACATCTGAGCCAATTTGACCTAAATCAGCAGGATAAAGTGTTGCTAACAGATCCCCCTTGGCTATTGGATTCATTATCTCCAAGTCATGATAATCGACAGATCCATCCTCATTCAGGTTCGGACGACGACTTGGATTCGCATTAAAGTGATACTCAATGGATGCATCTTTTCCTTCCACTTCTCTTTCTCCAAGAGCAAAAGGAATATCTGTAAAATATACAGGTTTCTTCAGAAATTCCTCTATGGTATCATCTTGAATTCCATAGCGAACCCCAACCTTTTTAAGACCATTCACAATATCTGCCCGGCTAAGTTCTGATCCATTCAAGGATGGGGGATATACCTTACCGAAACAGGTCATATCATCCTCAGCTATGGTTGTCTCTAAAATTGCAGAAAAAGCAGGAAATGAATAAGGTCCTAGGTAAAGGACCCCTTCATTTCCTGCTTGTATAAAGGAACGAAATTCGGTTTTGTCATAATTATAAATACCTGCAACAAATAAATAGTGCTCAGCCTCTTTAATATCAAGGCGTGCCCCACCATCCTTTGCTGCAAATAATTTACAATATGCTTTCCCTTGATGTATTGCTATTCTTAAGTAAGCATTATTTTGTTCCATATCCCCTCAATATCATTTATTAAGCAAGATTCCCATGTAAGTGCCTAATTTCGTTCGCATTTTATTAAGAGCTTTGGTGTGAAGCTGAGACACTCTGGACTCAGACACTTCCATAATTGCACTAATCTCCTTAAGAGTTAATTCTTCATAGTAATAGAGAAGAATTACCTTTCTCTCTTTCTCTGTTAGTAAAGATAAGGCCTCTGAAAGCTTTTCCTTTAATTCCTCTTGAGACACCTCATCTTCCGGCTGAATAAAATGGGAATTACCCACGGTATCCATTGCAGGCTCAGACCCCTGTTCCATGAATTCATTCAAGGACATTAAATTGGTAATATTCAGTTGAGACTGCCAAACCATTAGTTCATCACTAGAAATCTCTAGTTCTTCACATAATAATTCATCTGTGGCAGGATGACCTGTCCTCATCTCAATGTTCTTCGTTGCTTCATCAATTTTCTTTTGCTTTTGACGAACCGTACGTGGAATCCAATCCATTCGACGAATCTGGTCTAGAATAGAGCCTCGAATTCTCAGGGATGCATAGGTCTCGAATTTAACATCCTTACCAGCGTCATATTTATCAATCGCATCAATCAGTCCAAAGACTCCATATCCTACTAGATCATCATATTCCACATTATTACCTAGATAAATTGATAATCTACCTGCAATAATTTTAACCAGAGGCGCATATTCCACAATAATCTGTTCGCGGAGAGAATCGGTCGGGTTCTTAAGGTATTCCACCCATAGTTTTTCTTTATCGACACTTTTCATTGGCTACTCCTGCTTACAAATCACGCCGTCCCATTACAGTCTAATACACATTAAGAATACAATTCTTTATCCGATGATTCCTCATCAGATTCGGTAGCATCTGACTCTGCTTCTAATTCTTCCTGCTCTTCTAATTCCTTCTTACCAGTTTTCAAGGTGTAATTCAACACCATGGTAATCACTCCACCTATGATATAAAAAATCAAGGCAGTTAATGCAAAGCGAAGAACAAAAACTGAAAAATCTACTTTTTGATAAATCGAAATAATGCATGCAGTACCAGAAGCCGCAAGTGCAATTGCAATTGGTAACGGTTTTGTATTCATATTGATTTCACCGGTTTTCCGACAGACTTAATCACGTATCTACCATCTTCTGACATAATTTCTACAGTACGACCATAGTTCAAACCACAGTCTTCTGATACGAGACGAACTCCCAATTCCTTTAGCTTTTTTCTACTAGCTTGGGCATTACGATCGCCAACATTAATCGTATTACTTGCGCCACTAGAGATGGCAAACATCTTAGCACCTCCTGCAATCTTAGCAACCAGTCGTGCTCGGTTTGCACCTTTTTTTATCATCTGATCATATAGCTCCTGGATTCCTGTATCTGCAAATTTTGCAATATTCGTATTATTACGAATCGCAGTAGAATCTGGGAGCATAATATGAGCTAGACCTGTAACTTTTGTGGACGGATCATACATTGCAATTCCGATACAAGAGCCCAGACCAATTGTTGTAAGATTATCTGGATATTTACAGACCTTTAGGTCTGCCATTCCTACCTTGATCATTTCACCCATTTGAAAGCTCCTGTGAATGATTACAATGAAATGCCTAGAGAAGTAAGAATCTTCTCATAGGAGTCTTCCTCCGGCATCAAAATATAGTAACCACTAAATTTTTTGTCATCGCCGAACTCAGTTTCAATTAAAAGTGCCTGATCACCCATCATACCAAACTGGACAGCTGGAACACTAAGAATTGCAGCGGCCATGTCTACAGCTAAGAAAGGAACTGTTGGAGAGATATACAAACCAGTTAATCCTGATAATGCTGATAAATAAGAGCTTGCGATGATATTACCAATCTCACGTATTGCGGATTGATCCATCTCATCAAAATCGCCAGCATAATCCGGGTCTCTCATCATAAGACGATTTACCATCTGGTGAGCTGAAGTCATATCCATAAGGAACATCATACTTCCATTGATGTCTCCCTCAACTCCCAAGAAGATACCAACAATCGTCTGTTCCTCGTCGCCCATTACAGAACCAATTTCTTCGACTGGAAGTAACTTAACGATTGGAACATTCATTTCAATCTTTGTATTTAGCATCTGAGAAACTGCAGTTGTGGCATTGCCTGCGCCGATATTTCCAATCTCCCGCAGGACGTCAACATACATTTCATTCAACTGCTGAAGGTTATACTCTGCCATAATTGCTCTCCTAACAAAAAAGCATATTACTGTACATTATCCTCTGCTGTGATCTTATTAATATCCAAGATAGAGATTAACTGATCACCATTTTTACCAACACCAGAAATAAAATCTAAATCATTTTTATTTGCAGACTGTACATTCTTTTCAATCTGGCTATCGCCCAAAGAAACAACCTCAGATACAGCATCTACAACGACACCAACCGGGCCAAGTTCCTCCAGCTTTAAAATAATAATACGTGTTGATTTCTCAAAGACATCTTCAGATAAGTGCATCTTACGACGGACGCTCATAACCGGCACTACCTCACCACGAAGATTGATTACTCCAATATAGCAAGGTAATGTCTTAGGTACTCTTGTAATACTCTGCATACGTACAATGTTATCAATGTATGCTATATTGATTCCGTACTGCTCATCTCCAATACGAACAACAATGTACTGGATCTTCTCCTCTACGGCAGGTTCAAGTTCATTTCTGCTCATGATTTTCTCCTCCTATCAGAATAAGGTGTTGACATCAAGAATCAGAGCAACTTCACCATCACCAAGGATAGTCGCGCCGCTGATATATTTATTGTTCTCAATTACTTTACCAAGTGACTTAATTACGATTTCCTGCTGGCCAATCAGATTATCAATGATAATACCAATCTGATTATCGCCCTTCTTAACAATAACAACCGTAATATGGTCAGGCTTATCTTCCTTAGGCTCACAATCTAAGAGTTTGTCCAAGTGAACCAGAGGGATAACAGTACCACGAAGGTAGATCACTTCACGATTCTGTACATACTTAATATCAGTTACTGGGATAAACTCAATATTCTGAATAGAAGCAAGTGCAATCGCATACTTTTCTTCACGAACCTCAACCATCAGAGCCTGGATAATAGCCAGAGTCAGAGGAAGACGTACCGTGAAAGTAGATCCAACTCCAAGCTCGGATTTGACCTCAACATCACCGCCAAGTGCCTCAACATTTGACTTAACAACATCAAGACCAACACCTCGGCCGGAGATATCAGTAATCTTCTTAGCCATTGAAAAGCTTGGCATGAAGAGGAAGTTAATGATTTCCTTCGGTGTAAGCTTTTCTCCTTCTTCTGGAGTTGTAATACCGCGCTCAATTGCCTTCTTCAAGATTGCGTCGGTATCCATTCCGGCACCATCATCAGAAACCTTGATGATAACATTATTGCCTTCCTGGTAAGCATCCAGCTTAATTGTTCCCTTTTCAGGCTTACCAGCCTTCTTACGGGTCTCAGGATCCTCAATACCATGGTCAGCCGAGTTACGAAGTAAGTGCTGTAATGGATCACCAATCTGATCTACTACGGTGCGGTCTAACTCTGTATCTTCACCAGTCATGTAGAGTTCCATAGGCTTATTCAGCTTACGAGACAGGTCTCTAATCATTCTTGGGAACTTATTAACTGTGCTCTCAATAGGAACCATTCGAACCTTCATGACAGATTCATGAAGTGTTGTGGTGATTCTCTCAAGGTATTCAATCTGCTCATTCAGATTGATACCACTCTCTGTATTTTCACTTGCAGTTGTACGTGCAACCAGAGAGTTCTTCGCAATAATAAGCTCGGATACCTGATTCATTAAGGCATCTAACTTTTCGATGTCCACACGAACAGTTCTTGCAACGACTGGCTTACCAGCCTTCTTGCTATTGTTAGAAGCTGAAGGAGATTTTGCCTTAGTCTTCTGAGCTACAGGCGCTGCCTTTTGAACAGGCGCTGGAGCTGCCTCAGCAGGAACTTCCTCAACTACCTTAGGTGCTGGAGCATCTTCTGCGATTGTCTTTTCAGGATACATATCAACAGTCAGCTCGCCAATTTCAACCTTCTCAATTTCAGATACAGATTCTACTTCCTTCTTCAAATCTTCAAGAGAAGCATCTGTACGGACAAGGATATTGAATGTGAGATCGAATTTTTCATCCTCTACATCCTGAGAAGATGGACTATAAACAATAATCTCACCCTCTTCTTCACAAGCCTTATATACAAGAAATGCACGAGCAGCCTTCAGAAGGCACTCTTTAACAAGATGTACAGTGATACCTACTACACGGTTACCGCCATCAAGCGCTTCACGAACCTTCTCATGATCCTCAGGGGATAATTCAAGATTCTTATACTGATCCGCACGATTTGGATCGCTTAAGTCAACTTCATCAGAAGGAGTCTCTGTAGCTGCTTCCTGTGAAGCTTCTGCCACTTCTTCAGTAGCAACTTCCTGTCCTTCAGCTGCAGCTAGAAAATCATTCAGTTTCTTAATAAGAACCGCATTGTCCTCATCACCTTCGTTGGAAGTCTCCTTAATGACATCTACATACTGTTCAATCGCATCTAAGCAGTCAAACAGGATATCAATCAGCGCAGAATTAACTTTAACTGTACCATTTCTTACTTCCTGGAATACATTCTCCATATCATGGGTCAAGTGCTGCATCTTCTTGAATCCCATGGTTCCAGCCATACCCTTTAAGGAGTGAGCTGCACGGAAAATTTCATTAATTGTGTCGCTGTTTTCAGGTTCTTTCTCAAGAATCATAATGTTATCAGAAAGGGCCTGAATGTGTTCATTTGATTCGTCAATAAAAACGTCGAGATACTGGCTTACGTCCATTATTTTACCCCCAGTTCTTTTGCGATTGCGTCTGCAATCTTGTCAATCGGAACAGATTCATCGGTAAGGCCTCGCTGGTCAACTCCCTTGGGCATCCCGTATACAACGCAGGTTTCCTGGCTTTGCGAGATGACATGAACACGACGGCTTCTCTTCAGGCGGCCAATACCATCCGAACCATCATGTCCCATACCTGTGAGTACTACACAGACCAGATTGTCATAGGAACAATTTGCAAGAGAATAATAAGTAACATCCGCACATGGGCGAAGATTATTTACAGGTGGAGCATCATATACATGACACACACCACGTCCATTTTTGTCTTGGATCTCAAGATGTCTACCGCCCGGGGCAATGTAAACCACATTAGGCATTAGCACCTCTCCGTCCTCAGCTTCCTTAACTCGAAGCTTGCTAGACTGATTGATACGATCCGCTAGAGAAAATGTAAATCCCTTAGGCATATGCTGAACCACCACAATTGGTACCCCAACATTTGCTGGTAACATAGGAATCATTCGATGCAAGGCTTGTGGTCCTCCCGTAGAGGAAGCGATTGCCACAATTCTTTTTGCATTGGAAGATACCCTTCTCTCTGTCCGCTGTTCTCTCGGCTGATTCACCTGAGTAGAGCTACGGTCTACATTTCTCACAGATAGGACTCGAGATGGCTGGGAACTGCCTGTGCCAGGGCTAGTGGCTGGAGTCCTTGAAGCTGCAACCGGAGTGCTTATTGTGGTAGGACGTTCGCTGATCTGTTTCTTACCAGTACGTCTCATTAAAGCATCTGCTTCTCTGAGAATCGTCTCACCGAAAGCCACGGATTGCTCTCCAAAAATACGAAAAGGACGAACGACATATGTAATCTCATTCATCCCCGCCACTAAACTACCGGCATCTGTATCCTCTATTACGGAGGAACCGATCAGGATCATTGGCACCATCGTGTCATATTCCTGCATCTGGGCGACAATCTCTGAAGCATTCATCTTGGGTAAATACAAGTCGATAATCGCAAGATCCGGCTTATTCTCGATAATCTTCCTGCAGGCATTATCACCATCCATACAGGTATCAATCTCTATATTCTCTGTTTGTTGTGATGTGATTATATCACATAGAGTCTTTCTCATGAGTGCAGAGTCATCTGCGATTAAAATCTTCTTCATACTACCTGTCTCTCTGTCTTCGTAATCGCTCTACTTCAAAGATATAGCGAATAATCTTCTCTTGACGATTCATATTACTAAACAGGAACTGAACACGATGAGAATACTGTGTTGTTCCTCGCAGCTGATCTGACTCAACTAATTTTCCAATTAAGGTAAGATTCTCCTCTTTTTCATTCGCATAAAGAGATAGTCTAACAAATAAATAATTCACCCCGGTAAGCGGTGATGCGGAAGTAAATCGAATACCACCACCACTAATATCTACACAGATTCCAACATTGCGCTTACTCTGATTCAGCACCAGTTGATTATTCTCTGCTCGATAAATTAAGTCCATATGAACCTCACTATCACTGTAGGGAAGTTCATAGAATTCCACAGGCATCATACAGTCCATGCGATAGAACTCTCTCCTCTGATACTTGCACAGAGAATCAAGTAATTCTACTTTCAAAAGGTGAAAATTATCCTTCTGATAACGATCAACAATCTTACCTGGAGCTCTCTCCACACCTGCATCTGTAATAAACATAAATGCATATTCTTCTCCTTCATGAAGAGGAATTAGTGTCATCTTCTCCATAGGGACACTCACCTCAATGAGATGCTCATCCAATACGCTGTAGAGACTACTTTTATAGGTCTTATAGTCTGTAACACCGGTTTCAGAATTTTTTGTTTCTTTTACAATGTCTAATCTACATCCTGGTGTAACATCTTCAAGTTTCATGGTTTTCTCCCTGTTTATTTTACAAAATAGTGGAACAACTGTGAGATCCCCCACTTATAGCGGCTGGCATCATCTTCACCCATTAGCTTCTGCGCCACTTCTTCAAAGGCTCTCGAAGCGTGGGAACTTGGGTTTTCCATAGAGATAATCTTCTGGCTACGAACAGCCTTTTCAAGATTGGCATCCTGTGGAATCTGGCCAATCAATTCGATATGACCATCTAGGAATTTCTCAACTATAGATTTTAGTTTATTGTATACTGCGTCTCCCTCTTGACGTGAAGTGACACGATTGGCAAGTAGATGAATATTGGTACCATCTTTAATGAATTTCGGGCTCTTATAGAGAGCCTTCATCAGGGAATAAGAATCTGTAATAGAACCTGGGTCTGGTGTAACCACCAAAAGAACTTCAGGACTAGCTAACACAAATTCTAATACATTGTCTGATATTCCAGCACCTGTATCAATAATTAATACATCACATAAATCATTTAACAAGGTGAGACTATGTATCAAATAATTAATTTGTTCCTTATTTAGGTTATTAAGACTGACAATGCCTGATCCACCAGAGATAAAACCTATATCCATTGGTCCTCGAGTAATAATGTCTCGAATATCCTTATCTCCATAGATTAAATCCGATAGATTGTATTGAGGCATGGCACCAAACATTACTTCTACATTCGCCAAGCCAAAATCCGCGTCAAATATGATGACGCGTTTTCCCATCTTACGAAACCACACAGCCAAGTTAACTGCTGTATTGGACTTTCCTACGCCGCCTTTACCACTGGTAACAGTAATAACACGAGCATTCGGTACTAGGAGCTGGTTTCGCTTTTTTACAACATTGCGTAAACGTTCCGCCTGATCCATTAATGACCTCCAAGTAATTTCTTAACCATGTGTTGAATATCAATGACAGAAATATCATCCGGCACATTCTGACCCGTACTGATATAAGATAATTCAGCTCCTGAATACATCTTGCAGTTCAAAATATTGCCATAAGTATCGGTCTCATCAAGCTTTGTAAATAATAAATTGAAGTCTGTAAACTGCTTGTAGGTATCAATAATATTCTTAAGATCTCTGAACTTCGTAGTTGCAGAAAGCACCAGATAGACATCCAAATTACAATCTGCACTGATGCTCTTACGAATAACCTCCATGTTATCCTTCTGCTCAGCATTCTTATGAGAAAAGCCTGAGGTATCAATCAGAATTAAATCCTTATCACCATGCTTTCCAATAAAGGAATTGATATTATCCCCTTCCATGACAACCTCACATGGAACTTCTAGGATATTGGCATAGGTCTGCAACTGTTCGGTGGCTGCAATACGATAGGTATCGGTAGTTAATAAGGCAATGTTTTTTCCTTCAACTAACTTAAAGCGAGATGCAAGCTTAGCAATTGTTGTGGTCTTGCCTACACCAGTTGGTCCAATAAACATAATGACCTTTGGCTTCGTCCCCTCGATTTGAATCTCCTTTGGTTTTCCAAGCATAAGAATCATCTTCTGATAGACATTGGATAAGAGATAATCCAGATTATTTCCATTCTGAATAACCCTTACCATATCCTTAAGAATCTGATTTACATAATGCTCTTCTACCTCATTCTCCAAGAGAACATTATAGAGCATCTTCACAAAATGTCTGTTGTCACGTGAACTCTTCTGGTTCTCTTCATTAACTATTTCGACACGATTCTCAAATTGTGTAGGGGGCTCTATGGATTGCTCCGTAAGTTCTGATTTCCGATAAATCGGAGAAGGATTTAACTTACGATTAGAGTCCTTTACCTTTTCTACCGGCATCTCACCGTTCTGAATCACTTCATTTACAGCGCGAAAAGCACTCTTTAGAGAAAGGGAGTCCACTTCTTCCTTCGGAGTAGAATAATCTACTTCCACAGGATTACTCTTTTTCTCATTGGAAATAGAGGATAGGATACCTGTATTAGCATCAAGATTGGTATCGAGACTTTTTCTTACAAAGCCTCTCTCTCCTGCAACTGCATCAAAGTGATTGCCCTCTGTCTGTAGATTTGATCGATCCAGTGAGCGATTCTCTTCTAAAGCAGCCGTTACCTCATAGGTAGCTTTCTTAAAGATTCCAAGGACACCACTCGAACGCACTTCTTTCACGTTCATAATGACAACAGAATCGCCTAACTCTGCCTTTGCCTTTTCAATTGCTTCTTCTTTTGTATTCCCCTGAAACTTTTTAATCGTCATCCAAGTTCACCATTCATTGTCAAGTCAAAAAATATTCTACTCTGCTTCCGTTTTGTCTAAGGACACCATACCAATGGAACGAAGTTCTACATCAGATTCAATTTCATTAAATGATACAACAATCAAATCTTTATAATAATCCTCTGTCAACTTCTTAAAATACATACGGACGATTGGTGAGCAAACCACAATCGGTACTCTGCCAGTGTCTTCAAATTCCTTAATGTAGATTCCGAGTTTCTCCATAATCTGTCGAATTCTCTCAGGATCTAAGTTCAAATATGCTCCCTGCTCCGTTTGCTTTACAGATCCCATAATCTCCTGCTCTAATTTTGGATCTAATGTAATTACATCAGACTTCTCATTTGCCGGGAAGTATTTACTTGAAATTGCACGCTTCAAGCCCTGACGTACATACTCGGTAAGTACATCTGTGTCTCTTGTTGTGGCTGCGTGATCCGCAAGAATTTCAAATATAGATAAGAGATCTCGAATAGAGATTCCCTCTGCCAAGAGATTCTGGAGGACCTTCTGTACCTCTCCAAGTCCCATAAGCTTTGGAATAAGCTCGTCCACAAGGGCAGGATTGGACTTCTTCAGATTGTCTACGAGATTCTGTGTATCCTGACGAGTCAGAAGTTCTGCAATATGGCTTCGAATCACTTCCGTTAAATGGGTCGCAATAATAGAAGGAGGGTCCACAACGGTATAACCCAAGGACTCCGCTCTCTCTCTCTGGCTCTCTGTAATCCAAATAGCTGGCAAATGGAAAGACGGTTCAAAGGTAGGAATACCTGTAATCTCCTCCTCCACGTAGCCTGGATTCATCGCCATATAGTGATCAAAGAGAATCTCGCCTTCAGCGACCTGTATGCCCTTGATTTTAATAATATATTGATTGGGATTCAGCTGAATATTATCTCGAAGTCGGATGATTGGAACCACTGTACCAAGTTCTAGCGCAATCTGACGTCGAATCATAACCACACGATCCAAGAGATCTCCGCCTTGATTTGCATCAGCAAGTGGGATGATTCCGTATCCAAATTCCAACTCAATAGGATCTACCTGCAAAAGAGAAACCACATTCTCAGGCTTACGAATCTCTTCTGCCTGGGACTCTTCCTCTGCCACTTCCGAAACAGTTTCCTCTATATGACTATCCTTCTCAACCTTACGACCAGAAAGGATTAAGATAAAGCCAAAGCCCACAAACAGTACAATATTCAATGGGGTAAATATGCCTAGAATAATCATAACTGTACCAACGATATAAAGTACTCGAGGAATGCCAAAAAGCTGTGAAACTACAGTATTACCAAAGTCTCGATCGGTAGAACCCTTAGACACAAGAATACCTGTTGATAGAGAAATTAAAAGAGATGGAATATTAGAAGACAATCCATCGCCGATGGTCAACTGTCCATAAGTAGTCAGTGCATCCTGGGCACTCATACCACTACGAGTAATACCCATAATAACACCGCCAATAATATTGACTGCCGTAATAATTAGACCCGCTGTAGCATCTCCCTTTACATACTTGGTAGCACCATCCATGTTACCAAAGAATGAAGACTCATCCTGTAATTCCTTTCGTTTTGCCTTCGCCTCTTCATCGGTAATTGCACCAGTATTCAAGTCTGCATCAATCGCCATCTGCTTACCAGGCATAGCATCCAGAGAGAATCGAGCAGATACCTCGGCGATACGTTCAGAACCCTTATTGATGACAACGAATTCAATAATCAAAATAATAGCGAATACAATGGTACCGATAATCAGATCACCGCCACCGACGAAGGAACCGAAGGTGCGTACAACATTACCTGGATCTCCAGTAGTAAGAATCAAACGAGTGGAACTTACATTTAAAGAGATTCGAAAAATCGTAGTAAATAATAGAAGTGTCGGGAAAAAGGACATATCTAGAATTCTCTTTACAAAGATAGTATTTAAAAGAATAACCAAAGCTACAGCAATATTGAAAGCCAAAAAGAAGTCCAATAAGAAAGATGGCAACGGAATAATGAAAAAGAGGACTGCGGCGAGCATATAAGCAACAACTGCCATATCCATAGGTGAAATGCCGATTTTATCTAACAGTTTTTGCATAGCCTACTCCTCCTTTCCATAAAATCATATAAATTTACATTATTTATTAGTATATACCACTGCCAGAATCTCCGCTACTGCTTCATAGAGTTCTGGAGGGATTTCCTGTCCAATATCAACAGTTGCATAAAGGGCACGGGCTAAAGGCTTATTCTCCATAATTGGAATATTATTCTCTTTCGCCTCATCCTTAATCTTCTTCGCCAGATAATCTTCACCCTTTGCTAAGACAACAGGAGCTTTATGCTTAAGATCATCCTTATTATAGACAATAGCTACTGCAATATGAGTAGGGTTGGTGATGACAACGTCCGCCTTAGGCACATCTCTCATCATTCTTCTCTGAGAAGCTTCTCTCATTCTCTGCCTCTGCCTACCCTTGATCTCAGGATCTCCTTCGGAATCTTTGTATTCATCCTTGATTTCCTGCTTGGTCATCTTCATTTCTTCATTGAACTTACGCTTCTGGAAGATAAAATCCGCAATACCAATCGCTAAATAGACCACACTGATTCTTATTCCCGTATCAATTATGATATTTCCAATCAAAGCGATTGCCTTATTCAAGCTGATCTCATAGAGGATAAATAGATCATTCTGATGATCCTTGATACTCAAATATGCGATATAGATGATTAAAACCACCTTCACAATGGACTTCACCAATTCGAATAATTGCTGCTTCGAAAACATTCGCTTGAAGCCATTAATGGGATTCATCTTGCCAAGGCTCGGCTTCATTGGTTCGGTAGAGACCTTCCATTTCACCTGGAGAAAGTCACCTAAAAAGGCTACTCCAACGCCTACAACGAAAAAAGGCAGGACACATAACCCCATCTCAATAACCACTTGAGTAAATAAGCGAGACTGGGCCTGTACTGTAAGTCCATCCCTGTTCTGTTCAATAAAGGAAGGCAGTTCCTTATCATAAATCCAGTCAAAGACATTGATAAAGCGCTTACCTAAACTTGAAACAAAAAACTTCAATGTCAAAAACATAGAAATCAACTCAAAGGACATGGTTAGCTCTCGACTCTTGGCAACCTGTCCTTTTTTTCGAGCGTCTTCTAACTTTTTCGGTGTAGCCGCCTCTGTCTTTTCTCCACCAGGACCTTCCTTGGCAAAGAACTGAAGATCTAATGGAATTCGCCCTATTCTGTTTTCCATTACAATCTCACTCAAACCGAAACTTATCTCCTATTTGCCTTACATTTAGCCTTTCCTTATTCCTTTTCATCCTATCAACTACCGGCGGAAGACATAATATTTAAAGTCTCCTTCAGCATGGTTTTCATTTCTCTCAAAATAAAATCCGTGGCCTCTGGAAGAAGAAATGTGGTTAGGAAAATAATACCAAATCCTACTAGAATCTTAATCTGAACACCTACAGAGAACATATTCATCTGAGGTGCAACCTTTGCCATAACACCAAGGACACAGTTCATGATCATAATGCAGCCGAATACAGGTAGAACGATTCGAAATGCGATGCCGAAGAAATCTGCCATGAATTTCACCATCAGATTGACTAGTTTCTCATCTCCAATATTCGATGCACCTAGGGGAATTACCCGGAAGGAATCTATTACCGCGCGAATAATGTATCGGTACATGCCGCTTACAATAATCATCATATTCAAAAGGTAGAAATATAATTGGCCATTTAGGGTAACGGTTGTATTCAGGGAAGGATCAAATTCCGATGCCATAGAAATACCAATATCCATATCCATAATATCACCCGAAAAAGTGATAATGTAAGAACAGATATTAGCGCAGAAGCCAAGAATGAGTCCAGTAATTGCTTCCTTCAAAACCAGAATTGCATATCCAAATACGGACGTATAAGAGATTGCCTCAGTAGGGTGTAAAACCGATACCACAATAATGGCAACCAGACATGAAAAGCCAACTTTTGTTCTCCGGGGAACATTAGGTAAACTAAAAAAAGGTGCGGCGAACACAAAGGTCGCAATCCGCACCAAAACTAACAAAAAGTATTCAAAATTCACAAGTGAAAAAGTGTAATTAACCATGTGACTCATCTCTCACTTTTCACTTAATAAATGTAGAAAAATTGTTCCATAGGTCGGTTACATATTGAGTGATATTGGTCATAATAAATGATCCAAAGATAATTAGCGCTATGAATATGGAGACAATTTTAGGTACAAAGGTAAGTGTCTGCTCCTGAATCGAAGTAACAGTCTGAAAGATACTTACAACCAATCCAACAACAAGAGATATTAAAAGCATGGGTGCAGAATTAATAATAACCTGATAAATTGCATCACGCATGATATCAAGGACAGCTCCTTGTGACATATCATCTCTCCTCCCTCGAAACTAAGCTAACTAATAAAACGTTTTTACCAGACTACCAATAACCAAATTCCATCCATCTGCTAAGATGAATAACAAAATCTTAAAGGGCAAGGATATCGTTGTAGGAGGTAGCATCATCATACCCATAGACATAAGCACTGAGGCTACTACCATATCGATTACAATAAATGGAATATAGATCAAGAATCCGATAATAAAAGCGGTTCTTAACTCACTAATAATAAAGGATGGTACCAATACATAGAAAGGTACATCATCATAGTCCTTATAGGTCACTCCTGCAATGTCACAGAAGAGATTCAGATCCTTCGTCTGGGTCTGTCCATACATAAATTGACGAAATGGTTCCTCAGCCGCAGTAATGGCTTGCTCCTGTGTAATGGTCCCTGCATCCAATGGTTGAATTGCATTGGTATTCACCTGTGAAAAGGTTGGCCACATGATAAATAGGGTTAAAAACAAAGCCAATCCAGTCAGCACCTGATTAGGAGGAGATGTCTGTGTACCAATGGCTGCACGAATAAAATGTAAAACTACAATAATTCGTGTAAAGGATGTCAGCATGATTAAAATCGCTGGTGCCAGTGATAAGACAGTTAACACCAAAAGGATACGCACCGTCGAGCTGAGTGTACCAGACTCTCCATCAAAGGATAGATTAAATCCAGTACCACCACTACCCGTTACCTGATTACTGGCATTCGGTGCGTTATCTGTTGCTCCATATGAAGTTGAAGGATCTGTACTATTATTCGTAGTTGCAGCATAGACATTCCCCTTAAGTATCATTGCAAAGCAAATAGACAATACTACCAGAGCCAATGTAACCGCAAATACGCAGTACCACTTTTTCATTCTAGTCATATTCTTTACTTCTTAGGCAGGCTATCTTTAAAATTCTGAAACATAGAGGCAAAGGAAGTGTTCTCATTCACCGAATGATTCTTCAATTCATTAAGTTCATTCTCAGTGAGTTCCCCTAACATGTGCACTTCATCCTTACCGATACCAATAATCAAATACTTATTCTTACCAGCCCGGATGATTTGAACATACTTATTGGTCGTAATCTTTAAAGTTTCGACTACTTCCAGATTGGAGCCTCCTTGACTCTTCTTCTGATAGCCGGCAATCCATTTTGTTGTGTAATACGTAATTACTAGAATTGCAACAAATACTATCAGAACAACTACAAATTCAAAGAAGCTATCACCACCTGAAACAGACAGTAATATCATTTTAATTAACCAACAACCTTCTTAACAGCCTCAAGTACACGCTCAGCCTGGAATGGCTTAACGATGAAGTCCTTCGCACCATTCTGAATAGCCTCAATAACCATTGCCTGCTGACCCATAGCAGAACACATAATAACTGTTGCGTTAGGATCTTTTGCGCGAATACCCTTTAATGCTTCGATACCATCCATCTCAGGCATTGTGATATCCATAAGAACAAGATCTGGATTCAGCTCAAAATAAGCCTCAATAGCCTTAGCACCGTTCTCAGCCTCACCAACAACGTTGTAGCCATTCTTGGTCAGGATGTCCTTAATCATCATTCTCATGAATGCAGCGTCATCACAAATTAAAATATTCTTTGCCATCTTATTTTCTCCTTAAATTTTAAAATTGTAGTTATTTCAGAATTTCTGTAATTCGAATACCAAAGGATTCTTCAATTACAACTACCTCGCCTTTAGCAACATACTTTCCATTTACAAGTACATCGATTGGCTCACCTGCAATTTTGTTTAATTCTATAATCGTTCCAGGCGCAAAATCAAGTATATCTTGAATTGATTTATGTGTTCTACCCAGTTCAACCGTTACCTCAAGAGGTACATCCTTAATCAAATCAATGTTTTCCGGCTGATACGGAGATAAGTAGTTTCCAGTAAAAGGTGAGAACTGTGCTGGCTGCACATTCACCTGTTGCTGCGGTGGCATCTGCTGTTCCGTCAATGTCTGCTGTCTCTCATGTGCAGCTTGTGTCTCAAGGGATCCCATCTGCATCTGGCTCTCTGGAACCTGTCCTACAGACTGCTGTGGTGCAGGTGCTGGAGCTGGTGCAGATGCAGAGTCCTCTACAGTAGAACTGCTATCAGACTCCATATTATTGGTAACACACTCGACCATTTCCTTAGCAAGTGATGCTGGATACAGCTGAATCATCTTACTATCAACAAGATCACCAATCTTAAGATTGAACTTAACTTCTATAAAATGACCACTTAGGAATGGATCCACATTCTCTACATCGGTTGAATTCATATCAACTAGTGTGGAAACTGGCGGGCTGATATCAATCATTCGATTCAGCATAGATGAAAGGGAGGTCGCCTGGCTTCCCATCATCTGGTTCATTGCTTCACTAATGGCAGACAGATGTAATTCAGAAACCTCACCATCTGTGTTGGTTCCATCACCGCCCATCATCAGGTCGGTAATAACCTTTACATCATTTTCTTTTAGTACTAAGACATTACTACCATTCAAGCCCTTTGTGTATCCGATACGAATCAAAACACAAGGTTTCTCATATTGTCTTGTAATCTCGTCCCAATTGGAATATGTAACAACAGGAGTCGAAATCTCGACTTTCTTATTAACTAATGAAAATAAGGCTGTTGCTGCAGCACCCATACAGATATTGGCTACCTCGCCAATGGTATCTATCTCCTTATCGGTTAGGGCTACATCGTCATCTCCGTTGGCCGAGGTCTTGGATGCATCGCTACTTGAAGTTGTTCCATTTAGTAGCGCATCAATCTCTTCCTGAGATAAGGATCCGTCACTCATCCTCCTCGTCCTCCTTAATAATGTCTGTTACTCGTACGGCATACTTATTACCCGATGTACCTGGTAAGGCATCGAACTTTTGGATATTACCGACAAAAACTTTTAGTTCCTGATTCACTTTGCTATCCAATCGAATGATATCACCCTCTTGAAGCATTGCAAAATCGTTGACCGATACAGATGAATTTCCTAAAACTACACGGATTGGAATCTGTGCTTTAGAAATCAAATGTTCAATGGTCTCGCCATATATCGTGTCATTTTTCTCCTGAAGATTTGAATACCAGAATTTGGTATTTAGCTTGTCCATAACTGGCTCAAGTGTAATGTAAGGTAAGCAGATATTAATCAGTCCCTCTACATCACCAATCTTCATATTGATTGTGATAATCGCAATCATCTCAGTAGGAGAAATAATCTGAGCAAACTGTGAATTCGTCTCAATACGGTCTAATCTTGGAGAAACATCTAAGACATTCTTCCAAGGCTCTCTCAAGAGATCAACGCAAACCGTCATGATACGTTCAATTATGATCAACTCGATCTCTGAGAAATCACGGATCTTTTCAAGAGGCTCACCGATACCGCCAAGCATTCGATCCACCATTGCATAGCCTAATTTTGTGGCCATCTCAATGATAAGATTTCCCTTCAAAGGAGCAAAATCTACAATTCCAAGAATTACTGGATTGGAAAGGGCATTGGAAAACTCCATGTAAGTAACTGCCTCGGAGTTCATGACCTCAACCGAAATATTCTTTCTCAAATACACAGGAAGATTGGTAGATAATAATCTTCCATAGTGTTCAAAAATCATCTCTAACGTACGAAGATGTTCTTTTGAAAACTTCGAAGGTCGGGCGAAATCATAGTCTTTGACCTGATTCTCCGAGCTCTTCTTCATCTCTTCAACGTCAACCTCACCACTATTTAACGCCTTTAAGAGACTATCAATTTCACTTTGTGATAATACATCACTCACGCCTGATTCTCACCACCCTCCCGATGTCTTTTAAAACTGCTATTACTGATAGGTTGCAGTTGAGAATCCTACGCCAACTACTAGATCATTACCGAAGTCAGCCTTCATTGCATCCACGATTTCAGCCTGAATGGATTCAGAATCATTCTGCATCTCTTCCATGGTGTGAGAAGAAACAACAGAATTTATGTCATTCTTTGCTACACCTTCATAGTCTTTAAACTTAGATCCATAGGTCTCATAGTTCTTACTATCTTTATTGAGCTTTAATACAACGCCCAAGGATGCATAATGTGAAGAACCATCTGCACTAGGCTTCAGATTGATGGTCATTGTGTCTTCTATGTTATATACCTGCACATTTGCTAGAGATGCAGCATTGGTATCTGATGCAGAGGCACCAGAAACATCCAAATCAATTGCAGAAGAAACTTTAGAAATTAACTCATTTGCTGCCTTTGTCTCTGGAATAATGGTAAATGCAATCAAGGCTGTTAACACAAGATTGATTAATACTAAGGCGAATGTGATTACTGTAACCAGACTTTTTTTCATTGCTGTAATGTACCTTTCTCTTAATCCGTTACCTGCGAGGAGTTGTAGGAATTAAATACTTTGATTTCTACTCTTCGGTTAAGGGCTCTCCCCTCTGCTGTAGAGTTATCAGCGATTGGATTATACTCACCTCTACCTGCAGAAACTATATGCGATGGATCTAATGTAGAATTATTTCGAATGAAGTTTGCTACATAGAGTGCTCTATACATAGACAAAACATCATTGCTCTCATATTTACTTGATTTGATTGGAACAGAATCAGTATAACCTTCAATCTCAATCAAATTTCCATTATAACTATTTAAGATAGTTGCTAATTTCGTAAGTAATGGCTCTGCCTCTGGAATAAGCTCTGCTTTACCAGAATTAAACAAAATCGAGCCATTCAATGTAATCATAACATAGTCCCCATTGAAATCCACCTGCATCTGATCCTTGATATTAGCATCTGTAGCTGCAGATTCAATCTGCTCAGCCATCTTCTCGCTTTCAGCAAGTTCCTGGGCCTGATACTGTTCCTTTACTTCCTCTTCCGAATTACCGCCTTCATTGGCATTAATTCCTGAAGAACTGTTTTTGGACTCACCATTGTTACCTGTGATGGTTCCCTGCTCACCATTATTGGTCTTATCTGTCTCACCGTTATTACCGGAGTTATTCTTATCACCCTTTTTACCAGTTGATGTATTAAAGAAAGTATCAAATTCCTTCAATGCACTTACACCAGAGGAAATCAAATTGCCTTCCTTTGAGACGGATGTACCACCTGCAGGAAGCACACTAAAGCGTTGCTGGAAGGATTGGATAACCAATTCCGCCTTCTCTGATTCTACGGTTGACATAGCAAATAACAATACAAAGAAGCAAAGCAACAGATTCATTAAGTCCGAAAAGGTGGAGGTCCAGGCAGGAGCGCCTGCTTTTGGTGGATCTTCTTTCTTCTGTCTAGCCATTTTTATGCCTCACCGCCTTCATCTCCACTGATTCCATCTCTCTTATCAGGTGACAAGAAGGTCTTCAGTTTTTCCTCAATTACACGTGGATTTTCACCGGCCTGAATAGAAAGAAGGCCTTCCACCATAATTGTCTTAACGGAAATCTCATTCGCGTTATTTTCCTGAAGTTTTCCTGAAATAGGCGTACATAGATAGTTAACAAGAACGGATCCATAGAAAGTGGTAATCAGAGCTACCGCCATATTAGGTCCAAGTGTAGATACATCAGAAAGCGAACCAAGCATGTTGATTAGACCAATCAGAGTACCGATCATACCCCAAGCAGGTCCCATCTCACCAAGCTTGTCCCAAACACTCCATACCAATTTATGTCTAGACTCAATGGCATCTAGCTCTGTCTCCATGATTCCGCGAACCAAGTCAGGATCAGTACCATCTACTACTAGCATAACGCCCTTTCGTAAAAAGGGATCATCTATGCCCTGAGAAGCCTCATCAAGTGCCAATAATCCCTCTTTACGAGCGACATTCGACAGATTAACAATCGTCTTAATAATTTCTTCTGCTGATGGAATTGGAGGTTCTTTAAAAATAAGAGCTGCGCCCTTCAAGCCATTAACAAACTCTGGCATCTTAAAGCATCCCAAGGAAGCTACGAAAGCGCCACCAAATGTAATAATAAGTGAAGGGTAATCAATATATGTGGTAATTGAAGCACCGGAAGATATAATACCAAAGACAATTACAATAATTCCGCCGCCAATCGAAATAAGAGAAGCTATATCCAACTTGTTTCACACTCCTGTTATCAAAATACAATATGCAAATTGAGGTATTTGGCCATACACTTGTCCATCAATTTACCTAATAAGTTTACTCGTTATTGGTTTATTTGTCTACGATTTAGAACCCGAATATTCCAAAAAAAAAATTAAAAAATACTAAAATTTTGTCTTTAAATCAAGGAAAAAGGACTATACAAGTCCTCGATTGCTCGTATAGTCCTCTTCTATCCCAACGAAGGGATTGGTTTATATTCGTATCATTATCTCTTCAGATTAACCAGTTCCTCAAGCATCGTATCAGATACGGTGATGATTCTTGAGTTGGCCTGGAAACCTCTCTGGGTAGTGATCATATTGGTGAACTCCTTAGAAAGGTCAACATTGGACATCTCTAACTCACCAGTGGTCATGGATCCACCATCGGAGGTAACCTCCACACCGATTCCATCAAATTCGCCAGAGTTCAATGTTGCAGAATAGGTATTATCACCATTACTCTCAAGTCCAGAAGCATTCGCAAACTGAGCAACTGCAATCTGACCAAGCAGAGTGGAATTACCATTGGAGTAGGATCCATACACCTTACCACTATTGTCAACAGATACACCTGTTAAGGTACCAAGTTTCTTACCAAGACCTGTTGTTCCATCAGCTGCACCACGAGTAGATGCTAAAGTAGATGTCTTATTATTATCTAGGTTCTTGGTCTGTGAGAAGTCGAAATCAATATTCTCAAAAGGACCCTCGGTCTCACCAGAAATAGACATATTTAAAGCAGACAGATTCAGCTGTACACTCTTAGATCCTTCGGCACCGACATAAGAGAAGGAGCCATCTGTAGGATTGAACTTCAGCTCATTGTAATTGGTTGTTAAAGTACCTGTCAGATTACCATTGGCATCAATTGTAAGGGCTGGTGCTGCTGTGGTGCCACCTGCTTTTGCATTGATTTCAGAAATCTGAGCATTCGTTAGGCCATAAAACTGGCCAAGCGGTACAGATGTCTGTTTTCCACCTACAGTACTTGTAACCATCCACTGGCTTGTAGCAGTGTCATAAGTAACCGCAGCATCAGATGTATTGATCTGAGATGTGGTTCCATTATTGGTATAAGATAGAGTTACTCCATTCGTAGTTGTAGCTCCTGTTCCAGTACCAGCATTGGCTTCACTTTTTACACCACTGGCAACGCTCTTAGAATATGCTTCAGACTTTGTCTTACTTCCAAAAAGATTGCCTGCAGAGTTACCTGCCTCAATGTACTTGGTAATCAAATTGGTTCCTGTAGAATCACTGTTATTAACCAGTGATGTCAGTTCAACATTATAAAGGCCTGTGTCCTTATTCTCCTGTTTTACAGAGAACTTCGCTGTGTATGCATATCCAAGGCGATCATAGAGAAGCAGGGACATAATGTAACCTGTGTCAGAATTGCTTGTGAAAGCATCTGAATTCTTATCTACAATACCTGAAGCTGTTGCATGGGTAGTAGCCTCTGGATCAGAGGTCTGATTTGCTGTAGACATAATACGAAGTGGAGAAACAGTATCCTTACGGATGCTTACTCCATCGTCATCTACCTGCCAGCCCTGGACCATATAACCAGTTGTGGTCATGGCCAGGTTACCATTACCATCTACATAGAAGGATCCGGCACGGGTAAAGAGATTCTGTGTACCATTATTAACAATAAAGAAATTGGTATGCTGTGAATCTGTTAATTTGATATCGAATGCTTCACCTGTTGTCTCTGCAGATCCACCAGATGTAATAGATACCTTGGTTGAACCTGTGGTTACACCTAGACCAATCTGATTGGCATTCTTACCACCTAAATTCTCTGTGGCTGCAGATGCACCAGACGTGGTCTCATAAAGCATATCCTGAAATGTTACGGATGAAGATTTAAATGCTACGGTATTAACGTTCGCAATATTGTTACCGATTACATCCATCTTGGTCTGGTGAGTTTTTAATCCTGATACACCAGAGTAAAGTGATCTCATCATAAGGCAAATTCCTCCTTGATTGAGAGACGCGATTCATAGTGATTGCTTCAGTCAGTCAGCAATCGAAACTTCCATAAATGGTCCAGCTTACGCAATGACCGCGCCGTCTATATTTGTAAATACGTTACTGTCCGTCGTGTTCGTCTGATCCATGGCTGTAACAACGGTTTGAGAAGGTACATTTACGATAAATGCAAGTGAATCAATCACCACTAAGGATTCATTAATTCCCTTCTCTCCTGCCTTCTGGACTCCTTCCTGAAGACGTTCATTCTGCTCCTTTGTCAGAGTAATATTTCGATCATAAAGTCGCTCTGTGGCATGCTTGGAAAATCGAATGGATTGATTACTCTCTGTCTGGATACCGAATTTCTCTGAAAGAATATCCGTAAAGGAAGTTACCTGATCAGAAGGACCCGATACAGGTCTGGAGTTCTTGCCCAGGTATTGATTCTGCACCTGTTCAATTGATCCAAACTGATTTTGAATCCGTTCCATTGGCTATTCCTTTCTAAAATCTCCTCACTTTTTTAGTTATCGGATGAATTCTTTGCTTTATTAATAGCATCCATTCGATTTTCTAATGAGGAAAGCTTCGCTAAGTCTGCATCATTGATAAACTGCTTCTGATACTCGGTCAATGAATTATAGAGGGTTCGAACAGCAGATAATGAAGATGCATCACTTGCACTCAGATTTTCTACAGCCGGGAGTTTAGAGATTAGCCCCTTAAAGCTATCTGCCATAACCTGAGCCTCTGCATAATCGGAATCCTGGATAGATACTACATCAGATGCAGAATAAGTCTTACCGTCCACGGTAATCTGATACTTCTTATCTGTTTTAGTAACCACGTCAACGATACCAGATGTCTGTCCGTCATCCGTATTAATCGTTACGTACTTTCCTACCAAATTATTGGCCTGGATAGAATCAACAGATGCAGATACATTACTGGTTGCTTCAACCTGAGAGAAAGTAGCCATCTCAGATACATATTCTGAGTTCTGTGTTGGCTGAAGAGGATCCTGATACTGCATTTCAGCTGCTAACAGTTTTAAGAACATCTCTTTATCAAAACTATTATTAGAATTCTTTACTGTACGATCCGCTGCACTCTTTGCACCAATAGCAGCATTTGCAGCCTGTTTAGCCTTCGTCTGATCTACAATCTTTCCATCATTTACAGAAGCGATGATATTAGACATATAAAGTCCTTTCTATATCAAGCCTATGCCTGGTAATTCACTGTGTTTCCTTGATCCTTCATCATCTGTGCAATCACTCTCTCCTCTGGAGTTAAAGTATCCTGCATCTCATCAAGATGATTCAGATTGATGTGATGGCGTCTTCCCTGATCGGATGAGTCTTCACTATTAGCCTCTCCATTACCAGAAAAATTCTCTGAGAAGTTTCCAGCCTGAGCACTCTCATCATGCTGATCAAAGCCTCTGGTCGCTACTGAAATCTCAATGGAATCAACCTTCATTCCCTTTTCATTCAGATGATCCTGAAGGATCATCATCTGTGTTTCAAGGGCTTCCTTTACGGTCTGATTCTCTGTCTGGATTCTCGCATGAATCACACCATTTTCTTCTACAACACGCATCGCTAGCTTACCAAGGTGCTGCGGATTCAAGGTCATCTCCATTGTATGGGTATCCTCTAGGTTAGTGATACGAGCCTGGGTTACAATCTGATCAATCACATCTCTTGTGTCTATACTAGTGTAGGGCTGGGTGGATTCTGCCTCAGTTACCACTTCCGTATTCACTGTGGACTGGATAGTCTCCTGGAAACTTGCATGCTCATTGATCTCCAATTCATTATTGAAGCTATTTTCCTTAGAAGTAGAAGTATTATCTTCTCCGAAGGAAAAACCAAGGCTTTCATTTCCCTCTCCATTGGATTCGATTGTAGATGCCTTAATCTCGCTACGAAGCAAGGTATCGGTTGAATCACTTGTTACATCCGGGTTTACATTTCCATCCGGTGTAAATACAGCGGGTTCATTGCTTTTAGGCTTCAAATCGCTCTTCCCATCAGACATTACAGATTCAAGTTCAACAGAAATCTTATCCTGATTAGATGTAAGAATCATATCCTCTGGAAGTGTAATTCCCTCATTACTAACCTGCAGAGCTACATTCCTTCCATCACCTAGAGCCTCTCCTGCAAGATCAAGTAGATCAAAACCAGACTTCAAAGTCTCAAGAGATAAGCCAGTTTCCTGCGTGAGATTTGCCACAAGATTCTTCATATCATCCATCAGATTCGATACACCAGAATCCAAAAGCAATCCAACAGAATCTGTGGAGCCATTCAACTGACCTGCTAGAAGTATAAGATTCTGTGGTGTTAGTAAATCCTGGAAGGTAATTCCAAGGGTTTCCATAGCCTTTGTAATCTCTTCATCACGAACCCCAAGATCTTCTTTTAATGTCTCGCGGACATCTTTCTCGAAGTCACTCTTAGCCTTCTCTAGATCCTTAGAATGAATTGTTGGATTCTCATTACATGTACTTGTACTTGTAATCTTTTGATTATTGGAAGAGGAAACGGATAGATCTGTCTTCGCTGGTTTCTTCGTATCCATCTCTCTCTGGTGAAAGCTGGTCAGATTCTGATTCCGATCATTCTTCGAAAAAACCTGTTCTCCCGAAACATTCATTGGATTGGTATGCGCGTTTAGAATTACTTTCGAGAAATCCTTCGCATCAGAGGGACTCTGAGACTTCACTGAACCATTGGAACTATTCAGATAGAGCTTGTCCTGAGACAGATTAGAAATATTAGAACTGTTCAAGTTATTTTGCCTCCTTTCTACGATAAAACATATTCCGGAGGCATAAATACATTACTTGGACGAAGGTTCCATAATCTTGGTAACCTGCGCCGCAGTATCAGCGTTCATTGCTCCCAGAATATTACCACGGGATGTGCTGTCCATAGCATTCAGTATCTTCGCAACTAGGCTGAGATTATCAGTCATGGTATCAAAGATTGCAGCAGCCTGTTTTGGCTTCATCTGAGAATAAGTCTGCGCATAGGACTTAATCTCCGCATCTGCCTGCTGTTGCTCCACTACTTCCTTGTAGATGGCGGCAGCATTATCAGAGTCAATGCTCTCATAATACTTCTTATATTCATTTATATCGGGCGCATTGTCCCCGAACACAACCTCTTCATCAAATTCTTTTTTGATTTTTTCAAAATTTGCCTGGTCATCCTTATAGGTCTGTAATTCCTGCTGAGCAGACTGTAGATCGGCAATCTGCGACTGGTTAGCATCTGCCTTGTCCTGAGCCTTCTTAAGCTCAGCTTCTAATTCCTTGATACGAGCCACAGCATCAGCAACGGTATCATAGTTATACTTGCTATCTTCCTTGGCATATTCCTCGGATTCAGGCAGAATCTTATTTAAAACAGGGACATTCTTTAGAAGTGGAGTCATGACAGTAGAGCCGAATCCACCTACATCCATCTTAATAACCAGAGCGAAAATCGCCAGCCATATTGCAATGATCACAATAGCAACCAGAGCTACAATGGCCTTACCGCCTGTGCCAGGTTCCTCATCCTCATCATCCAGATTCTCTTCGCCCTTTTTCTTAGCGTCCTTTTTATTTCTCTTCTGTTCAGCCTTTTCACGAGCCTTCTGTTCTTTTTTGCTAAGCTTCTTTTCCTCTGCCATTTTTGTCGTCCTTATTTTATGCGGAAATGTAAACCATGTCCTTACTCTTGTGTTCTATGGGTATATGACACCAACTCGTCGGTAGCCAATTCTTCTTTTTTCGAAAGACCAATGCGATACTCCTTCAAGGCCTTTTCTCGAAGTTTTTCATGCATTTTACGTTCCTTCATCTTTTCATCTAATTCGTCTCGAAGTCTGTCAACAATTCGACTTGCCTTTTGCACTTCCATCATCTGCTTCTTAATCAACTGATCCATAGAGGTGATGGCATTTTTCGTGAATTGAATTTCACGTAGATCAAGATTACCAGAAGTTACATCCTTAAGCTTTGTCTCATAATTCATCTTTCGAAGTAGTAATTCCTGTAGCTTATCCTGCTCATCCATATAGTTTCGATTGGCCTGTGCAAAAGCCAGTTTCGCCTGATCTTCTAACTGATAGGCGATATCTAGAATATTTTGCATTCGATAATGAAAACCAGCCACAAATAACTCCTATGAAATGAATGTCTATGAAACAAGATACAAAGCCTATTCTTCTGGGAACATCTCCTCTAGGGAATTAATAATATCCTCATAGGAGAACTTCTCCATGGTTCCCTGCATTAAGAAATTGTTAACCTCATCGATTTTTGATATAGCAAAGTCAATATTTTTATTAGATCCAGGCTTATAAGCACCGATATTAATCAAATCCTCCGCCTGGGAATAGGTTGCAAGTACATTTTTTAGCTTACCTGCAGCCTTTTTATGCTTAGGGTCTGCAACAGCACCCATAACTCTTGAGATAGACTGTAATACGTCAATCGCCGGATAATGGTTCAATTGAGCCAGAGAACGACTCAGCATAATATGACCATCTAGGATACTACGGGCTGTATCAGAGATTGGCTCATTAAAGTCGTCACCGTCAACAAGAACGGCATAGAGTCCAGTGATACTTCCGCGATCCGCATTACCAGCTCTCTCTAAGAGCTTTGGCATCTCTGCATATACGCTTGGCGGATATCCTCTTGTAACAGGAGGTTCTCCAGAGGCAAGACCGATTTCACGCTGTGCCATAGAGAATCGAGTGAGATTATCCATCATAAGAAGCACATCCTGACCTCTGTCTCTAAAGTACTCAGCAATGGCTGTTGCAGTCATAGCAGCCTTCTTACGAATCAGAGCTGGGCGATCTGAAGTAGCAACAACCACTACAGATCGTTTCATACCCTCTTCACCAAGGTCTCTCTCAACAAACTCACGTACCTCTCGGCCACGCTCTCCAATTAAGGCGATGACATTGATCTCGGCAGAAGTATTTCGGGCAAACATGCCCATTAGGGTAGACTTACCTACACCAGAACCTGCAAAGATTCCGATTCGCTGTCCCTTGCCAACGGTTATCATAGAATCTACCGCCTTAACACCTAAGGACAATGGTTCCTTAATAATCTCTCTTTTCATGGCTTCTGGCGGATCATTCTCTACTGGATAAGCACATGGTAGCACCAGTTCCTCGCCAGGTCCTAGGTCTGTAGGACGGCCGATTCCATCTACGGTGTGACCTAATAGTTCTGGTCCTACATTTACCATCAATGGCTTACCTGTATTCTCGACCACACAACCGACGCCTACACCGCTCATGTCCTCAAAAGGCATTAAGATCAATTCCCGGCCCTTAAATCCAACAACCTCCGCCATGATCTGATGAGATTCATCGGCGGAAGTAATGAGACAGAGATCATTTAGTTTAGCCTCAGGGCCAAGGGACTCAACGGTTAATCCTACAACCTTACTTACGCGGCCAAGCTTTTTGAAATAGGTATTCTCTTCTAATGCCTCGTATTTTGATAGATTCAGATTTGTCCTCAAAATTCACCTTACTCCTGATAAGAAAGTGCTCGAATATCTCGGAATAAGTTATCCAATTCCGTATCCAATGAGCAATCAAATATACCACCATCTGTCTCGATGGTGCAATTCTGATCCTTAAATAAAGGATCAGGAATAATGTCTAATTGCACGTCATTTCCCAGATACTTCTGCCAATCCTTTTGCTTATCTGCAATCTTCTCAGCAATTGCTGGGGAAACATGTATCTGAAATTCCTTACTACTATCTGCATTAGATAGAGCTACATCAATTAAGTGAATCACAATATCTCTTTTCCCAGAGCATTCTGCCATAAACACATGATCCAAAACACCTAGAATCGTATCCACTAGATCCTGCTCCATGGTTTTATATTTGTCATTGTATTCATTCTTAATCTGCTGTTCCTGCTCTCGAAGCTGTGTGGTCATGTGATCCAACTGCTCCTGAGCCTCCATGGTACCCTTTTGTAAACCCTCTCTGGTACCATCTTCTATTGCGCGATTTCGGATAGCAACCGCTTCACTCTCTGCATGAGAGCGAATCTCATCTGCCTCTGCATGAGCACTGGCCAGGATCTCATCCGCCTGCTTTCTTGCTTCCTGTAAGAGTTCCTCGACAGTAGCAGACTTATCAGGGGAATCCTCACTTGGAACCATACGCATTACAGGATTACCATCCTCGTCTAATACAGGATTACCGTCCTCATCTAGAACAGGTTCCTCTGTAGTCTGAGACAAAGTTTCAAAGGCTTCTTTTCTCTGTCTCTCCTCTTCTAGTTCCTTCTGTATATCCTCAAGTTTTTCTTGAACCAGCTGATTTGAGTTAATGGAATACCCTTTGTACGCATCCTCATTTACCTGAATGCTACGAATAATGTTATACAACGAGATCGTCACCTCCACCTCTGGAGATTACAATTTCACCTGCATCCTCAAGCTTACGGATGACACCAACAATCTGCTGCTGCGCTTCCTCTACATCCTTCATACGTACAGGGCCCATGTAGTCCATATCTTCCTTAATCATAGCAGCAAGACGCTGAGACATATTGTTGAAGATAACACTCTGTACTTCCTCATTGGCACCCTTCAGAGCCACACCAACTGTATTATTATCTACATCACGAAGGACACGCTGAATAGCTCTATTGTCCAGAAGCAGGATATCCTCGAATACGAACATCTTCTTACGGATGTCTTCAGCCAGTTCTGGCTCATCGATTTCAAGAGATTCCATAATTCGTTTTTCTGTACCACGGTCTACTGCATTTAAGATCGCTACAATAGAGTCTACGCCACCAGCGATGGTGTAATCCTGGTTGATAAGGGAAGAAAGCTTTCTCTCTAATACACTCTCAACCTCTTTGATTACATCTGGGGATGTACGATCCATCTGTGCAATACGTTTTGCCACATCCGCCTGTAATTCTGGAGATAATCCTCCCAGAATCTGAGCCGCCTGAGATGGCGATAGGTAGGACAAAATCATTGCGATGGTCTGTGGATGCTCATCCTGAATAAAGTTCAGAACCTGACTAGACTCCGTCTTACGAATAAATTCAAATGGGCGTACCTGAAGAGAAGCTGTCAGCTTGCCAATAACCTTGGCAGCTTCGTCCTCTCCAAGTGCCTTTTCCAGGAGTTCCTTCGCATATCCAATACCACCCTCAGCAATGTACTGCTGAGCTAGGCAGACCTGATAAAACTCATCTATCACTTCTTCCTTCACCTGAGGTGAAATAGATCTGGTATTTGCGATTTCAAGAGTTAATTCTTCTATCTCTTCTTCTTTGAGGTGCTTAAAAATCTCTGCCGACTTCTCTGGTCCTAATGTAATCAGTAGGATGGCAGCCTTTTGTACCCCAGTCATTTCTTCAGCCATCGTTCCTTAACTCCAATCATCATTCAGCCAGTTTCTAAGCAGATTTGCTACAGCCTCTGGTTCTTCATCTACAAACTTTTCAATTAAGAGTCGAGCCTCAGACTTCTCATTAAAGCCGATATCCTCTAATGGCTCTTCCTCTTCCTGTTTCTGTGCCATCAGATCCTCAACAGAAACCTCTTCTTCCACTTCCTCTTCCTGATCCTTCTTCAGGGATCTAAATACAATAATTCCAAGAAGTGCGAATACCAAAAGGGCGATAATAATCTGGAGATAATCCGTCAGACTACGTCCATTCTTAGAATACTGGAATAATGGAACCTGCTTTGCAATCACAGAGATATTAGCAGTTGGAATGCCTGTGGCACGGGATACAGCAGTGACAATGGAGTCATCCACTTTAATCTGCTTCTCGTCACTATTTTTCGCTCTAAATTCATCGAAGGTCTGATTTTTCAGCTTACCCTTGGCCTTCAGAGTGTCTTCGTCATAAGTAACATAATCCGTTGCAATAATCGAGATTGAACTGTTGTCGTAGGATACCACACCCTGTGCACCTGTCTTCGTTGTTATTACCTCATTTGGTAGATAATCAACTGTGGACTTAGAGGATGAGGATGAGGACTGATTGCCATCCTCAACAACATATCCTGTATCGTCATTAGAGTCCGTACCTGGTGTTCCTGCAACTCCATTGGTGGACTGAGACTCTTCTGTGGTCTCACTGTCCTTCATACCCTCTGTACGTCCATCCGGAGCAGAATACTCATAACTTACAGAATTGCTCTGGGAAAAGTCGATATCCAGATTAACAGCAACCTGTAGATTGTCATAGATGGAAGTAGATGAAGAGCCTGAATTATTAGATGCTAATGTACTCTTAACCTTATCCGCTACATAATTCTCAGCGTTGGCTTTCACCTGGAGGTTGTCGGATGCCTGTACTGCAGTAGAATTATCCTCTGCACCGGAAAATAGGGTATTACCGTCATTATCAATGATGGTAATCTTACTAAGATCTGAATTACCAAGATTCGTTGCCATAAACTGTGCCAGGGATCTAGCCTGGGACTTAGACATGGAACCTGATAGTGTGAGCTTCACACTGGCAGATGCTTCATTGGTGCCATTGGCACTTGAAGTAATGGTGCCATCATCCTTTGGAATATGGAGATTAACTTCAGCCGCCTTTACATTATCCATTGCGGTGAAATTTGCTTCGAATTTTTTCTCTAGATAGAGCTGGTACTTCTTCTCAGTATCTGCCTCTGTGGTACTAAAGGATCCATCTAAAGCATCCTTAATGGTATATCCATTGGTAGCAATCTGCTGGGATCCAAGCAAAATCGATGCCTGACCATAATCACTTTCCTTAACCGAAAAAGTCATACCATCTGTGGACTGGGTATAACTAATATCGTTGTCCTTTAAAAGTGTCTGAATGGTCTCAGCCTCTGCGGCATCAGAAGCTGTTTTTAATACACGTGTCTTGGGACGTGCAAATATAACAATTAAAATAATGAGTGCAATAATAACCACAGCTGCGCCACTAACAATTGCAGCCTTTTGTTTTGTGGTGAATTTCTCCCACCATTCACGTATCCTATTTAGAATTGCTTGGATTCGTTCCGGCATTTCCTATCCCTCTTCTACTTTGTCTACTGGGTTCCGAATTGGCCCCATCCTTTAACGATTACGGATTCCATTAAATCTGCATCTGCATAATTTCCTGGTATGCAGAGAGAAAGCGATCTCGGACTGCAACCGTATACTGTAATGCAATATTGGCCTTAGACTGCGCAATTGCAAGGTCATGGGTGTTATCTGCTTCTCCAAGGGCAAACTTAATCTCCTCTGCAGAAGCACGATTCTGTAATGTATTGGCATTATCAACCATATTTAATACCGCATCAAAAACCGAACCAAAGTCATTACCTGTGGACTCTGTTTTCTGTCCTCCAACCAGCTGTGCAGCGGAAGCTCCATTGGTTTTCGATGGTCCATATAGAGATTGTATGGATGAGATATCCATCAGTATCCTCCTAAATCAGATTATTAACTGTTACCGCCTACATTAATACCAGTCTGTGTCATGGTCTTTAAGGCATTGAATGCAGTTGCATTGGCCTCATAAGAACGAGATGCATCAATAAGGTTGGTCATCTCTGTTACTGTATCCACATTTGGATAACTAACATAGCCATCCTCATCCGCATCCGGATTCGATGGATCATATTTTTTCACAAAGTCTGTCTCATAGTCCCTGCCAACACGAGAGACACGAACTCCATTTCCAGAGAACTTCTGCTTTGAATGGCTTAAAACCGTCTGGAAATCGGGCACATCCTCCCTCTCCTGAAAGGTAACCGTCTTACGGCGATAAGGTGTTCCATTTTCAGTACGGGTGGTATTAATATTTGCGATATTCTCAGAGATCACATCCATACGAAATCTCTGCGCAGTCATTCCTGATGCTGCGATATCAAATGATTGAAATAATCCCATTTAAATCACTCCTTATTTAATTACAGCACGGAAATTATTAAAGTCCTGTGTCACACTATTGCTAAGAGCCTGATAGCGGAGCTGCTCAGATGCTAATTCCACATTCTCAGTATCGATGTCTACGTTATTCTTATCAATTCGATAAGAGTAATTATTGGCATCGGTATACTGGATGGCATCTAAGCCATCGAGATTGGTATTAACTCCACGTACAGCCTCTGTAAGATTCTTATACTTTGTACTATCAATTGCGTTCTCTAAAACGCTCTGAAACTCCACGTCCTGTCTTTTGTATGTAGGTGTATCTACATTAGCGATATTATTTGCAATCACTGTCTCCCGAAGATAAGACGCATCAAGTGCTTTGGTAGCCACATTGATATAGTCAAATGCATTGGAATTAATCATAGGGGTCTCCTTTCCCTACACTTTGCCTATTCTCTTTCATTATAAATAATACAAGACAAAAGACAAGTTTTTTTCCACTATATTGTGTCGTTATTTCATCTAGGACACAATATCTGCCCATTTCTATGGAAATATAAACCATTCGACACTTTTCAGTTTTAAGAAAAAGTTTAGAATAAATTGAAAAAGGGACATGCTTCTGCCACAAAATGCAACATTTAGCAATATCCCTTTGCGTTTCACAAGATAACTATCCCTGTTACCCCAAATGAAATCCTTAGCTTTACTGTCTTTCCTTTGCTTCCTCAAGCTCATCAAAGACAACGTCATTCAATACTTTGATGTAAGTACCCTTCATTCCAGAAGAACGAGACTCAATAACTCCAGCAGACTCGAACTTGCGTAATGCATTTACAATAACGGAACGGGTGATTCCTACACGGTCAGCAATCTTCGATGCAACCAGGATACCCTCTGTACCATCAAGCTCATCAAAGATATGAATAATAGCCTCTAACTCAGAGTAAGAAAGAGTGCTGATTGCAGACTTTACAATCTGCTTCTTACGATTCTCTTCTTCGTTCTCTTCATTTACAGAGCGCATCATCTCAAGACCAACTACAGTGGTACCATATTCGCTTAAGATGATATCGTCAATGTCATACATACGATCAAAACGATATACAAACAGTGTTCCTAAGCGGTCTCCTGCAATTTCAATTGGAGTGATAATTGCTGAGTAATGGGATGTATCTGTGTGTTCAAAGCCAAGTGTAGACAGGTTTACATTTTCCTTAGTGGAAAGAATACCAAGCAGTCTCTCATTCAGCATTGGATCTACAAATTCTCCAAGCTCATCAGCTAAGAGTTCAGAGATCTCAGGTGTACCCTTTGCATTGCTGACACCTAATACCTTACCCTTCTTACTGATTACTATAACAGATGACTCTAAAACTTCGGTCAGAACCTTACAAATATCATTAAATACAATCTTGGATGTATTGTTGTTATGTAATAATTTGCCGATCTTTCTTGTTTTATCTAATAACTGTACGCCCACGGTTTCCTCCAACTAATTACTTATTATCTTTTGTCTCTGAATATCCGCATTCCTGATTGGAACATACCAACTTATTACCGCGAATAACCATGTAGTTACCGCACTTCGGACACTTCTTCTCAACTGGCCTCTGCCAACTCATAAAGTCGCAGTTTGGATAATCCTCACATCCATAGAATACGCGGCCTTTTCTGGTTTTACGAATAACGATATCCTTATTACATTTTGGGCAGGGAACATTGATTTTTTCTAAATAAGGCTTTGTATTGCGACACTCTGGGAAACCTGGGCATGCCAGGAACTTACCGTGTGGTCCATATTTAATAACCATATGGCGTCCACAATTCTCGCAGACAACGTCTGTCTGTTCGTCAGCAATATTCACCTTCTCCAGGTCCTCTTCTGCCTTCTTCACAGATGCTTCAAGGTCTGGATAGAAATTAAGTACAATAGACTTCCAGTCTACAGTACCCTCTTCTACGCCATCTAAGAGGCCTTCCATATTGGCTGTGAACTGCTCATCCACAATGGTAGGGAAAGACTTTTTCATAATGGTATTCACTGCATCACCAAGCTCTGTCATGAAAATATTACGCCCCTCTTTGGTGACATAATGTCTCTTTAACAGAGTGCTGATGGTTGGTGCATAGGTACTTGGTCGACCAATGCCTAATTCCTCTAGGGTATGTACCAGGGATGCCTCAGTAAAGTGGGCTGGTGGCTGAGTGAAGTGCTGCTTCTCATCAAAACGATCAAAGGAAAGCCTAGTGTCCTCTGTAAGATTCATAACAGCATTCTTCTTCTCATCCTTCTCCTGATCAGCCTCTGTGTATACCAGCATGTAACCATCAAAGGATCGAAGGGATGCAGATGCTGTGAAGCGATAATCTCCAGCAGAGATCTTCACACTGCTTACCTCATACTTAGCATTAGACATCTGGCTGGCCATAAAGCGGCGCCAAATCAGCTGATATAGCCGAAACTGCTCTCTGGATAAGGAATCCTTAATCTCAGATGGCAGGCGAGTTATATCTGCTGGACGGATTGCCTCATGGGCATCCTGAATACGTCCCTGCTTCACAGAAGATGAAGCATGCTTTTTAAATTCCTGGCCATAGGTATCCTGGATAAACTGTGCAGCGCTTGCAGCTGCTTCATCAGATACACGAACAGAATCGGTACGAAGGTAGGTAATCAAACCAACGGTTCCGCTTCCCTTAATGTCAACACCTTCGTATAGCTGCTGTGCCACACGCATTGTTTTCTGTGTGGAGAAATTCAGAGCCTTAAACGCTTCCTGCTGTAAGGTAGATGTTGTAAATGGAAGTGGTGCCTTCTTCTCTCTATTTGACTTCTTCACAGATTCAACAGCAAAGTCCGCACCCTTTAATTCCTTTAAGATCTGATCAAGGGTTGCCTTATCAGAGATCTCCATCTTCTTGTCCTTACCATAGAAGGATGCAGTAATCTTCTGCTTAGATCCCTCTGGAGTAAGAATAGCATCTAAGGTGTAGTATTCCTGAGGAATAAATGCATCGATCTCAGCCTCTCGGTCAGCAATGATACGAAGGGCAACTGACTGTACACGTCCTGCAGACAGTCCTCTCTTAACCTTCGCCCAGAGAAGTGGGCTAATCTCATATCCCACCATACGGTCTAATACACGACGAGCCTGTTGTGCATCTACAAGATTCATATCAATTGCACGAGGGTTCTTTAAAGAGGCCTTTACTGCATTCTTTGTAATCTCATTAAAGGTAATACGCTTCACATCTTTGCCTTCAAGATTCAAGGCCTTCGTAAGATGCCAAGAGATTGCCTCACCCTCACGGTCCGGGTCAGTTGCGAGATATACATGATCTGCTTTTTTTACTTCCTTACGAAGCTGTGCAAGTAATTCACCTTTACCACGAATGGTGATGTACTTTGGCTCGCAGCCATGCTCTACATCAATACCCAGCTGGCTCTTAGGTAAGTCACGCACATGTCCTTGAGAAGCTACTACTTCGTAGTTCTTACCAAGGAATTTTTTTATTGTTTTTACCTTCGTAGGAGACTCTACGATAACAAGGTTTTTTGCCATAAAACGAAATGCCTCCAGTTAATATTTGTATGCAAACTGTCAACACTATACATCACTGTATTTTCTATTTCAAGACAAAACTCATTCGAGAAACTGAAAACTTCATTAATTATTCACAAAATTCATACTCTTTTTAGAATTTTGTATCCCTTGAAATATAAGGCTTGTGCTAACATATGGCCTGCTTATGAAGAGCGGTTTTTTTCTAAGAAAAGGAAGTTTTCTGTATTGTAGACACATTTCATTTTTCTCATCTTTTTTAAAATCCTTCTTCAATTTCTATACAAAGCCCAAGCAAAACTATAAGGAGATTTGTCGTATGTATAGTTCCGTAAAAACTGCAGCCCTTCAAGGAATTGACAGTATCAATGTATCCTGCGAAGCAGATGTCAGCGATGGCCTGCCTGTATTTGATTTGGTAGGCTTCTTATCTACTGAAGTAAGAGAATCCAGAGAAAGGGTGCGAACTGCCCTTCGAAATACCGGAATCAACTTACCTGCCAAGAGAATCACTATTAATATCTCTCCTGCTTCTATTCGAAAATCAGGTACCTCCTTTGATCTACCCATTGCTGCATCTATTTTGGCTGCCATTGGAGTTATCCCAGAGGAGATCCTCCATCGCGTCATCATGATTGGTGAATTATCTCTCTACGGTGACGTCTTACCAATAAAAGGAGTTCTACCAGTGGCTCTATCCATGAAGGATTCTCCCCTGAATAGTCAAGAGAACATCCTAATTGTTCCTAGAGAAAATGCTTCGGAAGCAGCCCTATGTCCAGGATTAAATATCCTCCCTATTACCTCATTAAGAGAACTGATTCAGCTTCTATCCTTGGATCAAACAGAACTAAAATCCCACTATTTTACAGTATCAAATAGAGATACCACATCAAATGATCAGGATACATCCATTCAGCCAGACTTTAAGGATCTACAAGGACAGAAGGTTCTTAGGCGTAGTTTGGAAGTGGCTGCATCTGGTGGGCATCATGTTCTATTAATCGGTCCTCCAGGTTCTGGGAAAACCATGGCAGCAAAGCTTTTACCCACCATTCTCCCGCCTATGACATCCTTAGAGCAGCTCAAGCTGTCTAAGATCTATTCTGTATCTGGACTCTTAAAGGATAACCAGTCCCTTATGTCAAAAAGACCCTATCGTGCACCTCATCACACCATTACCAGTGCAGGTTTAACAGGTGGTGGGAGTAAGCCAAGCCCAGGAGAGATCTCACTAGCCACCTCTGGCGTCCTCTTCTTAGACGAGCTTCCTGAGTTCCAAAAGAAGACCTTAGAGAATCTACGAGAACCTCTAGAAGAAAAGACAGTGACCATTGTCCGAAATAACAATTCCATTACCTATCCTGCAGACTTTCTAATGATCTGTGCCATGAATCCCTGCCCTTGCGGACATTATCCCGACTTAAGTCGCTGCCGTTGTAGCCATGCCTCCATATCCAACTATCTATCCAAAATATCCCAGCCTCTTTTGGATAGAATCGACCTTACCGTGGAGGCCAAAGAGGTCTCCTTTCAGGATCTCATCTCTACTGCTCCACAGGAGTCATCCCAAGAGATTCGTCAACGTGTCATACGAACCAGAGCCATCCAAGAAAAGCGATTCCAAGGCTTAGGCTATCACTTAAATAGCCAGATTCCAGTTCGTGATTTAAATCACTTCTGTAGCCTTACAGAGGATGGAAAGCATTATATGGAAAGTGCCTACCATAAGGAAGGCCTAACTGCTCGGTCCTTCCACCGGATTCTACGTGTCGCCCGGACTCTAGCAGACATGGATCAAGAAGAAAATATCTCTACCATTCACCTCATGGAAGCGGTGAGCTACCGGTCCATGGACAAAAAATACTGGGAAAATGACTATACACTAGGAGGTTTACACCAATGGCAATAAAGAAGGCTTATGCCCTATGGCTAAATGAATTATTCTATTTAAAAGTACCCCTTCGACGGGAATTATCCAAGCACTTCAATGGTGCAATAAATGTATTTCATGCAAATAGAGAAGCCTTACTCTCCTCTCAGCTTCTAACTCCTATGGAAGTGGAGATGATCATGCAGAGCAAGGTAAATAGTACCTGTTCCCCAGAGGATGCATATGAAAATCTACTGAAGCAATCCATTCAATTTGTTTCCATCGAAGACTCTGACTATCCCCAGAAGTTACGAGAAATCATTGATCATCCCTACGGGCTATACTATAAAGGCACCCTCCCTCCTTCTGAACATAAGTCCGCATCGATTGTAGGAGCTAGACAATGCTCCGCCTATGGTCACTCCAGTGCAAGAGAAATCGGTTACCTTATGGCTCGATCTGGCTACACAGTGATTAGCGGCATGGCAAGAGGGATTGATGCAGCTGGGCAAACAGGTTGCTTAGAAGCAGGCGGCTTCACTTGTGCTGTCTTAGGTTCAGGTGTGGATATCTGTTATCCTCCTGAGAATAAAAAGCTCTATGACAGAATCCTAGAAAATGGGTGTATTCTCTCTGAATTTGCCCCTGGAACACCACCCCTCTCCAAGCACTTTCCAATGAGAAACCGCATCATCTCTGGCTTATCAGATCATGTCATTGTAGTGGAAGCCAGAATACGATCCGGTTCCTTAATTACTGCTCAGATGGCTTGTCAGCAAAATAGGAATCTCTTAGTTGTGCCAGGGCGAATCAATGACCCCATGAGTCAGGGAACCAATCATCTCATTGAAATGGGCGCACAAATCATCCCATCCGAGGAGCGCTTACTTGAAAAATTATCTGAAGAAGCTGGTATGCCGCTCCAGCTCTCTCCAAGTAAGAAACCAACCTTAAATAAAAATGAAAAGTCCCTTCTACAAATTATGGATTACTATGCAAAATCCGCAGAGGATTTGATGCTATTGGCAGGATTCTCCTACAGAGAATTTCTGGAAACCATTTACACCCTTTCACAAAAGGGCTTGATTCGTGAATCCGCTAGAATGCACTATTCAAAGGTATAAAAAATATATACAAGCATTCGTTTCTACTTTTTATTATGTAATACTTCTCTACGGATATAGTCGAAGGTCTTCTCTTCTCCTTCTTCCTTTACCATGGTAAGAAGGGAACGAATCAATTTTTCTGATTCTGGATGCAGGGTATAGTGCCCCATGCCTCTTTCAAAATAAGCTAAGGCACTCGCATCTGTGTACTTTTCCTTCTGATAGGTCTTACAAGCAGATAAGCGGTCACAAAACATCTCTACTACATATTTTTCTGGCATACGCATACCTTCTAACTTATGACCAGGAGTTAGAGAATAGTCAATCCAATATTCCATATGGTGCTTATTACGGCCCTTATGATGTAGCCAGGCACTGGAGTACCCCTTTTCCTCTCGCTCTGCATTATTGGGGCTACGATCCCCCTGAAAATAGCGAACGCCTACCCAAAACTCTGTTGGAGAGAACTTGGACAGATCATGACACAGGCCCTGCTTATATAAGCCCGCCTGAAAGCATGCCTTTCTTACTAATTTCTTATGATGGAGAATAGTAAATAAGTGGCCAAAGAATTTCTTCAATGTAATATGGCCGTTCCCTGAGTTCCCCCTTGTTTTTTTATCTTGCATTATTTCTTCCGTTTCTTACTAACTTTTTTATTCTTTTTTTTCGAATCCTTAAGGTCTTTTGAAGCCTTTGGATCCTTCTTTCCAAGTAGCACTGTAAGGCTTCCACCAGGGACAAGAATACAATCCTGCTTTTCAAGTGGATCCTTCGACTCATTCCAATCAGCGATGCATGTATTGGTGAGATAATGCCACTTCTTGCCATTCAAAGGCGTGGGCAGGGCAAATTCTACTTCCTCAAAATAAAAATTAAAGCAAAGGTAGATATCATCCTTGTTGTCAGAGCTACTATACTCTCCACAGTAGAGGATTCCAATAGACTTTCGATCATCTGTAAGCCAAGGAGTCCATGGTTCTCTGTCGTGATAAGACAAGTCTGGTAATCCCATATGTCGATAATCCGACAATTCCTTGGGCTGAATGGAACTAAGGATCGGATGTGCCTTTCGAAAGGCAATCAGTTTCCCGATATAGGCATGGAGATCCCTAAAGTTTTTCTTCTTGGAATAGGTCACCCAGCCAATCTCATTATCCTGCCCATAGGCATTATTATTACCCTTCTGGGTATTACCAAAGGTATCTCCTGCTTGAATCATAGGAATACCCTGGGCCATCAAAACCGTAGCCAATGCCATTCGTATATGGCGCATACGTTCATTGATAACATTCCGGCTATTGGAGTCCCCCTCCACTCCGTAGTTATGACAGAAATTATAGTTCATTCCGTCACGATTATCTTCTCCATTATCTTCATTATGCTTCTCGCTATAGGAGTACACATCTCGTAAAGTAAATCCCAAGGTGGACGCTGCATAATTCACGAATCCATATGCCTTATTCTGTCGCCGCATCATATTGGCAAACTCTGTAATACTGCCATCCATATGATTCTGTAATTTACGTAAAGGATATAAGAAATCTGCATTTTCTACATAAAGATGTCTGTAGTTCTCATCCTCTAAAGACAGTAGTCCATAATCCAATTGATCAGAATAGATACGAACCTTAGACAAAAACGGATCTCTACGAATTGCATCCATTGGAAGTCCCATACCTAATAGACGGAATCCATCCACATGGTATTCCTTGGCCCAATACCGCAGACAATCAATGATAAATCGGCTATCCTGATTCCCTTCAAAGCTAAACTCCATAACCAGCTTCATACCATGGTTATGGATTGCCTCTACCATTTCCTTCATATGGAGATCTTGATCCTCTCCTCCGAAGAAGGAGCTCTTTGGTGCAAAGTAATCTGCAGGTCCATAGCCCCAGTAATTCACCCCATAAGGAGCCTCTGCTTTAGGCTTATTTTCCTTCTTATAAGGGAGATTCGATACCGTAAGATAGCGTAATTCTTCGAAATCATAAAGGGGTTGAATCTCTAAAAGAGTAATGCCATAATCCGCCATAGACTTTAGGCGACTCATCAATCCCTTATAATTACCTCTTTTGTCCTCACCGAGACCAGTTCCCATGGTAAGACCACGGAGATGAAGGCGAAGCATGATGTCCTTTTCCTCAGGCACCTTAAGCTGACTTCCCTTATCCTTCCAGGAGTATTCCTTATAAATTGGTCCGCCGTAAACCTGGTAGCAGTTCTCCTGTCTCGACTCATCACACCATTTTTCTCTACCGTAGATTAGCCTAGCATAAGGGTCTACAACCACTTCATCATCTAGGTCAAGAAGGTAGACCGTATGCTCCCAATCAATCCCCTGGATTGCAATAGAAACTACTCTACCAAAGATATCCTGCCAATCTGCATAGTATTCACCAATTTTCTTATGGCTCTTTTTATCAAAAAGTAAAACACCAGATGGACTCGGCTTTGAAATGCTATAGGTGAAAATAGACAACTCGCCACGAACCACACAGCCAAAGGTATGAAAGTCTCCGCTTGTCTTTTTCAGAATCATAACCCCTCTCCCTTTCCAAACCATAATTCTATTGTCCATTATAGCAAACCCATAAGAAAATGTGAGAACTTTACGCATTCTCCATTGATTTCTTCTCCTTTTTCCTATACTCTTACCATAAAAGCAGAAAGGAATCATTATGAGCGCACATAAAGATATTGATTTTAATAACGAATCCGATTTTTCCGATCTTACTGTAACCGTTGACTTAGATGATGGTACAGAGATGGATTGCCAGGCACTGACCATTTTTGATGTTGGAGAGCAGTTATACATCGTTCTCCTCCCAATCGATGCCTCTGGCGCACCAGCCAAGGACCAGGTTTATATCTACCGCTACTATGAGGATCAGAATAAGGAGCCATACCTTGGTAATATCGAGACCGATGAAGAATACGACATGGTCAGCAAGCGTTTTGATGAGATTCAGGAGCAGCTGTAAGTGATTGTGAAGAGCCCATCTCCCGTAAGAAGCGGGAAGGGGCTCTTAATTTTTTGTTGTCTGTAATTGCTGTACAGATGGTTAAACACTCCTTGGCTCTCGTCACTGCCACATAGAACATTCTCCGTTCTTCTTCAATCTCAGCTTCACTCTCCGCCTTCTTCGATGGCACAGCTCCCTCCACGGCATTTAAAATGTAGACCAAGTCGAACTCTAGCCCCTTCGCGCCATGGAATGTAGACATCGCAATTGGTATTCCCTCATCCCCCAAAGCTCCTTTGTTCGTATTCTTTTGATTTCTTTCTAGCTGCTCCTCCGCAATCCGTCGTAATTCTAAGATACGATCCAATAGTTCTCTCTTGGACTTCGCTTTTTGACTAAGGGAAAATAGGAGTTCTATAATCTGTTCATACTCTTTCGGATCCTCTCCATGGCTGGCTGCATATTCTCTTAAGAATCCCTTATAGTCTAGTCCACGATAGATATAATTCATAAAGGCAAAAGCAGGAAGTGTGGATAAAAAATCCAGTTCCTGAAAAAAGGAACGGACCATTCCTCCTAGCTTAGGCCGCTCCAGATAGGAATCAGCGGCCCTAAGTACATGACTTCGAGTCACCTGGTCTCTTTCAAAGATAACACGTGGAATATAGCGGACTGGTCGATTCATAATTCGAAGGTAATTGGATCTCTCACTACTTCCACAAGCAATCCATAGATAGCTTTCAAAATCATAGAAAATAAAGTGAGAATAAGGGTTCTTCTTTTCCTCTGGATAGGTAAATGGAATATGATGCAAAAAGAGTTCCTGTCTTATTTTTTCTCCATGGGATCGATTTCGAAACAGGATGCCTACACTTTTATTCTCTGGCAAGTTTTCTAGCATCTCACGGACATAGGCGGCCTCCTCATCCTGATCTGGGAAGGATTTACAGATTACATGTCCTCTTTCCTCCTTCACAGCAAGGATCTCCTTAGGATATCTCTTTTTATTGTGTTGAATCAGATTCCCGGCCATCTCTACAATGCGGTAATTTGAACGATAGTTTCGATTCATTCGAATGATCCTACAATTGGGAAAGATCTCAGGAAACTTCAGCATAAGGTCTGGGGATGCATTCCGAAATCCATAGATTGACTGATCATCATCTCCCACCGCAAAAAGATTATTAAGAGGAGCTGCAAGGAGAGCCATAATCTCAAACTGAATAGGATTCATGTCCTGGACCTCATCCACCAGGAGGTAAGGATATCGTTTTCGATATTGGTTCAGAATCGATGGATTTTTAAGAAATAGTTCCTTGGTTTTCTTCATAAGATCGTCAAAGTCTAATAAGCCCTCTCGATTTTTCTCCTCTTCATAGATTTGGATCACCTGAAGAAAATCTGGAGAAAAGAATCTGGGAAGGTAGTCAGAAATCGCCTTTCCAGAAGTTGCAAAGGTACTTAATTCCTGCATCACCTTTCGATAATTCTCCGAATCATCCACAAAGGGGTAATTCGCCATAGAGAGACAATGCTTTAAGAAGTCCATCTTCTTTTTCCCTGTCAATAGGTCACTATATTGATAGCCAAAGGACCTTCGCAGCATAAAAAAGAAAACGGAATGGAAGGTGCCAAAGGTCACCTTCTGTCCCGTTTCTCCAGACTTCTGAAGGAACCGGGTCTTCATCTCTAGAGCAGCGTCTCTTGTAAACGTAATTACAAGGATCTGCTCCGGAGGAATCTCCGCTTCCCTCAAAAGGTACAATATACGATTTACCAGGACAGTGGTCTTTCCAGCTCCTGGTCCTGCTAATGTGAGACATGGTCCATCTCCCCAGGTAGCTGCCTGGTGCTGTACGTCATCTAGATGCATATGACTCCTTCATGTCTCTCTTCTTATGCTTCCCAAGGAGAAAGCCTACGCCTCCACCCTTGGCATGGTTTACATTTGCCCAAATATAAACCTATCTCAAAGGACCTGCAGGGTATCTCACATCCTGCAGATCGTAAGTAGTCGGAGCTTGTACCCCGACTGAGTTAAATCTCAGCTTCTAACTTCTGAATTGCTGCCTTGATTCTCTCTAAGGATCTCTCCTTACCAAGTACCTCTAACAGCTGTGTCGCACCACCTGGAGTGCTCTGCTTACCAGACAGTGCGGTACGGATCGGCCACATAACCTGTCCATTCTTCCACTCATGAGCTCCTGCGAACTCCTTCAGCTCATTGAAGAGGGAATCATTACTATAGTCACTGGTCTCCTCAAGAAGAGGCAGAACTGCCTTTAAAACTTCAAGAGACAATTCTGGTGTCGTCTTCATCTTCTTATGGGCATACATCTCGATGTCATAGGATGGAACTTCCTTCAGGAAGTCAATGTGCTCTTCTATCTCAGGGAAGGTCTCGATACGCCCCTGTACCATAGCTGCAATCAACTTCTCATCAAAGGAATCACCAACGGCTTCCTTGATGTAAGGAGCCGCCTTCTCTAAGAATGCCTCTGGAGACATCTTACGGATATACTCGCCATTCATCCACTTCAGCTTGCCATAATCAAATACAGCTGGAGACTTATTGATACGATGATAATCAAATGCCTTCACCAGTTCATCCAGGGTGAACAGCTCCTCATTGGACTCAGGGCTCCAGCCAAGGAGAGCTACGAAATTCACAATGGCTTCTGTTAAGAATCCCTGCTCTACTAGATCCTCGAAGGAACTATGACCAGATCTCTTAGACAGCTTCTGATGCTCCTCATTGGTAATCAGTGGGCAGTGAATATATACTGGTACTTCCCAGCCAAATGCCTCATAGAGACGATTATACTTAGGAGAGGAAGACAAATACTCATTACCACGTACAACATGTGTAATGCCCATCAGATGGTCGTCTACAACATTTGCAAAGTTGTAGGTAGGATATCCATCAGACTTAATCAGGATCATATCATCTAACTCGGAATTATCAACAGTGATATCTCCGTAGATCTCATCATGGAAAGTAGTTGTACCAGTGGTAGGATTGTTCTGACGGATAACATATGGCATGCCTGCATCCAGATTCTTCTGGATCTCTTCCTTAGACAGGTGGAGGCAATGCTTATCGTAGGAACGAACTTCCTTCTTCTCGCCACCTACATCAATGGTACGTACCAGAGAATTCAGTCTCTCTTCGGTACAGAAGCAGTAATATGCCTCGCCCTTATCGATTAGTTCCTTAGCGTACTTTAAGTACAGACCCTGAGCCTGACGCTCACTCTGTACATATGGGCCAACCCCCTTATCCTTATCTGGTCCCTCATCATGAACTAGGCCAGTCTCCTGCAAGGTACGATAAATAATGTCCACTGCACCCTCAACATAACGCTCCTGGTCAGTGTCCTCGATACGAAGGATAAAATCACCACCTGCATGCTTTGCAATTAAATAAGCATATAATGCAGTTCTAAGATTACCAACATGCATTCTACCAGTTGGACTTGGTGCAAATCTGGTTCTTACTGTACTCATTTTCTCATTTCTCCTTTTTACTTTTCATTATTCGTACCAGTGGTTCGATTCATATAACGATTCAAGCCACAAATCTTATCGACTGATTGAATAATCTCAAGGATTTCTGGTACATAATAGCGGTGCTCATTCATCATTCGATCGATTTCATCTCTCTCCTTCTTCACAGCACCGGTGTTATCACGAATTTGGTCTTCGATTCTCTCCTTACGCTCTACTAAGCGCAGGCGAGTCTCCTTTAGGCCGTCAGGATTCGCTAGCGCTTCTGCCTGACTCTTCCAGATATATTGGTCATAGAGGTTTAATTCCCCTAATTGCTTCTCTAATAAATTGGTCTGATAGTCCAGATCCTGATTGGTCTGGCGATACCTCTCCTGATCTTCTACTTCTAAAAGGTATTGGTGATAGAGGTAATCCAATTCCTCTGCAGATTCAATACCGTATTGATTACGAACGTACTCTAAGGCCTTGGTTACTGTGGCATATTTCATTCGTACAATATTTAAGAGCTGAATGGTATTATTCAGTTTCTTCAGCGCTCTCTTGGATCGTCTTCTGCTCTCTGCATTCTTCACATAGATTAAAACTGCAAGTCCTGAGATCAGTAACAGAATACCCATCACAATCCAGTTCACATCCATATCTGTAGTAAATTTTAGGACAAATACCAGAGCCAGTAGAGCCCCTAAACCAACAACTAAAAAGAGGGAAAGTGTCCGCATCAGTTTCATAGATGCCTTACTATTCTCTCGATCCATCTCGTATCTGGTCTTCTCTCCTTCGAGATAATTCATATCACGCTTCACGGAATCCTGATAATTCTCATTTTCCCGCATACGAAATATGGTATCCTCTAAGTCCTCTCGGTTCTCTTCAAGGATTTCAAATAACTGCCCCTCAACCTTATGAGGATGATTCTTCATCTCAAGTCTTGTCTCCTTCAAGGCGACAATACGTCGAGCGGTCTGACGAATCTCTTTAATGGAATCCTCAGATAGATTCTCAAGGATATCAAGGTCTCTCGCATAGTTTGAAACAGACCGTAATTCCTTACGTTCTGACTCAATCTCCTTCGTTGTGGAAACAATCTGCTCACAAGAATCTAGGATGTAATGCTCAATCTTCTTCGGATCGTCCCAGTCATCTATCTCCTGGATCTTAGCATAGACCCTATCGAAGTCTGAATCCAGATCTCTTGTTTCCTTCTGCTTAGTTTGAAACAGTTTGAATGCCAATGTATTTACTCCTTATATCCTGCACTGCCTGATATAGTCTGTCTTCCACTGCTCCACCAGTTCATTGACCTTCTCTACAGAAGTCCGACTTTCTGATGTTACATCCGTTGTAAAGTAACTGTCAATGCTTTCACTGAATTCTTTTATTGCATCACTATTTGCTTCAAAAGACACAGCCTTCAATACTTCATCTACATCCTCGGCAGAAACCAGGTAATGCTGACAGGTGGTCTGAAAGCCCTCCTGATCATCTGCGATTAAATAGGCTTCGAGAAGGGCTCGTAAGGTGGCCTTTCTATGATTTCTCTCATAAGCACTCCGATAGGATGTAATTGCTTCATTGAAAAAGAATAACCGCATATAGCAAGTAGCCAGATTATGATAAATATCCCCTTCCAAACCAATGGGAAGATGCAGGACTTCTTTATCCCTTAGGATGCTGTCATACTCATAGAGCGCATCTGTAATTCGGTCATTCATCAAGAGATGATCGCCGCGAATCTTTCTACATTCTGCTTCGGTTTTGTTCTGCAGAGTCTGGGCTTCCTTCATCACGGTCTTTATTTCCGGACCGGTTAGATAACCGCAGGAGTCTAGGATATGACCGATAAAAATGTGAACCGGTACATTCTCTGCTAGTAACTCCATAAGTTCCGTTGCCAGCTTTTTCTCTCCCAATTCATTGCCAATCCAATGAATCAAATCATTATTCATGAATCCTGGATTGATTAGATAGAGATTATTGTAAATATAATAGGATAATTCCTCGAGAGAATAGACATTCAATGCCTTCTCTTCGATATAGTAGGGCGTTGCTGTAATCGGGCCTCTACACAGTATTAATTCACCCATCGATTCCATCCTCCGCACTTACTGTGTGAGTCCAACTCTTTCCTGAGCTAGCCTCAATCTCACCAAATCCCATATCCCGAATGGTTACACGGATCTCCTGATCAGAAACTGGTACAGCCGAGATCCGTAGTCTAGTGGTACGATTTTCTCTCTCTGGTAGATCCGTTAATTGAAGTAGATCCACCTTGGCTCGTCTACTCTCAGGCTTCTGAATCCACAATTCTACTTCTGGACTACCATCTAAGATGACCTCACATTCACCCTTCGTATTAAACCAGCTTTCGCCGGCAGTGATTAGAGTGATAAACTTCACTTCGTTTCGATCATTTACCTTCAGGGACAGATTAAACTTCATCTCATTGTCACCAATGTAAACAAATGGCCATTCCTTTTCCTTATTTCGGATTAATCCAGAAAAGCATGCTCCCTTAGAATAGAGATTCTTGCCAATGAAGACGTGTCGTCCCTTAACCAAATAAGCCAGAGACTCCTTCATCCAGTTCCCATCAAATCCATCTCCAACCAGGTAGACACAAGAGACCACATCCTCTTCTATGAGATCCTTACATACAGTGGTAAATTCCTGATCCCTGCTCTCCATATGCATCTCATAAATATGCTCTAGGAAGTGAATGGTCTGAGGTCTAGTGGAGTCATCTCTTTGTAATCGGCAGGAAAGAATCTTGTCTCCGGTTGCTTCAAATAGCATGACATCATGGAGAAATAGTTCATTCTTCTGATTAAGTGCATAGTAATAAAATGACTCTCTATGATCAATGAGAAGTAACTGATCATTGGAAATACCAAGTTTTCCAGCCACAATAGACATCATCTCAACCATTTCCATGGAAAGATGCTCTGAGGTCACCACTAATTTCTTAACGGTCTGTCTCTTAAATGGAATTCCTGTTAATTCTAAGAGATGCTTTAGATAGACACTTAACAGGTCTCTGGCAGAATAGAGACGGCCCTCTAGGGTTACGATCTTATTCTGAAGGGCATTCTCTAAGAGAAAAGGAACCTCTGTCGCGCAGCCCGCTGCAGCCTGCATTTTTGCATCTCTGCCATAGTACCACTGTGCCATTCCATTCTTCTTAGCCAGAGCAGTTGGAATCTGATATTCATCGCTACCCATAACCATACTGATGGTATTGGGATCAGCCATTGCAGGCTGATAATAGCTCACGATGGTTGTTCGGCTATTGATGTCAATTCCATAATATAAGCCTTCCATTCCGCTCCTTTCTAGCAGATGATTACAAATATCTTAAATCCAATGAAACAGTTTTTTCGTCATATAATCTTTTTTCTGGTACTGTTTCAATTCTTCTTTTAACTTGTCTGGCTCATCATAAATGAGAGCACTCTGGATACGGTTCAAGGAATTAAAGCGGCTATCACCCTTTTCCTTTACCAATTCCTGACCCACCACCCTATCACTAACTACTGGGAGATTGGATTCATCATTAATATAAATCTGATACTTTACAGTATCTCCAAAGAATAAGACAAACTGCTTTACATAGATGCCGTCATACATCTCATCCATTTTTGTGACTACATCTTCCCCATTGTTTTTCTGATAAGTCAGCTGAACACTGATGCCAGGGTCTCCATGATATTCCACGAAAACCTTGTCATAGAGATGATAACGAATCATCAGACGGTAATCCGCCTTCTTATAGAATCCAAAGTAGATATTACGAGTAATATAGAATCGTAACAAATCATCTAAGACTCGAAACTCCTCCTCACTTAGTTCCTTTTTTTCACAGAGATATTTTAAAAGTGCAATTCGGCAACTATCATTTGGATTCTCTTCAACTCTCTGAATACGCATCAGATTTTCGAAGCATGAAAAGCCAGGCTCTACATTTCCAAGGAGATACTGTCTAGACCAATAGGTCAAGAAGGCCTCTGCCACCATCTTATTTGGATGACGGCGTAGGAATGCCAGATACAGTTTCTCTGGATACTTATCATGTCGATCCGTATAGAGCATCTGGGTCAGTGTCCTCTGGGCAAGCTCCGTATTCTCCATACGATCCTGCTCCGTGTGACGGAAAAGCTTATCCATGAGATCTACAGTGCCTGTATAGTAGCGATTCAGATAAGCGATTGTCTCTTCAGAGCAACAATCTCTCTCAAATAACCAGGCAGATAGAGAGATCAAGAAGTCATCCGACTGATCTATAGTCTCTTCAATCACTGCATTCAGGACACGAAGCAACTGTTCCTGGCGCACACCAAGAGCATACTGAGTCTTCATGATCTGGTAGACATCCAATTCATGATCATTTGCAATACCGTAGATCAGCATCTCATTACGAAGTGCCACATCGCTGACAGGATTCTCACGATGCTCCCATAAGTAAGAGGATAGCACTTCTTCCCTACCCTTTTCCTTCAAATAATCCATCATTGGGCGAAATAGGGACTCTAAATACTCCTGTCTAATCTCAGGCATGAAAAGCAAGCGTTGGATCAACTGCAGATCATCACCAGAGAAGATTGGCTCGCTTCGATGTGTGAAACGAGACAGCATAAAGGGAAGTGGATCCTCTGCTCTTCTCTCTAAGCGGCCCTCATAGTTTTCATTCAAAAAGTCCTCCACGAAGCAGATTCCAGTATCTGCATATCTGGTACCATCTATATCTTCTAAGAAAATACGATAATTCTTGTCGATGATAGGCACATAGGCTATATGATTCTGAATCGGAACCACACGTGGATCCTTCATGGAATCCTCATAGAGAACCAGTTTTACAGCACTTTCACGAAGTGATACGGCCTTTCTCATGTAATACAATCGCGAAAGCGCCTGATAGCCATCAGGGGTCATCAGACCACGCTCTAACACATCCTGATAGATCACTGTCAGATTATCGCTAATCCGTCCCAGCTTCATCTGCTCCTCAGCGAATCGCTCCATCTCAGGGAAGTATTCCCGATAGGTCACCGGATCCTCAGCCTTTCTACCAATACAATTGGCATAGAGTAAGGCCTTACGATCATAAGGGAGCTGACTTGGATAGCGAAAATAGATCTTCACATTCTCAGGCAATGGATCGATGCTCTCCTCTGGCAGAGAGTATACATACGCTTCATAGATACCTGTGATATTCATCTCCCTTTGGATACCAAGAAGGTACCAGGACAGATACTTCTTATCGAATTTCTGGCCTAAAAGGAGATAGAGAAGAATCTGCTTTAATAAATCATCTCTCTGATAGCAATCCTCATAGCAAGAGATCAGAAGCCTTAAGACACGATTATCAAACTCCGTGTAGTAGGTCATGATCTCAACCAACTGCATAGCAATGATGTCTGTAAATCCATGATAACGTCGAACAAAAGACAGCACTGCAAAGGAGAACTCATTCATATCATTTAAGAGGAATGGGTGAGCCTGATACAAGTCAAAAGCCTCAATATATAAGAATGGCGTATAATATCCATTCAAGACCCACTGGCGGATGGCTTTTAGCTTCAAAGCCGGATCCTCAGCATACTCTGTCCGTAAATGAAGTAGTAACAAAAAGATCCTTACATCCTCTGGATGACTGCGGAAGATTCTCTCGATTTCAATGGTCAATCGAATCTTATAGTCCTCTTCTGGCTCAATCAGGGTACATAAATAGAGTAATGCAGCCCATTCTGGACTAGCATGATCCTCGATATCCATGCGAAGCTCTCGAATCATATAGAGGGCTTCCTGGCGATCATTATTTAAAATATGGGCATAACAGCGAATCAGATTAATCCAAGGATTCTCCTGGTACTGCAGGAATCCATTGGCTTCCTCTGCCCGATCCTTTAAAATGGCCTGGATTCGATCCGCAGAGGATAGAATCTGGTGGATCCAAGTCTTCTCTGAGATCTGTCCGAAACGATATTTGAAATAATCTTGAGATGCAGTTAGGATTTCCTTTTGCTTTTTCAGGTTATAGCTATAGTAATTCCATGCGTCCTTCTCATGGATATTGGCCTCGATTTCAATGGTAATAGAGGTTCTACCATCCAAAAAAGTGATATGCCCTACATTTCTACCATCGTGTAAACGATTTCTCTTAATAAAGTAGTGATAATTCAAGCCGCGTCCTAGGAAGTCACTGTCTGTAATCTGTGAAGCCTGTAGCTCTATAAATGGTGCATCACACTCCACCTGAATGCGGAGGTAGCCCCAGGTATTACGGCTTAACTCAATGGTTCCCTGCTCATCCTGGTGGATTCCATAGAAAAACTGCTTATCCTTTACTGCATCAAAAACCACTGTCTCCTTCAGTCCAGAGGCAGACAGATAATTTTCGAAGTTCTGCTTCGATGGAATGGCAGCTAAGAATCCCCTATAGAGCAGGCGCTGTTCAATGGACTCTGTCTGCATAAATTCCTGGAATTCATTGGATAAGAAGAGTTTATGGGCACAATCCATGTCTTTTTCTGCAATCCTTGCCAGGTCCTCTAGCTTATGGATCTCCCCTAGATCGGTAATGAATTTCTCTCTGGTAAATGTAAACCGATATGGAATCTTCAGCTCACCCATATTGTAGATCACAGCGAAGTAGCCCTCTACTACGTCCTGGGTGGAGAAGGTTGCCTTGGCCAATTCATAGCGAATGGTTTTCGTCACACCATCAAATTGAGGATCCAAACAACGGACATATGGGTTGGATGAATAGATGATTCCCCTAGCATTTACTTCATTATTGGATATCAGTGTAAACTCGCCCTGATAGGCCTTCTCTAAATAAAATTTTGTTGAAATAGATTCAGGAGTTGATGTGAGAATAGGTTTTTCGTCATCAAAACGATCCTCAGAAATCCTCCAGATTCTTCTACGCAAAGTTCTGTCCTCCATACCACAAAAAGGAATTTACGCCTAGTCAGGCACTATATCTGGTATTTTATCACATGTGAGAATTAGTGTCGATAAAACAAAAGACTCCTTTTATTAGAAAGATAACTTTCTAACAAAAGGAGTCTCAATAACTCTATTTCCTTAACCAAAGGAATTTATGCGTTCTTCTTAGCGAAGTACTCTTCAATTCCCTTTGCTGCTTCCTTACCAGCACCCATTGCAAGGATAACTGTAGCAGCACCTGTAACTGCATCACCACCAGCGTAGACACCCTCTCTGCTTGTAGCGCCAGTCTCTTCCTCAGTAACGATACATCCACGGCGATTTACTTCTAATCCCTTTGTAGTAGAAGAAATCAGAGGATTTGGAGATGTTCCTAGAGACATGATGACGGTATCACAGTCTACCACATACTCAGATCCTGGGATCTCAACAGGACGACGACGACCAGACTCATCTGGCTCACCCAGTTTCATCTTAATTAACTTCACGCCAGTTACCCAGTCATTCTCATCGGTGAGAATCTCAACTGGATTCTGAAGGAGATCAAAGATAACTCCCTCTTCCTTAGCATGATGTACTTCTTCTTTTCTTGCAGGAAGTTCAGCCTCAGAACGACGGTAGACAATATGTGTCTCTGCTCCAAGACGAAGTGCAGTACGTGCAGCATCCATAGCTACATTACCACCACCAACGACAATAACCTTCTTACCACGCTGGATTGGAGTATCCTGATCCAGATAAGCCTTCATCAGATTATTACGTGTCAGGAACTCATTGGCAGAGAACACACCGTTTGCCTGCTCACCAGGGATATTCATGAAGCGAGGAAGACCTGCTCCAGATCCGATAAATACAGCCTCAAATCCCTTATCGAATAACTGATCAATGGTAAGTGTCTTACCAATGATAACATTGGTATCGATGGTAACGCCTAACTTCTTAACATTCTCTACTTCAGCTGCAACAACCTTTGTCTTAGGAAGACGGAATTCAGGAATTCCATATACCAAAACGCCGCCTGCCTCATGGAGTGCTTCGAAAATAGTTACATCATAGCCATCCTTTGCCAGATCTCCAGCGCAAGTAAGTCCAGCAGGACCAGCACCGATAACAGCAACCTTATGGCCATTCTTAGGTGTATCAGACTTTGGTGCAATGCCATTCTCTCTTGCCCAGTCAGCAACAAAACGCTCTAACTTACCGATAGCAACAGCCTCACCCTTGATACCACGTACACAGACGCCCTCACACTGGGTCTCCTGTGGACATACACGTCCGCAAACAGCTGGTAATGCAGAGGACTGAGAGATAATCTCGTAAGCCTTCTCAAATTCACCATGCTTTACTTCTTCGATGAAAGCTGGGATATTGATGGATACAGGGCATCCACCAACACAACGAGGATTCTTGCAGTTCAGGCAACGAGAAGCCTCAGCTACTGCTTCCTCTTCTGTATAACCCAGACATACTTCTTCAAAATTCTTTGCACGAACTTTTGGATCCTGCTCAGCAACAGGTACGCGCTTCATAACATCTACTTCGATTGCCATTACTTGTCACCTCCGCAATTTCCACATCCACCATGATGAGTGTCGCCTTCTTCAAGTTCAAGCTTCTTACGTCCCTCTTCAGACTTATACTGTGCCATACGCTTCATAGCCAGATCAAAGTCTACCTTATGTCCATCGAACTCAGGACCATCAACGCATGCGAACTTCACCTGATGATCAACGATGAGACGGCAAGCACCGCACATACCTGTTCCATCAACCATAACCGGGTTCATTGAAACTACGGTATGGATGCCAAGTTTCTGTGTCAGTTTGCAGACAAACTTCATCATGATCATTGGTCCGATTGCAACACAGTGATCAAAAGTAGCGCCCTTATCATATAAATCCTGGAGACAATCTGTACCCATTCCATGGAAACCAAAGGAACCATCATCTGTACATACATGGTTCTCAGATACTGCATTCATCTCATCAACGAAGAAAAGCAGATTCTTATTCTTAGAACCCATGATAACGTCAACCTTTACGCCATGCTCATGTAACCACTTAACCTGGCAATATACAGGTGCAGTTCCAAGACCACCAGCAACGAAGACGATCTTCTTCTTTTTTACTTCTTCAAGGTTCTCTTCCTTACACAGATCAGATGGATTACCAAGAGGGCCTACGAAATCATGGAAAGCATCACCTGCATTCAGGCGCTGCATCTTCTCGGTAGACGCACCAATCATCTGTACAACTAGAGTTATTGTTCCTTTTTTTGCATCATAATCACAGATGGTAAGCGGAATTCTCTCTGACTCCTCGTCTGTACGTACAATAACGAACTGACCAGGAAGACAGGATTCAGCAACCAGCGGTGCCTCAACTTCCATCAGGAAGATTCGGTCTGCAAGCATCTCCTTTTTCAAGATTGGATACATTTCTTTTCTCCTTTACACTGTTTTCCTTTAATTCCACATAAGGCTGCGGTTACTCACCACAGCCCTGTGTTTGCTTTATTCTATTAAAGTATATGGATTCTTAAGAAAAATGTAAACCATATATTCAGTTTACAAGCCTATTTATTACTACTGCCAATCGAAACTGGTTATCACAAGAACTTCTTAGTTAAAGTAGACAAGTTCCTCATCCTGAGTCTTTGGCTTTTCTGCTGGAGTTATTTCAATTGGATAGAGAACAGGTCCCTTGCCCTTATACTCCTTAGCAAATTCATTCTTCAAGCGAGCGGTGAGATTAATCCAGCTCTTATGCTCAATGGAAGCTGCATCCTTGTATTTACACTTCATGCCAAGGAACTGAATATCCTCTACACAGCATGTCATTGCAAAACGACCAGGAACCATTGTTCCAGGCTTTAACTTGCCCTTACCATCGGTAGGGTTATAAACCAAAGCCTTGAACTTCACGATCTTACCGTCGTACTTTTCTGGATGATCCATGCAATCCATGAACCAGAGTGCATAGTCTGCATCAGTGATCTCAATCTCATCCTGGCTTAGATCAAATGGTAATTCCTCTGGGGATTCATCAATTTGACCATTTTCTAACTCATAAACAATCTGAGCAGGACGATTGAATGCCTTAATAGCACCACGGAACTTCGTCTTCTTAGTATCCTTGGTACAGCGGTTGAAGATAATTACCTCAGCGTGCTGTAACTGCTGAAGCATCATCTTACGCATGTTCAAGAGATACATCTCAAAGGTATTTGCATCGACGGTTGCTAGAGACTGAACGATCATCCAGCCCTTTGGCCACTTGAAGCCATCTGGGCCATTGTCATAGAGATCATCGGTCTCCCAAGTGCCATTCCACTCAATAAAAACAGCATCTGGCTTATAGGCATCCTCTAATTTCTGGAGGGTCTCTTTCGTGAAATCCTCACGATTCTGGATAGAAACCACCTTAGTATGAATACGGTCTAACTTTTTCTCATCATACTCTACATCTCCATCCTCACAGGAGATGATTAATCCAGAATCTAAATCCTCGCCAAAGCCATCATTAATCAATGTCTCAGATAAAAGACTGGTTTTACCACTGTCCATAAATCCTGAGAAAAAATAAATTGGGACTTCTGACATAGAAATATCCTTTCTTACGCTTAAGCTAAGCCGAATAGTTTCTCAACTTCAGCTTCCTTAACCTCTGTTCCGATTACAACCAAGCGGCCAGTGACATCAGCTTCGCCTGTACGAATCTCATACTCACCATCTACTAAGTCGAAGTAGATCCATGTGCCATCATTTGCTGGAACAATACCCTTCGAACGAACGATATAACCATAATCCTCTGTGTCAGCAAAAGCCTTTAATGCAGTTTCAATGGTCTCACGGTCAAACTTATGAGGAGTTGTCTTACCCCAAGTTGTGAAGATATCATCTGCATGATGATGGTGATGCTCGTGTCCTTTATGATCGTGGTCATGGCAGCCGCATGTGCAATCCTCGCCATGGTCATGGTGGTGATGATGCTCATGCTCTTCATGATCATGGTCGTGATGATGCTCATGCTCTTCATGATCATGGTTATGATGATGCTCGTGCTCTTCCTCTTCATGATCATGGTGATGCTCATGCTCTTCCTCTTCATGATGCATCTCAGCAAGTGCCTGAACTTCTAAGCTATCCTTGCCCTCAATTGCCTTCCTAATAGCCTCGCCAGTTAATTCCTCCCAAGGAGTGGTAATGACTGTAGCCTTTGGATTATGCTCCTGAATCTCCTCTGTGCAATACTCCAGCATCTCCTGATCAGCCTTCTGGGTACGAGACAATACAATAGTTGTTGCATGCTCGATCTGGTCGATGAAGAACTCACCGAAAGCCTTCATCTGCTTTCTTGCCTTCAGTGCATTGATGACAGTTACTAATGCACCAAGCTCTACTTCTGGGAATTCCTTAGCCACATCCATAACAGAAACCATAACATCAGATAGCTTTGCGACACCAGATGGCTCAACTAAGATACGATCTGGATGATAGGTTTCAATTACCTGGTGGAGATTCTTAGTGAAGTCTCCAACCAGAGTACAGCATACGCATCCGCCATTAATCTCAGATACAGTGATACCAGTATCCTTTAAGAATCCAGAATCGATACCGATTTCACCGAACTCATTCTCTACGATTACTACCTTCTCGCCCTTATAAGCTTCCTCTACCATCTTCTTCATAAAAGTGGTCTTACCAGCTCCTAAGAAACCTGAATAAATATCAATAATTGTCATTTCAATCCCTCTTTTCCTTTCATTACATACGGTCTGGGGCACTAAAGCCTAAGAGATCAATACTTTGTTCTAGCACAGCAAGAGACAGGCTTAATAACTGAATATAACCAGCCTGAACACCTTCATTCTCCTGAGACAGAATCTTTGTCTCATGATAGAAGTGATTCAGTGCATTACAAAGTTCGTAAGTATAAGCAGCAATCTTATGAGGTGCCATCTCTTCCGCTGCAATTCTTGCAGCCTGATTGAATCGAGAAAGAACCAGCATCAGGCTCTTCTCACTTTCGGTGGCAGGATCATTGATGCCAAAGCCTGCAGCGCTCTTACCGCTCGCCTTATATTTAGCCAAAATAGACTTAATACGGACCATTGTATAGAGAATGTATGGGCCAGTATTTCCTTCGAATGCAGAGAATCTCTCCACATCAAAGATATAGTCCTTGCTAGCCTGGTTAGATAGATCGCCATACTTTACAGCAGCTAAAGCTACCTGCTTAGCAGCCTGTTCAGCCTCTTCCTTAGACAATGACTTATTCTCTGAAATCTTGGTCAGCATATCATTGTAAATTTCATCTAAGAGAACAGACAGACGCATAACGCCACCATCTCTTGTCTTAAATGGACCGCCATCCTTACCATTCATAGTACCAAAGCCTACGAAATCTAATTCTGTATCAGGTCCAACGATTCCTGTCTTACGCGCTGCTCGAAAGCACTGTACAAAATGAAGTTCCTGACGCTTATCTACCACGTAAATCATCTTATCCGGATGGTAGTCTTCCATACGCCATACCATCGTAGCAAGGTCTGTAGTATTATAAAGAGCTGCACCATCAGACTTAAGGATCATACAAGGAGGAATCTCCTTCTTATCTGTATCTTCCTTAACATCAACAACGATTGCGCCTTCGCTCTCGTATGCCAATCCCTTGTCAAGCATATCCTTAACCATTGGAGCGATGTAAGGCTGTGCATCAGACTCGCCCTTCCATAATTCGAAGGATACATTCAGTCTCTCATAGTTCTTCTTCAGATCTGTTACAGAGACATTGAGAATATGATTTAACAGAGCACGATAGCCTCTTCTACCCTGCTGTAACTCAGCAGTTGCCTGGAGAGCCTTCTCGTGATAGGACTCATCCTCTTTGGACTTCTTAGATGCAGTTGGATAGATCTCTTCTAATTCCGCAATGGTAAAAGGAGCCTCCTTGGGATAGGATCCATCATAATCAGGATCGAAATAAACCAGTTCTGGCTTACGAAGATGAAGCTCCGTAATGATAAGACCCATCTGTGTGCCCCAGTCCCCAAGGTGAATATCACCGATGACATTGTGGCCCTGGAACTTCAGCAGTCTCTTAATACTCTCACCGATAACTGCAGAACGAAGGTGTCCAACATGAAGTGGCTTTGCTACGTTTGGTCCGCCGTAATCGATAATAATGGTCTTCGGGCTGGAAGTCTTCTCTGATCCTAAGCGTTCCTTATCGATACGCATTGCATTAACGTAATCAGACAGATATGCCTCCTGTATCTTCAGATTAATGAAGCCAGGCTTAACTGCCTCTACTGATGCGAATACATTACTATCCTCAAGTGCTTTCACTACATCCCTAGCAATCTCAAGGGGAGCTTTGTGATATACCTTCGCAGCAGGCATTGCACCATTACACTGATATTCGCACAGATCTGGACGATTGGATAAGGATACAAGAGCAAATTTGTCATCATATCCAGCCTTCACAAAGGCTTTTTTCATTTCATCCGTAATGAGTTCAAGTATTTCTTTCATGAATTCCTCTTTCTTTACAAAGGTTAATTTATGTTTTAATTATTCAAATCAAGGCTTATTGGCCCTGTCATATACCATATCAGCTTAAGGTCTTATGATTCTTATGAATGAGATAAGACACATATAGTATCAAAAATGAAATTCCTAATCCAATGGCTACTCCAATGGAGTCAATTCCAACATCTCGAAGCTGTCCAGCTCTACCTGGGACAAATCTCTGATGGAATTCATCGCTACATGCATATAAGACACCAAGCACAAATGGAATTCCCAGCAACCGTCCGTAAAAATGTCCCTTGAAAACAGGTACATTCACTGCACGAATTCGCTCTCTATAGGTAAATACAAATAGTAGCTCAAGGATTATATATTCTGTTACATGAGCCAATTTACGAACAAAAAAAATCTGACTCTGGTCCGAACTATTTGGCATCCATGCTACAATCACATTCTTAACCAGCTTCAGAACCACATTGGAAATCTCTGTGGACTCACTGGCATCCTGAGCCGAGAACATAAATATAGTCACCATCCAAAGGATAGATAATAGGAAAAAGAATGCCATTCTTCTCCGATATGGATAACGATACCCGTCCATTTTCTATCACCATAAAAAATGGGGGAACAAAACTCATATCCCCCATTCCTTTCTATTACTTATTCTTCGCTACTTAGGATTCCTTAGGTGCTTCCGCAGCCTTCTGTCTCTCCTCGGCAGCCTTCTTCAGAATTTCTTCCTTCAAGTCACGGCACTTGTCCTTTACACGCTCTGGTGTAGCAGCGCTCTGAAGGAGACGTCCAATCAGCTTGGATGCCACTGCATACTGCTGGAAATACATAGACATATTGGCCAGCATGAAATCCAAGGTTGTATTATTCATACCACAATATGGAGGCATCTCTGTGCTCTGGGCCTTTAAGAAACCTTCATATGCCTGCTTATAAAAGCCGTTATACTCATCATTCTTAAGCTTCAGAATCTGCTTCTCTTCTGGAGTCTCATGAGGTAGTTCCTTCATCTGTGCACGAATCAGCCATGCAGTCTTCAGGCAGACATAAGCCTTCTCACTTACCTTACCTCTACGAACCATGGTAGAAACCAGAGTTAGCTTCAATCGCTCAATGGCATACTCATAGGTATAGGTATCGCCCTTGAACTCTGGTGCACTCTTGAATTTAGATGCAACGCCCTCACGAATCAGTCGTAACTCTGTAGGTGAAACATGTGGAAAGCGATTATTTAAGGCAGCATAACCACAGTGTGGGCATACTGTCACATCGTACTTCACAGAGTCAATCCCATTGAAATTCGGACGAAGATCTGAATCTGGCTCCAAGCGCTTCAGTCTGGCGCTCTTCACCGTCTTCGTAGTAAATTCTCTGTCACAAATTGGGCAAATGATTTTCTTATCAAGGAGATAATCCTTCTCCGTTAACCGGACAACTTTCTTTGCCTCTGCGGGAGTCTTCTTTTTTTTCTCTTTTTTATCCTGCGTGATATCTAGATTCTCCATGCCGGAGAATCCGAACTTCTCAAGTCCTGAGAAAAAATTCATTCCTATACTTTCCTCTCTTTTCTTCTAGTAAATTACTGCTTATTTGGAAGCTTATAACTAGACTTCAGGGAAACAACACGGTTAAATACCATGTGATCATCTGTGCTATCCTTACAATCTACACAGTAGAAACCATCTCTTACAAACTGGAAGCTATCGTATGCCTTAGCACCCTTTACGATTGGCTCAATATAACCCTTTACAACTACCTTAGAGTTCGGATTTACATTTACAGAACCATCTTCGTTATAAACGCCAAGCTCTTCATTAACAATATTCTCATACTGTCTGATTTCAGCCTCAACTGCAGTGTCAATATTCACCCAATGAATGGTTCCGCGAACCTTTCTACCATCAGGAGAATCACCACCACGGCTCTCTGGATCATATGTACAATGTACGCAAGTCACATTGCCATCCTCGTCTGTATCATAAGAGGTACAGGTCACATAATATGCATTCATGAGACGAACCTCATTACCAGGATAGAGTCTCTTATACTTCTTAGGAGGCTCAACCATGAAGTCATCCTGCTCGATATAGAGCTCGCGGCTGAATGGAACCTGACGCATGCCAAGCTCTTCATTTTCCTTATTATTAGGAACATCTAATTCCTCAGTCTGTCCCTCTGGATAGTTATCGATCACCAGTTTCAGAGGATGCATGACTGCCATAACACGTCTATCACGAAGCTTTAAGTCCTCACGGATGCAGTACTCAAGCTCAGCATAATCAATGGATGCGTTGCTCTTAGAGATACCTGTGAGACGTACAAAGTTCTGAATAGACTCTGGAGTAAATCCACGACGGCGAAGTCCTGCGATAGAAACCAGACGTGGATCATCCCAACCATCTACAGTTCCGTCTTCTACTAGTTTCTTGATATAACGCTTACCAGTAATTACATTGGTAAGATACATCTTCGCAAACTCAATCTGTCTAGGCGGATGTGCAAATCCAGCCTCCTTACATACCCAATCATAGAGAGGTCTATGATCCTCGAACTCCAGGGTACAAATGGAATGAGAGATCCCCTCGATGGCATCCTCAATTGGATGAGCGAAGTCATACATTGGATAGATGCACCACTGATCACCAGTACGAACGTGAGACATATGTGCTACACGGTAGAGAATTGGATCACGCATGTTGATATTAGGTGATGCCATATCGATGCGAGCACGGATAACCATCTCACCATCCTGATACTTTCCATCACGCATGTCATGGAAAATCTGAAGAGACTCTTCAATCGGACGGGTGCTATTTGGATCTTCCTTACCAGGCTCAGTCAGCGTACCACGATATTCACGGATCTCCTCTGCATTCAGATTAGATGCATATGCCTTCCCCTTCTGGATTAGTTTCTCACAGATTTCATACATCTGTTCAAAGTAATCAGAAGCATAGTGAACCACACCATGGAAATCTGCGCCCAGCCACTCGATATCCTTCTGGATGGACTGAACGAATTCGTCCTTCTCCTTGGTAGGGTTGGTATCATCAAAACGCATATTGAACTGGCCATTGTACTCCTTAGCCAATCCATAGTTTAAGAGAATTGACTTGGCGTGTCCGATGTGGAGGTAACCATTTGGCTCAGGTGGGAAGCGTGTAACCACCTTATCATACCTACCCTCAGTGAGATCCTTGTCGATTTCTAACTCAATAAAATTCTTTGTACCGGTAATTGTTTCTGTAACTGTTTCCATTTTTCATTATCCTACTATAAAACCAACACTATCATTTTTCTCGGAAAGTTCTTATACTCTCTCCTGTCTACGATGTAGACAATTTATAAATGTAAACCAATCTTAAATCTGGTTCATATTTCTCAATTCGTTCATATCCCGTGACTACTTCACATGGGTATGTGTAAATAAGTGATCTGAGCAATACTCATAATTACCATTGCAGCGGCTGCAATAACGGAAGTCCAATTCAGGATTGGTTAGTTCTGTCCGGCCGCAGATACAGCACTTATGGCGAGGACCTGAGGTCTGACTAGTACTATTATCTCTGCCGAAGCCCTCCTGGAACTTCTGCTGAGCATTCTTAAATGCTGCTCTCCTCTGAGCACCACGATAGGAAACGTGGTAGGACTCTCTGGTGGAGAGATAGAAAAGCAAGAAGCTAAGAGCGGATGCGATGATTGATACACGTACAGAGATAAATCCTGTGACTATAAAATCATAAAGTGCAAAGCCTGCATATACGATAGACATCCACTTCATTTTAATTGGAATAACAAAGTAAAGCAACACGGTCATATCAGGATAGCACAAAGCAAAGGCTAAGAAAATAGACATATTAATATAGTTCGTGGAATAGCCCAGCGAATTATAAAAAGAAGCACTGGCTAAAATCGACTGATCTGATCCACTGGCGCTCATAAAGGCATATACAATAAATGAGCCAATGACAGTAAAAAGGATGCCTCCCAAGATAAATATATTAAAGCGGAAGGTTCCCCAAGTTCTCTCTAGCACATTACCAAGCTGCCAGTATAAAACCATCATGATAATTCCAAAGAACAAACTAATCATATTGCTTGTTCCAAAGGGCGGGATTAAAACCCAGGTAATCACTCTCCAAATCTGTGGAAATGGACTACCATGGATGATCTGGTATGGGTCCAGTGTCATATAACTAAGATAGGAGACTCCTGTAATCTTCTGCCCCAGAATCAAAAAATAACCTAATATATATCCTCCGATGACATAGTTCATCAAATGAGGAATGGCGAATTTACCATATTTTCTTTCTAGCTTATCCCACATAAAGTATTACTCCAGGACCACTTCTATTGGGTGGTCATCGTCAAACTCATACAAAATATCTAATTTATTATAATTTTGAAACGGTGCATTGTCAACGAACCCAAATGGGAACATTCTGTGAAAAACCACAATATCTTGTTATCTATTGTTTACTTATAAACAATTTATCAAGTTTGTCTGTTTCGAATTGCTATTTGAATTCCCTCTTATTATAATAACGATTTGAGTGCGTGTGTATCTTGTTGTGTAATTCACTGCCACAAGGGCATAGCTTATCGGTGGAAACGCGTAGGTCCCTTCCCCGATTGGTGAAACAAAATACATGATGTTTTATTTTAAGAAAGGTGACTTTATGTCCAATAATAATCTTTACAAAATGGGTATTGATATCGGTTCTACCACTGTAAAAGTAGCCGTATTAGACCCAGAGGATCGCCTGATTTTCTCAGACTATGAGAGACACTTCGCTAATATCCGTGAGACTCTTCATAGCTTAGTCGAGAAGGCTTTTCAGGTAACTGGAGAAATTGAAGTAGCACCAATTATCACAGGTTCTGGCGGATTGACCCTGGCGAAGCATCTGGGAATCTCCTTTACACAGGAGGTTATCGCAGTATCTACCGCCCTGGTTCATTATGCACCAGAGACAGATGTAGCCATCGAATTAGGTGGTGAGGATGCGAAGATTATCTACTTCGAAAACGGTAATGTAGAGCAGAGAATGAACGGTATCTGTGCTGGTGGTACAGGTTCCTTTATCGATCAGATGGCTTCTCTTCTTCAGACAGATGCCTCTGGATTGAATGAATATGCCAAGGATTATCAGGCTATATACACTATTGCTTCTCGTTGTGGTGTATTTGCAAAGACTGATATCCAGCCTTTAATTAATGAAGGTGCTACGAAGGAGGATTTAGCTGCATCTATTTTCCAGGCAGTTGTCAATCAGACCATTTCCGGCCTGGCACAGGGTAAGCCAATCCGCGGTCATGTTGCTTTCTTAGGTGGTCCACTCCACTTCTTAGATCAGCTTCGTGCACGCTTTATCGAGACCTTGGAGCTTGATGATGAGCACACCATTATTCCAGAGAATTCTCACCTCTTTGCAGCCATTGGATCTGCACTGAATTATAAGGAAGATGAGACCCAGTCCATGAGTCATCTCCTGGACCAGTTATCTCACCCGATTCACATGGAATTCGAAGTAGCACGATTAGAACCTCTCTTCCAGAATCCAGATGAATTTAAGGAATTCGAAGATCGTCACAATCAGGCTGTTGTGAAAAAAGCCAATCTGAAGGATTACCATGGCAAGGCTTATCTTGGTATTGATGCAGGTTCTACCACAACCAAGCTTGCCGTCATCGGTGAAGATGGAACCCTTCTTTATTCTTATTACTCAAGCAATAATGGAAGTCCATTGAAGACTGCTATCCACTCTCTTACTGAGATCTATGATCAGATGCCAGAGGATACACAGATTGTACATGCATGTTCTACTGGATATGGTGAGGCACTTTTAAAGTCCGCTCTAAAGCTTGAAGAAGGCGAAGTAGAAACTGTTGCCCACTACTATGCTGCAGCTTTCTTCGATCCTAAGGTAGACACCATCATGGATATCGGTGGTCAGGACATGAAGTTCATGCGTGTTAAGAATCGTACCATCGACTCTGTACAGCTGAATGAGTCCTGTTCTAGTGGATGTGGTTCCTTTATTGAGACTTTCGCTCATTCTCTGAACTACTCTGTTCAGGACTTTGCTAAGGAAGCCCTCTTCGCAGAGCATCCAATAGATCTGGGTACACGTTGTACCGTATTTATGAACTCTAAGGTAAAGCAGGCCCAGAAGGAAGGCGCAACAGTTGCTGATATCTCCTCTGGTCTGGCCTACTCTGTTATTAAAAACGCACTATTCAAGGTAGTTAAGCTGGCTGATCCTAAGGAATTAGGCGATCACATGGTTGTACAGGGCGGAACCTTCTATAATAATGCCGTATTACGTGCATTTGAGAAGATCTCTGGCAAAAATGTAATCCGTCCTGATATCGCCGGTTTGATGGGTGCATTCGGTGCAGCATTACTTGCTAAGGAACGCTATCAGGCAAATCCTCATACCACAATGCTTCCTATCGAAGAGATTAAGGAATTATCCTTCTCCACAGAATTATCCAGATGTCAGTTCTGTAATAACCACTGCCTTCTGACCCACAATAATTTCAGCGATGGTAGATCCTTCATCACTGGTAACCGTTGTGAGAGAGGTCTGGGAATGGAGAAGAATCCACAGCATATTCCGAACCTCTATGATTATAAGCTAAAGAGAATCTTCCAGGAGAAGCCACTGAAGCCTAGCGAAGCTACACGTGGTACGGTTGGTATCCCTAGAGTATTGAATCTCTATGAGAACTATCCATTCTGGGCTTCCTTCTTTAAGAAGTTAGGATTCCGTGTTGTGCTCTCTCCTATTTCTTCTCGTAAGATCTACGAATTAGGTATTGAGTCCATTCCATCTGAGTCCGAGTGCTATCCTGCGAAGCTTACACATGGACATGTACAGTGGTTAATTAATAAGAATGTGGACTTCATCTTCTACCCTTGTGTTCCATATGAGAGAGACGAATTCCCAGATGCAAATAACCATTACAACTGCCCAATTGTTACATCCTATGCGGAGAACATTAAGAATAATGTAGAAGCTATTACTTCTGGCCAGGTTCGCTTCCTGAATCCATTCGTTGCATTCACCACCGAAGAGATTCTGGCAGATCAGTTAGTAAAGGTCTTCGCTGAGGAGTTCTCAATCTCCGAATCCGAAGTAAGAGAAGCAGCTCACCTGGGCTGGAAGTCACAGAATACCTTCCGAGAAGATATTAAGAAAAAGGGTGAAGAAACCCTGAAATACTTAAAAGAGACCGGTCGTCATGGAATTGTATTGTGTGGTCGTCCATACCATATCGATCCAGAAATCAATCACGGAATTCCAGATGCGATTAATTCCTACGGTATGGCTGTTCTCACCGAGGACTCCATCTCCCACTTAGGAGAATTAGAGCGTCCTTTAATTGTTATGGATCAGTGGATGTATCACACCCGTATGTATGCAGCAGCAAACTATGCAAAAAAGACAGATTTTCTGGATGTTATCCAGCTGAATTCCTTCGGTTGTGGTGTAGATGCTGTTACAACAGACTGCGTAAAGGATATCCTGAATAATTCTGGTAAGATCTATACTTGCCTGAAGATTGATGAGGTGAATAATCTTGGTGCCGCAAAGATTCGTATCCGTTCCCTTTTAGCAGCTCTCCGTGTGAGAGATCAGGAACAGGGTGACCGGGATATTCAGACTTCTGACTTTAAGCGTACAGAATTCACAAAAGAGATGCGTAAGGATGGTTGGACCATTTTGGCTCCTCAGATGTCTCCAGTTCATTTTGAATTGATTCAGCCAGCTTTCCAGGCTGCAGGTTATAACTTAGTTGTACCTAAGATCCCTGCAAGAGACTGCATCGACGTTGGACTTCGTTATGTAAATAATGATGCATGCTACCCATCACTTATTGTCGTTGGTCAGTTAATGGCTGCTATTAAGAATGGTAATTACGACATGAATCGTACTGCCCTCTTCATCACACAGACCGGTGGAGGATGTCGAGCAAGTAACTACATCGGTTTCCTCCGTCGTGCCTTAGAGAAGGCTGGATATAAAAATGTCCCAGTAATCTCTCTGTCCGCCCAGGGTCTAGAAAAGAATTCTGGATTTAAGATTACGCCAAAACTCGTTCAGCATGCCCTTTACGCAATGGTATTTGGTGATATCTTCCTCCGTTGCGTACGTCGTGTTCGTCCCTATGAGGCAGTTCCTGGTTCCACTGATGAATTACATGAAAAGTGGAAGAAGCGTGTCATCGACTTTGTTACACAGGATAAGATGTTATCTCATCGTAAATATAAGGCAATGTGTAAGGAAATGATTCACGACTTCGATACTCTTCCTATCATTGAAGGCTTAGAAAAGCCAAGAGTTGGTATTGTAGGTGAGATCCTTGTAAAGTACCATCCAATTGCGAATAATCACTTAGCTGATCAGTTAGAGGCAGAAGGTGCGGAGGCAGTTATTCCAGATCTGGTGGACTTTTTCCTCTATAGCTTCTATACTGCTCACTTTAAGGAAGATAACCTGGGCGCATCCCATAAGTCCACCTTCCTGTGCGACCTTGTTATTCGCTTCTTCGAATGGTTACGTAAGGCTGCAAGAGAGGCCTTTGATGCATCTAGTCGCTTCACAGCCCCTGCATACATTCTGGATACTGCAAAGCTTGCAGAACCAATTGTATCTATGGGTAATATGACCGGTGAGGGTTGGTTCCTGACTGGAGAAATGATGGAATTAATGCATTCCGGTGCAAAGAATATCGTTTGTATCCAGCCATTTGGTTGCTTACCAAACCATATTGTTGGTAAGGGTGTTATCAAGAGGATTCGTGAATTACATCCAGATGCGAATATCGTAGCCATCGATTACGATCCAGGAGCATCTGAAGTAAATCAGCTGAACCGTATTAAGATGATGCTTACAAATGCACAGCGTAATATGAAAAAAAATCAGGCACATAAAGATGCCAAAGCTGTGTAAATAATTAATTTTTGAATTAATTTCATATCACTTATCTATTATTAAGCCGTCACTTTTGTGGCGGCTTAATCTTTGTTAGCACTCTTTTATATAGAGTGCTAATTTTCTATTGACTTCCCATCCACCCAATCCTACAATAGATGAGTGAAGATTTTTCTGATCTATTACTATATATAAAAGGAGTGGTTATAAAATGACAGAGAAACACGGAAATCTATCCATTACAAGTGAAAATATCTTCCCAGTCATTAAGAAATGGCTGTATTCCGATCATGATATTTTCTTAAGAGAATTAGTCAGCAATGCATGTGACGCTATTACAAAGTTAAAGAAACTTAATGTAATGGGTGAGTTCACTCTTCCTGAAGGCTATCAGCCAAAGGTTCAGGTTGAAGTTGACCCAGATCATAAGACACTGACCATTACCGATAACGGTATTGGTATGACTGCCGAAGAAGTAGATAAGTATATCAATCAGATTGCATTTTCTGGTGCTACTGATTTCTTAAATAAGTTCAAGGATAAGGGCGACAATGATCAGATCATCGGACACTTTGGTCTGGGCTTCTACTCTGCCTTCATGGTGGCAGATGAGGTCTATATCGACTCCCTCTCCTATCAACCAGATGCAAAGCCAGTTCATTGGGAATGTGACGGTGGTACCGACTATGATATGAAGGACGGAGACCGTACCGAATTCGGTACAAGCATTACCCTCTTTATCAATGAGGATTGCTTAGAATTCTGTAATGAATATCGTATTCGTGAATTACTGAATAAATATTGCTCCTTCATGCCAATTCCTATATACCTCTCTAAGGCTAACAGCGAAGTGGAATATGAGGAAATCGATCCAAAAGATCAATTAGATACAGATACTGTAATTGAGACCGTTCATCATGAAGAGAAAACCCATGAGGACACTAAGGATGATGGAAGCAAGGAAGTCATCGTAGATGAGCCTGCTAAGGACATGCTGAAGATTGTTAAGCGTCCTGTTCCAGTGAATGATATCCATCCTCTATGGGCCAAGACTCCAAGTGAATGTACCGAGGAGGAATACAGGGACTTCTATCGTAAGGTATTTAATGACTATAAGGAGCCTCTTTTCTGGATCCATCTAAATATGGATTATCCATTTAATCTCAAGGGTATTCTCTACTTCCCTAAGATTAATACAGAATATGATTCTGTTGAGGGAACCATTAAGTTGTTCAACAATCAGGTATTCGTAGCAGATAATATCAAGGAAGTAATCCCAGAGTTTTTAATGCTCTTAAAGGGTGTCATCGATTGCCCAGACCTTCCTCTGAATGTATCTCGTTCTGCTCTTCAGAATGATGGATTTGTCAAGAAGATCTCTGACTATATCACTAAGAAGGTTGCAGAAAAGCTCTCTGGCCTGTGCAAAACAGATAAAGAGAACTACGAAAAGTATTGGGATGACATCAGCCCATTCATTAAATATGGTTGTCTGAAGGATGAAAAATTCTGTGACAAGATGAATGATTATATCCTCTTTAAGGACATCCATGACAAGTACATCACTCTTCCTGAGATCCTGAAGAAGGACGAAGAAAGTGAAGATGCATCCAAGGATACCGATACTGCTTCTGATACTACCGAGAATGGCGAGGATAAGGATACTCGTAAGCCAATCTACTATGTAACAGATGTGAAGCAGCAGAGCCAGTATATCAATCTCTTCAAAGAGCAGGATATGAATGCTCTGATTCTTGACCGTGTCATTGATAGCTCCTTCATCACACAGTTAGAGTCTAGAAATCCAAAATATAAGTTCCTAAGAATTGATTCTGACATTACAGATTCTCTCACTGAGGATGTAAATGAAGAGGATTTAAAGAATGATTTAGATGCTCTGACCAAGCAGTTCCAGACTTCTCTTTCTAACGATAAGTTAAAGATCAATGTTCAGAAATTAAAGAACAAGGATATAGCCGCTATTCTGAATGTCTCTGAAGAGTCTAGAAGAATGCAGGATATGATGAAGATGTATGGTATGGGTGGAATGGATCCAAATATGTTCCCACAGGATGAAACCTTAGTCCTGAATGTGGATCATGAGCTGGTTCAGTTTATTCTCAACCATCCAAGGAGCCACCACATCGATGACTTCTGTCACCAGCTCTATGACTTAGCTAAGATTGCTAATCAGCCTCTTGAGCCTGCAGAAATGACCGAATTCATTAAGCGTTCCAATAAGATTATGATGGAGCTGTCTAAGTAATCCTGATATAGCTTTCTAAGCTATCATAATCTAGCTGTCTAAGTAAAAAATAACCCCTGTGAAGATGCAATCCAAATTGGATGATTCGCACCAGCACAGGGGTTATTTATTTGATTAAAAATTAAAGATCAATTCGTCCAGCATAGGTATCATTTGCAACATAATATGCTGCATTATCTTCTGGCTTAATATAAACACGAATTTCTTTTAAAGTATTATTCTTATTTTCTTCCTTATATGCTTCCTTTGCACGAGTGATAATATCCTCTACCGCAAAGTCACGTCCCATAAACTGAAGAACTGCGGTTTCCTTAACCTCACTCTTTTTCTCAGCAACCTTAGCAGTGGCTTTTTCCTTTGTCTTCTTCACAGTGGTCTTTGCCTTAGCAGTAGTAGCCTTGGCTGCTGTTTTCGCCTTTTCTGTTGCAGCCTTTACCTTTGGCTTTGCCTTTTCCTCTGCTTCCTTTGCCTTAACAGTTGCGTCTAGTTTTACTTCTTTTGCCTTTGCAGAGACCTCTTCCTCTACTTTTTTCGTAGCCTCTTCAACCTTTGCAAGTTCCTTTTTCATGCCTGCTGCAAACTCTTCTCGTGTAGGCTTTTTCTTAGTTGCCATCATTTTCCTCCTTAACCATATACAAAATCTGTATATCATTCCCTCATATCTGTATTAATTATAACTATTTCACAATTTACTTCCTACTGTATTTTTGTCAAATAATATGCCTGTGCGGCGCATGTTTTTTCAACATTTTGACCGAAAAAAAAACTAAAAAAAGAGATGGACTAAGCCATCTCTTTCCTAGCACTTTTATTCTATGTGTAATTTAAGTACTCATGCAACACATCGAAGAAATCTCTTGTCTTCATGCTGCTATCCTCTGGGATATCCATAGAATTCCACAGAGATTGATTCAATTCAGAATAGGCATTTTTATCCAGATTGGAAACGATTGTCTTCATGGATTCTGATTTACGCTTTTCAATGATGGCCTGCTTATTCTCGTTGGATAATTCCTCATTGTATTTGGACTTACACTTTACGAAATAATACTTTCCATCAGATCCCTTAATCATATCAGAGACCTTATCATTTTCTAATGCAAAGGCCGCCTTTTCAACTTCCTCAGGGAAGTCTCCGCGCTTCATCTCAATTTCAAAGTCTCCCCCCTCATTATACTGGGACAAAACTTCGAATTCAGATCCTGCAGCTAGGCTATTTTTTACCTGCTCTGCAGTCTCCTTCTTACTAGTGACAATCATCTGTACATCCATTACACGAGACTCGTCTTCACTTACCTCGTCATCTACCTCGCTCATTAACTGAGAATAGACTTTTTCTCCAAGGGCAAGATGCTCATACATAGTGACAATGTCATTTTCATCCACACCGAGGTATTTACGCTCCGCCTTGCTTAATGACTTATAGTACTTATTTGCAGCCTGTTCTACTCGATTCTTCTCCTGATGCTCTAAGGTGATGTCCTGATCCTTCGCATATTGATTCAGGGCATACATACGAGAAAGCTGTGACATGACAGCTGCCTTTAGGCTGTTCTCCATATCCTTGGTATCAAAGGATCCCTTAAATAAGTCTGTACCGCCTATCACACCATAGAGATTACGATAGTTTAATAAATATACCTTGGCCTCATTCTTAGGACAGGTAAAGTCACCGATACGAAATACACCAAAAAAACCTGATCCAGAAGAAAAATATACTCTTCTGCCAGCAATCGAGCAGCCTGATAAAAGTAGTGTTGCACTTAACAGAAAGGCAAGGCTACCTGCTCTCTTCTTCCAATTTCTAATACTCATGTTATCCCTCAACTACCAGATAACGTCCATCCTCTAAAGAGAAAACCTCTGGGGAATCAACGATCTCCTCTTCAGACATACCGTCGATATCCATGGTCTCTTCTAGATAATCCATTACATCATCAATCCCGTCACATACTACCGCAAAGCAATCCTCTAAGAAGATCTGTGCATCCTCAAAAGTCTCAGCAACTGGCTCTGGGAATAATTGATCCTGGTGATCCAAGAAGGTTTGTACTGCTAAATCGTCTAATTCATTTGTTGTCATTGTTTTTTCCTCCTTTATATTCATCTATAAAAGATAATCATCATAGAATGATTGTTATATATCATATGAGCTATGAAAGATACATAGATTTATATATTATTTTCTTTACACAATCACTCCATGTCATATTATTATCAAAGAAATATAGATTAAATATAATATATACACACCAGAAATCAACAAAAATCTATAAGAATACTGGAACAGATTCATCCAAACGGAAGGAATAAAGGCATGCTTCATCCATCGTAAGGTGATATGCCTTCTCAAGGGCAAGGGCGTACCATTCCACCTGTCTCTTATAGCGACGTACGAGATCCTCACCCTTCTCTATACGATCGGTTTTATAATCCACTAATACCACATGATCCTTTTCAATAAAATATGCATCAATGGTTCCCTGAATTAAAATCAATTCTCTACCCTGAGCATCCACTTCTAGAAGCATTTTAGGGTCTTCTAAGGCTTCTTCTGGTACTCCTAGGACAAATGGTGCCTCACGGTATAACTCGCCCCGCATTGCCGCCTCATGCATTCTCGTGTAGAGTTCTGATTGGGTGAAGGTATAAATCTTATTTAGATTCAGTAGCTTGCCTTCTTCAAGTGTCATGCGTCCAGCTAGAAGCATTGCCTTCTTCGCATCTTCTAATTCTCTAAGGCTATAGGGGCCATCCTTGGTAAAGTCCAGAAGCTCCATAAAGCGGTGCATCGCAGTACCTCTTAGGGCGCCTTGGGACACCTCAACCCCATCTACATAATCTGCCCAGGAGTCATATGGGGAACCCTTTCTTTCATCAAAAGAATTATCCTCCTCATTGATTGATTCAGAGTCGTTATTTTCTATGTTTCGACTCTCCTCTGCCCCCACTTTTAAGAATGGCATCTCTTCTGCTTCTTCACTAGTATCAGCTAGTGCGTTTGCTTCCATGGCTTCATGCTTTAACTCAGAAACAGAATACTTGATTTTGTGCTTTTCTTCTGCCATGGGATACTGATATCCCAATCGCTCATCTATTACTTCTGTTAAGCGTGGATCCGCCTGTTTCAGTAATTGATTCAGATGCTCCTTCTTTTCATCCGTATGGCGCATCACTTCCGTAAGATTAAGCACCAATTGATCAGGCGTAATCTCTTTCACAATATAACGGCCCGGATAGGTAGAAAGGGCCATTAGAATCCACTCCAAATAACTCTTACCATGCATCTTCTCATAGAATGAGGCATTACGATTCTGGTCAATGGTGTGGTAGATATCCTTGGCTCCTGGGATACCTGTAACAATCAGCTTTTCCTTGGCTCTTGTAAGTGCTACATAAAGTACACGTAATTCCTCACCCTTAGACTCGGATTGAATAATGGTCGCCAATGCATCCTTATAGAGATACTTTCTCTTTCTCTTATAATCTCCATGGATATAATCCAATGCCATACCCTCTGTCGGATGGATTAGCATCTTGTCTGAGTAATCGTTACTATTAAAGCCTTTACCTGCTCCAGATAGAAAGACAACTGGAAATTCCAGTCCCTTACTCTTATGGATTGTCATGATGGATACCGCTGCTTCTTCTCCCTCACTTACCTCGGCACGGCCCATAGGAACATCGAATTTACGCATCTTACGAATATAGAGAATAAAAGAAAATACGCTATGACCATTACCAGATTCAAAGGTAACGGCAAGGTCAATCATCTTCTCAAGATTTGCTCTCCTCTGACGTCCACCAGGTAGGGCACTTACATAGTCCAGATAGCCAGTTCGATCTAAGATCTTTTGAATCAATTCATAGATTGGCAGGCGAACCGCATCTTCTCTCAGTTCCTGAAAGAGATCCCGAAAGCGAAGGAGGCTCTCCTCATTGGGATGTGACTCCATATATAACCAGACTGCCTGATAGAAGGCTGTCTCAGGATACTCATTTCTAATGTCAAGCAATGTATCATCTGATATCCCAAACATGGGTGAATGAAGGACTGCAGTCATAGGAATATCCTGCAGCGGATTATCAATCACATATAGAAAAGACAGAATCGTCTCTACCTCAGGAGAATCAAAGTATCCCGTATCCGTCATTACATGGCTAGGGATATTCTTCTGACTTAGGGCTTCTGTAATCTTATCAGCTAAAGTATCGATACTACGAAGAAGGATCACAATATCACCCGGGCGAATACTGCGAAGCTTACCCGACTCCTTATCCGTTACATGACCCTCCCTAATAAGAGACACAATTCGGTCTGCAATAATATTGGCTTCAAATTCCTGGCTGCTTGTGATGTCATATTCACGGATTGGATACTGCTCCTTACTCCCCATTAATACTTCTGGTTTAAAGAAGCTGTCATTTACTTCTGGATAGTTATTTGCGCCGAGATTCAATCTTGCAGGACCGTCATAATTAACGCCACCCATATCCTCTGCCATAATCCGATCAAAAATATCATTGGTAAAATCCAAGACATTTTTTCTGCTTCGGAAATTTCGAGTTAGATCAATCCGGACGTGGTCCTTGGATAAATCTCTATCATAGGACTTATACTTTCCAACAAAGATCTCAGGTCTCGCCTGGCGAAAGCGATAAATAGACTGCTTTACATCCCCTACCATGAAGTAGTTAAAGTGGCCTCTCTTCTCTCCTGAAATACTTGATAAAAGTAATTCCTGTACTTCATTAGAATCCTGATACTCGTCAATCATGATCTCCTGAAACTGCTCTTGGAATTCAAGTGCAATGGGCTTCGGCTGACCCTCTTCATCCACAAGGACGTCTAAGGCATAGTGCTCGATATCAGAGAAATCTAGAATATTCTTCTCCTTTTTATTCTCCTGTAAGGCCAAGGAGAACTCCTTGGTAAGAGACACCAGTTTCTGTGCCCTAGGACGGATCTCTTGAAATACGGATAAAAGCTCTGATAAAGCATTTGGAGAAAGCTTTTCCTGCATATCTGAAATGATTTTTTTGTAATCCCTACGGACATCCATTAATTCCTTCTTCACATCTTCATCAAAGGTTCCCTTCTTTAAGGTTACCATCCTAGGGAACTTCACATCAGATAAAGCTTGTAAAAAGCTTGGCAGATCATTGGCCTGCTTCAGAGGTAGTACCAGAGCCTTATCCTCCTCTGCCGTTTGAATATAAGGGGCATATTCTTCACCGCTTTCTTCTACCAGTAACTGGAAGTCATTCACGGCCTGCTCAAAGTGCTCCACATCTCCCTGAAGCATGGTAAAGTACTTGGTCATCCAAGGCTCCTTTACAATCTCATCCACAGACTCCGACTCATAAGGCATGAGTACTTGATCCAGATATTTCTCAGGCCATGGAAAAGAAAGGGAATTAAAGTAAAGCTTCTTCACCAATTCCATAACTTCATTATCTGTATTCTTACTTCCATAGAGACGAACCAGCTCTAGGAACTCTTCATCACCTTCATAATGCTTAGAAAAAACCTCTTCGAGGGTATCACTAATAAGGAGATCGATTTCCGTCTTATCAGCAACACGAAAGGCAGGATCTAATCCGATTTCATCAAAATGATTTCGGATGATATACATGCAGAAACTATCAATGGTTGTAATCTGGGCATGATGAATCAAGGTCTTCTGGCGAAGGAGTCTCTCATTCCCAGGGTCCTTCATGGATTCCGCCTCAATGGCCAATCGAATTCTCTGCTTCATCTCTCGAGCCGCTGCATTGGTAAAGGTAACTACCAATAGGCGGTCCACATCAATCCCCGCCTTGGGATCTAAGATTTTTTGGATAATACGCTCAACTAATACTGCCGTCTTACCAGAACCTGCAGCAGCGGAAACCAAGAGATCCTTACCGGATGTCTCAATAACCCGTAGCTGTTCCTCTGTCCATTTTGTATCAGACATCCTCTTCTCCCTTCCATGTCACATATGGATCTACATCTCTGTAATCGTATCCTTCTAGAGATGGATCAAAGCCGCAGATTGCATGATAGGAGCAATAAGCACATCCATTGGCATCCTTCATGCGGTATGGCATTGCCTGAATATTACCCTTACGAATCTCCTCGCCCTCGGTCTGGATAAGTTCTCTTACCTCTCCAAGAATCTCACGGAATCGCTTCTCTGAGATACGACTGGACTTGGAGGGATATACTGGAGATGTCAGGGAGTTCTTACCGCCTGGATGCTCATCTAGAGCATATAACACCGTCTCATCCTCATTGATTAAGCCATCTCGTCCAACTGCCTTTAAAACCTCTTCTCGGATCTCAGCCTCGGTCATATCTCCTTTTTTTTCATCAACTGTTTGGTCCTTCACATGATAGAGATAGACCGCCGCTGGTACCGTCTCTTTGCCACGGCTTCTCTCCTGTCCCTCAAGGGCAGCATCCATATATACCAGGATCTGAATCTGTAAACCAGCCTTCACCCGGGCAGGATCAAGGGTCTGACTGCCAGACTTATAATCAATAATCTTCACATAGACCTTATCATCTGTCTCCATGGTATCGATTCGATCAATCTGTCCAGAAAAGTGCATCAGATCTCCATTGGATAGTTCATAGTTCAATGCATCCAAGGAGCCAATTTCAGACAGCTTTACCTCAAAGGCCTGAGGTAAAAAGCGTCCTCTCTGAACCTGATTTCGAAGGAGCTGAATGGATCTCTTCAAGGTAGATTGCATCTCTCTTAGTGTGTAGGCAGAACGAGGATCCATGAATAGTTCCTTCTTCCACATCTTCTCATAGGACTCAGCGATGCAAGACTTGAGAATCTCATCAGAGATCTGGTCCGTAACAGTAGAAAAGTCATAGGCCTGATATTTTGGATCATTCATTAGGGTATCTGAATATTTCTTCAATACATCATGATAGAGATTACCAACATCCATTTGATCCAGCTCATGCTCCTGACGCTCTCCCAAATGTAGACCATATTGAAGGAAATAGGCATATGCACAGGATGCGTATTTTTCTAATTTGGTAACAGAACCCTGAAGATTGCTACGTGACAACTTCTCTCCAGATGCCAGTGCCAGCTGTTCTGGTTCATGGACATAGAAAACAGAGGTCAGGATCTCCTTTAAGCGCTCTCTATCATTCTTCTGATACCACAAAAGAAGGCCTGATAGAACCAGACTATCCCCTTGGTTTTCATTTTCCATAAAGTCTCTTAGGAGGAGAATCAGTAACTCATCTAAGGCAGCAGGATGATAGGCCAGTTCCATCAGGTCCATGGCATCCATCCTATGAATGCGACAATCTGGAAAATACTGCATCATCTCCTGCATGAGATAGGAAGGCTTAGCCTCCTTACCGTCAAAACCCCGCTGTGTGGTAGAGATATACAGTCCCATAGTAGGCTTGGTGAGAATCATATAGAGATAAAAGCGCTGCTCAAAGGAACGCTCCCGTGTGGTCTCAGACAGACGGAATCCGTCCTGGCGAAGCATATTACGCTCAAGATCCGACAGGATTCCTCCGCGGCCATCATTCTTAGGAAGCTGTCCATCATTGGCTCCTAACAAAAAGAGCACCTTAATCTCATGGAATCGGGTTCTCTGGATATCGCCTAGCACAACCCGATCATTACTTGGAGGGATCAATCCCACCTTAAAGGTCTCAAAGCCAGCATTTAAAATCTCCACAAATTCCTCTGTGCTTAGACGGTCTAAGGATAGGATGTCTGCCATCTTATGAAGGAGGCTTATGAGCATACCGAAAACCTGACGATCCTCTCTGGCTTGTGAATACTTCCCCTCATCCTCTTCTCTTAGGGCAGACTTCTCAAGGAAATTACGGACATCTAAAGCATCCAGAACATGTACCAGTGCCTTAGCCATCTCCTCCACATTCCCATCGGCATCTTGGATGCCCTGACGGAATGGTTCTAGATAGGACATAATCCGCTGTCTGATCTCATTAATGTCTAATAATTCCTCTGCTGTAAATCCCTTCGGAAGGTAAGGAAAGTCCTTCTGATAGGAGCTATATCCCTTGACTCCAACCGCCATCACATAATTATCAAAGCGGTCAATCTCCTCTACAGATACCATAGGGATGCCAGAGCGAAGCATATGAAATACAGACCAATAGGAAAAATCACTGGCTAATACTTCGAACAGTCCCCGCACCAGTTCAATCAAAGGATGACCCTCCACCGTCGTCTTACCATCTACAAATAAAGGGATATCATTCTTCTGAAATACATTGGGCGCCAGATGAGCATAGGCTTCTAGGTCTGGGCATACCAATCCAAAGTCCCGATAATGAAAGCCCTTGGTACGACATAGATCCTTAATCTTTGACGCCACGTAAGCGAGTTCTCGGCGAGGATCTGAGAATTCAAGTAGTTCAATTACATCCTGGGACTGGCCCTGATAAGGTGCTTTTATGCCCTTCGCCATGCACTGCTCTAGGTGGAGCATCCTGCCACCTTTTATAAAGCGAGGGCTATCTGTCCCGTCTAAATAAAGAGGACTGGCAATGGGCGTATTGGTGTCCTCTGCAATACGAATCAGGTCTCGAATCTTCTTCTTACTCATAGAGAAGAGTTCCTCTTCCTTAATCTCTCCTAGATAGTCTACGCCAGGATCAATCGTCACCGTCACATAGACATCCTTGGATATGGAAAAGATACGATAGAGGAGCTTCTTCTGAATCGGAGTAAAGCCAGTGAATTCATCAAAGGAAAAAACGGCATCCTTACAGACAGCACTCTCCCCGATTACATCCGTTAAGAGATCTAGGATCTCCTCCCTTGTGATATAGCGATCCTCTAGGAAGTCATTAAAGCCATCATACATGGTACGAATGTCCTGCATTTTCTTACGAAAACTCTCAGGAAATCCATCCAGTTCTCCCATCTCTGTCAGGGTCTCTGAGGAGATATCATACTGCTGAAACTCAGAGATCAGAGACTTCATCTCAGAGATATATCCAGGCTTCTTCATCTGTCTAGATAAAACCGTTAAGTCCTTAGCCTTCTCCTCTGCCACACGGCGAAGCACCAGGCTCTTCCCCACCTCTTCCAGGGTGTCTCCCTTTTTCGTTCCAAGTTCGCTAAATACCCGGTAGGCCAGTCGGTCAAATGATAGTACCTCAATGTTACGAATCACATGATCTGGGTGAAGTTCTACCAATTCTCTCTGGGTCTGCAGCGTAAACTGCTCTGGAACAATAATCAAAAATGTCCGGTCAGGCGTATGTTCTGCCTGCCGGATCAATTCCTGATACATCCCATACGTCTTTCCACTACCGGAATTGCCTAAAATAAGATGTAATGCCATATAATGTAAAGTCCCCCCTAAAAACTACTTAGTTCTCTTCTTCCATCTGGGTCAGTTTCTTCGCCTGATCCGCAGCCATCAGTGCATCTAAGATCTCCTGAATGTCACCATTCATGATCTTATCCAAAGAGTACAGTGTGAGATTGATACGATGGTCTGTCATACGTCCCTGTGGGAAGTTATAGGTACGGATCTTCTCAGAACGATCACCTGTACCAATCTGAGACAGACGGGCATCAGATGCCTCCTGCTGACGCTTCTGCAGCTCCAAATCATAGAGCTTGGTACGCAGTAATGCGAAAGCCTTCTCCTTATTCTGTAGCTGAGACTTCTCTGTCTGGCTATAGATAACAATACCCGTTGGATAATGGGTCAGACGTACCGCAGAGTCTGTGGTATTGACACACTGACCACCGTTACCAGAAGCACGCATGACATCAATACGATAATCCTTCTCATTGATCTCGATATCGAAGTCCTCTGCCTCAGGCATAACCGCTACGGTACAAGTAGAGGTATGGATACGTCCACCAGACTCTGTCTCAGGCACACGCTGTACACGATGAACTCCAGACTCATACTTCAGTACAGAGTAAGCGCCCTGACCAGTAACCATGAAATTTACCTTCTTCATGCCACCGATACCAGTCTCTTCGCACTCTAGCATCTCAGTCTTCCAGCCTCTGCCCTCGATATACTTTGTGTACATGCGATAGATCTCAGCTGCGAATAGAGCCGCCTCATCACCACCTGCACCACTACGAATCTCCATGATGACATTCTTATCATCATTCGGATCCTTAGGCAGGAGAAGCACCTTCAGCTTCTTCTCTAATGCTTCCTTATCCGCCTTCGCCTGATTCAGATCCTCCTTAATCATGTCACGCATGTCCTCGTCCTTCTCCTCGGACAGCATCTCAAGAGAATCCTCAATGGTCTGATTGGCATCCTTATATGCCTTATATGCTTCTACAATTGGAGAGATCTCCGCCTGCTCCTTCATAAGCTTCTGGAGACGCTTAGAGTCATTGGCCACCTCTGGCTCACCCATCAGTGTCAGGATCTCCTCCGAACGCATAATCAAATCTTCTAATCGCTCAAACATTACTTATACTCTCTTCCTACCAACTACCACACGATCACAACCACCTAAGTCCTTGATCGTCTCTATATCTACAAAACCCGCTTCCGTCATCAATTGGCTCACTCCAGCCGACTGGTCATAGCCAATCTCAAGCAGAAGCATGCCATTCTCCCGAAGTCTCTCATACGCCTGTGGAATCAGGCGTCTATATAAGTCATATCCATCCTGGCCACCATCAAGGGCAAGGAGTGGATCATGGTCTCTTACCTCTGGCATCAGACCAGGGATAACAGTCGATGGTATGTATGGTGGATTCGATACAATCACATCATAGCATTCATCCTGTCCCATTAATAGGTCACTTTGGATAAATGTAACCCGATCTGATAATCCCAGCGCTTCCCCATTCTTTTTGGCAACCGTTAGTGCACGATCTGAAAGATCGATGGCCTGTGCTGTTATATGAGGGAAACGGTCTATATTTCTCTTAAGAAGAGACAAGAGAATACAGCCTGATCCAGTACAGACATCCACAATGGAAATGTCATCTCTTAGGTACTTCTCAGCCTCTATCACCAGTGTCTCTGTATCCTGTCTAGGGATCAAAACGTCCTCATTCACATAGAACTCATATCCCATGAAGTCCTGACTGCCTGTAATATGCTGTAGTGGCACTCTCTCGCCACGGGACTTAATATGCTGCCGATAGGTCAGAGCCAGCTCCTCTGTGGCTTCCTCATTCGCATGAAGGATATAGTCCTGCAGGCGAAGCTTGGCAGCATCTGTTAGAAGGACTCTAGCATCATATTCTGGATCTGGAACCTCATGCTCTCGTAGGGCATGGATTCCCTCCATTAATAACTCTCTATATTTCAATGATGGACCTCATTTCCCATGGCAAAGTCACTCTGGTGCTCCTCTTGGAACTTCTTCCAGTCAAAGACTGCCTCTACAGATGCGATTCCCACCTCAATCATAGAGTCATCTGGCTCCTGTGTAGTGAGCTTCTGCAGGGCAAGGCCTGGCTTACTTAAGAGATTCACCAGGGCATTCTCTGACCTACCAGCCAATCGAATAAACTCATAGGAGATTCCGGCAACGACCGGGATCAATGCGAAGCGAAGGAGAATCTGAATCAATGGATTCTCTGAACGAATGAACATAAATACGAAGATACTAATGATCATTACGATAAATATAAAGCTGGTACCACAACGCTTATGGAGGCGGGCGCTCTTCTTCACATTCTCCACAGTAAGTGGCATGCCATTTTCAATACAGTTAATGCACTTATGCTCTGCCCCATGGTACATATAAACTCTTCGGATATCCTCTAGCTTAGAGATTAAAACAATATAGGCTAAGAAGATGACTACACGAAGGATTCCCTCGAATGCAATCACCACTTCCTTATTAGGAACCAGTCTCTGAAAGAGTTTTGAAAGACCATAAGGAAGCATGAAAAAGATCGCCAGGGCCAAAACCAGTGAGAAGAAAAAGCTTCCCCACAATTCCTTATCCTCAGCCTTCTTAATCTCTTCTGCTGTCATATGACTTCTTTTTTCCTTTGTCTCCTCATCATCCTCAATAAAACTTGCTGAGGTCATCAGGGCACGAATGCCAGTAACCAAGGAGTAGATGAAGGAGATCACACCACGGATGATTGGAACCTTCAGCCACTTAGAAGAGCCAAAATTATCCTGCTTCTTCTCTACATGAATCGAGTGATCCGATAGACGAACTGCCACAGCATATTCGTCCTTAGAACGCATCATAACCCCTTCCATTACGGCCTGACCACCAATGCCAGAAAATACCTTACCTGCCATGCTTCTCTCCCTTTATTCCCTAATCCTGCTTGGGATGCAATAGATACTCTCCCAAAGCTTACATTCTAATAATGAAAAAGGGGTTGAGAAAAACTTCTCAACCCCGATCGACCAGAATTTACGATTATTTTGTTTCGAAACCGTACTTTTTGTTGAACTGCTCGATACGTCCGCGAGCCTTGTTAGCCTTCTGCTGTCCAGTATAGAATGGATGGCACTTAGAGCAAACTTCGACGTGGATGTTCTCCTTGGTAGAACCGGTAGTAAATGTGTTGCCACAGTTACATGTAACGGTTGCCTGATAGTAATCCGGATGGATTCCCTGACGCATGACTTTCACCTCTCAAATCAAAAAATAAATTCATACTACGTGCTGTACATCCCGAAACAGCTTTTTTATTATAGCATCGAAAGGGGATTCGTTCAATACCTTTTTCAGATAATTTCAGATTAGAGCTGCGGGCAGTTCTTTATGCTTGCAACCGACTTGCTTCTTCGTAGATATTGTTCAGTACATCATTAAATGCTCCAAAGCGATCCACCGCATTCTGCGCATCCGTCTCTCCCGTACTGGAAAGGGATGCCACCTCTTCACTGGTGGCGGAAAGATTTGTAATGCTCTCATTGATCTCCGCTGCGGATCTCCCGATGGCGCTGATGCTGTCTCCGATATCATCGGAACGCTGGATCAGGTTGTTTACGTTCTCGTCGATCCTCTGGAAGGTCTCTGCCGTATTCTCGATGAGTTCGTTCTGATCCCGAACGGAATCCGCTGCTTCATTGGTGCTGTCCATGGCTTTTTCCGCATCCTGAGTCAGTTCTTCGATGATCTCGGTGATCTGGTTGGAAGCGGAAGCTGTCTGCTCCGCCAGTACCCGGATCTCATCCGCCACAACGGCAAAGCCCTTGCCGGCTTCTCCCGCTCTGGCTGCTTCGATGGAAGCATTTAGTGCCAGAAGATTGGTCTGGCTGGAAATGGAAAGAATGGAATCCACAATACTTTCCACACTCTTTACCTTTTCCGTCAAAGCCTTTGTGGCATCCACTGTCACCTGACTTAAGTCTACCACGCTGGCTGTCTTGGCTCTTAAGTCCTGGATCACACCAACACCGTTTTGTACTGCCTGCTGGGTCTCTCCGGAAACCTCCATCATCTGGTTTCTCTTTTCCTCGGCAGCTTCCGTCTGCTGGTTGATATCGGCGATCATATGGGACTGTTCCGTAATGGACTGGGCAGTGTTTTCCGTACTACCGGCGATCTCATGCATTCCGTCACGGTTATTGGTGATGATCTCTTTTAACTCCTCAACGGAATTCTTTGCGTCGTTAAAAAGCTCTGTAATGTTCCCGGCTACCGCCGTCATCTGTTCCGTAGCCTTTTCCTGCTTGGATACGTTCTCTTGGATCTCCTCTTCATCCTCCATGGTCAGCTTTTTACGGAGTTTCATGCTCTCGATGGAAGCAATGCCGGTAAGGATGATGATAAATCCCGCCACGATATGTGCTCGGTTCAGTTCATGGGTGGCGATCACTCCCCGGATCAAAACAATGAGGGGCATCACGGTAAAGATGGCCTGGCCCTCGATGAGGAGCCTCAGGTCCAGATAGGTCACACAGGAAAACATCACCGGAACGGCAAATGCGTAAAACATCATATCATTCTGGATCAGCATCACCACGATATACATCACCGTGGAGCCAAACATGATCAAAACCGCACCGAGTCTTTTGTCCTTAAACTTAAAGTACCCGAAGGTCATGATCCCCAATCCCGCTACGGTCTTGTTCGCCCGCATAAAATGTTCTCTACTCATTATATGTACCTCCATATACAATCTGTCATATGTAAGCCACATTCCTCAGTGTGCGAACTCACTCTTTAATTATAACAATAATTTAGGGAATTGTATATACAAGATGACATATTGACAATTTCAGATTTTTATGATTCTTTTTACAGCATGTGCTTACGGAGAATCAGACGAACCAAGTCTCCATTATTTCTAGTATGGGTAAGCATATTTAAAATCTGCTCTGTTGCATCGTCCTTACGCATGCTATTTAAGCCGCGACGAACAATCTCCATGGCATCCTTCTCTTCATTGGACAGAAGAAGGTCATCTCTTCTGGTAGAGGACTGGGTGAGATCAATGGCTGGGAAGATTCTCTTCTCAGACATCTTACGATCCAGGATCAGTTCCATATTACCTGTCCCCTTGAACTCCTCATATACCACATCATCCATTTTCGATCCTGTGTTAACAAGTGCCGTTGCAAGAATGGTAAGGGATCCGCCACCTCTCATATTACGAGCTGCACCAAAGAAACGCTTGGGCATATGCAGTGCTGCAGGATCCAAACCACCAGACAGGGTTCTACCAGATGGTGGTACGGTTAAGTTATAGGCACGTGCCAGACGAGTAATGGAGTCTAAGAGGATCATAACATCCTTTCCCCGCTCTACTAGTCTCTTGGCACGCTCAATAGTCATCTCAGATACTCTCTTATGATGCTCAGGCAACTCATCGAAGGTAGAATAGATAACTTCTACATTATCTCCTTCAATGGACTCCTTCATATCTGTAACTTCCTCAGGACGCTCATCGATTAAGAGAACGATGATGTGCATATTAGGTTGTGAACTCTTCACAGACTTCGCAACTTCCTTTAAGAGAGTTGTCTTACCTGCCTTCGGCTGAGATACAATCATACCTCTCTGTCCCTTACCAATTGGGGAGAAGAGATCCACAATACGCATGGCTGGAGAAGCACCTGGGTACTCCAAGCGAATACGCTCATCTGGGAAGATTGGAATCAAATCCTCGAAGTTCTTACGCTTAGATGCCACATCAGGATTCTCACCATTCATGGACTCTACAAAAAGTAATGCGCCGAACTTGTCATTGGGATTATTCTTACGTGTCTTACCAGAGATGATATCGCCTGTCCTCATATTGAAGCGACGAATCTGGGATGGAGATACATAGACATCATTATCACCAGGCATGTAGTTATCACTACGGATGAAGCCATATCCTTCCGCTAAGACCTCAAGGATACCTGTTACCAGGTGTGCATCCTTATACTGGGAGATCTCTTCCTGGGCCTTCTCATCCTTCATGGCCTGCTTCTCTGCACGTCTCTTATTCTCATCGACCTCAACTGGAGCCTGGGACACATGATGTGCCTTAGAAATCGGCTTTTCTTCCTTGTCTCCTCTACTCTCAACCTTCTTATGGGATCTACCCTGTGGCTTTTCCTTGGCATCTGGTCTAGAAACAGTCTTGGATTCTGCCTTGGTAGCTGTCTTAGATTCACCCTTCGCACCTGACTTAGAAGCTGGCTTCTTTTCTGCCTTCCCATCTGATTTAGAAGCCACCTTAGACTCTGCCTTAGACTCTGCCTTAGATTCTGCCTTCTCTACAAGCTTCTCTTCAGGCTTTGCTTCTGCTTTCTTCTTAGGTGCCTTCTTCTCTTCTGTCTTGGTGCTCTTCTCAGGAGTCTTCTTCTCTTCTGTCTTGGTGCTCTTCTTAGCTGCCTTCTTCTCTTCTGCCTTGGCGCTCTTCTTAGGTGCCTTCTTCTCTTCTGCCTTGGCTGCCTTTTCTTCTTCATCATCCTTTTCTAGCATGACTTCAATTAGTTCATCCTTTTTCATGCGAGATGTCTTCTTAATGCCTCTACTCTTTGCTAGTTCTCTTAGAACTACAGCAGATAGAGTCTCATATCGTTCTCTCATATCCTGATTCATACAATCATCCTCTATTCTAAAAATAAAATTGAAAATCCTTTTTTGATCTATCGATAATAAGAATAAACAAAAACAGATTAAAAAATCGAAATCATGGGTATACAATGTCTGAAACGACGGAATATGCTTATGTCTTAGATTTCTTGAATATATTCAGTATAAACAAAAATCCCTCTTTTGAAAAGAGGGATTTCATTTGGTCTGATGTCATCTTTCAGATCTTTCATATATTTTTTCAACGATTACAGCCTTTTTTCCAAAGTCTCTGCATTGGTTGCATAGAGAAGGGCTGTCTCCTTTGTAATAATACCTCTCTGGTAATAGTTTAAGAGGCAGGCATCCATGGTCATCATGGTATCCTTATCCGATGCAATTACAGAGTCGATCTGGAAGACCTTATCGCTTCGAATCATATTACGAATGGCAGGATTCACCATCATAATCTCAAAGGCAGGCATCACACCACCCTCCACAGTTGGCACCAATTGCTGTGAGATTACAGCAGTTAAAACCATAGATAACTGCAGGGAGATCTGTCTCTGCTGATCCGGAGGAAAGACATCGATAATTCGGTTAATGGTATTGGCTGCACCTACAGTATGTAGAGTGGAGAATAAAAGATGTCCTGTTTCTGCTGCAGTCATTGCAACTGCAATGGTCTCATAGTCTCGCATCTCTCCTAGGAGGATTACATCTGGACTCTGTCTAAGGGTTGACCTTAGGCCTGTGAGATAGTTCTCTGTATCGGAGTGGATCTCTCTTTGACTGATAACACTTCGATTGGCATGGTGCAGATACTCAATTGGATCCTCTAGGGTGACGATATTGCAGGCTCTTGTCTGATTGATATTATCAATGATACAGGCCAGAGTGGAGGACTTACCGGATCCTGCAGGACCTGTGACCAGAACCAGTCCCTTATGGAGATTCCCCAGTTCAATGACAGCATCTGGGATGTGATAGGTCTCCTTATCCGGCAGCTTAAAAGTAATCACTCGAATAACAGCTGCATAGGTACCTCTCTGCTTATAGGCATTCATACGGAAGCGACAGCGCTTAGGCAGGGAGAAGGAGAAGTCATCATCCCCTGTTCGATCCAGTACATCCATAGGACGTGCCACTGGGGCCTCTTCAGAGCCACCTCCAGCCATTCCATAGATCTCCTGAATGATCTGCCTAGTCATCTTCGGTGTCAAAGGACCACTCTCTGGCTGATAAGGGATTACCTCCCCATGGACACGGAAGTTTACAGCATGTCCGGCAACGATAAATATGTCGGTGCAATTCTGTTCGATTGCTGCTACGAGTATCTCATTTGCTGTATACATAAAAAGTCCCCATTTCCTAAAAATAAACCAAGTCCATCCATTCCATCACAGCCCCTGTAGGGTCTCATCGTCTGTATCAGGAGAGGAATCCACTAATACATAGGATGTAATCTCATATTGACTCGTCTCCTCATTCAAGGAAAGTGTCACATGTAAATAGGAGTTCTCCTTCACCATAAAGTCCTTGGTCTCTTCCTTCACTCCGCTATTTACATCCTTATTTTTCATCTCATGAATCCATTCCTCAGCCTGATTCTCCGCCTGATTCAAAGCTTCCTTCGACTTCACTTCATCTCTTTCATTATACATATTCCCTCTGGATGTCAGAAGGGATAATACAGATAAAGTAATGACACATAAAATGATGTAGATAAGAAGTAGAAGTGGCAATCCTATAGGATAGAGACCCAGGGGACGATTCCTCTTTTCTCTTGAAAAATTCATAGCTTACCCTCCCCCATCTCATGAAGGATCTCTCTTTTGATCAAAGCACTGGATCCCGTTGGATCCTTTGGATCATTGCTTAGAGAGCAGTTCAGTTTCCCCCGGAAGAGACTTCCATCCATCTCATACTGAAGGGTGATGATATAGCGCTTCTCTTTCTGATTCGACTTTGCCTTCGCTCCAGTCTCTGTGGTGTATAGCACGAGCTTCTTCTTCGTTTTATCCTTTACTGCCTTAACAGCATAGGCCTTCTTAAGATTCGTAAGCAGCTCTTCTTCCGAGGTGCTTCCTCGAATGATAGAGGTGACATTTTCTGTGCTGATACTGGCTCCATGCATCTCTTCTGCCTGGATACGATCCCTCTTTGATAGGACAAATCCGCGAACCAAAACCGTGCTAGATAGAATCAGGATACTAATGGCAAAAACAGTCTCAAGTAAAAAGAGCCATGCATGACGATTCCTGCACTGAAGGTTCTTCTCCTCTATCTTCTTTTCATTACTCATGAGCAGTCACCCCGCTTTGCACCTTCACATATATGCTTTGTTTCCCGTCCTTACTTGTAACAGTGCATTGTATCAGGTGGTCTGAAATCTTTTTTAGTTCTAAGGATTTTGCCTCACAGATGCTAGAACCAGCGTCCAAGGAGAAGGTATTCTCCGGCTTGGTATATATTTCTCTAAGAGTCCCATGATAGGTATAGAGTATGGTGACATACTCTCCAGACTCTGCGCTATCACTAAGGTAGAGAGCATCCCCGTCTCCCAGGCTCTGAATGGAGACGGAGCCTCTGGCATCATTATGAGAGATCTTCTTAGCAATGTAGTCCGTGATGGTCTCTCTGGCAAAATTCTTCTTTTGTGAGGCAGCATTTTTCTGATAAGAAATAGCCCCATACAAAGTCATAGCAAACATAGCCACTGCCAAGAGAATAAAAAGCACCACTGGAAAAGCGAATTGATAGGAGGGCTTACGAATGGTCTTATTCTGCATCACTTCTCCCCCTTCTCAATAATGGTGACATAGGGACGGATATTCTCTCCCCGAATCACATACTTCACATGAAAAACATCCTTATCATAGGTAAGGCCATAATTCTCTTCAAGTGCCTTAAGATCCTTAGGATAATAGCCCTCTCTGGCATAATAGGCGGTGAGATCCTGCTCCACAGCCTTCTGCAGAGTCTCTCTGGCTCTGGCCTGATTCCTGGTGGATAAAACCACAAAGGCCAGGGCGAAATAGACAATCACAGCCAGATAGAGACTGATTCGAAGGAGAAAGAAAAACCGTTGTCTCTTCTCTTCTTTTCTATAGTTTAATTCCCGTGTATTCCTTCTCATGGGATCCTCCAAGCAAATTCTTACAAGGTACTCATTATGGATAAGAGTGGCAGCATAACAGATAGCAGAATGAGGCCTGCCACAAGGGATAGTACAGCGATCAGCACTGGCTCTACCCGACCAACTCTACGACCAGCAGAGATATCCACACGATTCTGATAATCATCTGCAATCTCCTGCATCACAATGTCTAATTTGGCTGTACGCTCTGCAATCTCAATTCGTCTAAGCTCACGGCTGGTAAAGATCCCAGTGCTACGAACAGCCTCCGAAAAGGACTGGCCCTGGTTGATGCAGTCCTGCATAGCAGTTAGCTTCTCTGATAATTGCTTCTCTCTGATCACCTTCTTAGCCATTCCGATGCCATCCTCTGTTGTAAGTCCAGCAGAATAGGTCAGGCTCATAATGCCTGAGAAGCGGCAAAGTGCAATCTGATAGCGGTCCTCTGGGCGACTCCAAAATAGATTCTCCCCCATGTCTCCCTGCTTCTCAGAGCGATAGAGACTAAGTAGGACAAAGATCAGGGTACATACCACAGCACCAATTACAATGGGAAGTCCCATTCCGGACAGCCATATGCCAAACTGATATAGTCCCTCCTGTAGGCCGGACATCTCTACTCCTAGGGCTGCATAGGCCGTTTTAAAAACGGGCATAACAAAGATCATAATCAATGCGATGAGAACAATCATGATGCCAGAGATCAGTATCGGATACAGTACTGCATTTCGAACGCTTCGCTTCAAGGCATCCTGTCTCTCATATTCGGTATTTAAGCTACTTAGAACCTGATCGAGATGACCTGTGGACTCTCCCATCTCCACCATGGATACCATACGGTCTGGAAATACCCCCGTATCTCTCATAGCTACACTTAGGTCTCCCTGGGACTGAATGGATGCAATCATCTGGTCTAAGAGTTTCTTCTCTGCATCGCTATTGGAATCCTCACGCATTAGTTCCAAGCCATCCTCGGGCACCATTCCAGCTTCTAGAATCTGTGCCATCTGCTCTGCGAAATCAGACAGGTATAAGTCTGGCAGTGCCTTTTCTTCTACTTTTCTTTCTTCCATATTATCCTGGCTTCCCATACTCTCTCCTTTAATATGAATCATCACCCTTTTTAACTAATAATTATAGTCCAGAGTATAATGACTACCATCTCCAATATACTTTTTCACGCTGGAAGACTTATTATTAGCACCCAGTGTTGGATCCACACGGGTCCAGTCTCCTGTGAACTCGATTGCATTATCAATCCAGCCTGTCTCCTCTGTCCATACAGATACCCAGGCATGATAAACATCATCAGAATACCCCACTTCAAGCTTTGTCGGAATCCCTTGAGAACGAAGCATGGCTGTGGTTAGACTGGCATAGTCTAAACAGATTCCCTTTTTTACCGACATTGTTGTGTCTGGATTGGGGAGATAATTCACAGGGATATTCTTCGCAAAGTCCTCATCATAGGAGATATTCTGAATAACGAATTGGTATACATTTCCAATATAGTTTAAGTCATCGGTGGAATTCCTAGAGATCTCCCGTCCCTTCAAAACACAGTCTGAGTCAGGACTATAATCACAATACTGATTGGGATAGAGGTAAGGCGTAAACTCGTCCTTCAACTGAACTGTGAAGCTTTCAGATAAGCCAATGGCATACTTCTTACCAGAGACATGAATGAGGACCTGAAGCAGGTAGTCTCCATTTCCGCCAGTAAGTGGAATCCCCTTATAGGATCCTAGTTCCAGGGGATAGGGATTACGACTTCCATCTGGATTCGTCACCTGGACCTGGACCTTATCCGCACTTCCTGTGTAGGATACCAGCACATAGCCATCCTCTGTATGGGATGCATCCACCTGCACTGTCTGATCGGTAGAGGTCCAAACCCTGCTACCAGACGCATCCGGCATCGGACAGCTATCCAAAGTGGTTCGTTTCTTCCCGGATCCTCCCTCTGAGGCAGTATGTTTCCCATCATCCTTACTGCAGGCATTAAGGGTCAAAAGGGCAATCATGCACAGAAGAAGACTCACTATGAAATTGTGATGGAAGAATCTTCCTGTACTCATGTAAAGAATGCCTCCAAAATTTTTACACTTCTCTAACTACTTATTTTACAACGAACAGGAACATTTTCCTATCATCAAATCTTATCATTTTCATAAAGAGAAATTATAATCTGCTTTCTTGTTCCAAGTAGGAAGCTTTGCTATCATAAGAAATGGTTAGGTTTCTATAAGTGACCGTTTAGGAGGAAGGTAAACGCATGACAAATGACGAAAAAGCATTAGAGTTACATAGAAAATTGAATGGTAAGATTTCTACTGAGGCGAAGGCCCATGTGAGAACCAGAGAGGATCTGGCCCTGTCCTACACTCCAGGTGTAGCCGCTCCCTGCCGCCTAATCCATCAGAATAAGTCAGAGGTCTATAACTATACATTAAAAGCCAATACAGTTGCTGTGGTATCCGATGGTTCTGCAGTGCTAGGCCTTGGTAATATCGGTCCAGAGGCTGCCATGCCAGTCATGGAAGGAAAAGCGGTTCTCTTCAAGGAGTTCGGTGGTGTCAATGCCTTTCCAATCTGCTTGGATACCCAGGATCCAGATGAGATCGTTAAAATCTGTAAGGCCATTGCACCTACCTTCGGCGGCATTAACCTAGAGGATATCTCCGCACCACGCTGCTTCGAAATCGAGGAGCGTCTGAAAAAGGAAGTGGATATCCCTGTTTTCCATGACGATCAGCATGGAACAGCCATCGTGGTATTAGCAGGTATTATCAATGCATTAAAGGTCGTAAAGAAAAAGAAGGAAGACTGCCGCATCGTTGTAAATGGTGCAGGTTCCGCTGGGGTAGCAATTACCAAGCTCCTGCTCCGCTACGGCTTTCCAAAAATCACCATGTGTGATAAGTCTGGAATCCTATCGAAAAATTCCAGTGACCTAAACTGGATGCAGAAAAAAATGATGGAAGTCACCAACCTGGATGGACAGACGGGCTCTCTCGCTGATGCCCTAAAGGGTGCTGATATCTTCGTAGGTGTATCTGCTCCAAATATTGTAACTCCTGAGATGGTGCAGTCCATGAATCAGGATGCCATCCTATTTGCTATGGCGAATCCTACACCAGAGATCATGCCAGATGTAGCCAAAGCAGCTGGCGCTCGTGTGGTTGGAACTGGACGATCCGACTTTCCAAATCAGGTCAATAATGTGGTTGCTTTCCCTGGAATCTTCAAGGGTGCCCTAGAAGCCCATGCCAAGGATATCACAGAAGAGATGAAGCTGGCAGCAGCCGAAGCCATTGCTTCTCTTGTGCCTGAGGATGAATTAAATGACGAAAATATTATGCCAGAGGCCTTTGATCCGAAGGTTTCTGATGTCGTAGCCCAAGCAGTAAAGGATCACGTGAAGGCTTAGGACTTGAAATAATCCATCATTCCCCCACCATAGTGCTAGAAATTCTCACTGCTATTATGGTATGGTTATAAGAAGAAAAAGGAGGAAAAAATGGCAGAACCAGATATGATATACAAGATGACAGTGCTTGAACTTCTGGAACGAGCTGGTTTTTCTCTTTCCAATACGCAGATTTCTGATTTCTTTACAGACGCCAAATACACGGGTTACTTTGCAATTCAGGAAATCATTCATGGATTAGAGGAAAACCACTTCATCCAGGGTGAGACCAGTCACAACCTTGTCCTCTACACCTTAACAGAGGAGGGACAAAAGACCCTAGATATGTTCCGGGACCGTATCACACCGGCCATTGAAAAGGATATCGAAGATTATTTCAATACCCATGGGTTAAAAATGAAAAGTGAAAATAGTGTCACAGCGATCTATGATCGTGCAGAGGGAGGCGGATACGCAGTTCACCTCGCTGTACGTCAGGGTGTGCGTACTCTAGTAGATCTGACACTGAATGTCACCACCCAGGCAGAGGCAGATGCCATCTGCTACAACTGGAAGGTGAAGTATGAGGATGTCTATGCATCCCTTATGGAGATTCTTGTTCAATAAGAATAAAAAACCATCCCGAGAAAATTCTCGAGATGGTTTTTTATTCTTCTATGTAATCTAGGCCTCTGTCACTTCATTTAGCGCCAGGGCTAATTCCTCTAGATTATCAAATACCCGGTCGTAGGTCACGCCCTCTTCCTCTGTGTCCTTGGTGGTCCAACGAGGAAGTTTTGTATCTAATTCAGACTTCATCCTGCTTCGATCCAGATCAATAAATAGATCTACCCTATCCATCTGATCCTCATGGAGTGCCACCAGTTCAACCTCTGTAATAGCAGGATACAAGCGAATATTCTGACGATTCCTATACATCAAAACATTCTCGCTGACACTGGTCCTAGCATAGACATGGAACTCTACATGAGGGCAAGCCTCTGCCAACTGATCCAGGTCATGGATTTGATCAGACATGATGAAAATACCGCACACTAGTCTCGTCTCTCTCGCAGCATTCTCCCTTAGGATCTCTGAAGCACCCATGGCCCAATAGCTCCACCAGATATCTCTGTGACGGACATGACAGTTCTCTAACCACGCCTTGGCCGCAGTAGAGTAATGGATAATCCGATAATCATCCAAGTGGCCATACTTCTCAATATAGGACTTCTCTGCAGGAAGAACCGCATCAATTCCAGTCTGGAAATTCCAAGCCAGTGGCAGATGGAGATAATTCTCTCCAAAGTATCGATTCAAAACCTGCTGATCATCTGTAGGAAGGCCCTCTTCCTTCATAACATCCAGAGTCTCTACTAATCTCTTCCGAATCTCCTTCTCTCTCCACTTGTCCGCATCAAAAAGCATCACTCCAGAGTTAAAAAGCTTCCGATTCAGCCAGTCCTGGACACAGCCCACATCATAGGTACCCATATCCAGGGTAAATAGCGGCGTAATATCACTGTCCACAAGGGTATCACAATCGATGTAAAGGATACGCTGACAGTCTGGCATCAATTCTGGCAGGAAGAATCTGGCATAGGCCATACCTGAGATATGCTGAAATCCAGAATCCCACACCAGAAGCTCTGGATCAATTCGCTGATCAATGACACGACAATTCACCATGCGAGCGATTCGATTCAATTCCCAGAACCACTCTGGTGCTAAGCCATCATTTACAATGTAGATATCTGTATCCCGATTATTGGCCAGAATCGACTTCACTGCAACGGTGGTGGGCATCATATAGTTTTGGTCCACACCGAAAGCTACTACTTTTCTCATAGACAATCCCCCGTCATCTAAAACTATTACAATTATCTTCTAAGATAGATATATAATTCCATTATAAGGGATTTTCTCATTCCATAGTAGTAAATATAAACCAATCTCTCATTTTCTATTGAATCCGAAGGATCTCCTTCAATCCAAGGCTGTAGCCATTCTTCCCATCCATAAGAACCATATGATCCTCATCCTCCATACGGTCATAAAAGGATGGATATAAAAATCCAGCCACTGGAGTATCTGGTTCATAATCTGTAAGAAGGGGACAAACCGCCCCAATGAGATAATCATACATCACATCAGACTCCCACTGCTCCTCTCCATCACTGGTCTTACGAGGCACATCAAAGAGGCCATGGCCTAGTACAATCGTAAAGGGCGCTCCCTTGGGAAAAGCCTGTGCCACTAAGTCATAGAGGATATCTAAGAGCCCATCATTTTTAAGTCCTGTGGACCGTAAGCCCTCCATAAACCGGGCGACCTCCATTGCTTCCTGATCCGTCTCGGCATAGCTTCCAGGGCAGGGCATCTCCACAACTGTCTCGTTGGTTGGTCCAAAGAGAACATCCTTAAAATGGCTTAGGTTTACATTTTTCTCATGGGGAGATAAATCCTGCATATGGACATTAAATGTGCCATCAATCTCATTTTCCCGATCAAAATAGGCACCTGCTACCCTGTCCAAGTGACAGCGGTCAATGGTGAATCGACGTGTGAGTTCTAACAAATCTTCCCGTTGTAACACAAGTATTCCTCTCAAAAAATGGATACCAGGCAGCTTGCTTCGTATCCATAAAAAACTAGATCTCTACCCCTGCAAACTGGGAGTTATACAGGTTGGTATAGAAGCCATTCTGAGCCATTAATTCCTCATGACTACCCTGCTCGATAATCCGTCCCTGATTCATCACCAGGATACAGTCTGCATTTCGAATGGTGGATAAGCGATGGGCAACCACAAAACTGGTGCGGCCTTTCATCAGCTTATCAAAGGCTTCCTGAATCAATAGTTCTGTTCGGGTATCAATAGAGGATGTCGCCTCATCTAGAATCAGCATTGGTGGCATGAGAAGCATCACACGAGTGATACATAAGAGCTGCTTCTCTCCTTGGGACAGGTCATCCTCATGGAGAATGGTATCGAGTCCCTTAGGCATACGACGAATGAATTCATAGCTATGGGCTTCCTTCGCAGCGTGGATGATCTCCTCATCTGTAGCCTCAGGATTACCAAAGGCGATATTCTCACGAACGGTGGCATTCTTAATCCAGGTCTCCTGTAGTACCATACCATAATTGGTACGAAGTGAACCACGAGACACCTGATTAATTGCCTGGCCATCAATGGTAATCCGTCCACAATCCACATCATAGAAGCGCATTAAGAGATTGATAAAAGTCGTCTTACCACACCCTGTTGGACCAACGATAGCAATCTTTTGCCCAGGCTCTGCATGGAAGTTAAAGTCCTCAATTAACTTCTGATCCTTCACATAGGAGAAGTTCACGTGCTCAATATCTACGCTTCCATGATTCTCTTCCTTAATGACAAGTTCCTGATTGCAGTCTGCGCTCTCTGGCTCTGCCTCAATCAAGTCAAAGACTCTCTGGGCACAAGCCAAGGCATTCTGTAACTCTGTAATCACAGAAGAGATATCGTTGAATGGCTTCATATACTGATTCGCGTATGATAAGAGAACGGTTAATCCACCTACTGTTAAACGGCCAGATAAAATACGTCCTGCACCAATCAAAGCCACTAGCGCATAGATCACATTATTCACGGCTCTGGTGGATGGATTGGTAAGAGAACTAAAGAAGATGGCCTTCTCTGAGTATCTCTGGAGATCCTCATTAAGCTTACGAAACTGTTTAGATGCTTCCTCTTCGTGTCCGAAGGCCTTCACCACCTTCTCATTTCCCACCATCTCATTAATCAAAGCAGTCTGCTTACCACGGGTCTTGGTCTGCTTTTGAAACATGGCATAGGATCTACTAGAGATAAACTTCGCAACTAAGAAGCTTACTGGCGTCAGTATGAGAACCAGTAAGGTAATCTCCACATTCTTAGAAAACATGAAAATCAAAGTCACTACAATGGTAATCACACCAGAAAATAGCTGGGTGAATCCCAAAAGCAAACCATCGGATAACTGGTCTACATCTGCGATGACACGCTGTACCACATCACCTGTACTATGGGAATCCAAGTAACTCAGTGGCAGATTCTCAATCTGTCGAATGGCCTTACTACGGATATCCTGCACCGTACGATAGGTGAGACGATTATTAATGAGATTCATGAACCATGTCAAAAGAGAGGTTAGAATCACTAAGCCAAAGATCTCTAAAAGAATTGGCTTCATAGAAGCGAAGTCAACCTGGCCCTTGTCCACAATTAGATCAATGGTATCACCAAATAAAATGGGGATATATAACTGCAGAATCACTGTGATTCCTGCTAAGATCACACTGAAAAGTAGAAGGACCCGGTACTTTGCGATGACAGTAAGCACCTTACGGAAGGTCTCCATACTAGATACATTCTTACGATTCTTATCCTTCATCACGCCTTTACCTCCTCTCCCTTTCCAATGCGAACCCAATCCTTAGGCTTCTCCTCTGGGAACTGGGAGTAATAGATCTCCTGGTAGAGATTACAATTCTGCATCAATTCCTCATGGTTACCAATGCCAGACAGCTTACCATCATCTAAGACTAGAATCTGATCCGCTGTCCGGACACTGCTGGTTCTCTGAGACACGATAAATACCGTCATGTCATGATCTAAGGAATGGATGGCCTGACGGAGCTTTAGATCGGTTGCAAAGTCAAGGGCACTAGAGGAATCGTCCATAATCAGGATCTCTGGCTTACGAACCAAGGCACGAGCAATGGTCAGTCTCTGCTTCTGTCCACCAGACAGATTACGGCCATTCTGCTCCAGCAGATAATCAAGCTTTCCTTCTTTCCCCTCTACCACTTCTCTTCCCTGAGCGATGGTAAGAGCTTCCCACAGATCCTCATCTGTGGCATCTGGATTACCCCAGAGCAGATTGTCTCGGATACTTCCCTCAAAGAGGACTGCTTTCTGAGGAACCATACCGATTCTCTGAATCAGTTCTCCCTCTGAATAGTCCTTCACATTTTTTCCGGAAATATAGACCCCGCCACAGGTTGCATCATAGAACCGAGGAATCAGATGAACGAGAGTGGACTTACCAGAACCTGTTCCACCAATGACACCAATGGTAGAGCCCTTGGCTACGGAAAAGTCAATGTCCTCTAGGGCATTCTCCCCAGTACCAGCATACTGAAATGTCACATGATCGAATACAACTGCTGGGGTATCAAAGCAATCTCTAGGAGACTTGGCCTGGTCTACCTTCTCCTTAGGATAATGAATGGAGGACTCTATCTGGAAGATGGAATCAATACGGTCTGCACAGGCAATGAACTTATTGATATTGATAATCAGACTGGCCAGTTTAATCAGTTCCACAATGATCTGAGCCATGTAGTTATAGAGGGCAACCATGTCACCCTGGGCAATGGATCCGTTGGAAACCTGCAGGGCTCCTACCTGAATCAGGATAATGGTTGCGATATTAACAATGGCATAGGTGGCAGGATTCATAAAAGAAGACAGACGACCAACAAACTCATTCATACGAGTCAGGGCCTCATTCTCCTGATCAAATTCCTGGATCTCTGCAGTCTCCTTATGGAAGGCACGGATGACACGAACACCTGTCAGATTCTCTCTGGTGGTGCCAAGGAGACGGTCTAAGCCGTTCTGTGCCTTACGATGAAGGGGAATGCTGGCTACCATGATGCCAAATACCACGATGGACAGAACTGGAACCGTTACAAGGAAAACCAAGGCTGCCTTCACATCAATGGTAAAGGCCATAATCACTGCACCAAGGACGATAAATGGACTTCGAAGCAGAAGGCGAAGGGCTAGATTAATACCATTCTGGACCTGATTCATATCCGAAGTCATTCGGGTAATCAAGGTATCGGTTCCCAGGGTATCTAATTCTGTATAAGACAGATTCTCAATATGATCAAAAAGTGCCTGTCGTAATCCTGTGGTGCAGCCGACACTGGCTCTCGCAGCGAACCACTGGGCCGTGAAGGAAAAACCCATTCCTAATATAGCTAAGAGAATCAGTAGGGCGAAATACTTCCACACCAGTCCCATATCCTGCTTCAACACACCCTGATTGATTATCGCTGCAACAATCAGTGGGGTTAGTAAATCCATCAGGGCTTCTAGCAGCTTAAAAGAAGGGGCCAAAACCGCCTGCTTCTTATAGCCCTGCATATAGTGTAGTACTCTCTTAATTCCATTCATGACAAATCCTCGAAATACGAGTTACCCCCTAAGTCATCTCCTAGGGGAAATCTCTAAATTCTATATTTATCCCTTGTTCCAAGCATACGTATCCTAGGACTCTAGAAATTCCACCTGCTCATAGAATTCAGGCGGAACCGTCTGATCCTGATGCTCTAGCTTACGAATAATATTCTGCCAGAGATGAATGGCCTCTCCATTCTTATTCTCAAATCGATTGAGTGACTCCTTATAGAGTGCAATGGACTTGAGCTTGTCTCTCGATTTCTTAGAGAAAGGTGCATAGGTAAAGAGAATACGACGGGACACCTTATTGAGAAGTGGGCTGCCATTACTCTCTGAATAAATGTAAACCACGTAGTCCGATGTGAAAATTCTGCGAAGGTTACCTGCAGATCGTGCAATCTGCTTCTTCACCTTCTCCTTCGCCTGCTGATCCAGGTCTCGATTCTTACGATAGTACTGAATATAGTCTGCATACTCTGCCGTAAGAGATGGATCTCTCAAGTCATTCCAATGAACGCCCTGCTCTGTCTTGGTTATCTCCCAGCGGAACTCTCCGCAGAGGGATACTAAGGCCTTATCCAGATTCTCTGTCATGAAGATTGGAAGAAGCATACGTGCACTAGAGTCTCTTCTCTTACCCTCAATCTCCTGCCAGAGACCAGCTCTTTCGCCAGCATTTGGGAAGAGAATCATGGTCGGGAGAACCTCCACATAGTAATTCAGATTCTTAATGCCAATGGTATCGTCATAGTAGACACGTTCTCTACGGAAGAGATACTTATCAATGCCCTTAATACGATCGATGACCGCGTTCACACGTTCATGGGATAAGAAGATCTTCTCAAGGCTCATCCCCGTATTCTCTGCATCGAAGAATGGCTGGTAGGTGGTAATCCGTCCGAAGGTCATACGATTGCCTAAGCGGAACATATTCTCAATCTCAAAGCGTGCTCTATCCTCAGGATTCTTTAGGCGCTTTGCCATCTCAGCTTCTGTGATATCACCATGGGTAACTGCTTCCCTCAGCGAACCCTCAAAATCATTCCCGAATTCATCCTTAGAGGGCTGCTTGATACCGCGATAGACCATCGTCAGCCACTCATAGATGGAATAGACTCTGCCCTCTGGATCTGGCTTATAACTATGGAGAATGCGATACATGGTTTCTGTATTTTTGGCACCAGCCAATTCCTCATCGATAAATCCAAACCACAGGAACATTTTCACTTCATCTGGAGTCTGCTTCGGATCGATTTGATCCCTTAAGAAGGCCTTGGTATACATTTCCATAAATGCATCTGTAAGGCTCTTACGAAGGCGGCGCTCATCATCTGTAGTGCCATGGCGATTATCCAATGCCTTATATGCTTCGATGAACTTACGAATCTCAAGGAGACGATTGCCAGAGATCCCTGTGAAGGCAAGAATTGTGTCTATGGCATTCTCTAAGAGTGGCATACCATCGCTATTATCCTCTCCAGCGTCCTCTGTATCCGTCTTCTTAGAATTCAAGTAGACAGAGATCACTTCCATCTCCGTCTGAAAGGCCGCTGTGGCCTGATGAAAGGCAGACTGGTAAGCCATCAGCTCACCGATACTTTTGGTAATGGACTGATCTAAGATGGATAATTCTAAAACTGCACCGGCTGCAATGGCTGGGGACAGAGAATAGGTAACCATAAGCTTCTGCTCATTCTCTCTTAAGGCCTCAATGGCATCTAACTGCCAAGGCTTTAAACTCTCTGACAGCTCTGGGGCATCGAACTCCGATACAGAAGAAAAGTCGATGCTATCTCGTCCAGCTCTCTTAGACAAAATTGGATACTCCGATAGTACATTCTGTACCGCATTGTATTCTCCACTCAATTCCTCATAGTATGCATCACAGCTATAGTAATAGTTCAGTGTGTTTCGAACCTTAGCGATGGCTAAGGTCGGGGAAATCTTCCCATTATTACGAATGAGACTCACGATGGATTCCTCATCCTCATAAGGATAAGAATAGACGGTGGTATCCTCTTCTGCCACAAAAGTCATGGTATAAAAAGATCCTGCCTTCTCTGATAATCCTAGTAAGTCTCCCTTAGAAAATAGAAGGGACTGACTACCAAAGCTTGTGGAAATCCTACCCTGTAGAACCAGTTCTAAGGTCTGGACTTCCTCCCCTAACTTATGTACAATCTGTCCCTTTTTATATGATACAAGTCCCATCCTTGCTCCTCATTTAAGCCATTCCTACTCATTCCCTCTATCATACGTCACTTCATTCCTAATTGGAATCTGCTTCTGCTAGCTTCTTCTCCACCTTCTTAATGAGGAACATATATGCAATCCAGGTGAAGATGCCTGCGCCTACCCAAGCAAAGGCATCACTAAATGCAGTTAAGAGGTAAATTCCTGTATAAATGGAAGTCAGTGCGAAGGACAGCCGGCAAAAGAGTTCTACTACTCCGCCCATCATAGGCATTAGTCCAAAGCCACAGCCCTGCATCGTATTACGGAAGATAAAGATCATACCCAGTGGAATAAAGCAAACCACACAGGCAATGACATATGGCCATGCATATGGCATCATGGCAGCGAAGTCTGTATCTCCTGTGAAGAAGAGATGCATCATTGGCTGCAATAAGCCAAGGGCAATTCCACCCGTTGCCAAAGAGTAGACCACATTGGTTTTCATAGCAGCGCGAACACCCTGATGGATACGATCCACACGACCTGCACCATAATTCTGTCCAGTATATGCAGCCATGGTCTGCCCCAAGGAGAGATGTCCCTGGGTGAGTAAGCTCTGTACCTTATTGGCCGCAGTATAGGCAGCTACTGCTACTGCCCCATAGGTATTCACAGCAGCCTGGAGAATCATGGTACCAGATGCTGTAATTCCAAATTGAAGGGCCATAGGGATCCCTACAATTAACTGCTTTTCTAACATGCGAAAATCAATGCGATAGAAGTCTCTCTTGATTCGAAGATCTGGGATCTTCTTAACAATGTAAACCCCGGCCAGGATAACCGATACACCCTGAGAGATTACTGTTGCAAGAGCTGCTCCCCTGGTCTCAAGGCCTAGATTAATAATCATAACCAAATCCAATACCACATTTAAGCAGGCAGAGAAAATCAGGAGAATCAGTGGCATCTTACTATTACCTACCGCACGCATCATTGCTGCAAATAAGTTATAGAATACTGTACAGAATAAGCCCTGGCAGATGACGATAATATAGTCATAGGCATAGTGATAGATCTCCTTTGGCGTATTTAATAAGTGCAGAATCTGATGCATCAGACTCACACTTAGAATCGTCATAAGAAGAACAATCAGGACACTTAATACAATGGCATTGGAAACACTCCGTCTGGTTCCATCCACATCCTTGGCTCCAAATCGCTGAGCTGTCATAACAGTAAAACCAGAGGCCAAGCCGCTTACCAGGCCAATGATTAAGAACATAATGGTACCTGTAGATCCAACTGCAGCTAAAGCATCCTGCCCTACAAAGCGACCTACTATAATGGTATCTGCCATGTTATATAATTGCTGGAATATATTCCCCAGTAGTAACGGAAACATAAATCGAAGGATCACCTGTAATGGATTGCCCTCGGTTAATCTGCTTTTGTTCATTATTTAACCTTTCCCTTATCTGTCACAAACCTGCCTTATAACTCGTTACTTCCCCTCTTAATATTGGATGCACCTTCAACAAATGGCTTCTTCTTCAATCGTTTTGTGCTTCCAGATAGATACCAGATAGAAATGGCGGCAAAAATAGGCGCCACTTCAAACCAAATGGCATGTCCCTTAAGGTGCATTGTGAGGAATGCAAAGGCGCAAACTCCTGTATAGAAAAAGCAAACCGTCGCTGTATAGAATCTACCCTGTTCAAAGCTTCGTCTCTTTTTGTCGTAATGGTAATCCATCCAGCCAAAAAGCGCCTGCTTACAGTTGTTCGAGCAAAATATTGTGGAACAGTTAAAGCCATCTGCACCTGCGAAAGCACCCCACTGGAATCCTGCCATGGTAAATACAGGCCAAAGTGCCAGCACATTAGGTAGACTCAGTGGTAAGAATCCAGTAATTAGAGCACAGATTAATTCCACTATGAATGTCACCATCTGAAGAATCTCCTCAGGCACTTTCCTCTTCAGTGCATGTGAGATCGCTAAGGCCAGCATAAATAGTAAAAACGCTCCAAAGCGATATAGTACATCCAGGTAATCATCTCCCACCAAGAGATGAATAAATAATTCTGTTAAATTGGCTGTCTGGGCCTGTCCGAAATTACCTCGGATCATGAGAGCGTATGCACTGGTTCCGCCTCCCACAAAAGCCATGGTCAAATGTAGTAATAAATTCCTTTTTCTTCGAATAAATTTCATGTTATTCCTCACATAAATATAGACCGTGCGCGACTGTTTTGAATCATTCTAAATTCCCCAAAACACCCACAAACGGTCTGAATATTAACACACTCGATATCTCCTGTCAAAATAGGCCGACTGAAGTTCTCCTACTGATCTATCCATGTAATCTATGATACTACATCTGAAAGTTTCCATCATTATCTAGTTTAAAATCTGAATATCCCTCGCTATAGGAATTCAGATGGTCAATAATCTTCGTCTTTTGATCTCCCTCAGCTTCCTTAGGGCAATAATCATTGGTACTAAGATTAGATGACAGGGTGTAGGGAATGACATGGACATTCACCCCACTCTGTAAGACACCATCCACGAAGGTAAATGTCTGCTGATAGATCATGGTCTCCTTGTCCTTGGGGTTACGATTGGCGCCAAAGCAAAAGTTGCCCTGGCTATAGGCGATCATCTTACCCTTATAGACCTCCATGGTCTGTAGGACATGTGGATGAGAACCCAATACCAAATCGCATCCTGCATCTACTAATTGATGGGCTAGGTCGGTTTGATTCTTATTGGCAAGATACTGGCGCTCAATTCCCCAGTGAGGCATGGCAATGACAATCTGTGCCCCTTGCTCTCGAAGGGACTTTACTCCATCTAGGAGAAAATGATTATTTGCAGGATTTAATACATTGGATGCTACAATGCCTACCTTAATCCCTTTACTGGTCTCATATAAGACAGTCTTATCATTATGAGCATAGGGAATTCCATATTCCGTCAGGGCATCCCAGGTATCCTTAGATCCCTGCTCTCCGTAGTCAATAATATGATTATTGCCAGTTCCAACCACATCCACATGGCCTGCGGTAAGGATGGATGCGTATTCCTTCGGGGCTTTGATATTAAATGTTTTCCCTGTCTTATTATTGGAATCGGTAAGAGTACCTTCGAAATTACCTAGAGTCAAATCATCTGCAGCGAAGGTAGCACTGGCATTCTTAAGAAAGTAATCTGCACCGTAGCTATCATAGTATTTTAGGAAGGAGTTGCTATAGTCATACTCGTAGAGTTTTCCTAGAGCCAAGTCCCCCACGGAGGAAATGGTAATGGTCTCTGTTCTAGGTTCCTCTTCTACTACTTCTGTAGGGGCAGGGGGTTGCTTTTCATCTCCTGCTGCCTTTTTTTTCCCTTCTCCTTGTGATCGGTAGATTTCCCTGCTTTCTCACCAAATATTGGTAGATTTGGAATCGGTGACAGGATAACCGTTCCAGCAGCGACTACTGCAATCAGTAGAATCAGTAGGCAGATTTTCCATGCCGATGGCTTCTTACCTGTTTTATTACTTTTTTTCATGAATCCTCTCCTCATACCGTTTGCTTCTTACCCAGGTTCATCATTCCTTTTTTCTAACAATTCCATCTGCATCGATTTGGACATTCACAGAGATATCTTCTAATGCCTTGAAGATACGATTTTTCTCCCCCGTATCAGTCGCCATCCTGGTTTCATAGCCGGATTGGACTCCTGGTAGGAGTTTCAGTGTCACCTGTCCATTGGATAGATTTGGTGTCTTCCCCTCATAGTCGCCCCTGATTTCAATCACCGCCACCATGGTGTCTAAGGTCTTCTCATTAAACCAGAAATTACCAAGGGAATAGACAATTGGCTTTCCATTATAGTATTCCATCCCCTGCAAGATATGTGGATGAGCGCCAATGACACAGTCCGCACCAGCATCGATATAAGCATGGGCACCATTCTTCTGAACAGAAGTTAATGTGGTGGAATACTCTGTTCCCCAATGAGGCAATGCAATCACATAGTCTGCATTGGCCTTGGCTTCTTTAATCTTCTCAATAAAAATGGAATTATCATAGCAGCGAAGGATTCCAGGCTCTGTATCCGTAGCCTGAGGAGTCATCTTCAATTTCTCTGCACAGCTGGCAGCCACATAGGCGATGGTGAAGCCATTGGTTTTTAAGTAAATGGGCTGGGAGGCTTCTGTCAGATTCCTTCCTGCTCCTACATAGGGGATACCTGCCTGATCTAACGTATCAAAGGTATCAAGCATAGCATCCTTGCCATAATCATAGACATGGTTATTGGCTAAGCCTACAATGTCGATTCCTAGTTCCTGTAGCCAGGCCACATGACTAGGATCCGACCGGAACGTATATGCCTTTCCAGGGAGAGGTGTCCCTCTCTTACTGTAAGTAAACTCATTATTAATCCACATCAGAGACATGCCATTCATAGCATCTACATAGTCCTGGCTAAGTACATCCGCCATCTTACTTGCACCCTTGGCCTGATAGTGTCGGGTGGTTTCATGATCATCCGCGAAGTTAATGTCTCCTGCAAATCCTAGCGTAATATCATAGGATGTCTTTTTGGATTCCTTCTCCTTATCATCCTTCTTCGTATTGGACTTAGCCTTCTCTTCTTCATCCTTAGACTTTTTATTTTCTACCTTTGCTTCTCTTTGATTCCTAGATGAATCACTTGCGTTTTTAATAGCATAGAAGATTCCACCTGCCACAACTACAAGAAGAAGGGCTATGATCAGGGGCTTTCGAATCCTTTGTAACATCCTACTCCAATCCTATTGTCTCATCGAGGCCAAGCATAATATTCATATTCTGCACTGCAGCACCTGATGCACCCTTCCCTAGGTTATCAAATAAAGCGGTAATTCCTGTATGGACTTCATCACCGTAAACCACTAGTTCTAACTGGTTGGTTCCAGCCAGAGCATTGGCATAGAGAGTCTTCGGCTCCTCTTCAAATGCTCTTACCTTAACAAAGTGTGCATCTTTATAGTAGTAGGCAAGGAGATCTCGAATCTCTCTCGCTGTGATGGTTCCCTTGGCAGGGAGCAGCTTCTCTCCATCTCGCCTTACATTTTTTAAAAGGTGATTCTCTAGGAGAATGGTGCCAGCCATACCCTTATAGTAGTCATCCACAACCGGTATGAAGGCTGGTGCATGATCTAGTCCTGTCATCTTCTGAATCTCTGGGAGATGCTTATGGGCAAGGGTCCGACCATAGATACCAGGTGCTGTAAGCTCCCTAGGAACGGGATCTGTCTCATAGTCTGCAATCATCTTCTTACCACCACCAGAGTAGCCTGTCAAAGAATAGATTGCGATGGGATAATCCCTAGGGAGAATTCCCATCTGAATCAGTGGTGCAATAGAAGAAATCGCCCCTGTGGCATGGCAGCCTGGATTCGCTACTCTCTTCGACTGGCGAATGGCCTCTCTCTGCTCCTTGGATAGCTCTGGAAATCCATAGGTCCAATCTGGGCTGATACGGTGGGCCGTAGATGCATCAATGACACGAACCTCTGGATTATCAATCAAGGAAACGGCTTCTCTAGCCCCTTCATCAGGAAGACATAAAAAGACAATATCCGCAGCGTTCAAGTACTTCTTACGTTCCTCCTTATCATGTCTCTTATCCTCTGGAATGCGAAGGAGTTCTAAATCCGTCCGCTGACCAATACGATCGTAGATCTGTAATCCTGTGGTGCCACTCTGACCGTCAATATATACTTTTTTCATTTCTTCCTCTTTTCCTGTTCCATTCATTACAGCAGCTCTCGTCTACCGAGAGAATCCCTCTAAGAAACTCCATCTCTACTGTAGAGCCTCTGGGTAGAGACTCTGGAACATTTTCTTACCTGTTTTGGTGATAAAAATCTTATCATATGCACTTCTAGCTGCATCCATAGATAGCTCATCCTCATAGATATTCACTAGAAAGTCTGCTTCCACAAGGATCTGATAATCCAATCCCTCAATATCTGTATAGGTATGATGATGTCCAACCAGATACATCACCCGTTCGATTAGTGTTCGATCCAGTCCTAAATCCGTTAATAGAATCAGAGCTTCCTCTGGTCCAAGCTTCTCCTGAAGCTTACCATTGGATGATCCAAAGTTCTTTTCTGCCTTATGAATACCGATGTCATGAACGATGGAAGCCACCTCTAGGATGGTCTGCAATCCACTAGGAAGTCCCTCTCCTAGACCAATTAATCTGGCATAGGTCCAGACCTTGGTAAAGTGCTGGATTCGCATTGGATCCCCTTCATCATACTTTGCCATGGCATGGTAGACATCCTCGATGGAAGCCTTACGATCGTCTCTGAAGGAGCCTTCCATATGGTATACATTACGATCTGCTGTAACGAATTGGATATAGTTCCGCTTCATCCGTGAGCGAAGTGCCTCTCCCAGGTCGATTTCCACCAAAAGATTCTCTTCACCAGATCCTGCCTGGGCCAATACTTCACCATCTGGGCCAACCACTAAGGACTGTCCAGAGAAGGTAATGGCGTCCTCTTCTCCCACACGATTACACATAGCGATAAAAACATTATTATGAAATGCCTCTGTCCGAATCTCAGATAGGAAGAGATCCATAGGCTCCTCAGTGAGATTGGCTGTAGGGATCAGAACCAATTGTGCTCCCTGCAGAGCACAGGCCCGGACACTTTCTGGCAGATGACGATCGAAGCAGATGACGATACCAATTCGTCCAAAGGGAGTGTCATAGACACGGAAACCATCCTTGGATGGACTATAGTAATCCCTCTCATAGAAATTCGGTGCACTATAGATATGAACCATGTCGCTAGCTCCCTGGACATTGCCTGCACAGTCAATCATATAGGAGCGGTCGTATAGGTGCCCGTCCCTATCCTTCACGTAGAAGTTTGGAGAGATATAGATCCCATGCTCCTTGGCCTTCTCCTGAAACTGTGACAGAATCTCACTATTCGATGGAACAGAAAAAGCCTCCCTATGAATTCCCATACCCAAAAGTAAAGCCCCTGGGTACTGGGGAAAAAATGGTGTCAACTGGGCCTCTGGGAAGAAAATCAAATCCCCGCCCTTACTGGATGCTACATCGATTTCCTCTAAGGCCTTCTTTACATTGGACCCTCGATCCATGGACATGGACATCTGTGCTAGTACTAATTTCAAATCGATTTCCTCAACTTCCTAATTCCAGTCTATTCTAGGATACTTCTCACATCCTCTTCATCATAGGTCACCTGCTTCACTCCCTGGGTCTCAATGAGATAGAGGGCATGAGCTGCTAAATGCTCTGCCGCCTGCTCTAGATCACGGACACCAGGCTCATTGGCATAGGTACGAATCACCTCTGCTACAGCGGCCTCTGTAAGGATGCACTCACTCTCCTCCATCTGCATCCGCTTCAGCACCTTAGGGAAAGAGAAGTTCTGGAAAATCTGCATCTTCTCCTCCTGGCTATAGTCTGGGATATCGATTACTGCAAATCGAGTCATAAGTGGCTCTGAGATTCGAGACTTATCATTGGCGGTAGCAATGGGATAGACGCCGCCTGTTGGAATCATGCATTCGATGTAATTATCTGTGAATCCTAAGTTATCTAGGAGAGTCAGAAGAGCATCCGCCGGATTGGCTGATCCAGCACCAGAATCTGCCTTATCTAACTCATTAATAATGAATACCAAATTGGAGGAACCTGCCTTCTGATAGGCCTCCATAATCCGCCCCGGCTTGGCATTGGCATAGACACGGGGGCTTCCTGTCAGGGCCTCAGGATCTCTAATGGTACTCATATCTAGAGAGGACCAAGGGAGCTTTAGTATCCTAGCCACAGCATAGGCGATCTGAGATTTTCCTACACCAGCAGGCCCTGCTAGGAGCAGTCCATAGGCCGGTAAGGTATGGGTACGATTGATCTGGATAATGGTCTCAATGATTCTCTGTTTTACCTTCTCCATGCCATAGAGTTCCTCGTCTAGGATCTGTCTGGCAGCCACTGGGTCAATGGGTGGAAAGTATGCCCCCTGCCACTTAATATTCAGCATAATCGACAGAGCACGTCTGGCATGCCGTCTCTCATCCTGACTAATGGAGGTCTGATTGGTCATCTCGAGATTACGAAAAGCCCAGTCCCTAATATTCTCAGGTAGCGTATTCTTCGCCACCCTTAGGAAGTTAGAGATGGATGTCATATCAGAAATGTAAACCGTGTCGGTCTCCTGGTCGTCCTCTTCCACTTCCTCTGGCTCGAAGGATTGATCGCTTAAAAGCAACCGCTCTACCACTGTCTGTAAAAACTCATCCTCTGTCTTCAGGCGATGTCTCCCAGTGGCATCCACTGCGTGAATTTTATAAACAGCATAGCCCTGGCTGGTCTGTTGACCAGACAGCCTTACATTGGCATGGGTCTCCCCTAGCCAGTTTACCAGGTCCTTAAAGCGAAGGTCTATCGAACGAACCCCAGCATATAACTGATCCGAGGACTTCCCATACTCTAGCACCACCCCATGATCGGACTTCTTAAAAACGCCGCTGGTATGATGAACCAGAACTCTCTCTGGATCCGATAGGGTAAAGAGGGGATGCTCCGGGCTAGCCTCATGCTGATTGGATGTAACATGTAGAGGAATCTGTCCCTTAGAGGGGTCGACGATAGCCTGCCTTACGGCTTCCTCCCTCTTCTCCTCTTCCTCACTAAAGTCAAATACGCGAGATGCCATAAAATGTGCCTCTTTTCTTCATAATCAATTTTCTTTTTCTCTTCTTTTTTCTTTTTGGGAAAAAGCATTTTATACCTGTCTTCCCATACACTCTATATCCTATCTGGTCCAGTCCTTACATCTTATACATCTCTAAAATGGAACTGGCTCTTACCACTTGCATAGTCTCCTACCTTCTGACCATGTCCATAGAGACGATACTTATAGGTCACTAAGCCCTCCAGTCCAACTGGACCTCTGGCATGGAGCTTGGAGGTGGAGATACCAACCTCTGCGCCAAATCCGTAGCGGAATCCATCTGCAAATCGAGTAGAGCAATTGTGGTAGACACCAGCGGAGTCCACCATCTGCATAAAGCGCTCTGCCGTCTTCTGATTCTCTGTCAGAATCGCATCTGTGTGATGTGAACCAAAGCGATTGATATGGAGAATTGCCTCTTCTACCCCATCAACCAACTTCATAGAGCAGATTTTATCTAAGTACTCTGTATGGTAGTCCTCCTCTCCCATGAGAGGCTCCATCCCTTCTGGGAAATGAAAACCATACTCTTCTAAGAGAGGCAGTATCTCCTGGTCGCCTCGCACCGCTACTTCGGCCTCCTGAAAGGCCGCCTGAAGTAATGGCAAAATCTCTCTTGCTATACAGCGATCAATCAGAACCGTTTCTGTCGCATTACAAGCTGCTGTGTACTGGGTCTTGGCATCAGTCACAATGGACACTGCCTGTTCTAGGTCGCAGTCACGATCGATATAGGTGTGACATACGCCATCGGCATGTCCCATAACAGGAATCCGGGTGTGATCCATAATATACTGGACAAAGGCATTGGAGCCTCTTGGGATTAAGAGATCCACATCCTGATCGCACTGTAATAATTCATCGATCTCACTGTGGGCTTCTGCCTGGAAGAGGCAGCCCTCAGGTAAGCCAGCGGCTACCACAGCATTCTTAATTAACTGAAAGAGGACTCGATTGGTCTCCTTGGTCTCTTTACCTCCCTTTAAAATGGCACAGTTGCCACTCTTCACACAGAGGCTGGAGATCTGAACCAGGGCATCTGGTCTAGCCTCAAAGATGACACCGATCACACCAATTGGAACACTGATACGCTTTAATTCCAGGCCATCATCCAGGATACGGTCTAGTAATACCTTACCGATTGGATCACTTAATCCAATCAATCCATCGATTCCAGCTACCACATCTTCTAGCTTCTTTTCATTAAAAATCAGACGCTTCTTCACTGCAGAGTTAACACCATTTTTCTCTGCAGCGATAAGATCCTTCTGATTCGCTTCGAAGATTCTCTGGCTCTCACTTAAAAGGGCTGTCTTTACTCTTCTCAGCGCTTCATTTCTAACCTCAATGGAGCTACTTGCTAGAACTGGAGCAGCTAGCTTCATCTCATGTGCAGTCTCAACAATTTTCATAATCTTCTCTCCTATCGGGGCTGAATTCTCGGTAGATCCCATTCAAAATGCATAGCAAGAAAACGAATGATTACTACCACAGCAAATCCTGTAAAAATACATGCAGTCTGAGAACCAACTAAGAGGTAGACCACATTGGTTGCAATGGCTCCCATAATAGCAGCTAAGGCATAGATCTTCTTACGAAAGATCTCCGGCATCTCCATTGCAAAGATATCGCGAAGGACTCCACCGCCAGCTCCTGTGATGACTCCCAAGTAGATAATCAGCAGCATATTACTTGCGAATCCATGACGAATTCCCATCAGTACTCCATCTACTGTGAAGGCTGCCAGGCCTAAGGTATCAAATAAAAATAAGAAATCATTATAGACTGGCTTCAGCTTCGGCAGTTCCTGCGTCACCTTATACATGTATATAAATACCAAATTCGCCATTAGTATGGCGACAATGGCATAGATTGGTTTCTGAAAGACCATAGGCGGCGTAGATCCAATCATTAAGTCTCTTAGAATTCCACCGCCTGTAGCGGTAGCTACTGCAAGCACATTGACACCAAAGATGTCCATCCCCTTACGGCCAGCAACGACTGCACCTGAGATGGCAAAGGCAATGGTCCCTAAGAAATCAAGTATAATCAATAAAACCTGTGCCATTACTTCTTACCTATTTTCTTCTTTTTCTTACGAACAGAGTAACCAAAGCTTCCACAAGGCTTACCTAAGTCATAATAGGTTCCGTGGGAATAGACAATTGGGTCTGCCTGATCCAGATGAAAGGCACCCTTCTCATCCTTATATGCAGTATCTACATGTACAGCTACCACCTCTGCCATGAACATCACATGAGAGCCTAATTCCTTCTCCTCTGTGACACGGCATTCAATATTCACTGGGCTCTCTCCCACCATGGATACAGGAACGATTTCTCCCTCCTCCTTGGTAAGGTGACACCTCTCGAACTTATCCTGGTCTCTGCCACTGACGACTCCACAGTAGTCTGTGGCCCATGTAAGGTCAAAAGTTGTGAGATTGATGGCAAATACCCCTGTGTCATGCAACGCCTGATAGGAGTATCTGGTTTTTCTTACGGAAATATAAACCATGGGAGGATTGGTGTTAATGGTTCCTGTCCAGCCTACCGTAAATAGATTATCCTTACCATCCAAGCCTCTGGTTGAAACCAAAACAGCTGGAATGGGATAAAGCATATTCCCTGGTTTCCATGTTTCTTTCATGAGTGGTCCTCTCTTTGAATCGCATCTATAATTGGAGGTACCATCTGCTTCTTACGGGATACAACCCCTGGCAGAATTGTGTAACCATCGACGGTCTCTAAGATACCACGAAAAGCGGAATTAACAATTCGGTCTACATTATTGCCAGAGCAAAGAAGTTCTGTGGTCTCATCTAAGATATTGGTCAGCATCACAAAGACCATATCGATATTCTTATCTGCCTGTACCGTCTTCAGATAGTCCTGCAAACTGTCTCTAATGGAGTCAAGCTGACGCTTGGTTGGAGCGCTGACCTGAGACACGCCAAAGGATGTATCCCCTGAATAGAAAATCTTAAAGTCGGTATAGATAATCTGGTCTGCAGACTTCCCTGTGAAGTCTGATCCAGCCTCGAACATAGCAACTGCCAGTTCCTCCATATCTACTTCTGCGATACGTGCCAGTTCCTCTGCTGCTGCCTTATCAATGGCTGTGCAGGTTGGGGAACGGAACATCAGTGTATCCGACAGAATAGCGGATAGCATAATACCTGCCATCTCCTTAGAGATAGGTACGCCCTTCTCCACATACATGTTGTAGATAATGGTATTGGAGCAGCCAAGTGGCTGATTACGGAAGTAGATTGGTTGCATGGTCTCTAGGGATCCAAGACGATGATGATCAATGATCTCTAGGATCTCAGCCTGATCGATTCCATCAACAGCCTGGGACTTCTCATTATGATCTACTAGGATCACCTGCTTCTTCTTGGCATCTAATAAGTTACGACGAGAAATCATTCCAATATAATGCTGCTTATCATCCACCACAGGGAAGTCACGGTGACGAACCTTAGACATCTGCTCCTGTACATCGTCCACCTTATCCTCGATCTCGAAGGATATGATGTGGTCCTTGGTCATGAAGTGACCAATTGGCATACTCTGATTAATGAGACGTGCCACTGTAAAGGAATCAAAGGCTGTAGTAATTAATATACACTGGATTGCACCTGCCATAAGGATAATCTCTGGATCGATATCCTCCTTCTTAGAGGCTGTAATAATGATACAGCTTGGATTACGGTCCAGCACCATACGAATGCGAGCATTTACATTACCAACAATGACCAGGTCATCCTCTTTGATCTCCGTCTGGATGGTCTCCTGAGAACCAGCAGCTACCATCACCTGTCCCTTGACAAAGTAGGCATGCTCATTGCCACTGATGACTGTTCCCTGAAGGATCTCTACGATATTCTTATACTGGGTGCGGGCACGGCTTAATACACCGCCATCGATCACATCCATGTAGGAATAAGCGATATCGCTATTGGAGATAATTCCCTCTAGGAAGCCTGCGTCATTTACTACTGGCATAGTAACTACATCTAAGTCGCGCATCATGCTCCAAGCTTTTTTCAGAGACATATGGTGATCGATACCCTTATTCTGGCGGAAGTCTAAGTCCTTAATCTGCGTGCATACATCTTCAACCGTCTCAGGCTCTGCCACACCAAATCGCTCTAAGACATAGCGGGACTCACCATTGAGCTTACCTGCCTTCTTAGGGATATATGTTTTCTCCTCTGTCTGATTCTTCAGATTCGCATAGCTAATAGCTGCACAGATAGAGTCTGTGTCTGGATTCTTGTGTCCAATGACCCATACCGGGCGCTCATTTGTCGAACGAAATGTACTCATCCCTTTCCTCCCTAAGGATACTTTCTCAAGTATTCAAGAAAAAAACAGGCTGTATAGTGAGTTACCTACACAGCCTGAACCTATCTATTCTGTTACATATTGATAACACATGAAGTCTTACGTTGAATGAATCATCTCTGGACTCTTAGATGATTCCAGCCAAAAACAGAACGATGACCACAACTGCACCAAGATTCAGAAGGCCAAATAACATGGAGAAAACTCCCATGGTCTTCAGAGAGTGGAACTGCTTCTCTGTTGCTACACGATCTGCTTCCTTGGTATTCATCTCTGTTAAGAGATCCTGAATGTTACGATAGACCTTTACATTCTCAGAGTGGACCTTCTCAGACAACTCATCCTTAATGCTATTCAGTCCATCAGATACACCGCCGAGATTCTCACGCATGCCAGTCAGTGTCTCCTGTACTGCCTGATTCTGCTGAGCAACTGACTCTTCATTACCAGCTACCTGATCAGCAATACGCTCTTCTAAGTTTCCCATGGTATCCTTCACCTGGGTCATCATCTCGTCAACCTTACGGTTCACATCTAGAACGAGGCTGTCTGCCTCTTCCTGCTTTCTAGCAAGTGTATCCTGAAGCTCACGGTTCTTCTCTTCCTTGGCACGAACCAGTGCTTCTAATTCTTTGACTTTACGCTCTCTAGCATTAATCAGCTTGGTCAGCTGCATTGCCTTATCACGAAAGGCGTCGATCTGAATCAGTAGCTGATCCTCACCAGACTTGGCATCGTCGCACAGCTTTTCTGCTTCAGTCTTCTCCTCAAATGTCTCTGTCATGTCACTCTCCCAATTCAACGGTTACGAATATGTAAATATACACATATGTTATATTAGCATTTCAGTTTTTCGTTGTAAACAGGAAAGAACCTAACAATTTGCTGGAATTAACCTAAGAATTCAATCATATTTAGGATTGCGCATACAACCCAGAGGATTGTCAGGACGATATTGATGATCTTCGCCCACAATTTCTTGGTTGCAATGGTCATTCCAATACCATAGACAGCCAGAATCCACTCTAGGATAATGACCACCAGAATCGCATCCATGTTCTTACCAAATAAAATACTCTTTAAAAACTCCATCTTCTCCACCTCACCTTTCCAATAGTGTTTTTGATTCATCTATCACTTCATAAGTTCCCGGAAAGCTGCAGGAGTCAGGTCGCCTCCTGCCTTCCTCTGTCTTATTAGACATTCCTCCAGGTACTCTTTATTTTCCATGGTCTTTTCCACCTCGCGGATCATCTCCTCTGGATTCTTTTTGATCTGATCCTTAGAAATGTAGACCCTGCCATGTATGGTTTTTTCAAAGCCAAGTATCAACTGATTAGCGAGGAAGGCTCGCTCCAATGCATTGACAATGACATTCTGATAATTGATATCAAAGTAATAATCACACTCCTGAAACAGTTCCTCTATAATCTTCGGCTTAGCGCCAGGATAAAGGGTTACATTGGAATACTTCTCCTTATCCATAAGGGTCTTCGACATCTCTGTCACCGCCACAATATGAAAGTGAATCTGAGGCAGTCCAGTGATTAGCTCCTCTATGCCTTCCAATTGATCCGAATTGGTGCAGATCAGTGCCTTCCTTCCATAGGAATTTTCTCTCGTAAAGCCATGTACATAGCCACCAAGTTTAAGATGCCGATGATCTGCTCCTAAGGATAAGAGCTTCTCATAGCTTCCCTCATTCATGACGATGACGGTGCTTGTACTTGGACTGCTGCCAGCTAGAATCCCCTTCATATTGCCAGGGATATCCTCTCGCACACCTTCCTGCCAGAAAAGGAGATCCTGTGCTCTCTTCTCTCGGGACCTGCTTCCCAATTTCTCAGCTACAAAGAATGGCGTGGACAGGGAATTATAGTAAATCTGTCGATCCAGGTAGCCTGCATCCTTAAGCATATCCACTGCAAAGTCTACTCGACTCTTATATGAGGTCAATCGTCCCTTAAAGTCTAATAGAATATCCCCTGTTCGATAGTTCTCTGTAATCACTTCCCTTCCACTACTATCAAACCAACTACGTAAAATGGCTTGTCCCTTAGCGTCCATGGTTCCTCTGCTATAGAGTCGCCCTTTACTATTGTAGTAGTCGCTGTAGCGATGGATGCCCTTCTCATCTAGCCACTCCACTGCACTTACCAGTCTCTTTTCTAGTGGCTTGGCATAGACAATTCGTCCCCTGAGATGGGTTTTATCATAGACCTCTCCATAGGAGTTATTGCCTCGAATCTCCCAGAGCTTAGGATGGTCAATCTGGTTAAAGTATCTGGCCTTCCCCTGACTTACTCCCAGGTAGTACTGGTAGATACTAGTGACATCTCGAGGGAGAAAGCCATCATCCATCATGGTAATCATAGGTCCCTTATATCCCGCCAGGCGAAAGGATGTACGGAGCTGATTGGCTGCCTCGTCATATGAATCTAGTAAGAGCACACTTGATTCCATCGCTCCATCACCTCCCTTGTTAGAAACTCCCTTGCCCTCTCATAGGACTTCTCATATACCTGATCCAAATCATTTCTTTTGAATAATGTCAGCATCTTATCGCATAAGGCATCCACTTTTTCCTCTTTGGTCATTCGATCATGGAGTGGAATCAGATAACCATTCTCTCCATCTCGGATGAAGGTTGGATTGCCGTATCGCACATCAAATCCAATAATTGGGCATCCCGATCCAATGGCTTCCATCAGGCTTAGGCCAAAGCCCTCTGAGGTAGATCCCGATAGATACAATCCATAGTTTACATAGGTATCTGTCAAATCCTTCTGGCCCATGAGATGGATATAATCTCCTGCATGATTTTTCTCTATGAGGTTCTTAAGGTTACCTTCCTCTCCACCTACACCGTAGATATCTAGAGACAGGTCATGAATCGTCTCATGTCCTTTTACACAGGCTAGGATCACCCAGTCAATATGCTTTTCTCTAGCCAGGCGTGATGCAGAGATAATGCGATGAGGATCTCTCTTCCCCTTAGGATACTTTAGCTCTGACAGACTTCCTACAGGGATGGTAATCACCTTTGGCCGAACCCCTATATACTTTTCAAATTGCTGGCACAGTAACTGATTCTGCTGATCCGTTGCTGTGATATAGAAGTCCACAGAGTCATGATTAGTAAATACATAGTCATAGTAATTATTCCAAAGGATATAGTCCTCTGAAGTAGAGCCTTCGCTGAAGTGATCTGCATGGATGACCACACCAACTCTGGCTTGGTTTACATTTTCTAAAATAGGCTGTGCTAGACCTGTGGCACGATCGACAATCACTGTGTCCTTGGGTCCAAGACATAAGCTCTGCACCATATAACCAATCAGCTCCTGCTTAGAGTAGAGGATTCGGTCTGGAAAGCGAAAGATACTCTCTTCCCCCTCATCTCCCAGCATCTCTTCGTAGGCAGTTGACCCATCTCGATTAAAAAAGCGGCGCATATAGAGCTTGGCCTTCCCAGACTCTGGCGCGTAATACTCTGTATAGATCCGCTTGTCCTGGAAATAGTCCTTACGAATCAGCTTATTCTCCGATACATACTCCACACGGTGAATATACGCATGCTCCTCATCGGTAAAATAAAGGGTCACATAGTTTCCGCTTCCCTGGAAGAAGATTCGCCCTCTCTTACCTTGACGCTCAGCTCGATACTCTCCCTTAGGCAGAGTCTTCTGAAATTCCTTGGTGCTATAGGTCACTTTGGCCACTTCAAAGTCAGTGAAATAGGTATAGAGCCAGATAATCTCCTGATCTAGGAAACCGATATTCTCTGTCATCAGTGCCAGGCTGTCTCTGGGAAACATATCCGTGAAGACAAACTTCGCTGGCTGATGAATCTCTCGTAACATCTTGGCACGATAGCTCTCAGCATACTCGACACCGCTGGATGCCCAGCCAATGCCTAAGTTAAAATTGTAAATCATAAGCTCCCCTCTTTATGGAAATACAATCTGCATATCTCCCTTGTCATCCACATGATGACGCCCGAGAAATATAAACCGTTCGATAGATTCCTGCATCATATCCTCCATATTGTGGTAGGATTCGTAGGCCTCTCTGTTATATTCAAATAAAGGATTCAACTGGGCCATGGATCGACCGGCAGTGGCATATTGTAACTGCTGCAGGTAGTCTACCTCTTCAATCCATGCCTCATCCAATGCCTTAAGAATGCACCTTCTTAAGTACTCCTGCTGCCGATTTTCATCCTCAAATTCTTCCATTTTCTTATGGAAGAGATCTGCAGCATATGCCACTAATTCCTGCTCCATCAGTTTCTTCTTACGTCCCTCATGGATCCGATTAACATCTAGGTGATAAGAGAGGTGATCCAGGATATAGCGCTGGAGTTCTCTCTTATCTGGATTCTTTTCTTTAGACAGATAACGATGGATCTCATGGGACACAATCCCTTGCACCGCTTCCTGGGAGATATATCCCTTATCCAGCAAGCGATTTCTAGCAGCATAGAGGATCTCCCTCTGCCGCTTTAAAACCTTGTCATACTGAAAGGAATTCTCTCTATTAGAGACTTCATTTTCTTCCCCCTTCTTTTGGATGCCATCAATGATTCGTTTCAGATGATGCTTACTAATAAAGCGCTTCTGTAATAGCTTCTCAAGCTTATCCTTACCAAGGCTAGAGGATACCAGTTCATCCTCTAGGGAGACGAAGAACTGACTGCTGCCAGGGTCACCCTGTCTACCAGCCCTGCCCCTTGCCTGCTTCTCCTGCCGCACATTCCCCATGCGACCATTGCCTAGTACTGCTAAGCCACCTAATTCCTGTACACCCTTTCCTAAGCGGATATCGGTACCTCTGCCAGCCATTCCTGTAGATACCGTAACAGAGCCATACTGCCCTGCTTCCTTGATGATATCTGCTTCCCAAAAGGCATTGTTAGCATTTAACAAGCTATGGGGGATTTTCTCCTCTACTAAGAGAGAGGAGATTAACTCCGTATCCTGTATGGTAGGTGTCACAACAAGGACTGGCTGACCCTTTTTATGACGTTTCTTCACATCCATAACCACTGCACGGGTCTGCTCTTCTGCGGTCTGGAAGTAGCGGTCCTTTAAGTCCTTTCTCTGATTCTTCTTATTGGGCTGGATTCGAACGACCTTTTTATGATAGGTGGCCCGTAATTCCTTTCTGGCATCATAAAGGGTTCCACTCATGCCAGACATCTTAGGAAACATCCGAAAGAAATTCTGGTAGGTAATGGATGCCACTGAGCGCTGCTCCTGGGTTCTCTCACAGCCCTCCTTGGTTTCAATGGCCTGATGCTGTCCTCCCTGCAGACGCATGCCTGGCATGGTACGTCCTGCACCGTTATCTAAGAGAACAATCTCTCCTTCATCGGAGACAATGTATTCCTTCTCATTGGTCATAACGGTATGAGCTCGAAGGGCTAAGGTAACATGTCGATTCAGTTCAAACTGCTCCTTCGAGTAGAAGTGCTTAATTCCGAAGAATCTCTCTGCATCCTCTACTCCCTCCTTGGTGAGCCATACTGCCTTTTCTTCTAATTCATAGTCCTTATCCTCTTCTAGGGTAGATACATAGGTATCCGTTAAATCAAAGAGATTGGACTGGACTCTTGGTGCGCCAGAGATTACCAGTGGCATAGAGGCTGCATCCAAGAGAACCGTATCTGCTTCATCAATAATGACTGCATAGAAGTCTCTTAGGAAGCGATCCTCTGCACTTTTCACCAGGTTATTAATGAGATAATCAAAGCACATCGCTGCCTGGGTGGTATATAAAACATCTGCCCCATAGTAGGCCTTCTTATCCTCATTTCCTGTCTTGGTCTTTTCCTTGGATACGCCTACACCAACAGTGAGCCCTAGAAATTCATATACCGGTCCCATTTCCTTAGCATCACGAATGGCCAGGTAAGCATTTGCAGTAACAAGGACTGCTCCCTTTCCAGTCAGGCCATTGAGATAAAGAGGCATGGTGGCTGTGAGGGTTTTTCCCTCGCCGGTATACATTTCCACCAAATGATTCTGTGCCAATGCAATGGCTCCTAGAATCTGTACGTCATAGGGATACATGCCAAGGATTCTGAAGTCCGCTTCGCAGACCACTGCAAAGGCCTCAGGGAGAAGCTTCATCAGGTTCTCTCCCTGGTCCAAGCGGTCACGAAACTCCTTCGTCTTCGCCGCTAATTCCTGATCACTTAGCGCTTCGATCTCGCCCCGCAGTTTTTTAATTTTCTTAAGTAGTGTCTTCCCTCGGGACATGTCTCTTCTTAGTCCTTTCCCCTTTTTCTTCCTCTTCCTTTTTCCGTCTCAGATAGTCTGCCGCATCGATTTCTCGAAGCCTTAGATTATGAAAATGGAATTCATGAGCACCTGCCGCTATGAGCTGTATCTCATAGGCATAGGTCTTCAGCGGACACATAAATTCAAGCTCTCGGTCTCGCATGAAAACCTGGCCTTCCTTCTCTCCATTCTTACCATAAAACACAATCTTAAAATACATCCCTCGATCTAGATCCATCTCCATTCTCGACTGGAGGAGGTAGGCACTCTCTCCATCGATCATTGGAAGGGTTGGTTCTATTCGCATAGCCTGATAATTGGTCCTTGAGTACCAGGTCTTCACCACTGTTCCAGGAGGAAGTAATTCATTAATGAAGTGCACATGCCCTCGATCAATGAATTGAATCCGTGAGCCATAGAGATAACTATCGGCCGTATATTCTGTCCAATTGATAATCCATCGGCCATCCATCAAATGGCTCCTCCTTCCTACTTTAGTAAACGTCCATAGTTTTGTTCTAGTACCATATGGTACATCTCAACGAACCAGTAGACGATTCCTGAGGTGTCATCATTATGTCTGCCATGTAATCCCTTTCCGATAATGGTACAGCGGTCATCGGATAGGTGACGCACCAGGTTCTGGTAACCTCCCACGTCATAATCATCCTCATACATATAAGCCACGATGAAGGTGGTATCTGCCCATATGGTATGATCAAATCGATCCCAGAAACGATGATTCAATCCTTCGATTCCTTCGTCTTCCAGGCTCTCCTCTGCCTTCCACAGTACATCCAGGGAAGTGGGGAATCCCCCTGGGCGATGGATTCGCTCTGCCTTGGCCATACTGCCAAGGCTTGCCAATGGCTTACCTAAGAGGATATATCCAGGTTTCAGGAAGGTTCCATAATACATGGCGCCAAAGGTTCCCATAGATAGTCCGGAGAATACCACCTGCTCTCTGGTAAATCCCAGTTCTTCCATACATTCCTCAATGGTATCCCGTATCATCTCTTCGTATTCTCTGGATCCCAGATAGAAGGCACCACCCTCTAGTCTGGACTCTGCGATGAGAAGCATAGGCGTCCCAAAGGAGCACATCATATGGTAGCCCTCGAATCCCTCTTGTGTCTTATATCCAGAAAAGTAGACACATAGAGGCGGTTTCCGGTCTCTTGGGTCAAAGTAACTAAAGAGTTCCTCTCTCTTTCTAGTGACATGTCTCTTCCCACCAGGGAGAAAGTATCCCTTATCATGACGTGAGAATCGGTCATGGAGACCCCTCAAATAGACTCTGCCCTTCCCCTTGGCCCAGATCGAGAAGAATAGCTGTCCTCCACAACGATTGGCCTCTAATTGGATGATGTCCTTCATGTCCTCTTCTGTATATACCCATTGTTCTACAATCTCATCCACAGAACCTCTGGGGAAGAGATCACAATGCAGTTCCAATTCCACATTGGAAGTGGTCTCATACTCCAGCCAGATATCTAAGGCCTGGTGCAATTCGATAGGGATATTATAGCGATAGAAAGCCATCTGGCTCATCTCTTGGCCAAACTCTCCATCGAATACTGTTTCCGAAAAACCATTCCAGGAGACATCCCCATGGAAATTCGTAGATACCGTTAATCCATGTGGACGGAACTTCTCTCCATAGGAACCACCATAGTAGTCCCTTAGATCCTTTTGTAAGAATTCCTGCAGGTCTTCTGCCTTTAGAACCTGTCCCATACGATGGGCCAGCAGGTCTCCCATTCCCTTTTCATTCTGATATCCCTCGATGACAAAAAGGGAATAGGCTCTCACATGCCCCTTTAAAAAGTCAATCTCATCTCGATCCAATGGGCGCTCTACAAAGGCGATATCATACTCCCACTTTTTCGTATCCTTATCTCCTAAGTCAGGCTCATAGTTCCAGAGTACTTCTAACTCTTTCGGAAGGAGCTCTATGTAGTTATTTGGTCCGAATTGTATGCCTCTAATATTCAATGCTTTCTACAACTCCTCTCCACTGCTCTAGTAAGTTCTCCATAGAAAAGTTGCGACCGATGTCATAAGCCCAAATCATGGCTTCATTCCAATGCTTTCTGCTTTCTAGATAATAGGGCAGGCTCTCTCTTAAGTCTTCCATTTGACTGAGAACTCTGCCATTTTTTCCATTTTTTAGATACTGGTTTTCCCTCATTCCGATCTGAGGGATACCCATGCTAATAGCCTCAATCTGAAGGAATTGGTCTACATTTGCTCCTAGATCTAGAATCAAGCGCTGCATACGGATGGTGTGATTACAGGACATCTCATCCACACATTGATCCACGAAGAAGCGCTTGGCGCAGATGGTCATCTCATCCAGGCCATTCTCCGACACCTCTTCCTGATCCCTGGCCATCTCTGGATCCAAGTCATGGGTCATCAGGATATGTCGCACCTCATTTAGGATCTCATAGGGCCTCTGATAACCTGCCTTACGTGTGAAAATGTGGACCATGGCGTATGGATTATCACCCATGTACTGACCCAGAATCGTAATTACAGGATCCTTATCCTCTGGGTGGAGGTCATCAAATGCCAGGAGAATATTCTGCACATGCAGGGTCTGACTAATTCCCTGCTCCAGGCGGGTATCATATGGAGTAATGGTTACAATCTCCTGTCCATGGTAGCCAGGATACTGGATAACCTCCTCCTGATGAGCAGCTGTGTCCACTACCAGGATTCCAGCCTTCTCTAACAGGGGCTTCAGTTCCTCTCCAGATTCCAGCTCTCTTCGGTTCTTGAAGTAGCATAGGATGATGGAACGATTATGTAAGAGATTTCCCAGAACCTTCCCATGTCTCCTATGGGCAGCCACTAGAAAGATGTCACTGGCCTCGGTGTGAAGCAGATTCTGTTCGAGAACCTCCTGGATCATTTCCTCTATGGATAGATAATGACTTTTCTGAAATGCTACCTCCCCACCAGATAGGATATATGTCCCATGATTCGGATTCACATCCACCTGTCCACTGGTCACATCTCGGATGAATCGCCAATCTCCCTTCTCATCTAAGTATTGCTCCCACTTAGGCTCTCCATTTTCATAGAGAATGGTCAATGAGATAAAGCCACGATCATCGTATACATTCTTTCGAACCAGGGTGTCCTCTTGGTAGAGATCCACTTGGATCATATTGCCATCTTCACCAAATTCCACCTTGGCATACTTCTCTCCATGCAAATATGCCAACACAGCAAATCCAGAATAGGAAAAGGATGTCCCCTCCGGCCACTTCAGATCTCGAAAGGAGAATACCGATACAGACCGTCTCCGAATCCCTTGCATGGAGTCAAATATAGACCAATAGGTAACATGGTATAGTCCCTGCCGATGTAGGAAGTGTCGTAGGTTCGGTGTGTGGGAAAGCAAAAGTAACTCCATAGGACATAACTCATTCCGATAGAATAACTGTACTTCCTTTACCGTATCGTCACACTCTGTCACCAGTTTGGGCAGATACCAGAATTGTTCATTTTCCTTCCATTCATTATCTCGGTACCATGCAGGTATAAAGTAAAGCATAGGCCTCTCCGTCTCGATCACTGCTGTCACATGAAAAAATGGTAATGATCAAATAAATAATAGGCTCGGAATTCTCGAACTAAGGGACAGATAAATCCCACCAGAAGCATCACATTGGATGGAACCAGTGCCAGGCCAGATGGCAGAATTCCAAAGTATGCCATAAGTAAGGAAATACATAAGACTCCCGCCTGGAATATGCCGCTTAATAAGCTAAGGAGAAATACCCGTCCACACAGATACCTCTGTGTAGCTGGTCCCGCATAGACATCTGCAATGCAGTCTCCATTCTTCTGTAGATTCTTCGCCTGTTCCTTAGGCATCAACATAATAAAGGAGAATCCCACATCGATCAGAATGACGAAGAATAAATATACACCAATTCCGATTGGATCTGTTAGTACAAGGGACTTACAAATTTCTAAGAATGCTGGATTCTCTGGGAATAAATAAGCAAGGCCCTTTAAAATCAGCTGGGGAAGTAAAAATAAGGCCGATGCAAACATGACAGGCATAGTGCCAATGGGATTCCACTTAATGGGAATGTAGCTTTTATCTCCATGGATATTGTTGATAGATACCCGAAGTACTGGAATCTTCAGGGTATGGGTCTCTGCGATCAGAGTCCACACGAGGACCACAGCACATAAGAGAAGGATTGGTTTATATTTCCCCCAGTCATAGGAACGAATCATCTGGCTATTACCCACTATTAGGTTCACTAGGATAATAGGAGTCATATCACCGATTCCGTGTTTCTTATTCCATAGAGCCAATTTGGTAATTAACATGGAGCCAAATACCATCTCAACCATTGCCAAATAGCGAAGATGCTTCACCTCTAGCACATCTGATTGGAAGGTCAGAGACTGAGAGATGGTAAAGGACATCAGTACTGCTATGAAAAATGCCATCCGTTCAACACGGCGTGTCATCTTCAATTGTGACGTTTTGGCCCTAGACTCTGCGCGACGGAAAACAGATAAAAACATCATAATCATCGAAGCGTTAATATAGGGGGTTATGCCTAGAGCCATCCACGTCTGTTGGTGTCTGTCGGCGCTTAACATCGTACGAAAAAGAGCAGAGGCATCCTGGGATGCCTGACTGCTCCAATTCGTTACAACGCCGTACAGAGGGAGGGCTCGTCCCAGGAGATAGACAGTCAGAATGCCCGTTGTAACCAGTAAACGATTGCCTAACTCATGGGATCTGACTGTTTTCTTGTCCATAACGATGCCTTCCTCTGCCTTTCATTCGGCTTTATTCTTCAGAATCCTCTTTCTCTTCCTTATCCTTATCTTCTTCCTTCTTCTCAATTACCTTGGCAACAACTGCTGATGCTACGCCGGCAAGTGGAAGCCATGACCACCATACGCGAACTCCATCGCCGTCATCTTCGTCGATATCCTTATTGGCTAATGGTGTCTCTACATCATCTACATCAATGGTTGGCTCCTGTACTGGTAATGGAGCAGGTGTTGGTGCTGGAGCCGGAGCCGGTGCAGGTGCTGGAGCAGGTGCTACTGGAGCTGGAGCTGCTGCAACTGGAACTGCAGGTGCCACTGGAGCTGGAGCTGCTGCAACTGGAACTGCAGGTGCCACTGGTGTAGGTGCAGGGCCAGGAGTCGGTGCTGTACTATT
>ONIO01000010.1 GCA_900317915.1 uncultured Lachnospiraceae bacterium | reverse complement strand
GCCACGGTCCTATTTGGATACCAATAATCACATGAATAATTCTCATTATATTGAGGAGGCTTTGGCGGTGCTTCCAACAGGAAGCCACATTACTGGGATTCGCACTGAGTATCGCAAGCAAGCCGTGCTGAAGGACATGGTCTATATTTCCGCGGCAGCGACAGATCATGACACCACGGTGCTTATGAAGGATGAGGCAGGAGAGATCCTGGCTGTGATACGATTTTTAACGCAGTCGGAGAAATCCTAGTGATCAGACGAGAAGGAAACAGGGGCATAGCCCTAAGGAACGGAAATACCGACTTGATGGCAGAAGGCTGCCACTAGAACGGAAGTACAGAAGGGAATAACATATGAAACTTGGAGAGATGCAGGCACTGAAACTGGTTCGTTTTAAGGACTTCGGCGCGTACCTGGGAGAGGATGGCGGTAAGGATACCGTGCTTCTACCTAAGAAGGATGTGCCAGAGGGTGCACAGGTTGGAGATATGGTTCGTGTCTTCTTATATAAGGATTCTGAGGACCGCCTGATTTCCACCACAAGAGAGCCTAAGGTTACACTGAATCACTTTGCAGTTCTTACTGTTAAGGAAGTGACGAAGATTGGCGCTTTCTTAGACTGGGGATTGGAGAAGGATCTCTTCCTTCCATATCGTGAGATGAAGGGGAGGGTAGAGCCTGGTGATGAGATCCTGGCTCGTCTCTATATAGATAAGTCTGGCCGACTGGCTGCGTCTATGAGAGGTATCTTCAAGCTCTTAAGCCATCATGCTCCTTATTCTAAGGGAGATATGGTAACTGGTCGTGTCTATGAATTCGGTTATGAGTTTGGAACCTTTGTGGCCGTTGATGATCAGTATGATGCCATGATTCCTAAGTTTGAGAATACGAGACATCTTAGAATTGGTGATGTAGTAGACCTCCGTGTCACTGGTGTGAAGGAGGATGGTAAGCTGGATGTATCCATGCGTAAGTCTGCAGTGGAGGAAATCCCTGAGGATGCGCAGAAGGTCTTAGACCTCTTAGCTTCCTATGCTGGTGTCCTTCCTTTCTCAGAGAAGGCATCTCCAGAGGTTATCTTTCGAGAGACTGGCATGTCTAAGAATGCATTTAAGCGTGCCGTTGGACATCTCTATAAGGAGCGTAAGGTCACCATTGATAATGGTAAGATTCGCTTAGCATAGAGAAAAGCAGTTCTCTTAGAATCCTAAAGATTCTAGGGGAACTGCTTTTTTTATTACACTTCTGCGATTGCCTCGATCTCAATCAAGAGATCCTTAGGAAGTCTTGCGACTTCTACACAGCTACGGGATGGATATGGAGCTGGGAAGTACTTGGCATAGACTTCATTGATTGCTGCGAAGTCATCCATATTCTTAATGAATACCGTTGTTTTAATTACCTTAGACATACTAGATCCAGCAGCCTCTAATAGATTAGAGAGACTTAAGAAAGCACGTTCTGCCTGAGCGACACTGCCATCTGCTGCGACTCCGGTCTCAGGATCCACACCGATGATTCCAGAGGTGAATACCAGATTACCTACCTTGTTAGCCTGTGAGTAAGGACCAATTGCTGCAGGTGCATTTTTTGTACTAACAATTTCCTTCATTTCTTTTTCCTTCTTTCCTTTTTCCAACTTCTATACCGTGAGATCGATATTAGATCCAACGGATGGATTCACTGACGTCTCGAGAGAAGGAGACGGCATAGAATCTAAGGATGCAACCAGGGACTGGCCGGCATCTTTTGCGACATCTAACTGCTTTGCCAGCATAGCTGTTGAAAAAGCATTCGCTACCTTTGCGTTACTAAGTGAGACACTAAGTCCTGCGATATCCATATTTGTCTCCTTTCAAATGAACATACACCTATATAGAGTATTACACCTAAACCATAGAATGTAAAGTTTCCTTTTCAATTCACGTAATTTTTTCGAAAAATGTATAGTGAATTCGAACACAAGTCTAGACAAATGGTTTATATTTGATACAATATAAATGTATAAAACATGACAAGGCGTAAGGAGGAAAAAAGATGATATATGACGTAATTATTGTGGGCGGCGGGCCTGCAGGACTGACGGCAGCTATTTATGCAAAGCGAGCTGGACTGTCTATGATTCTCTTGGATCCTAGTCCAATGAGTGGTGGACAGATTGTAAATACATATGAAGTCGATAATTATCCAGGACTTCCAGGGAAGTCTGGAATGGAATTGGGAATGGCATTTCGCCAGCATGGCGAGAAGCTTGGCGCTGAGTACCGTGTGGAATCTGTGAAGTCCATCGGAGTAGAGAATGGATATAAGCAGGTCGTTACCCGAAAGGAGACCTATCTGGCAAAGACTGTGATCCTGTGTACAGGTGCTGTCAATCGTAAGCTTGGAGTGGCTGGGGAGAAGGAATTCACTGGTGCAGGAGTATCCTACTGTGCTACCTGCGATGGAGCCTTCTTTCGAAATAAGGTAACTGCAGTTGTAGGCGGTGGAGATGTGGCTCTTGAGGATGCCCTCTTCCTGTCTCGCTTTGCATCCAAGGTCTATCTCATCCACAGAAGAGATGAGTTCCGTGGTGCCAAGATTCTGCAGGATCAGGTGATGGAGAATCCTAAGATTGAGGTGCTCTATGATACAGTGGTAAATGAAATCCGTGGACAGAGTCAGGTGGAGTCTCTTCTTATATATAATAGAAAAAAGGAAGAGAGCAGTGAACTGCCAGTGGATGGTGTATTTATCGCAGTTGGCATCCTGCCTAATACTGAGAAGCTACAGAATCTCCCTGCAGTAGATGAGCATGGTTATATCATTGCAGGAGAGGATACAGTGACAAGTGAGCCGGGTATCTTTGCCGCAGGAGATGTGCGTACCAAGCAGCTTCGTCAGGTGATTACCGCTGCAGCAGATGGAGCCAATGCCATCACATCTATTCAGAGATATCTGCAGGAGCATCCGGAACTATAGATATGAACAAAGTTCACAATTCATTCATTGTGCAAAAGATGCTTTTTTCTTGGTAAGTCCTCCCTTGGGTTGACACCTAGGGGTACCCGTGATATTATAAGTCAGAAATATTTGTAACAACTTTGTAATAAACTAGATTTGAATAATAGTTTTCTACTTATAATATATCGAAATTAGTAGGGTATCGGAGGTTTTCGAGAAAATGAATTCCAATCGTAAAGCAAGCAAGTACACAGCACTGACATTGACAGCAGGCGCATTAATTGTAAGCAGTGCAATGACTGTTGGAGCAGCTCCACTTGCAGGTGCAACAAGTATGACTGCTAGTAGTGTTACATCAGATAAGAAGGCATCTGATGATAAGCAGGCTTCTTATTCTACTCGTTCTGGTGTAAGTGCAATGCTTTCTAATATGGTAGTTTCTTCTCAGCAGACTGCATCTGCCAATAAGGAAGCAGCAGAGCAGGCAGAGAAGGAGAAGCAGCAGGCTATTGCTGTTGCAGCAGCACAGCAGGCAGCACAGTATGCCAGCCTTGGCGTAGCCAATGTTACAGATTATGCTTATATCCGTACAGCAGCAGATGCAAACAGCGAGTATGCTGGTAAGTTGTATGCCGGTCAGGTAGCAACCGTAAATAGTGAAGAGGGTGACTGGTATAATATCACTTCTGGTGATGTAACTGGTTATATTAATAAGCAGTTCCTTACCGTAGGTGATGTCAATGCAATTCAGGCAGCAGCAACTACCATTGCAACGGTTAATACAACAACCTTAAAGGTTCGTGAGACAGCATCTACAGATGCAAAGACACTGACTATGGTTCCTGGTACATCTGAACTGAAGGTATTAGATCAGTCTACAGATGGATGGGTTCAGGTTGAGACCACTGATGGTAATGGATATGTATCTACTGACTTCGTATCCATCTCTACTTCCTATAAGTTTGCTGAGTCTAAGGCTGCAGAGCAGGCTCGTCTGGCTCAGGAAGCAGCAGAGAAGGCTGCAGAGGAGGCAGCTGCAAAGGCAGCTCGTGAGGCAGCATCTAAGGTCAAGAATAAGAAGAGCAATAGTAAGAGCAATAGTAAGAGCACTGGAAGTGAGAAGTCCTATTCCGCACCAGCATCCAGCGGTAATGGTAGCGCAGTTGTTAACTATGCATCTCAGTTCGTAGGCAATCCATATGTCTATGGTGGTAGCTCACTTACCAATGGAACAGATTGTTCTGGTTATGTAATGAGTGTTTATAAGGCATTCGGTGTATCCCTGCCTCATTCCTCTAGCGCAATGCGTGGCGTTGGAACTGGAGTAAGTGTATCTGATATGCAGCCTGGTGATATCGTATGCTATAGCGGTCACGTTGGTATCTATGCTGGTAACGGACAGCTTCTGAATGCATCTACACCATCTACAGGAATCAAGTATTCTAGTGTTAATTACAAGCCTATTTTATCTGTACGTCGCGTATACTAATCCAGGTTTTTATAGGATGATTTAAGGGGGAGACTCAAGTGTTTGAGTCTCTCTTTTTTATTCCATACGGAATTGATTTCAGGATACACCAGGAGCAGATCTGCATCATTTTCAGAAAAGATACATGAATTTACCTCAAATTTTTTATTGTCCAAAAAGGAATAATTCATAGACTTAGGCAGATTGCACAAAGAAAAGATAAAAACATTCTAAAGAAAGAATGAAGAAAAAGTTATTCACAAAAGTTATCCACATTTTTGACGTTAAAAAGCCCGAAAAATGGACTTATACACGGAACTATCCACATTATCCACAAAAATGTTCGTTTTTTTCTAGAACAAAAAAGAACGAATGTTTTGTTATTGTGTACAAAAAATTGCATAAAGGGAAAAAGAAGTTGACCTTTGAATCGTCAGATGTATATGGAAAAATGCCAAATTTGGTACAGATAATTGACACCTGTTTTCAAAAATGTCAGACAACATACCAGCCAAAAAGGAAAAATGTAAAAAATGACGAAAATCATAGAATGAGGTATTCCATTTTTCGTGCATTTATATTAATATGTTCAATGGATATAGTAAATTTATCAGAAAACCAAGGAACAGAATTGTTCATTGTGTATAATTAAGTAAGCAGAAGATTGGGGGATACGTCGTGGTATCAAATCAGATTCTTCAGAAAACAGTAGATGGCCTTCATGAGATTACTGGTCGTAACTTTGCAGTGATTGACCCAGAGGGTGGCATCCTTGCTACCACAATTGAAGACACAAAGAGATTCGTGGAGACAGCTAGAGCATTCAGCAGTTCTGCAGCGGACAGCCAGAGTGTGTATGGATGCTTTTTGTACAAGGTCTTTGATGAGCAGCATCTGGAATTCATCGTTATTGCAGAGGGTGAGTCCGAGGATGCAATTACAGCTGGTAAGGTTCTGGTATTCCAGATTCAGCAGCTGATGGTGGCTTATCGTGAGCGCTACGATCGAGATAACTTCATTAAGAACCTGTTACTGGATAATCTGCTCTTGGTTGATATTTATAATCGTGCAGGCAGACTCCATGTGGATGTCGACGCACGTCGTGTAGTTATGATTGTTGAGGTTGGAGAGGATAAGGACGGAGACGATTTAGAGCGTGTTCGTAATCTCTTCAGCGGTAAGACAAAGGACTTCGTTACAGCAGTTGATGAAGAGAATATCATCATTGTAAAGGAACTTCAGCCTGGAGATACCTACGAGGATATCGAGAAGCTTTCCGGTACCATTGTTGATCTCTTCCATAGTGTTCCAGATCGTAATGTACGTGTGGCTTACGGAACCATCGTTGAGGAGATTAAGGAAGTATCTCGTTCCTATAAGGAAGCTGCACTTGCTTTAGATGTTGGTAAGATTTTCTTCCGTGAGCATCGTGTGATTGCATATTCTGTACTTGGTATTGGTCGTTTGATTTATCAGCTTCCGATTCCTCTGTGCAAGATGTTTATTAAGGAAATCTTTAAGGAGAAGTCTCCTAACGATTTCGATGAAGAGACCATTACAACCATTAATAAGTTCTTTGAAAATAATCTGAATGTGTCTGAGACATCCAGACAGCTGTATATTCATAGAAATACTTTGGTTTATCGTCTCGATAAATTACAGAAGTCTACAGGACTTGATCTTCGTGTATTCGAGGATGCAATTACTTTTAAGATTGCCCTCATGGTTGTAGAGTACATGAATTACATGGAGGATCATAACTTCTAAATATCCAAGGCAAATGCTTCACGAATTGAACATATTCTCCTAAGCTCTTTGGTGTATAATGAAATCTGTATGTGAAGAATATCATTCAGATTAGATATAGGGAGACATTTTACCTTGATTAAACTTGAACATGTTAGCAAAACTTACCAGACGGGTGTGCCAGCACTGACAGATATTAGTCTGCACATCCATCCAGGTGAGTTCGTATTTGTCACCGGTGCCAGTGGCTCCGGCAAATCTACACTTATCAAATTGATTCTTGACGAGTTACAGCCTACAAAGGGTAAGATCACCGTCAATGGCAAGAATCTGTCCCACATTTCTCATCGCGGGATTCCACTTTATCGCAGAAATATCGGATGCGTATTCCAGGATTTTAGACTGCTTCCAGATCGCAATGTCTATGAGAATGTTGCATTTGCAATGAAGGTCGTAGAGGCTTCGAATCGTGAGATTCGTAAGAAGGTTCCTCAGGTACTGTCCATGGTAGGACTGGCTGCTAAGTATCGTTCTCTGCCGAAGCAGTTATCTGGTGGTGAGCAGCAGCGTGTTGCCATTGCCCGTGCTCTTGTGAATCAGCCTCGACTGATTTTGGCAGACGAGCCAACAGGAAATCTGGATAATAACAATGCATGGGAGATCATGCGCCTCCTAGAGGAGATTAATGAGCGTGGTACCACTGTTTTAGTCGTTACACATAATATGGAGATTGTGGAGCGAATGCATAAGCGTGTGATTACCATCAAGAAGGGTGCTCTGGTCAGTGATGTGGATCCGGAGGATGAAGAACTATGAAGATTTCTACCATAACCTATAATATCCGTCAGGGATTTAAGAATATTTGGCGTAATAAGATGTTTTCCATTGCTTCCATTGCGACAATGGCTGCCTGTATTTTCCTACTTGGTATTTTCTATTCCATTGGAACGAACTTTAAAACCATCGTTAAAGAGGCTGAAGAGAGCGTATCTGTCACAGTCTTCTTTAATGAGGATCAGACAGATGATCAGATCAAAGCCATCGGCGAAAAGATTAAGAAGCGCCCAGAAGTAGACCGCATGGAGTACATCTCTGCAGAGGAGGCTTGGAAACAGTATACGAAGGAGATGTTTAAGGGCAATGAAGAGGCAGCGGCATCCTTTGCAGATGATAATCCACTTGCTAAGTCCTCAAACTACCAGATTTATCTGAAGGATGTATCTAAGCAGGATGCATTTGTTAAGGCTGTTCAGAAGATTGATGGTGTAAGAGAGGTCAACCAGTCCAGGGTGGCTGCGAAGACACTGACAGACTTTAATCGTCTGATGACTTTGATTTCTGTTGGGGTTATTGCAATTCTTATTGCAGTTGCCGTATTCCTGATTAGTAACACGGTTACGGTTGGTATCTCTGTTCGTAAGGATGAGATTGCTATTATGAAATTAATTGGTGCTAAGGACTCCTTTGTTCGTGCGCCATTCGTTGTAGAGGGTGTAGTCATTGGCTTGGTTGGATCCATTATTCCATTGGTGATTTTATGGTTCCTGTATAGTAGTATTCTTCGCTATGTTGCCACCAAATTTACATTCTTAAGTAACTTAGTTACCTTTGTTCCAATTGGTGATGTATTCCATACTTTACTACCCCTTTCTTTAGTCTTGGGTGTTGGAATTGGTTATGCCGGAAGCCGATTTACATTAAAGAGACATCTAAAAGTATAATGCTGTCATAGCAATCGATGAGGATTCGAATTATGAGCGATAATATGAATATAGAACCTGAGAAGGTCGTAAGAGACGAGGACATCCTGGACGAGGCAGCAAAGGAAAAAAAGAAAAAGCATCATTTTCGTAATGGTTTTTTACTTGGATTTGGCAGTGCAACAGCAGTTATTTTGATTGCCGCAATCGTATTTACCACGGTGACACATACAGGTCCCAATGGACTTCTGTCTTCTAAGGTAGAGAAGAAACTATCCATGCTTTCGAATGTAATCGATTCTTACTATTACAAGGATGTCAGCGATGACACCAAGGCCACTGGATTATATAAGGGTCTCTTGTCTAGCATGGGAGATGAATACACCGAATACTATACAGCTGCAGAGTATAAGGATCTAATGGTTAGTCTGTCTGGCGACTATGCTGGAATCGGTGCTGTCCTAAGCCAGAACAAGGATACCATGCAGATAACCGTCAATACAGTTTATTCTGGATCACCTGCAGAAAAGGCTGGCTTGAAAAAAGGCGACATCATTATCTCTGTTGATGGCAATCAGGCCGTGGATGAGAGTCTGAATGACTTCGTTCAAAGAATTCGTGGCGAAAAGGGTACCTCGATGACTCTGGTATATGAGAGAAATGGTGAGAGAAAGACGGTGTCGATCTCTCGTGACGAAGTGATTGTTCCATCTGTCAGCTATAAGATGCTGTCCGATCAAATCGGATACATTCAAATCACCCAGTTCTCATCTGGAACCCAGAAGGAATTCGAGGCTGCCTTGGCTGATCTAAAGGAACAGGGGATGAAGGGCATCGTATTTGATCTTCGTGATAACCCTGGCGGCATGGTAGACTCTGTTGTAGCAATCCTTGACGATATCCTTCCTAAGGGTACCGTGGTCTATATGAAGGACAAGAATGGAAAGCGCACAGATTATACATCTGATGATGAAAAGCAGTTAGACCTTCCTATGACGGTATTAGTGAATGAGAATTCTGCTAGTGCAGCTGAGATCTTTACAGGTGCAGTAATGGACTTCCAGAAGGGTACCGTCATCGGAACCAAGACCTTTGGCAAGGGAATTGTACAGACCACACTTCCATTTAGTGATGGCAGTGCTGTGAAGATTACAACTGCAAGTTACTATACGCCAAATGGAACTTCAATTCAGGGCAAGGGTATTCAGCCAAATGTCCAGTTAGAATACCAGTTCCTTGGAAGCAGCGATCAAGAGTATGACTGGACCTTGGATAATCAGATCCAAAAGGCCATTGAAGTATTAAAGACAAGCAAGTACAAGTAATAGAAAGGAATCATCCTTGGTAGAATTAGATAATATCAAAGTTGAACTGCAGAATTATAAGCCTGCTCTAGAAGAGGCTCGTAAGGGTCTAGACCTAGAGAATAAGGATCATAAGATTGAAGAGTTAGAGCGGGAGATGGCTGCTCCTGACTTTTGGGATGATCCACAGGTTTCTACAGAGAAGACCAAGAAGTTAAAATCCTTAAAGGACGATGTGCTGGACTATCATAGCTTAGAGGATAAGTACCAGGAGATTTTAGACCTGATTGAGCTGGCCAATGAAGAAGAGGATCGTGATATGATCCCTGAGGTAGAGGCTGACTATGAGGAGTTTAAGGCGAAGCTAGAGGATCTGCAGACACGTACCCTCTTATCTGGGGAGTATGATTCTGAGAACGCAATCATCACCCTCCATGCTGGTGCAGGTGGAACAGAGGCTTGTGACTGGACCTCTATGCTTTATCGTATGTATACCCGTTGGGCAGATCAGCATGGATATGCTGTACAGGTGCTGGATATGCAGGAAGGTGATGAAGCTGGAATTAAGTCTGTAACCTTCGAAGTGAATGGTGAGAATGCGTATGGCCTTTTAAAGAGTGAGCATGGTGTACACCGTCTGGTTCGTATCTCTCCATTTAATGCCAATGGCAAGCGTCAGACATCCTTCTCTTCTTGCGAAGTTATGCCTGATATTGAGAAGGACTTAGATGTAGAGGTTCGTGAAGAGGATATCCGCATAGATACCTATCGTTCCTCTGGTGCTGGTGGACAGCATATCAATAAGACCTCTTCAGCGATTCGTATCACCCACTTTCCTTCAGGTATCGTCGTTACTTGTCAGAATGAGCGTTCACAGCTTATGAATAAGGACAAGGCTATGCAGATGCTGAAGCAGAAACTCTACATGAAGAAGTTAGAGGAAAATGCTGAGAAGGAAGCTGAGATCCGTGGTGAAGTAATGGAGAATGGATTTGGTTCTCAGATTCGTTCTTATGTATTACAGCCCTATACCATGGTAAAGGACTTAAGAGACGGCCAGGAATCTGGTAATGCACAGAAGGTATTAGATGGAGACATAGATCCATTCCTTCGGGCTTACCTTCGTTGGATTTCTCTTGGCAAACCAAAGTGGAAGGGTGCAGATGTTGAATAAGCACCATAAGGAGTGAACAATGCAGGAAAAAGATACTTCCAAGTATTATGTCATTAAGGAAAGAGCAATTCCAGAAGTACTCCTTAAGGTAGTGATGGCTAAGAGATTATTAGAGTCTGGAAAGCAGAAGTCTGTTCAGGAAGCAACAGAGATGGTAGGCATCAGCCGTAGTTCCTTCTATAAGTATAAGGATGACATCTTTGAGTTTCATGACAGTATGAAGGGACGCACCATTACCCTGATGGTTATCCTTGATGATGAGCCAGGTAATCTGTCAGTTATTCTGAAGGCAATTGCTGACTATCATGCAAATATCCTTACCATTCATCAGTCCATTCCAGTGAATGGAATAGCCAGCCTGACCATCAGTATCGACCTCTTACCAGATACTGGAGATCTAGAAGAGATGATCACTGCCATTGAGAGTCATAGCGGTGTTCATTATGCGAAGATTCTGGCGAGAGAGTAGTCTCGAATGATCCGGGAGAGTTATCTGTATTTTTGACCTAGGAAATGTAGACCGTTTCCTAGGTTTTTTTTATAAGCTTTTATAAGTAAAAAGCGTTTTGCATTTCTAGTAGAGTTCATTATAATGAAGAAGGACACTCCAAAAAGACGAGTGTCCGCAGGAAAAGGACAAGGAAAGGAAAAAAGAAGATGAAAGCAGCAATCATGGGCTATGGAACCATTGGCTCTGGTGTAGCAGAGGTGCTACGAGTGAATCGTGATGTGATCGCGAAGCGAGTAGGAGAGCCAATTGATGTGAAATACATCTTAGATTTAAGAGAATTCCCAGGAGATCCAGAGGCAGGAAAACTCGTAAATGATGTAAATGTCATTGTAAATGATCCAGAGGTAAAACTGGTTGTAGAGACAATGGGTGGTGTACATCCAGCGTATGAATTCGTTCGTGCCAATCTAGAGGCAGGAAAGTCGGTAACGACTTCCAATAAGGCACTGGTAGCTGATATGGGTGCGGAACTCATTAAGGTGGCAAGAGAAAACCAGGTGAATTTCATGTTCGAAGCATCGGTAGGTGGTGGTATTCCAATTATTCGTATCCTGCAGACATGCTTGACTGGAGACGTGGTTGAAGAGATTACTGGTATCGTAAATGGTACCACCAATTATATGATGACTGAGATGACAGAGAATGGATCAGACTTTGATGATGTCCTAAAGGATGCTCAGTCCAAGGGATTTGCAGAGAAGGATCCAACCGCTGATATTGAGGGCTATGATGCATCTCGTAAGATTGCAATTCTAACCTCTATCGTAGCTGGTCAGACAGTAGATTATCAGGATATCCCTACAGAGGGAATCACCCATATCGATTCCCAGGATATCCGTTATGCAAGTAAGATGGGACGTAAGATTAAGCTCTTAGCTCGTATGGTAAAAACAGGGGACACCTATTGCTGTCGTGTAGCTCCATACCTTCTTCCATCCGAGCATCCATTATATCCAGTGGATGGTGTCTTCAATGCTGTATTTGTAAAGGGCAATATGCTTGGGGACTCCATGTACTATGGATCAGGAGCCGGTAAGCTGCCAACGGCAAGTGCTGTGGTGGGTGATGTGGTTGCTATGGCAAAGCATGAGAAGCGCCATATCTTCGTAGACTGGAAGGATGAGAAGCTAGAATTATCTGATCCAAGTGAACAGACCAATCGCTACTTCGTTCGTGCCAATAAGGTACACATCTTCCCGGATGCAAAAATCATTCCAGCTGGTGTGGATAATGAGACTGGATTTGTCACATCCCTTCTTTCGGAAAAGGAAATGAAGGAAAAAACAGAACTTTTAGGAAAAGTATTTAAAATTATTCGTTTTGCATAAATTTTAGGAAAAGAGTCTGTGTTCCCTCGATCTGCTGAATGATATGTACCCTCTTTACTGGACAATGTAAAGTTCAGTAAGGAGGGTTATTTTTGTGCGTTATAGTTATGAATTCAAAAGAAAATGTGTGGAAATGTATCGATAAGGAATTCTGCCAGGTATTCCTGATGGTATCACCAAAAGAGAACTTCAACGCCAAATTAGAAGGTGGACAAGACTTCTTTTGAAGACTTTTCAAAAGCGGTTGAAGAATATATAGATTACTACAATAACAAAAGAGTTCAGGAAAAACAAAATGGATGCCACCTGTACAATACAGGATAGCATCCATGTGTTTAACCTAGTTCATAATATGTGTCCAGGATTCTGGGTACATATCACTACTATGTTTGTTAAAGGGAGCATTTATGTTTAGTATGTGTTATGGCTTTAATTTGAGTAATCCCATAAAGTAGGCTGCATTCCATATTTCGCCCATGCCAGCCATGTGAAGCCCTTCTTTTCCGGTGTTGTTCATAACATCGTAGATATCCAGGAATAATGCCTTGCTGAAGTAATACATAGCTTTGTCGGTTATTCCATTTTGAACTGCAAATAACGCATGGGATGCAAAGCTAAGAGTAGAATCGTGAAGGCATAATGGCTCGAAATCATTCCAGGCAGTTAGTCGTTCTTTTTTTGAAAATAGTTCTGGCAGTCTGGTCATTAATAGGATTACATCGGCCTGCTTTACCACTTTATATCTCTGTAATCTATCGAAGCATGTGGTGTGATAGCTGGCGCTATCGTCTGGTTTTAGTTTTGAGATATCTACCTTTTCAAGCAGATGAAATGTATCATCTGTAGTTAAGTGCCCTGATTCGGGATCTCTTGGCCAAGGGATGTCCTTCTCTAATCTAGACCAAGCTTTGATTTCAGAATCTGATATGCCGAGTCTGTTATATGTTTTTGTGTTGTCCTGTTTTAAATCTGAAGCGGCTTTAATAGCAAGTCTTAGGTTGTGCTGAACCATGACATTTGTAAAAAGGTTGTTTGTTGTGATTCCGCAATACTCATCAGGTCCCTTACAGAATAACAGGTTTGCGGTGTTGCCAGTTGAGTCGTATGTATAACGGCTTAACCAATATCGGGCAGTTTCTATATAGAGTTCGGTAGCGTGATTGATATAGAAATCCTGGTCGTTATATTTCTGAATGTAGTTATTTATCGCGTAAACTACGTCAGCGGTTATGTGAATTTCACTACAACCGATATCCCATGTCTCACATTGTTCTGAGCCGTCGAATGATGTCATCCAAGGGAATCTGGCACCTGACAGGTTCAATTTTTTTGCATAGTCTCTAGCGGCATCGAGATTGTTGATTCGATACATACAAAGATTCTTTGCTGCCTCTTTATCTGTCGCCAGGTAAAAAGGAAGCATGAAGATGTCGGTATCCCAGAAATAGCAACCTTTGTATCTAGTGTGGGTTAGTCCTCTAGCACCGATGCTAACAGTCGGATCCAGACGACTGCAGTTGTTGATTAGCTGAAAGATGTTATATCTTAAAGCGGTAATGGTTTTTGCACTGTTTTCAAATTCCTTTACGATTATGTTAGAATCAATATCACAAATATCCCATTTTTCTTTCCAAAAATCTAAATGTTTATTATAAAAATTCTGGAATGATATTACATCAGGTGTACTATCGGAAAGGTTGATATCACGACTGGAGTTTATCTGTGTAAATTTCTCGTAAGAGTATGTAGTGATATCATTCGATGCAGCAGGATTCATGATTGCGTCCAAATGCATGAGAGCTTCATTGGTGTGTTTTATTTCAAAGTCGTTAGTATGTATTGTCAACTGTTCTGTTATCTTCAGATGGGTTCCGGTGATGAGGTATTTAGCTATTAAGCTATCATTATGATGAGTGAGAGAAATCCTCTTTGACAAATTAATCGTTTCGGTGTTTTCTTTTACCTGATCATCAGGAACAGGACAGTTACATGATTCTTCATTTATTCCGGTATCGATAGTGATAGATACATTTGATGGAGCTTTAATGGTAAAGCGTTGAATCATAAACCTAACGTCATCAGAAGAAAAAAATCTTTCAGCCTTAATCTGAATAGTATCATTTAAGGTGAATTCGAATGTAAGGATAGAGTGTTCGAGATCTAGGTCTCTTACGATTTCGCTGGTTAGGCGTCCAGGTTTATTGTTTATCAGAATTCGATCGAATACAGGCGTTGGCAAATTGACGAAATCAGTGATTCTGGGCTTGATTTCACCAAATGTCCCGGCAAGGAATAGCCCTTGCTGAATGGGCCTGTTTTCGGGTTCAAAAGGGATATACCCTCGACATCCTATGCGCCCATTTCCGAGGAAAAAAATAGTCTCTGCGTAATCATCAACCCAGTCATTAGAGCGCATTTTTATATGCCAAGGCTCTAATATCAAGTCTTTTCTCATCGAGTAGTATCCCCTTTCTGTGAAACTAATATGCTATGGCATAGGAATCCGGCGCAGGTTGCGAATGCATCTCCGGTCATGGAGTGTCCATCATTTGGGTCTATGCTTTCGCATGCAATCCCATTGTCCATTTCGAGCAATTCTAATTCTTTGAGTGCTTTGTCGGCATAACCGCAGAGTAAGCTGTTGCATAGACTAAGTACCCACGGATAAGGTGCGTGAGGACATCCGATTTCAGCAATCGGAGAATTGAAAAAGCTGTACTTATAGTCTTTTGAGCGAATCATCTTGACTGTGTTTAACCATGTCTGGTCATCAGATTCGCAAAAACCGTAATAATTTAAAAGCTGTAAACTTCCAGGTGGTTCGTCGTATATATCGTGGTTCCCTTTTAAATCGATAGACCAACCGAAATAACTGTTTCCGTCCTTATCTGTAAAAGTAAAATTCTTAAGTATGCTTTCTTTGAGAAGCATGGCTTCTGATGAAAGAGTAGATGCTTTCTCTGGATAAAGCTCACTTAGGCAGTTGAGTGCTTTCCATACCAGAACGTTATCGTAACAGAGATATGGATAGTTTATTTCGTCATCAGTTGGCTGTAGAAAAGTACTATAAAGTCGTGTTTTATAATCTCTTCTCGATCCGAGCTTTCTAATAATTAAATCTATCGAGTCTTTGACAAAGGACTTCTGGAGAAAGTCCTGATCGTTTGTTTTTTTCGTGTAATTATACAGTGCTATTACCGGAGCAACTAGTTCGTCTAATTCAAATCCGGGCTCGAGTATCGAACCGTCGATATATCGAGAGTGTGTTCCGATGTTTTGAGACTGCCTTCTGAATACGTGTGTCAATGCTTCGCGTGCGAGGACCGGGTCGACATCTAGTATCGCCGGGAAAGACCAAAGCATGGAATCTCTGTCCCAGTAAGCAGCGCTTACGTAATATCGAGGTGATCGGCTGGTCGTGAGAACGCGCTCTTCAGTGTCGAAAGTTAAACCGGTTGAGTAGAAGATACAGAAGAACAGGTTCTGATTGAATATTCTGGATAGTTTAGGGCTCTTCATTTCTATTATTCTGTTTGACAGCCAGCTCGCAGTCCTGTCGAGCTCTATTTGATAGGACTGTCTGAGCATCTCCTTTGCGGAAGTTGCCGCAGAAACTTCTTCGTATCCAAGTCCGAAGTAAAATACAAGTTCCTGTTCTTCATCTGCTCGTAATTTGAGATTGGTGGAAAGTCTGGCTTTTATAATATTTTTACTATCTGTTATTCCGGTTCTGGAATCAGTGATAGAGATAGTTGACTCTGTAAAGCTTGTAGAGCAAGGAAAGTTTGTCATTGGAGCAAATGAGAACTCTGGCCCGCCGCAGTCGAAATCAAATATAAGATTGTCGTTCCATGGACTCTTATAACAGAAAGATTTTCCCCGTAGAGGTTTACTTTCGTTAATGCAATTAATGATATTTCCGAACGTAATATCGAGTCCTGTTGAAATGTTTAAGTCAGAATGAGCTTTGAGCTTAAAACGTAAGATAAATCCTTTTTCCTCGAGAGGTGTTAAAACAGTCATATTAAAAACACCGTTTTCAAAAGATCCGTTTAAGGTAGGAATCCAATATTTTTCGAGAGAGTAATCCGTAAATGTTAGATTTGAAGCATCCCCGGTGATGAATGGCTTTATAAAAGGCTGGTCTTCAAGCCCTGTAATTAGTAACATTCCTTTTCGCTTCATTGATAAGAAACTGATACTGTGTATTTCGCCTGTCTCCTGATTTAACTCGGGGAGAGAAATGTATTCATTTCCAGTTGGTACATATTTGATAGACATTTCTATTTCTCCTTTATATAAAAAATGGTTAAACGGTTAACTCGAGTTATAAATAAAAATATTAGTGTTTAGGATAAATATACACAATAAAATGATGCAAATCAAGTACGTTGAATAGAAATATGACTAAAAAGTGTTGACAATGATTTGAAATAGCGTTAAATTTTGATTAAACGTTTAACCATAATGAATTGAGGAGACAAAATGACAAAATCAACTATAAAAGATGTTGCTAATAGGGCTGGGGTGTCAATAGCTACTGTTTCGTATGTGCTAAATGGTAAGAAGAGCATTTCTGATGCAACGAAGCAGAAAGTCTATGAAGCTATGGAAGAATTAAACTATGTGCCAAATATAAATGCCCAAGGTTTAAATAGTAATAGTTCCAGACTGATAGGCGTCGTGGTTCCTCAGACAGAAAATGGCGATAAACTCATGTTCCAGAATGGTTTTTATAGTGAAGTGTTGGGGAGTATTGAGTATTACGCAAGGCAGAAAGGATATCATGTCATTATTTCTGCAACCGATACAAATGAAAGCTATATGAAACTTGCAAAACAGAGAAATCTGGATGGAATTATCGTTATAGGAATGTATCCAGATGAATTTTACAAGGAATTAAAGAAGACAGATATTCCAATAGTTTTGATTGATAGTTATTGTAATGATTTTTATTACCATTCAATCAGGATTGATGATGCGTATGGAAGTTACCTGGCAACGAGGCACTTATTAAAGAATGGTCATAGAGATATAGCTTTTTTTGTAGGTCAAATTAAAGACAATGGTGTTATGAAAAAAAGGCTTCAGGGTTATAAGAATGCCTTAGATGAATTTGGCGTTGAGTTTAATAACAAGTATGTCTTTGAAGGACAAATTGATTATGACAGCGGAATTAAGATGGCAGACAAATTAGTGGATTCAAACCTTACGGTGACATCGATCGTTTGCGCTGCCGATATTTTGGCTATTGGCGTTATGAGCGAATTATATAGACGTGGAGTTAAAGTTCCGGATGATATTTCGATTGTTGGATTTGATGATTTAGAGATTTCTAAATATTTGACACCGCCTCTTACAACAGTTCATCAGCATATTTCGTTAAAGGGCAAAAAGGCTGTTGAATTGTTGCTAGAACATATTGAAAAAACAGATTTACCTAAACAGGAAGAGGTTCTTCCGCTTGAACTGGTAGAAAGGGGTTCGGTGAAAGCTTTAGTTTAGGCTGTAGGTTAACTAATCGCGAGGAAGGAGGAAAGGCAGCGGTTAGTCATTGAAGGTTGTTTTTTATAACAAATTATTATTATTAGGAGAGGAAGTAAATGATGAAAAAGGGTAAATTAGCTTCTGTAGCAAGTTTGCTTCTGTGCGCATCCACAGTTTTAGCTGGATGCGGTAGTGCTGGAGCATCAAGTAATTCAGGTAATGGAGATGAGGTTACTATTACTTATTGCAACTTTAACGCGTCAGGTGGTCATGAGAAGACTCTGGAAAAGATGTATGAGGCTTTTCATAAGGAGAACCCAAACATTAAAGTAAAGATCGAGACAATTGCATATGATGATTACTTTACACAGATGCAGACTAGAGTAGCAGGCGGAAAGGCTCCAGATTGCTATGAGTTGAATATCGAGAACTTCGCTGAATATGCTAACAAGAATCAGCTCGCGGAAATTAAGGGCTCAGATTTAAGCGCTTTGAATGATACAGCGAGAGATGCGTTTAAGGTTAACGGAAAACAGTATGGTCTTCCAGAAAGCTTTTCAAATGTAGTTCTTATTTACAATAAGGATTTGTTTGATCAGGCAAAGGTAGAGTATCCAAATGAGAATTGGACTCAGGATGATGTCCAGAAAGCGGCTGAGGCGATTAGAAAGCTGGGCGATAATATTTATGGTATTTACCAGCCTATTACTTACAATGAGTTCTTTAAGGTAGCAGCACAGCATGGTGGCTCTCTCCTTAACAAGGATAAGACAAAGTTTACTATTAATTCTAAGGAAAATCTTGAGGCTGCTCAGCAGCTCGTAGACAGAGTTCAGAAATCCAATGTGCAGCCTACTGAAGCACAGATGGGTGGAATGAAAGACTGGGATCTCTTTATGAGCGGAAGACTCGGAATGATTCCTACAGGAATCTGGGCTTTCCAGACATTTGCAGAGAATTGCAAATTTAATTGGGATATTGTAGTGGAGCCAGGTGCTAAGAAGAAGGCTACACACTTCTTTTCAAATGCTTGCGTAATTAATCCTAAGAGCAAGAATCAGGAAGCTGCAACAAAGTGGATTACATGGTTAACAACAAGTGATAAATCTGCAGAAATTAGACTTAAAGATGGATGGGATCTTCCAGCTATTAAGAATGAAGATGCTCTGAAATCATATTTAGAGCAGAAGAATCCTGAAAACAGAAAGGCTGTATTTGACAGTTTGGATTATCTGGTTATCCCACCTGTAATCGAAGATTATTCGATGATGAGTGATATCCTCGATGAAAAATTAAAAGCAGCTGCTTCTGGATCAAAGACAGTAAAGGAAGCTCTGGATGAAGCTCAGGAAGAATGTGAGCAGAAAGTAAAGATTAAGTAAAAGGGTAATAAGAGGGCGCTATGAAGATGAAGGCTAAAACGAAGTATGATAGCAACGAAGTAAGAGCGGCATATGTCTTTTTGATTCCGAGTTTGATAGGAATGGTGATTTTTTCAGCGTTACCATTAATTGTTTCTGGATTAATCAGCTTGACTGACTGGAATGGGTTAGACAGTTTGCTCGATCCTGGTTTTATGAGCCAGCATTTTATCGGACTGAAGAATTTTAAAGACATCTTGACTGGCAAGGAGTTCTGGAAAGTGCTTCATAATACGCTCGAATTCATTGTTTTGTATATTCCGCTAATGCTGTGTTTATCTCTGCTGGTCGCATTTCTGTTAAGTAGGCCAAAGAAAGGGGTAGGAGCATTTAGGGTAATGTTCTATATACCTGTATTAACTTCATGGGTAGCAGCTTCTCTAATTTGGAAGTCAGTATTGTCCCCTGAATATGGAGCAATCAATAATATATTGAAGATGGTCGGTATTCAGGGGCCGGACTGGCTCCTGTCAGAAAAGTGGGCTATGCCTGCGATAGTTCTAGTTTCTGTTTGGAAAGATATGGGTTTCTTTGGATTGATTCTGTTGTCAGGAATAATGGCTATTGATAAGAGCTATTATGAAGCTGCTTCAATCGATGGTGCAGGACCGCTGGCAAAGTTCTTCAAGATAACTTTGCCACTTCTAACTCCATCAATCTTTTATGTATTGATTGTTAGCTTGATTAATTCATTCCAGTTGTTCCCGCAGATAATGATTATGACAGATGGTGGTCCGAATGGCGTTACTCAGGTTATGGTTGAACGTATTTATAAGTACGGATTTAACTATTATAAGATGGGATATGCATCAGCATTCTCGTGGCTATTGTTTGTGATTATTATGGTGTGTACGTTCATTCAGATGAAAGGACAGAATAGGTGGGTTAATTATGACGCATAAGAAGAATCTGGGGACTTTATTCTATTACCTGTTTTCAATATTACTTGCTATCGTGGCTATGATCCCGTTCCTTTGGATGATATCAACATCATTAAAGAGTAGAGGGGCATTGATGTCCATTCCCATTGAATGGATTCCTAAAGAGCCTAGTTTGGTGGCATATGCCAAAGTGTTTGGAAAGTTCCATTTCTTTAGAACTATTGGAAATAGTTTGCTCATTTCGGTGTCTTATACATTGATTACATTGCTTTCGGCCTCGATGGCTGCATTCGCTTTTGCAAAGATGAGATTTCCATTTGGAAATGGAATCTTTAAAGTTTACCTGGCAACGATGATGATTCCTACGCAGGTAACTATGATTCCGTTGTTTGTAATCATGAATAAGATGGGGCTGATTAATACTTATTCAAGTGTTATCCTTCCATCTATATTTAGACCGTTTGCAATCTTTTTACTGGTACAGCAGATAAAAACTATTCCAAATGGTTTTATCGAAGCGGCGAGAATAGATGGTGCGAATTTATTCCAGATATACAGGAAAGTTTTGCTTCCGCTGTGTGCGCCTGCGTTGGCAACCCTCGCGGTTACAACATTCATGGAGTCATGGAATGATTATTTATGGCCATTGCTTATGTTGACTGATAGTGCAAAGACTACACTTCCTATCGCTCTATCAACTCTTAATGGTCAGTATGCAACAGAATATAACGTATTGATGGCCGGAAGTTTGATATCAATGATACCGATTATTATTACCTATATTTGTGCGCAGAAATACTTTAAGAATGGACTTATGGATGGAGGAATTAAAGCATAATATGCGTAATCTGGAATGCTCTGAAGCTAGAATTGATTTTGATTATAAGCTTGGAACTGGAAGTCTGGTACGTATGGAAAAAGGCGTTGTAGTTTTAAATATTAAATACAATGGCGCATATGGAATGGGTGAAAAGTACGACTGCGTTAATCAAAAAGGGGAAAAAGTCGTTAATGAGGTAAATGAAAAGTTTTGCTTTCAAGGAGACAAGACTTATTGTCCGGCTCCGTTTTTTTGGACAGATACGGGCGTAGGAGTATATGTAGATACTTGCTATACATCCGTATTTGATTTTAAAGAGGATGAAATCGTTATAGAAACACCGGAAGAAAGTAAGATTATTCTGATGACTGGAAGTCCTAGAGAAATAGTTTCTTCCTATATAGATATATTTGGTGATCCGGATCTTCCTCCAGAATGGGTATTTGGCATCTGGATATCAGCAAATCGTTGGAATGATGAAAGACTTACTCTAGATCAGATTGATAAATTACGAGAATACGATTTTCCGGCTTCTGTTATTGTTCTGGAAGCTTGGAGTGATGAAGCAACTTTTTATAAATGGAATCCGGGAAAGTGGCCGGATCCAGAAGGGATGATAAAGAAGATACATGATGCAGGGTTGAAACTTGTGTTGTGGCAGATTCCGGTTTATAAGAAGATGGGTGCTGATGAAGTACCTAATGAACAGAATAAACTGGATGAAGAAGAGGCAATTAAGAATAGATTATGTTTGTTTGAAGATAATGGAGAGCCTTATAGGATACCTGAGGGTAACTGGTTTGCAGGCTCTTTGGTTCCGGATTTTACAAATCCACAGACGTATGATTCTTGGTTTGGAAAGAGACAATACTTACTAGATATGGGTGTGGATGGTTTTAAAACAGATGGTGGGGAACACATTCATAGTGAGCATGTTAGATTCTTTGATAATTCGAATGGATTAGAGGGAAAAAATAAATATGCTCGTGACTACATATCTGCATACAAGAAATTCGTAGGAAAAGAGAGAGTAATCTTCAGTAGAGCGGGTTTTTCCGGCCAGCATAGAATTTCGATTCAGTGGGCGGGAGATCAGCAGTCGAGACCAGAGGAGATGAAGAGTGTACTGAAAGCTGGACTATCGGCAGCAGCGACAGGAATAATCTTCTGGGGATTTGACATTGCGGGTTTTGCTGGAGCATTGCCTTCTATGGATTTATATAGACGTGCTACTCAGTTTGCTTGTTTTTGTCCGATTATGCAGTGGCATTCTGAGCCAGACGGCGGTCAGTTTAAAGATTTGATGGCTGGAAGTAGCGGCGAAAACGAACGTAGTCCTTGGAATATAGCGAAGGCGTATGATTGTCCAGAGTTTATAGATGAGATGCGGTATTGGCATAAGCTGCGTGAAGAGCTTAGACCTTATATTTACGAGACAGCAAAAAAGTGCGTCGCAGATAAAACGCCGATGATGAAACCGTTGTTTTATCTATGGCCTGAGGATAAAAACGTCTTAAATTGCGATGATGAATATATGTTTGGCGATGATTATCTGGTAGCACCATATATGGAAGAGAATCAAACACATAGGGATGTTTATCTGCCGAGTGGAACTTGGAAACATTTCTTTTCAAATGATATTTTTGCTGGTAAACAGGTTATAAACGTAGGCGGAGATGGAAAAATACCAGTATTTATAAAATTGAAGGAATAGATTTCTTTATTTCATATAATTCTCCTAACGAAAAAGAAGGAATGCATTTATGTATTCCTTCTTTTTATAAAAGGGGAAAGGGGGCAAAATGATTAAAGCGGTTATATTTGATTTAGATGGTGTTATTACAGATACAGCAAAGTATCATTACGAAGCATGGAAAAAAATAGCAGACGAGCTTGGAATTCCTTTCGATATAGAATATAACGAGAAGTTAAAGGGCGTGTCGAGAATGGAATCGTTGTGTTTAATTCTAGATAATGGTCCGGGGCGAGATTCTTTAACACTGGAAGAGAAAAACGAGCTTTGTGAGAGAAAGAATAAAATTTATAAAGAGCTTATAGGTTCGTTGAGGCCGAGTGATGTCTTGCCAGGAATAAATGAATTTATTTCTGAATTAAAGAAAAATCATATATTAATAGGTCTGGCTTCGGTTAGTAAGAATGCACCAGAAATCTTAAATCGGTTGGAACTTAGAGATTCGTTTGATTATGTGGCAGATGCTTCGACGGTTGAGAGGTCAAAACCCTATCCGGACGTCTTTATTGATAACCTAATAAATTTGGGAGTAAACCCGGGTGAGGCGATAGGAGTAGAAGATGCTGAGTCGGGTATTGAAGCTATCCATCGAGCCGGTATGAAAGCAGTTGGAATTGGTAATAAAAAAGTGCTAAAAGATGCAGATATTATCCTTTCTACATCAAAGGAACTATCGTTTTCGCTGTTATACACATCTTTAGAGATGACGATGAGATAAGCATATTATGCTTATAACGATAAAAGAGAGTTAGGAAAGTTTCCTAACTCTCTTTTTGTATATAATGCACAAATTTTAAGATAATAATTCAACTTTTGTGCAAGGTATATAAAATAAAACGCAGACGTATATAAGAACATTGTGCATAGTATGGGAAAACGTTTAACTAAAAAGCGGTTGAGAATAGGAAAATTGATAACTAAAATCAAAAGTAAATAAGAGATGTGCACATTCTTATGGGGAAAATGTATTATACGGAGGTTTTTTATGAGAAAACTTAAGAAGTATCTCTCATGCTTGTTCGTTTTTGCAATGGTGTTAGGTTTTTTGTTTCCATTACAGGGGAAAGTACAGGCACGAGAAAACAAAGAAGAAATGTCACTGATTTATGCAAATGTCCCAGCAGATTGGACGAATCCAAATATTTGGGCATGGGCAAAAGATGGAAAGACTGCATTCGATGCATGGCCAGGCGAACAAATGAATGCGGACAAAAATAATAGTGGTTGGTATTACATGTATGTTCCAAAGTGGGCTAATCATGTGATTATTAATTCTGGAGAGCTTCAGACTAAAGAACTAGAGCTTAAAGAAGGTAACGCTTGGCTTACTGTCAAAGACAAGGATAATACAGAGATTTCTACAGAGCAGCTTACAAAGGGAGACCTTCCAGAGTACGTGAAAACATTTAAGGTACATGCAAAGGTTGAGGATAGTTGGAAGGATCCAAAAATCTGGGCATGGTCAGCTCCAGATGGAACAAATGCTTTTGACAAATGGCCTGGCAAGAGCATGACAAAAGGTGAAGATGGCTGGTATACAGCAAGTGTTCCAGAATGGGTTAACTCAATTATTGTAAATGGCAATGATGGAGATGTAAAAACTCCTGATGTAAAGGTGGATCCTGCAGAGCTTTGGATTACTGTTAAAGAGGATGGTACAAATGAGCTTAGCTATGAAGATCCTGCAAAGGCAAATGCACCAAAGATTAAGGTGTATGTCAAAGCTCCAGCAGATTGGAAGAATCCTAATCTGTGGGCATGGTCAGCTCCAGATGGAACAAACGTGTTTACAACATGGCCTGGAGAAGCTTTGAAGAAAGACAAAAATGGATGGCTTGTTAAAGAGATTCCAGGTTGGGTTAATTCGCTGATTGTAAACGGAAATAAAGGAAAAGTACAGACAAAAGATATTTCTGTTGAAAAGGGTAAAAATGTTTGGCTTGTAGTAGATTCAAAGAAGTCATTTAAGGTCTATTACAAAGAGCCGGCTATCAAAGATGATGCAAGTTCTAATGCTTCAAGCGGTAAATCAAATGCTGCACCAGTAGTTGCAGTTGTAGCATTGCTGGCTATTGCAGGTGGAGCTTTTGCATTAAAGAAGAAAAAGTCAGCATAAAAAGGGAGGACAGAATGAAGAAAAGGATCATTTCACTATTATTATCGATTTCAATGCTTGCGACAGCTGGGTTTACTTCTTGTGGTAAAAAATCAGCTAAATCAGCTACAGCTAACGATCCGCATACGATTGTAATATGGCATGACAAAGAAGATGCGGTGACTGATGTTTTGAAGAAGAAACTAAAGACACTGGAACCGGATGTGAAGGTTGTGTTGGAGAAGAAGTCGGATTTAACGGAATCATTGAAGATGGTAGGAAATGATCCTAATTCTGCTCCTGATATGTATATTTTTGCGCATGATAAGATTGGTGTATATGCAGAGATGGGGATTTTGGAACCTATCACTAATCTGATTAGCAAAGATGATTTGTCCAAATTTATGGACAGCACAGTTGAGGCAGCAACATATAAAGGAAATGTCTATCAGATGCCTTTATATTATGAAACACTGCTCTTTATGTATAACCGTTTATACATGAAGGATGAGGAAGTACCAAAGACGACAGAAGAATTATATGCATATATGAAGGAGAATACTGGAGGTGGACATTATGGCTTCGCTGAACAGCATAGTACTCCATACTATGCGACAGTATGGATAAATGGATTTGGAGGAGAAATCCTATCTAAAGATGGTAAGGCACAGCTTAATACTAAAGAAGTAAAAGAAGCACTTACTTACCATAAAAAGTTTGTCGAGTTACAGCCTGGTGAAACAGAGTATGCAACAGTAAATACTTTATTTAGTGAAGGAAAAGCTCACTCCACAATAGCAGGCCCTTGGATGATACCTACAGTAAAGGAAAAGGGAATGGATGTTGGAATCGCTCCTATGCCTGTTATTGATGAAACACAGAAAAGCTTATCTCCATACATGGGAGTTCAGGGAGTACAGGTTCTGAAGAACGCAGTAAAGACAAAGAAAGCTTCTATTAAGAAGGTTTTAAAAGTTCTTATGAATCCAGATGTAGAAATAGATTTAGCAAAAGCAAGTGGATGTGCTCCGGCACAGAATGCTTGTTATGATCAGGATGAGATTAAGAATGATAATGTTGTTATGATGATGAAGCAGACAGCAGATAATGCAGTACCTATGCCGAATGCACCAGAGATGGATGTAATGTGGACTGTACTGGGAAATCTGATGACTGATGTAAATCTTAGCAACAAAGATATAGATGAAAGTTTAAAGAATGCACAGACAAAGGCTGATTCTTTGATAAAGAGTATGAGGTAGCAGGTAGATTATGAAAGACAAGAAATACAATACATTAAAATGTTATTTGTGGTCGCTACCATCCCTAATACTTATTTTACTAATAGTTATATTTCCAATTATATACACTGGCTATATATCATTGACAAATATGAATGTATATCATTGGACAAATTACAGCTTTATAGGTTTAAAGAACTATAAAGATGCAATATTAGTATTTGATAGTGGCTTTTTAAAGGCTTTTGTTATGACTGTAATATGGACTGTTACCAGTATGATATTACAGTTGGTGATCGCGTATATTTTAGCTAGTTTGTTAAATGTTCGCGGATTAAAAGCTAGGAATATTTATAAGACATTTTTGATTTTTCCATGGGCTATGCCGGGATATGTATCTATTTTGCTCTGGAAAACAGGAATGTTTAATTCACAGTTTGGATTGTTAAATCAATGGATGAATAAACTGGGATTGACTGCAGCCAAATGGTTGAACAGTGATTGGTCGGCTTTCTGGTGTTGTACGATTGTAAATCTATGGTTGGCGCTTCCGTTTATGATTACGATCATAGATGGTGCGCTCCAGAGTATAGATCATAGTTTTTATGAAAGCGCTATCCTGGATGGAGCAAATTGGTTTGAGCGTACAGTGTATATCACGATACCGATGATCAAGCCGATAATCGGACCATCAGTAGTAATTACAATATTTACAACATTTAAGCAGTTTGATGTTATTTATCTACTGACTCAGCAGGTTGGGGCAAAAACAGGAGCAAATATACATACGATCATGACATATGCGTATGAAAATGCTTTTATTACAAATAATTATGGCTATAGTTCTGCGATATCTATTTTGATATTTGTGATACTGATTTTGTTTACTGTGGTTATAAATAGAAGACAAAAGGAAAGGAGCGTATAGAGGATGTCAAAGAAGACAAAGAACACTATTAAGTTGACTATTTTAAATCTGTTCTTCATATTGATTTGCTTTATTACGCTAGTTCCAATCTTGTATGCGGTTTCGGTTTCCTTAAATGCAAATAACAGTTTGTTGAGTTCAGATTTTTCGTTCATACCAAAAAATATTACGTTCGCAAATTATAAGGCTGTTTTTGTAGAAAAACCAATTATGCTATGGTTTAAAAACAGTATGATAATGGCAGTTGTAACTCTGGTGATATCACTCGGAACAGGAATTCCTGCAGCATATGTTTTTTCGAGAAAGAAATTTAAGGGAAGGAAAACAATTTTAAAAACAATAATCCTACTTTATGCCTTCCCTTCTCTTCTTTCGATGACTGCACTGTATAAGCTGTTAGTTCCGATGGGACTTATAAATACTAAAATCGGATTGATTATCGTATATACAGGAACAGAGGCTATATTTGCACTTTGGAATATGAAAGGGTACTTCGACACGATTCCGTATGAAATAGAAGAAGCTGCGATGATAGATGGTGCCAGTCCGATTCAGATTGTGACGCAAATAGTGTTACCGCTTGCTAAACCTACGATAGCGGTTACAGCGATGATGGTTTTGATTTATGTATGGAATGAATACATCTTTGCAGTTAATTTCATGACCGGATCGGATACTTATACTTTGGCAGCAGGATTGTATTCATTACAGGCGACTGAAATGAGTGGTAGCTGGCCGGTATTTGCAGCGGCATCAATTGTGATATCTATTCCTGTTCTGTTAGTATTCTTTGCTTTGCAGAAAAATATGACTACTGGTTTGACATCTGGAGGTGTTAAGGGCTGATGATTGAAAAAAGTGCGATATTACATATTCCTATGTCACAGTATGCTTATGGGATTGACGAAAATAGAGTAACTATAAGACTTAGATGTAAACATGATGATTTAGATGAATGTGTTCTCTATTACGGAGATAGGGCGTGTAGACTTACGCCGGTTATTTTTTCAGAGCAGAAGATGGTGAAAGTCATGGAATGCGAGAGATTCGATTATTATGAAGCTGTTTTGGAGAAGCCTTATAGGAGATTAAATTACTATTTTAAACTGATTTCTGGTGATGAGAATTGGCTTTATTATGGCGACTGCTTTATGAAGGATACGGTTGATGATAGATCAGAGTATTATCAGCTTCCGTTTAATCATAGAGACGATATCGTAAAGCCTCCTTTATGGGCAAAAAACGCAGTGATATATAATATTTTTCCAGATAGTTTTGCAACGTCTAAGTCATATATTAGTAAGCAGTCGAGTGAACAGGATTACAAAGGAAACAAGGTTAGAGGGAAACTTGGTGGAACACTTAAGGGAATTACAGAAAACGTTGATTATTTAAAGCGTCTAGGAGTAAATGCAATTTATATAAATCCTATATTTGCTGCAGGTGAATATCATAAATATGATCTGCTGGATTATTATCAGGTTGATCCGTGCTTTGGTACAAATGAGGATCTAAAAGAGCTCGTAGATGTATATCATAAAAATGGACTCAAGGTAATTATCGATGGTGTATTTAATCATTGTGGATGGAATTTCTTTGCGTTTGCTGATGTAGTAAAGAATGGAACTGAGTCAAAGTATAAAGATTGGTTTTATGATTTAAAGTTTCCAGTTATTAAACCTGAGAATCCGGAAGAATATCCAAATTATGAATGCTTTGGCTATGAGAGGATGATGCCTAAATTGAATATGGCGAATCCGGAAACTGCTGAATATTTTTGTGAGGTAGGTAAGTATTGGATCAGAGAATTTGGTATAGATGGATGGCGACTCGATGTAGCTAGCGAAGTAAATGATGATTTCTGGAGAAAGTTTAGTGCCGGTGTAAGGCAGATTAATCCGGATGCTATCCTGATAGGTGAAGTGTGGGAGACAGCAAATCATTGGTTGGATGGTAAAATCTTTGATTCAACTATGAATTATGATTTTAGAAAGCATTGTAATAAGTTCTTTGCAGAGAAATCAATAGATGCAGCGGAGTTTGGAAATAGAGTTGCAGATATGTATATGAGATATAGAAAGCAAACTACTTTTGCACAGCTTAATCTATTGGATAGTCATGATGTGGGAAGATTTCTATCTGCATGTGATGGTGATGTATCTATTTATAAGCTTGCAGTGCTCTTTCAGATGACATTTCCTGGTATGCCATCTATCTTCTATGGAGATGAGATGGGATTAGAAGGAATAATAGAAGATGATTATAGACGTCCGATGGATTGGGAAAGTAAACCTGGAAAACTGTTTGAGTTCTTTCAGAAAGTGATTCGTTGCAGATTGGATAACGAAGTGCTTCGCCTGGGAGATTTTAGGATTGTATCTGCAAAGAGCGGAGAAAGAGTATTTGGTTATGAAAGATACTTGGGAGAGTCTATTATCAGAATTTATCTCAATGTATCGGATGAGCCTGTTGATATTGAAGATATTGGGGATGTTGGAGATTCGACAGTGCTTATACAGGAAGGTTATACAAACCATAGTTTAGATAGTCATGGCTATATAGTATTTGCTATGTAATCGGAGGAAAGATGGGAGTAACAATTAAAGATGTAGCCAGAGAAGCAGGGGTATCAATAGCGACTGTATCTAAAGTAATAAATGGCTCATATTCCATATCTAAAGAAACAATTGCTAGAGTTAACGATGTGATGAAGAAATTGGATTATCATCCAAATACACGTGCGAGAAATCTGGCGCAGAAATCTAATAGAACTATAGTATTTGTTACTTCATTAGAAAAAAATGTTGGTTTTACTAACCCACATATGTTTGAGATGATGTGTGGGTTAGAAAACTATCTGTCGAAGAAAGATTATTCATTAGTATTAAGAAGTCTGACTACTGATGAGGCTCCCGATTATATAAAGGAAACTTTTGATGTTAAAAAGGCGGATGGGTTTATTATTCATGCGTCCCTCTTATCGGAGAAGCTGGATGAGACTATATCGAAAAATGAAATCCCACATTTGGTCCTCGGAATGCCAAATTTCGAAAGCCATATGAGCTGGATTGATGTAAATAATAAACATGCAGGAGAAATGGCTGCTAAGTATTTGTTAGCGTGCGGGTACTGTTCTCTGGCGTTTATCGGGGGAAGACCTGAAGACAAAATATCGATGAATCGTTTAGAGGGAGTACTTACGATGCTTAAAGAGCATGATGTGGTACAGCCTCAGAACTATATTAAATATGGAGAATCTGCTACAAATAGTGGCTTTGAATTAACGAGAGAAATAATAGAACTTGATCATAGACCGGAGGCTATAATTTGCGCAAATAACTATTTGGCATACGGATGTGTGAGTGCGATAAAGGAAAGTGGTTTGTCTATTCCTAAAGATATAGGTGTATTAACTTTCGATGATTTCCCGTTCTCAAAATTGTTAGATCCCCAGCTAAGTGTTGTGAACATAGATGTATATGATCTGGGATACGAGGCTGGTAAGAATATATTAAAAATTGTTAGGAACCCAAATGTGCACATTCAGAGTTATATAACCAGTCCGAATATTATTCAAAGAGAGTCGACCGTGAATAATATGAGGTGATTAGAAAGGACAGTATTATGGAGTATCGAAAAAGGGGGCTAGCAATTCTGTTGGCTGGTGTAATGGCGGCTTCTGTTGTACCAATAGGGATGGTATCTAACTGTAAAGCTGAATCAGCCCCTTTAACAGAAAAGAGTGAAAGTATAGGACCGGTTACGTCTAAGGATGTAATATATCAGATTATTACTGATAGATTTTGTGATGGGGATAAAACTAACAATGTTCCAAGAGGTTTTGATGCTTCTCTATTTGATGGAACAGGAAGAGACTTGAAGTTGTATCAGGGTGGTGACTGGCAAGGAATTATAAATCAGATTCCATATTTAAAAGGAATGGGAATCACTACGATTTGGGTTTCAGCGCCATATGAGAATCGTGATACTGAGATTGATGATTATCAGAAGAATGGCAGTATGGATAGATGGACTAGTTTTCATGGATATCACGTAAGAAACTATTTCGCTACAAACAAGCATTTTGGTGATCTGAACAAATTTAAGGATTTGAGAGATGCTCTACATCAAAATGGAATGAAGCTTGTAATTGATTTTGTAACTAATCATACGAGCAGATATCAAAATCCAACAACTAACTTTAGTCCAGAGGATGGAAAGCTGTATGAACCGGATAAGCTTCCAAATGGAGAATACGCGCTTGATTCAAATGGAGAACCTTACGATTATAATCATGATGGAAAGGTAGAAAATCTGTTGGCTGATCCAAATTATGATGTAAACCATTGGTTCCATAATTTTGGTGATCGAGGAAATGACTCTTCGCGCTGGGGCTATAGAAATAAGGATTTGGGCTCATTGGCTGATTTCTCACAGGAGAACCCTGACGTAGTTAAGCATCTTGAGAAGGCGACAAACTACTGGGCTGGAATGGGTATTGATGGACTTAGACATGATGCAACGCTGCATATGAATCCGGCTTTTGTAAAAGGATTGAAAGACAGCGTAGATTCGAAAAATACTATTACACACTTTGGAGAGTTCTTCATAGGAAGACCAGATCCTAAGTATGATGAGTACGTCTACTTTCCAAAACAGACAGGTGTAAATAATCTCGATTTTGAGATGTATAGAACACTTAATGCATCGTTTGGAGATTTTTCTAAACCGATGAGCGATTTAGGTAATATGTTCCAATACACTCAGAGCCAGTATGGATACAGTAATCAGACAGTTACTTTCTTGGACAATCATGATGTGACGAGATTCGGTTATGTACAGCAGAATCAGAAGCCTTATAATGCTGCACTTGCCGTTTTGTTGACTAGTAGAGGAATCCCTAACATTTATTATGGTACAGAGCAGTATGTTAAGCCAAATGATGGGAGCGATGTCGCTGGTCGAGTATTCTTGGAGAAAGATAAAGGCTTTAATACGAACACAAAGGCTTATAAGCTTATCAAGAAGCTTTCTGATTTGAGAAAGTCAAATGATGCGATTGCATATGGCGAGACAAATGTTCTTTATAGCAATGATGATGTTATTGTATATGAAAGAAAGTATTATGACGATGTTGTAGTTGTTGCAGTGAATAGACAGCCGGATAAGACTATTTCAGTTCCGTCAATTGGAACATCATTGCCTAGTGGTTATTATAAGGATATTCTAGGTGGTGAATTGTATGGATCTGAAATATCTGTTAAGAAGACAGGTGAAGGCTCTAAGCTTGAAGGCTTTACATTAGGTGGCGGAGAAGTAAATGTATGGAGCTATCAGACGGAAACTTCTAGCACTCCTAAATTAGGCGATGTTGTATCGACCATGGGTCGTCCTGGAAATAAAGTATATATTTACGGAAAAGGTCTGGACGGAAAGGTTGAAGTTAAATTCGGAAAGGTTTCTGCAAAGGTAATTAATAACACAAGTGGAATGATAGAAACTGAAGTACCTTCAAATTCTTCAACAGGAAAAGTACAAATTTCTGTTTTGAAGAACGGAGTAAAGAGTAATACATTGGATTACAATGTGCTATCTGGAGATCAGAATCAGATAGTATTTCATGTAAGAGCTAATACAGGTTATGGAGAGAATATTTACGTTGTAGGAAATGTACCTGAATTAGGAAATTGGGACGTAGATAATTGTACAGAAGCTTTGCTGAATCCAAATTATCCGGAGTGGTATTTGCCAGTTAGTGTTCCAGCAGGAAAGAGAATCGAGTTTAAGTTTATTAAGAAGGATTTTACAGGAAAAGTAACCTGGGAAAGTGGAAATAACCATGTTATTAATTCTTCGAGTGATTCATGTGGTGTAATCGACTCTCCTGTTTATACTTGGAATTAGTATTATAACTATTTTGAAAAAGGGTTAGACGAAAGTCTAGCTCTTTTTCCCTGCTATACTCTTCCTTAGAGAGTACAATACAGTAGTTACAGAAAAATTAGCAGGAGTATAAATGCTAATCTGAAACTGAGCCCTCAATGTTTTTAATGGTTTACATTTGTTAAAAAGATAACGAGAAAATCGATGAAATTGCAAAGAAACACGGAGTTTAGACGTTGAAAATCCGTCAAAATCACTTATAATTATTTCATAGATTTAATAAAAGACCACCTGTCGAGAGACAGCGTATGATATTAAGGGGGTTATTACAAAATGGCAAAATACGTTATGGCTTTGGATGCGGGTACCACATCCAATCGTGCAATTCTGTTTGATCATGATGGTAAGATTCAGTCCGTAGCTCAGAAGGAGTTCCGTCAGATTTTCCCTAATCCAGGTTGGGTTGAACATGATGCCAATGAAATCTGGTCCACACAGTTAGGTGTGGCAGTGGAGGCGATGTCGAAGATTGGCGCAACTGCAGAGGATATCGCAGCAATCGGTATTACCAATCAGCGTGAGACGGTTATCGTCTGGGATAAGAATTCCGGGGAACCAATCTACCACGCAATTGTATGGCAGTGCCGTCGTACCTCTCAGATTGCTGATGAATTAAAGGCGAAGGGACTGCAGGATAAGATCCAGAAGAAGACTGGACTCATTATCGATGCATACTTCTCTGCAACTAAGATTAAGTGGATTCTTGATAATGTAGAGGGTGCCAGAGAAAAAGCAGACAATGGAGATCTCCTGTTTGGAACCGTTGAGACCTGGCTGATCTGGAAATTAACGAAGGGTAAGGTTCATGTAACCGACTACTCCAATGCCAGCAGAACCATGCTTTTCAATATCAATACCTTAGAGTGGGATGACGAGATCCTTGAGGAATTAAATATCCCTCGTTCTATGCTCCCTAAGCCTGTTCCTTCCAGCCAGGTCTATGGATATGCAGATCCAAGCTTCTTCGGCGCAGAGATTCCAATCGCTGGTGCCGCAGGTGACCAGCAGGCTGCTCTCTTCGGACAGACCTGTTTCACAGAGGGAGAGGCGAAGAATACCTATGGTACTGGTGCCTTCATTCTGATGAATACTGGAGAGAAGCCAGTCTTCTCTAACCATGGACTGGTAACCACCATTGCCTGGGGCTTAGATGGTAAGGTGAATTATGCGCTAGAGGGTTCTGTATTCGTAGCAGGAGCTTCGATTCAGTGGCTTCGTGACCAGATGCGTCTCATTGATTCCGCTGAGGATTCTGAATATATGGCTAAGAAGGTGAAGGGAACTCATGGCTGCTATGTAGTTCCGGCATTTACTGGCTTAGGTGCTCCTCACTGGGATCAGTATGCAAGAGGTACGATTGTAGGTATCACCCGTGGAACCAATAAGTACCACATCATTCGTGCCACACTAGAGTCCATTGCTTACCAGGTATGTGACGTGGCAGACGCTATGAAGGCAGATTCTGGAATCGAGCTTCGCTCTCTGAAGGTTGACGGTGGTGCATCTGCCAATGACCTACTGATGCAGTTCCAGGCAGATATGCTGAATAAACCTGTTAATCGTCCAAGCTGTGTGGAGTCAACTGCAATGGGCGCATGCTTCCTTGCAGGTCTGGCTGTTGGATTCTGGAAGAGTAAGGATGAGTGTATCCGTAATATCACACTGGACCGTGTCTTCATTCCAAATATGGATGAGGATGAGCGTAAGGCCAAGCGCCGCGGTTGGAATAAGGCTGTTCGCTATTCCTTTGCTTGGGCTAAGCCAGATGATGAGGATGAGGAATAATTCTGATTAAAATGGAAGCTTTTCGGCATAGTTTATGATGTCGAAGCCATTGATTAAGAGGATATTTTTCACCATGAATTGAAGAATAAGGAGAGCAAGCGCGCTCCATAGAAGCACTGGGAGGATAGACTTCCCAGTGCTTTTTTTATGATGCAAATATAGACCATGCACTAGGATGGCGAGAAGGGCCAGGATACAGTAGATCGGAAATGGGTGAAGCAAGAGAGATGCCAAAAACCTACCTTCCAATAGGGCACGGACACTTCTGCTTCCGCCGCAGCCAGGGCAATAGAAGCCGGTTAGTTTCTGAACAGGACATGTGGGTGTGAGCATGAACTTTGTTAGTATTAGAAAAAAATCTCTATAACTCATTTGAAAGACACCTGCCTATTGTTATTTTCTGAAATCTATTTATAATGACAGTAAGAAACCATTACATTCTAACCAAGTGGAATCAGAACAGCAAGACTTCCACTTGGTTTATATTTCCACAATGATCATGGTAGATGTGGATAAGTTATAGAAAGGAGACCGGCGAATGTTGACAGGGATCTCATTTAATTGGAATATGTACCAGAATCCAGTGACGGATGCCGGTGTCCAAAGGGGTGATGCAACAGGTGCTGCTCAGGGAAGTACGACTGGTATCCAGGGCGCACAGGTGGGCTCTACCGAAGGCTCTGGGAAGACCGGGGATGAGGGCAAGCCCTTAAATGGCTACAGATCCACCCCAGAAAACTGTAAGACCTGTAGGGAGAGAAAGTATCAGGATGGTTCAGATGATGCCAATGTCTCCTTTAAGACAGCGGCCCATGTATCTCCAGGAGCATCTGCTGCTGCAGTTATGGGACATGAGAGTGAGCATGTGTCTCACGCCTATCAGAGAGCTAGATTGGGTGGCGGTAGAGTATTGCAGGCATCTGTGTCTATTCATACGGCTATTTGTCCAGAGTGTGGAACCAGCTATGTATCCGGTGGAACCACCTTCACTGCAATCGCTTATCCTAAGGATAGCGCTAGTATCACATCGAAGCGGGGAGAGGGAACAGAGAACTTTAATACTTGATTTGAGGTAATTGACATAGAACTTACAGATATTATTCGTAGCGACAGGGAATTAAGCAGAAGGCAGCAGGCATCGATTGCACTTCGCCTGTCAGGTCCAGCTATTCTTGCACAACTTTCATCAATCGCAATGCAATACATCGACGCAGCCATGGTCGGAAGACTAGGGGCTGTTTCTTCTGCGTCCATTGGTCTGGTGGCTGCTGTGACTTGGCTAATGGGAGGAGTGACCTCTGCAGTTTCCTATGGCTATTCCGTGCAGGTAGCCCAGGGACTGGGTGCAGGAGAGGGAGAGAGGGTTCGTAATGTGGTCCGTCAGGGACTACTGGTTCTCTTGGGATTCTCTAGCATCATCGGCATTATTGTGGCAATCTTCGCTAATCAGATTCCCTATCTAATGGGTGGATCTGGACAGATGGCTGAGCAGGCAGCAGGTTATCTTCGCTGTTTTGCCATATTCTTACCTGCAGTGCAGTTCATGCACTTTGGAAGTGCTCTGCTTCAGGCTAGTGGGGATATGAAGACCCCAGGCCTTCTTTTAACTCTGATGTGTATTGAGGATGTGATTTTTAATGCACTTCTTATTTTCCCAGTGGATACAGCTGACAAAACGGGTATCCGCGCACCCCTTGGATTTGGTGCGGGATTAGGAGTCACAGGTGCAGCATTAGGTACCTGCTTAGCTTATCTACTAACTGCTGGGATAATGCTTTACTTTGCCTGCATTCGTTCGGAAGCCCTACATTTCCGCAAGAGTGATCATTACCAATTCGACTGGGGAATCATCCAGAAGGCCAATACCATTGGCGGCCCTATGGCTTTTGAGGAGATTGCCCTTTGTGGTGCCCAGATTGTATCAACCACCATTGTGGCGCCTCTTGGAACAGTTGCAGTTGCGGCTCATTCCTTTGCCATTACAGCTGAGGCAGTGTGCTATATGCCAGGCTATGGCCTAGAGGGGGCGGCATCTACTTTAGTTGGCCAGTCCTATGGAGCTGGGAAGAAGAAACTGGCCAAGTCCTTTGGATGGATCACCATTGCTCTAGGCATGAGTATTATGGCGGCAGCAGGATTTGTGATGTACTTTTTGTGTCCTTTTGTCTTCCGCTTCCTGACACCAGTTGCCGAGGTGCAGGCCTTAGGTGTAGCATGTCTACGTATTGAGCTGTTGGCTGAGGCTCTATTCGGCGCAGCCATTGTGGCAGCAGGTGCTCTTCGCGGCGCAGGAGATACCATGATTCCAGCTGGCATGTCCCTGCTTAGTATGTCCCGAAGCATGGGGCTTCGGGGTGTGTGGATTGCCATGGCAATCGAATTATCCTTCCGAGGTATTATTTTCCTAATCCGATTCGGCCGGAGTAAGTATTTAACTCAGTCGGAGAAATCCCCCACCTCTAAGCGCTAGCGTAGGTGGGGGTTATGACAAACTATACTCAGTCGGGGTACAAGCTCCGACTGCGTTAACGCTCCGCGAGGATGCGCACGGATTCGGACAGGAATTTGTCTGCTGAAGCAGACCCGAATCCGGCGCGCAAGACTCGCGAGCGAGTCTTGACGAGAGAAGGAAACCGTATAAGGATAGATTCCTTATTGAAAAGGTAGACCATACCATAGGAATCAGTTATATATAAGAATCCCCTTCATGGAAGCTGGATTCCTGAAAAAAAGAAAAAAGAAAAAAGGAAAAAGAAAGAGGAAAAGGAATGGGAGAGAGAATCGACATCTATGATGCCAATCGTAGACTGACTGGAGAGACGAAGGATCGTAAGACCTCGAAACTGGCGGATGACGAATACATGCTGTATGCCTTGGCTCTGATTGAGGATCTGAATGGGAATTACCTCATTACCCAGAGAAAAGCCAATAAGAAGTGGGCGGCTCTCTGGTGGGAGATTCCAGGTGGTGGATGCCATGCTGGAGAGGATAGTCGGCAAGGGATTAATCGAGAGGTCTTAGAGGAGACTGGCTTAGATGTCAGTGGATTAACACCTGTCTCCGTCTACTCCTATGTGAATCATGATGCAGAGAACCATGATAATTACTTTTGCGATATCTACCACTTCCAACTAGACTTTTCCATAGAGGATGTGACTCTGCAGGTGGAAGAGACAGAGGATGGAGCCATCGCTTCTATAGAAGAGATAAAAAAAGAAGGCTCCAAGGGAACCTTCCTTCATTATCAGAGAATTAGAGAGGCTCTTATGGCAGAGTCCCATACATCCATTATTTCATAAAACTATCAATTGCCTTATTCATGTGGTCAATGGATTCCTGGTCATTCTCTTGGATTGCTTCGACGATGCACTGAGAGATATGCTCTTTTAGGAGAGCCTTACCAGCTCCGTTGACTTCACTTTTTACAGCGGCTAACTGAATCAGCACATCGGAACAGTCCTGGCCTTCAATCAACATCTGTTTAACCTTCTCCAGGTGGCCAATGGACTTAGACAGGCGGTTTACAATCTTCTTAATATCCTCTGGATTGTGGGTATGGGAATGATTGTGACCATGTCCGTGTGTATGACCATGATGGTGTTCATGTGTGTGTTCATGATCGTGGCTATGTTCTAACATTACATCTTCTGACTTACTCATAAAAGTAAAAACCCCTTTTGGATAGTTGATCAAATTATCATCCCTATTCTACTTTATTTTTTCACTTTTGAGAATCCTATTCCTTGAGAAATCTCTAGCTTTCGACTACAATAAAAAGGCTTGTAAGTACAAGAAATTAGAAATAAGAACAGGAAATTTTAAGATGGACATTAATGCAAAAATTGCACAGGAATTAAACATTCGTAAGGAACAGGTGGATGCCACAGTGAAGCTCATTGATGAGGGCAATACCATCCCTTTTATTGCTCGTTATCGTAAGGAAGTAACTGGCGCATTAAATGATGAGATTCTGAGATCTCTGAATGAGCGTCTGACCTACCTTCGTAATCTAGAGGACCGTAAGACTGCAGTCTTATCCTCCATCGAAGAGCAGGGCAAGCTGACTCTGGACTTAAAGAAGAGAATTGAAGCTGCAGAGACCCTGGTTGTTGTGGAGGATCTCTATCGTCCATATAAGCAGAAGAGACGTACCCGTGCAATGATTGCCAGGGAGAAGGGCCTAGAGCCTTTGGCTGATCTCATCAGTGCACAGGAATTTACCGGGGATATCCTTACTGAGGCCGCGGTCTACATTTCTGAGGAGAAGGAGGTTATAACTGCAGAGGATGCCTTAGCAGGTGCCAAGGATATCATTGCAGAGTCCATCTCTGATGTGGCAGATTATCGTATCTACATCCGTGAGCTTACAGAGAAGAAGGGAACCATCTCCTCTAAGGCCAAGGATCCTGAGGCGAAGTCTGTATATGAGAATTATTATGACTATAGCGAGAAGATTGATGGTCTCCCAGGCCATCGGGTTCTGGCTTTGAATCGTGGTGAGAAGGAGAAGATCCTTACGGTAAAGGTAAACCTACCGGAAGAGGACATCCTTTCCTACCTTAAGAAGCAGACCATCGTAAGAGAGAATCCAGTGACCACTCCAATTCTAGAGGAAGTCATCTATGATGCATTGAATCGTCTGATCGGACCTGCAATCGAGCGAGAGATCCGCTCCCAGTTAACTGAGAGTGCCGAGGATGGAGCAATCGATGTATTTGGTAAGAATCTTCATCAGTTACTGATGGCACCTCCGATTCCAAATCAGACTGTATTGGGATGGGATCCAGCCTTCCGTACAGGATGTAAGTTATGTGTAGTTGATCCCACAGGTAAGGTACTTGATACCGCTGTTGTCTTCCCGACAGCTCCTCAGAATAAGGTAGAAGAAGCCCAGAAGGTGGTCGCTCATCTGATCCAGAAGTACAATGTTACTCTGATCTCTCTGGGGAATGGTACGGCATCTAGAGAGTCTGAGCAGGTGATCGTAGATCTCTTGAAGAAGATTCCTGCCAAGGTTCAGTATGTCATCGTTAATGAGGCAGGTGCTTCTGTATATTCAGCATCAGAACTTGCCACAGAGGAGTTCCCTAATTTTGATGTGGGACAGCGTTCCTCTGCATCTATGGCACGTCGTCTGCAGGATCCACTGTCTGAACTGGTTAAGATCGATCCTAAGGCAATCGGTGTAGGTCAGTACCAGCACGATATGAATCAGAAGAAGTTATCCGACAAGCTTCATGATGTGGTTGAGGATTGTGTAAATACAGTAGGTGTGGATCTGAACACCGCATCCTTCTCCCTCTTAGAGTATGTGTCTGGTATGAATAAGACCATCGCGAAGAATGTAGTTAACTATCGTGATGCCAATGGTAAGTTCACTAGCCGTAAGGAATTACTGAAGGTTCCAAAGCTGGGACCCAAGGCATTCCAGCAGTGTGCAGGCTTCTTACGTATTCCAGGAGGGAAGAATCCGCTGGATAACACCTCCGTACATCCAGAGTCCTACGAAGTTGCTGAGAAGCTTTTGGCTTCCCTAGGTCACACCCCGGCTGATCTGGCTCAGGGTGGTATTGCAACCATTCAGAATGAGGTGAAGGACTTAAAAAAAGAGGCTGAGACTCTTGGCGTAGGTGCACTGACCCTTGAGGATATCCTAAAGGAGTTGAAGAAGCCAGGCCGTGATCCTCGTGAGGATATGCCGAAGCCAATTCTCCGCTCAGATGTATTATCTATAGAGGATTTGAAGCCGGGAATGGTGCTGAAGGGAACGGTTCGTAATATTGTTGATTTTGGAGCATTCGTAGATATCGGTGTCCATCAGGATGGTCTGGTGCACATCTCTCATATGTCTCGTAAATTCATCAAGCATCCACTGGAAGCTGTTTCTGTTGGAGATATTGTGGATGTAGAGGTTCTTGAGGTAGAGCCTGAGAAGCAGCGAATCGCATTAACCATGCTGATTGGTGACGAGGGAGAGAATACCCCTGGTGCTCATGGCAGTGAGAAGCCGTATAATGTAAACCGCGGCCAGGGCCAGGGCAAGTCCCAGGGACAGAATCGTCCATCGAAGAATCATTCTGGTAATCAGAAAAATAAGCAGGGCAATCCAAACCGTGGCAAGGGAAAGTCTGCAAATAATCGAAATGATAACAGTAATAAAAATAAGAACACGATAACTACATCTCTCGGTGATCTGCTGAATGGTTTACATTTCTAAAAAATAGAAACAAGTGGAGGAGACTTGAGGCAATGATTGGTCGCCGAAAAAGGATCCTCCATTTTGGTATAAAGAGAAAAGGAGAAAGAGAAAATGAACATTGTCTGTCTTGATATGGAAGGCGTATTGGTACCAGAGATCTGGATTGCATTCGCAGAGGCCAGTGGGATTCCTGAGCTTAAGAGAACCACGAGAGATGAGCCGGATTACGATAAGCTGATGAATTGGCGACTGGACATCCTAAAGCAGCATGGCTTGGGATTAAAGGAGATTCAGGAGACCATTGCGAAGATTGATCCTCTGCCGGGAGCGAAGGAATTTCTGGATAAATTAAGAGAGAAGACCCAGGTAATTATCCTGTCTGATACCTTTGAACAGTTTGCGACACCATTAATGAAGAAACTAGGCTGGCCTACTATTTTCTGCAATACCTTAGAAGTCGCAGAGGATGGAAGCATTACTGGATTCCAGATGCGTGTGGAGAAGTCCAAGCTTACAACCGTGAAGGCTCTTCAGTCCATAGGATATGACACCATTGCATCGGGAGACAGCTTCAATGACCTGGGCATGATCCAGGCATCGAAGGCTGGTTTCCTATTTAGGTCCACAGAGCAGATTAAGAAGGATTATCCAGAGATTCCTGCCTTTGAAGAATTTGATGATCTCTATAAGGCAATTGTGGATGCTTTGTAAAGACCACAATTTACCCAAAAATCAGGGTGGAATTTCGGTTATTCTGAGGGCGCAAAGAATGCCCCTTTTTCCTCTTTTTTTCTTTAGAATTGGTATACTAGTTCTATGAGGTAGATATAGATTTCGTGATGAGGATGGCCTCTTCTTCGAGGCAGGTACTTGTCAATTGAGAAAGGGGAAATCACTATGGAGAAATTCAAAGACTTACAGGAACTTGTTAAGAAAAAAGGACATGGATTCGTAGAGTACAATCATGTAAATGGAGATCCAGTGTACTTATCTAAGGGAGTATGCGAAGTATTCCTAGGAGATAAGGAACTAGAGAAGCAGATTGTTCGTGCAGTATCACAGTTTCAGAAGAAGGACTATGGTAGCGCTGCGGAGCATGGCAAGAATCCTCGTCCAGGACATGAGTATGGTCGATATGAGATTTCCCCGCTGACCACTGATGATGAGGAAGACACAGCTGTATGGCTTCATCGTGCTGAGGATTCCATCATGATGTACTTTGCATTTGAGAGATAGTCCAAGGAGTGGTTGACAATTGTAGGGAGAGAACCTACAATATGTAAATGAAAACAAAATAGTTGTTCTTCGGGGCAGGGTGTAATTCCCGATCGGCGGTAGAGTCCGCGAGCATTAGCAGAACCGGTGTGATTCCGGTACCGACAGTATAGTCTGGATGGAAGAAGAGAGCAGATTGATATAGCGATGGTAGATGGATTCTAGCCTTCGTTATCTGAGACCGTATCTTACGCCCCTGATATTTTTCAGGGGCGTTTTTTTATACTGTTTTCAATCCGCAATCCTTCGAAGAGCAGTTGAGACACGAATGGTTTTAGGAGGTAATCATGGACCAGACAGTAGAGAAAAAAGATTCGAGAGAGATATTAGAAGAACGTGCATCTTTGATTGAGAAGACAGAGAAGGCGAAAGCAGGAAGCATGCAGATTCGTTTCATTGCGGTGACAGGTATCCTGGCAGCAGTATCCGTAGTACTCCAGAGCTTCTTAGCATTTCCGATTCCTATTATGCCAAGCTTTATCGAGTTTGATTTATCAGATCTTCCAGCGTTGATTGGTTCCTTTGCTATGGGACCTGTTTGTGGAGTGCTGATTGAACTCATTAAGAACCTGTTTCATTCCATTGTCACCAGGTCCTTTGGCGTGGGAGAAATCTCGAACTTTATCTTAGGAGCAATCTTCGTTGGAGTGGCAGGACTTATATACAAGTATAAGAAGTCTAAAAAGGGAGCAATCCTTGGCGCCGTTACTGGAGCAGTTGCCATGGCAGTACTTTCCTTCCCTACCAATCTCTTTGTAGTATATCCAAGCTACTATAATTTCTTCCCTAAGGAAGCAGTACTTGCTATGTATCAGGCAATTCGCCCATCTACACAGAGTATCCCAGAGGCGTTACTTGTATTTAATGCACCATTTACTTTGGTGAAGGGCTTACTGAATGTGGGAATCACTATGTTGATTTATAAGCCGCTGTCACCAATTCTTCATGGTAGACATAACTAAATCAAAAAAGGCCTAGTCCCCTAGTCATTTGGCCCTAGTCATTTGACTAGGGGATTTTTGTATCCATCGGAAAATCATGCTATACTATTACGATAAAGGAATATGACCAATTACAATTACAGTTACAGTTAAGGTTAGCGATAGATTGTTAGGAAGCAGAAAGGAAGCAGTTATGTCTCAGAATCAAAATGATCCATTGGACAGAGTAGAACTGACTGCTGATGATTTCTTACAGGATAAGCAAGGGGGAATTCGATGAGACGAGAATATATAACCAAGTCCCCAGAAGAGACCAGAGAATTGGGTAGACAGATGGCCGAGGCAGCTAAGCCTGGAGATGTGATTGCATTAACAGGAGATTTAGGAGTTGGTAAGACGGTTTTTACCAAGGGCATTGCAGAGGGTCTAGAGATTACAGAGCCAGTATCCAGCCCTACATTTACCATATTGCAGGAATACGAATCCGGCCGTATGCCACTCTATCATTTTGATGTGTATCGCATCGGAGACCCAGAGGAGATGGACGAGGTTGGCTTTGATGATTTCGTCTATGGCCAGGGACTTTGCCTGATTGAGTGGGCCGAGCTTATCCAGGAGATTATGCCCGAGCATTACACACAGATTACCATCGAGAAGGACCTGTCACAGGGCTTCGATTTTCGACGTATTATTGTAGAGGAGATATAGTTAGATGAAGATTTTAGCATTGGATGCATCCGGTCAGGTGGCGTCCATCGCCTTGGCAGAGGATGATAAGCTCTTAGGCGAATACACCATGAATACCAAGAAGACACATTCTCAGACATTACTACCTATGGTAGATGCTCTGCTTCATCTTATCGGTGAGGATAAGAATACCATTGATGCAGTTGCTGTGGCAGGTGGGCCAGGTAGCTTTACAGGACTCCGCATTGGATCAGCTACAGCCAAGGGACTTTCCTATGCCTGGGGCGTTCCAATCATTTCCGTTCCCACAGTGGATGCCATTGCCTATAACATGGTAGGAAGCGATGGCCTGATCTGCCCAGTATTAGATGCCAGACGGCAGCAGACCTATACAGGTATTTATGCATTTCATGCAAATGCAGACCATGCCCAAGAGATGGAGGTTCTCCGTCCAGAGTGTGCGGTGAAGATCGAAGAGATCGTAGCAGACTTAAATGAAAGAGGAGAAAAAGTTACCTTCCTTGGAGATGGTGTTCCAGTATTTGCTTCTTATATAGAAGAGAATCTGAAAGTACCATACACTTTTGCTCCATTACATCGTAGACTGCAGAGTGCTAGTTCCCTTGTCACTTTTGCTCCATTACATCGTAGACTGCAGAGTGCTAGTTCCCTTGTAGCCCTTGCCATGGAATATGCCAAGGCTGGTCGTATGGAGAAGGGTGAGGATCATCGTCCAAACTATCTCCGTGAGACCCAGGCAGAGCGTGAGCGTAAGGCGAAGATACAGTGATTATATAGATAGAGCATGACAGATAATAAAAAAAATGATTTTACGGAGAAAGTGAATCAGCTTTCCATGGATAAAGAAGCTATAGGTGAATGCAAGCAGGCAATTTCTGTGGAGGAGAAGAAGCAACTTTCCATAGATGAACAAGCTATGAGTGATTGTAATCAGTCAAATGCATATTGCCCAAAAAATCCAACCGTATACATTCGGCTTGCGGCAGAAACAGACCTGGCAAATATTGCAGGGATAGAAGCGAAAA
>ONIO01000049.1 GCA_900317915.1 uncultured Lachnospiraceae bacterium | reverse complement strand
CCAGGCAGCAGCGGACTACATCCTCCTAGACAATGGCCCGGGAGGAACCGGAGCCGCCTTCGACTGGAATCGGATCCAGGAACTGGGAAATGTAAACCGGCCCTTTATCCTGGCAGGAGGCCTAGGGATCGGGAATATCGTAGAGGCCATTGAGAAGGTCCATCCCTACGGGGTGGATGTAAGCTCGGGCTTAGAAAGCCAAGGAAAAAAGGATCCGGGAAAGATCCGGGAATTCATGGCCATCCTAAGAGGGCTGGAAGCAGAAGAGACCATGTGATGTGGACAGCAGGAAGAGAAGACATGGGATCCATGTAACAGATGCAGGAAAAAGGAAATAAGGAGAAAGACTATGGCAGATAAATATGGAAGATTCGGCGAATTCGGTGGGCAGTACATACCGGAGACACTGATGAATGCAGTGAATGAACTGAACGAAGCCTATAACAAATATAAGGATGATCCAGAATTCAATGCAGAGTTAAAGGAGCTCTTAGATGAATATGCTGGTCGTCCAAGTCGTCTCTACTATGCAGAGAAGATGACCAAGGACCTAGGTGGAGCTAAGATCTATCTGAAGCGAGAGGATCTGAATCATACCGGCGCCCATAAGATCAATAACTGCTTAGGCCAGGCTCTTCTGGCTAAGAAAATGGGGAAGACCCGTCTCATTGCAGAGACTGGAGCTGGTCAGCATGGTGTAGCGACAGCTACGGTGGCAGCCCTCTTAGGTATGGAGTGCGAGATCTTCATGGGACAGGTAGACTGTGAACGCCAGGCACTGAATGTCTATAAGATGAGACTCCTGGGAGCGAAGGTTGTGCCGGTTACTTCAGGTACAGCTACCCTAAAGGATGCAGTATCAGAGTGTATGCGTGAGTGGACCAGTCGAATCGATGACACCCACTACTGTCTTGGATCCTGCATGGGACCTCATCCTTTCCCCACCATTGTCCGTGACTTCCAGGCGGTTATCAGCCGAGAGTCTCGTCAGCAGATCCTAGAGAAGGAAGGCCGTCTCCCAGATGCAGTGCTGGCCTGTGTAGGCGGTGGCTCTAATGCCATCGGAAGCTTCTATCACTTTATTCCAGATCAGGGAGTTCGCCTGATTGGCTGCGAGGCAGCAGGACGAGGCATCGATACATTTGAGACGGCAGCCACTATGAATGTAGGTTCTCTGGGAATCTTCCATGGTATGAAGTCCTACTTCTGCCAGGACGAATTCGGCCAGATTGCACCAGTCTACTCCATCTCAGCAGGTCTGGACTACCCAGGGATCGGACCTGAGCATGCCTATCTCCATGACATCGGTCGTGCAGAATATGTAGCCATCACAGATGATGAGGCAGTAGAAGCCTTCGAGTATCTGTCTCGCACAGAGGGTATCATCCCAGCCATCGAGTCTAGCCACGCATTAGCCTATGCCATGAAGCTGGCTCCAACCATGGGAAAGGATCAGATCATTCTAGTAACGGTATCTGGTCGTGGTGATAAGGACTGTGCAGCCATCGCCCGTTATCGTGGCGAGGACATCGTTGATTAAGGAGAGTAGACATGGAAAATGTAAATAATAGAATCCAAAAGGCCTTCCAGAATCATAAGGCCTTCATCCCATTTATTACTGTTGGAGATCCAGACATAGATACCACTAAGGATGTGGTGCGAGCTGCAGTGGCAGCGGGGGCGGATCTCATTGAATTAGGAATTCCATTCTCTGATCCAACTGCTGAGGGACCTGTCATCATGGAGGCAGACATCCGAGCACTGAAGGCTGGAACCACAACCGAGAAGGTATTCCAGCTTACCAAGGAATTACGTCAGGAATTTCCAGAAGTAGCGCTGGTCTATATGACCTATGCCAATGTGGTCTATCACTATGGAATCCAGCGCTTCTCTGAGAGGGCAAGTGATGCAGGAATCGATGGACTGATTCTCCCAGATGTACCACTAGAAGAAAGAGGAGAGTTCGACGGTATTCTGTCTCAGTATGGCATTGACCTAATCTCTATGGTGGCACCGACTTCTGAGAATCGAATTGCAGAGATCGTAAAGGATGCCAAGGGCTTTATCTATATCGTATCCTCTCTGGGAGTTACAGGAACCAGATCTGCCATTACCACAGACATCGGGAAACTGGTAGGGGTAATCCGAGAGAACTCCTCCATTCCATGTGCTGTAGGATTCGGAATCTCCAACCCTGAGCAGGCAGCGAAGATGGCAGCCTTATCCGACGGAGCCATTGTAGGATCTGCGGTGATGAAGCTGATTGCTGCCAATGGGAAAAAGGCAGCAAAACCAGTAGGAGCCTTCATCCAGGAGATGGCAGAGGCTGTGCACCAGGCATGAGATTGAGTTGTTGGAAGGGTAAGCTGGCTGACAAGGGCATTTCCGCTAAAAAATGGTATTGCATAGGAATAGAACGTGCTATACTAGGAAATATATTCACACGTTAACGTGACAGAGTGGATAAGAGGAAGAGGGAAATGATTAATAAGTATTACAAGTCTATGCTACAGGGCAAGTCGATTATCCGGGAACTAAGCGAATATGCCACTGCCCGAGGCCAGGAAATTGGCTATGAAAATGTATTCGACTACAGTCTGGGCAATCCATCTGTACCCTGCCCTGTGACCTATACCAAGACGGTAATCGATCTCTATCAAAAGGAAGACCCTGTGGCAATTCACGGCTATAGCCCATCTCTTGGAAATACCCAAGTGCGCCGTCAGGTGGCAGAAAGTCTGTCTCGTCGCTTCCACATACCCTATGAAACAAAGCATATTTTTATGACAGCTGGCGCCCAGTCTGCAGTGGCCCATTCCCTAAGAGCCGTGACAGAGCCAGGAGATGAGGTGATCGTATTCGCACCATTTTTCCCTGAGTATGGACCATATATCAAGGCGACTGGAGCAAGCATGAGGGTGGTTCCTGCCAATACAGAGAACTTCCAGGTGGACTTCGAAGCCTTTCAGGAGATGATGAATCCACGTGTCCAGGCAGTCCTCATTAATTCTCCCAATAATCCATCTGGTGTAGCTCTCTCTAAGGAGACCTTAGAGAAACTGGCGGATTATCTGAGACAGAAGCAGGAGGAATATGGACATGATATCTTCCTCATTAGTGATGAGCCCTATCGTGAGATTGTCTTCGATCATGGGGAGATTCCATATCCCAGCCAGTTTTACGATAATACCCTAAGCTGCTATTCCTTCTCCAAGTCCCTCAGTGTGCCAGGAGAGCGAATCGGCTAAGTATCTATGAGACCAATATGAATCTACTCTATGACATGTTCACAGAGCTTGGCATGGAAGTGGTTCGTCCCAATGGAACCTTCTACATCTTCCCCAAGGCCTTAGAGGAGGATGCCAATGCCTTCTGCCAGAAGGCCAAGGACTATGATCTGATTCTGGTTCCATCGGATAACTTCGGCGTGCCAGGATACTTCCGCATGGCCTATTGCATTGATACTGAGAAGGTGCTTCGCTCCATCCCGGTTTTCAAGAGATTCGTCAAGGAAGTCTACGATGTTGGGAAATAGTAGATCGGTATAGAAATGTAGACCCTGGTTTACATTTGCAGGCTCAAAAAATAGTCTGGTGAAAATAGAGGGAGAAGAAAAAATGAGTACGGAAAATAGAAGAGACGGCTTTACCAGCCGGTTGGGGTTCACCCTGGCAGCAGTTGGCTCTGCAGTAGGTATGTCTAATGTATGGGCATTCCCCTATCGAACAGCCACCTATGGAGGAGGCGCCTACCTCCTGCCCTATATCATCTGCGTCATCGTGCTGGGTAGCACAGGAATCGTGGAGGAAATCAGCTTCGGCCGCTGGGCCAAAACCGGCCCCTTAGGAGCCATGCAAAAGGCCATTGATAAGCCAGGAATCAAGCACATCGGAATCATCCCAGTGCTGTCTTCTTTTGCCATGGCAGCAGGCTATGCAGTGATCATGGGCTGGGGGATCCGCTACCTGGTTGGTGCCTTTACAGGTCAGGTGACAGGAGATGTGGATCCTGGTGCATACTTCGGTGCCATCACAGGAGAGTTTGGCTCTATCCCTTGGCATGTGGCAGCTCTGATTCTGGCAATTATTGCAGGAGTAGCAGGTGTCGCCCGTGGCATTGAAAAGATTAATAAGGTGGTGATGCCACTTTTCTATATCCTCTTTATTGGAATGGCAATCTATATGCTGACCATTCCCGGATCAAGTGAGGGTTACAAGTATCTCTTTATCCCAAGAGCAGAGATGCTTCTGAATCCCAAGACCTGGGTCTATGCCCTGGGTCAGGCCTTTTTCTCACTGTCTCTCGCAGGTAATGGCTCTGTGATCTATGGATCCTATCTGAGCCGTAAAGAGGATGCAGTTTTAGCAGCGAGAAATGTGGCTATCTTTGATACCCTGGCTGCGGTTCTGGCATCGCTGGTAATTATCCCTGCAGTCTTTGCCTTTCATAAGGATCTAGGTGCTGGTCCAGCACTGATGTTCATTACCCTGCCAGCGATCTTTCGAGAGATGGGAGCCTTCGGACAGATCTTTGCGATTATCTTTTTCCTGGCAATCTTCTTCGCAGCCATATCCTCTCTTATGAATCTCTTCGAGGCACCAATCGAGATGCTTCAGGATAAGCTTCATATGAAGAGACCTGTGGCAGTAGCTCTGGTTGTAGGACTGGGATTCCTGGTAGGCGTCTTCCTGGAAAGCGGAGATGTGATTGGAAACTGGATGGATCTTATCTCCATCTACTTCTGTCCTGTAGGTGCACTTCTTGCAGGTATCTGCTTCTACTGGGTATTGGATCGTAAGACGGCAGAGGCCGAGATGTCCCTGGGCCGAGACAAGCCCCTTCCTAAGTGGATGTATCCGGTTGGAAAGTATGTCTACTGTGGCATTGCAATTGCAGTAATCGTTCTGGGAATTGCTTTGGGTGGCATCGGCTAGAAAATGGGAGTATACTTGGCTGGTTGGTGTAATGAAATAAATCCATGGGCCGATAATACTTTTGTAGAGAATAGAATCGGTCAGAAGAAGAAGGAGAATCAACCATGCCAAAGGATCCAATTATGCTACTTAGCTATGTGAATACTCAGCTGAGAGATCATTATTCTAGCTTAGATGACTTCTGTGCAGCAGAGGGTGCAGTGAAGTCTGAGATTGTTCAGAAACTTGCTTCTGTGAATTATGAATATAGCGATAAGGAGAATCGCTTTATCTAAGTCAGAAAATGGGAATGTGGTTTACATTTTCGTAAAACTGTATAGGAAATAGGGCGGGAAAAGTATCCTGCCCTATATTTTTTATAAAAAATTAAGAGAAAATCCGGCTGATTTAGACTTCATGCTTATAGACAGAGGTTTTTCTATCATCTATAATTCAATGAGGAAAAAAATGAACCAGTTTAAAGGAGATGGAACAAATGAGACAGAAACCAGTTGTTCTTATGGTACTGGATGGTTTTGGCCTTTCAGATGAGCACGAAAACAATGCAGTCTACATGGCAAAGACACCAGTCATTGATAAACTTGAAAAAGAGTGCCCTTTCGTTAAGGGTTCTGCTTCTGGCCTGGCAGTAGGTCTGCCTGACGGACAGATGGGTAACTCTGAGGTAGGTCATATGAATATCGGCTCTGGCCGTATCATCTACCAGGATCTGACGAAGATTACGAAGGCGATAGCGGATGGCGACTTCTTCAAGAATGAAGAGCTGCTTCATGCGATCAATAATTGTAAGGAAAAGAATTCTGACCTGCACGTATGGGGTCTTCTTTCTGATGGTGGTGTACATAGCCACATCGAGCATCTCTTTGCTATCCTTGAGATGTGTAAGAGGGAGAACTTCCAGCGTGTTTACGTACATCCTTTCTTCGATGGACGTGACACACCTCCAGCATCTGGTAAGGAGTACTTAGAGCAGCTCATCAATAAGATGAAGGAGCTGGGCGTAGGACAGGTTGCAACTCTGTCTGGTCGTTACTACTCTATGGACCGTGATAATAACTGGGATCGTGTACAGAAGACTTATGATGCCCTTGTATTAGGCGAGGGTATTAAGGATACGGATCCACTTCACGCTATGCAGGCATCCTATGATAATAATGTAACGGATGAGTTCGTACTTCCTACTGTAATCACTAAGGAAGATGGCACACCAGTTGCTACTGTTAAGGAAAATGATTCCATTATCTTCTTCAACTTCCGTCCTGACCGTGCACGTGAGCTCACGAAGGCATTCTGCTACAGTGATGCTGATATCGCTGCAATGGATGGTGATGCATCTGATTCCAAGTGCATCAAGTCTCTGAAGAGAGCAAAGGGATTCATCCCTGTTGTATTCGTATGCTTCAAGGATTACGACGAGACAATTCCTAATAAGTTCGTTGCATTCAAGAAGGAAGAGATCGCTAATACATTCGGTGAGTACTTAGCAGCAAATGGTCTCCATCAGCTTCGTATCGCTGAGACAGAGAAGTATGCTCATGTAACATTCTTCTTCAATGGTGGTGTAGAAGAACCTAATAAGGATGAGGACCGTGTACTGGTTAACTCTCCTAAGGTTGCTACCTACGATCTGCAGCCTGAGATGAGCGCTCCAGAGGTTTCTGAGAAGCTTGACGCTGCAATCACTTCTGGCAAGTATGATGTCATCATCATTAACTTCGCTAACCCAGACATGGTTGGTCATACTGGTAAGCTGGATGCTGCAATCGCTGCAGTTGAGCGTATCGATGCATGCGTTGGTGGTGCTGTCGAGGCTGTTAAGAAGGTTGACGGTGTCCTCTTCATCTGTGCTGACCACGGTAACGCTGAGCAGATGTGGAATAAGGAGACCAATGCTCCTCACACAGCTCATACCACAAACCCTGTTCCATTCATCCTCTACAACTACGATGAGAACTATACTCTGAGGGAAGGCGGACGTCTCTGCGACATCGCTCCTACACTGTTAGAGGTTATGGGCATGGAGAAACCTGCTGAGATGACAGGTGAGTCTCTTCTCGTTAAGAAGAACTAATTAGAAATGTAAACCGGTCTGTAGACTGGTGCATATCCTAAGACCTCCCGGTCTAGCGTAATCGCTGGGCCGGGAGGTTTTTTTGTTACGGATTTGGATTGGATTCTACTGGGCCTCTAGCACCTTCTTCAGATAGGCCTGATACTCTTCCTTCACATCTTTTGGAGATTCAATTCGAATGCCGGCACCGATTCCACAAAGCCAGCCGAAGAACTGGGGGCTGATCTGGACACTTACATGACAGAAGGCGGTCTTTTCATCTACAACATGCATAGGGATGTCATCCCCAAAGCGGTCTAATAGCACATTGGCCAGATACTTATCAAAGACAAGTTTCACACTGCGCTCATCTCCGCGGAACATGCCGAAGGTATTTTCGGCGTAGTCGGAAGCCTTTAGGCTACGGATGAGATCCAGCCCTTCTCTTGGGTCCTGGGATTCAAAGGCGTGACGCATACGGTCCACCCGATAGTGACGAATCTCCTGATCCTTATGAGAATAGGCCACCAGATAATAGTTCTCATTAGCCCAGAGGAGAAAGGCAGGACTTACGGTATAGATCTGCCCATCACGGCGGAGTACCTCTTCCTTATTGGCATTACGTTCTGCATATTGGAAGGTCAGGGCATGATCATTCTCGATAGAGCGAGAGATGGCATCGATGGTATAGAAGATCTGATTTGAGGAATTCTTGGAGCGATTCTGCACTACAACCTGGCGCTTGAGATAGCGGGCCTCGTACTGATTGGTCAGGGAACCGATTTTCTCCTGCAGGGTATGGGCCTGGTCCTCAGAGATGAAGCGAGAGGCAGAGACAGCATCAGCTAAGATTCTTAATTCCGTAGGGTCGAAGGTGTTATCCAGGAGGTAGAAGCCACCATTACGGCCTTCCTTCTGCTCGATATCATAGCCATAATCCTGCAGAGTTGCGATATCTCTATAGATACTCTTTCTCTCCCCAGGCAGACCCTCTGCCTCTAACCGTTCCGCCAGAACTTTGGCAGACATTGGATGCAGGGCATCGGTGTCTTTCCGAAGCACATCTAAGATGAAGAGAATCTTCTTTTTGGTATCGGGTTTATTGGCCATGGTTTATCTTCCTCTCTATAAATGTAAGGCGAGTCCACATATGGTGGATCGGCGATCCCTTCCTAAGTATCGTGATTGCTATATAAGTAAACTGTACCATTTATGACACAAATTACGCTAGGCAATCTTACACAAAATCCGGATACTGAAATTGTGGTATCTTACCAAATCGTATAGAAACTCCAGACCTACGGTTGAGTCTCCTCAAAAAGGGTGCTACCATAGACCTATCAAGAGAATATTGAGTACCATGAGATTGTGAGCAAGGTAAGTAAAGTCAGTAGGAGGACTACTGGTTTTATTTGCTTTGCTTTTTTGTGCGTATATAGGGAATCAAAGTCGACCGGCATTATGCTTTCATAAGATGCTGGGAGAATTTGAGAACCGAACGTATACGCAAAGTATTGTGTGTATAAGGGTTTGTATAAGGAGGAAATACTATGTATGATGTAGCAATTATCGGTGCAGGCGTCACCGGATCTGCCATCGCAAGATACCTCTCTCGTTACCAGGTGAAGGCCTGCGTTATCGAGCGTGAGGAGGATGTATGTGACGGCACATCTAAGGCAAACAGTGCAATTGTCCATGCAGGATTCGACGCACACGTTGGATCTCTCAAGGCAGAGATGAATGTAAAGGGCTCTAAGATGATGGAGGCGCTCTCTAAGGAATTAGACTTCCCATACGATAGGAATGGTTCCCTGGTTGTAGCAACCAAGAATCAGGATGCAAGCCTCTTAGAGAAGCTGAAGAAGCAGGGGGAAGAGAACGGTGTAGAAGGCATCCGCATCTTAGATGAGAAGGAACTGAAGGAGATGGAGCCAAATCTGGCAGATGATGTAGTAGCTGCACTCTATGCTCCAACAGGTGCGATTGTATGTCCTTTCAATCTCACCATCGCACTGGCTGAGAATGCTGCAGACAACGGTGTAGAATTCCTCTTAAATACTTCTGTAGAGAAGATTTCTCGTGAGGGAGATCACTTCCTGATCGAGACCAATGGTAAGACCATCGAGGCGAAGGCAGTTGTCAATGCTGCTGGTGTCTATGCAGATGCAATCAATAACATGGTATCCAGCCATAAGTATCACATCATTCCACGCCGTGGCCAGTATATGCTTTTAGATAAGACAGCAGGATCTCATGTACGTCGTACCATCTTCCAGCTTCCAACGAAGATGGGTAAGGGCGTCTTAGTTACACCTACCGTACATGGCAACCTCCTGGTTGGTCCAACTGCTGAGGACCTCGACAATAAGGAAGGCGTCAATACTACATTAGAAGGACTTGGTGGCCTAGGTAAGACCGCAGCCCTATCTGTTAAGAATGTACCACTTCGTGAGGTCATCACCTCCTTCGCAGGTCTCCGTGCTCATGAAGAGGGCGGCGACTTCGTCATCGGAGAGGCTGAGGATTGTCCGAACTTCTTTAATGCATTAGGTATCGAGTCCCCAGGACTGTCTAGTGCTCCAGCCATCGGCGAGTACTTAGCCGATCTAGTAGCAGAAAAGCTAGACCTTGCCAAGGATGACAGCTTTAACCCAACTCGTAAGGGCATCGTAGATCCTTCCAAATTAACAATGGAAGAGAGAAATGAACTGATCAAAGAGAACCCGGCATACGGTCAGATCATCTGCCGCTGTGAGATGATCACAGAGGGACAGATCCTTGACAGTATCCATCGTACTCTTGGTGCTCGCTCCTTAGATGGTGTGAAGCGTAGAACACGTGCAGGAATGGGAAGATGCCAGGCAGGCTTCTGCTCACCTAGAACCATGGAGATCCTGGAGCGAGAAATCCCAATGAGCGCATTTGATGTAACGAAGACCGGTGGCAAGTCTAAGATTGTCATCGGATACAATAAGAGAGTCTAAGGAGGCCCGTCATGAAAAATTATGATCTTGTAATCGTAGGCGGAGGCCCTGCAGGACTTGCAGCAGCTATTTCCGCAAGAGATAACGGAGTAGAGGATATCCTGATCATCGAGCGTGATGATTGCCTGGGTGGAATCCTGAACCAGTGCATCCACAATGGTTTCGGACTTCATACCTTTAAGGAAGAGTTAACAGGACCTGAGTACGCACAGCGCTTTATCGATCAGGTACTTAGGCGCGGTATTGATTACAAACTAAATACCATGGTTATGGATATCGACCATGAGAAGCATGTAACAGCTATGAACCGCGAGGATGGAATGTTCACCATCGACGCAAAGGCTGTCATCCTGGCAATGGGATGCCGTGAGCGTCCAAGAGGAGCCCTGAATATCCCTGGCTATCGTCCAGCAGGTATCTACTCCGCTGGAACTGCACAGCGTCTGGTTAATATCGAAGGCCTCATGCCTGGTAAGAAGGTTGTCATCCTAGGATCTGGAGATATCGGACTTATCATGGCACGTCGTATGACCTTAGAGGGTGCAGAGGTAAAGGTTGTAGCCGAGATCATGCCATACTCTGGTGGTCTGAAGAGAAATATCGTACAGTGCTTAGATGACTTTGGTATTCCTCTGAAGCTGAGCCATACCGTTATCGATATCGAGGGGAAGGAGAGAGTAGAGGCAGTTACCATCGCAGAAGTAGATGATCATATGCGTCCAATCCCAGGAACAGAAGAGCGTTACGAGTGTGATACACTGCTCCTGTCTGTAGGACTTCTGCCAGAGAATGAACTGTCTCGTCAGTCTGGTGTAGAACTGTCACCAGTTCATAAAGGACCAGTTGTAAATGATGCACTTGAGACCAGCGTAGAGGGAATCTTCGCCTGTGGTAATGTCCTTCATGTACATGACCTGGTTGACTTCGTATCCCAGGAAGCTGCACAGGCAGGTAAGAATGCTGCAAGCTACATCGCTAAGGGCGAGAAGAAGGCAGAGCGCTTAGTGAAGATCAATCCTGTTGATGGCGTACGCTATACCGTTCCTGAATTTGTCCGTCCAGAGGAGATGGAGGATACACTGACTGTTCGCTTCCGTGTAGGTGCAGTCTATAAGAACTCTGCAGTATGCACATACTTCGGTGACAAGTGTGTTGCTAGAAGAAAGAAGCAGGTATTCGCTCCGGGCGAAATGGAGCAGGTAATCCTGAAGAAGTCCGACCTCTTGGCAGACACTGATCTGAAAGAGATCACCATCAGAATTGAGGAGGCATAAGTCATGGCAGAAGAGAAGAAGAACCTGACCTGTATCTGCTGTCCTATGGGCTGCCAGATTACAGTGACATTAGATAATGGCGAAGTAACAGATGTAACAGGCAATACCTGCAAGCGTGGTGATGTCTATGCACGTAAGGAAGTTACCAATCCTACCAGAGTGGTAACCAGCTCCGTACGTGTCAGTGGCGGACGTATTGCAATGGTATCCTGTAAGACTGCTGGAGATATCCCAAAGGGTAAGATCTTCGATTGCTGTAAGGCAATTCAGTCCATTGAGGTCCAGGCTCCAGTCAAGATCGGTGATATTATTCTGAAGGATGTATGTGGTACCGGCGTTGATGTGATCGCTACCAAGGAAGTTGCTGCGAAGTAAACGCTCCGCGAGGATGCGCACGGATTCGGACAGGAATTTGTCTGCTGAAGCAGACCCGAATCCGGCGCGCAAGACTCGCAAGCGAGTCTTGACATAAGCTACCGGGAGGTAGCAGGTCATAAAGGGAAATGGCATGAGGATGCCAGGATACCAAGAGGTGGTATTCCAATGAGGGGGTATTTCATAGAGGCAGAACCAGCGTAGGGCGTTGGTTCTGCTTTTTTAGTTGAATAAAATTCACATTTTTTCAAAATACTTGTTTACAAAGATATTTTAGCGTGGTAAAGTGATAGAGCAATGAAGCGAAAAGCAAAATCAATAATAAAAAGCACATTGCCAGGAAAAAAGAAAAAAGTTTGGAATGAGAAAAAGAAGAGAAGAGATTACGGAGGAAAACAGATGAAGAAGTTTCAGAAGATTGGAGCGCTGCTTCTTACCGGTTGCCTTATATTTGGCATGAGTGCCTGTGGTAGCTCTAGTAAGAACACAGCAGATGATGATACCCTGGTGGTTGGATTCGATCAGAACTTCCCACCATTTGGTTATAAGAATGATAAGGGTGAGTTCACAGGATTTGACTTAGAGATGGCGAAGGCAGCCGCAGATAAGATGGGCATGAAGATCAAGTATCAGCCAATCGACTGGGATGCTAAGGACATGGAATTAGATGCTGGTAATATCGATTGTATCTGGAATGGATTCACCATCCAGGGTCGTGAGAAGCAGTACACCTGGACAGATCCATACATGGATAATTCCCAGGTATTTGTAGTGAAGAAGGATTCGGGTATCAAGGATCAGGCAGGTCTGAAGGACCAGATCGTAGAGGTTCAGAAGGAATCCGCTGCTGAGTCAGCCCTGAATGATGATGGGAATAAGGATCTGAAGGCAAGCTTCAGCCAGCTCCTTACCGTTGCAGATTACAATACTGCAATGATGGACCTAGAGCAGGGCTCGGTAAATGCCATTGCAATGGATATCTTCGTTGCAAAGAATCAGATTAAGGGCAAGGAAGACACCTTCACCATCTTAGATGATCAGTTATCCACTGAGCAGTACGCTGTTGGATTTAAGAAGGGAAATGATAAGCTCCGTGATAAGGTTGAGAAGGCTCTGTTAGAGCTGGTGAAGGATGGCACCTTTAAGAAGTTATCTGAGAAGTACTTTGAGACAGATGTCTGCATCCTGAAGGCAGAGTAAGTTGATTGGGAAGCCGGTCCACCTGGGGAGGTTGGATCGGTTTCCGTTTTGAAAAGGTAGGATTCGATATGTCGTTTGGACAGATATGTATGCAGCTCGTGGGAGGCATGGGCGTAACAATTCAGATATTCGTACTTACACTGGTATTCTCCCTGCCGCTGGGACTGATCCTGGCCCTGGGCCGTATGTCTAAGAATCCAGTGATTCGTAATATTGTACGTGTATACAATTCCATCATGCGTGGAACACCGCTGATGCTACAGCTACTTGTGGTCTATTTCGGACCATACTATTTATTCGGACTTGTTCTGGGGGATTCCTATCGAGGTAGCGCGGTTATCATCGCATTTGCACTGAACTACGCAGCATATTTCGCTGAGATTTATCGAAGCGGTATCGCATCGATGCCTAAGGGCCAGTATGAGGCAGCAGAGGTCCTGGGCTATAACCGCGTACAGACTTTTTTCACCATTATCCTGCCACAGGTGTGGAAGCGAGTCCTTCCATCCATCACCAATGAGGTCATCACCTTGGTTAAGGACACATCCTTAGCCTTCTCCATCGCCTATGCAGAGATGTTCACCGAGGCGAAGGCTCTGGCAGCATCCCAGCGCAGCATGGTTCCATTTGTAGCAGCAGCGATTTTCTACTTCGTATTCAATGCAGTAGTTGCAGGCGGCATGGAGCTCTTAGAGAAGAAGATGGACTATTACGAATAGGCCTGAGGGAAATGTAGACCGAGGCCAGGATGCCTATGAGAAGCCATAGGTTCAGGAGATCGAGATGAACGTATTAGATATGCAGCACATAAAAAAGAACTTCGGTGAGACAGAGGTCCTAAAGGACATGCATCTTAAGGTAGAAGAGGGCGAAGTGGTTAGTATCATCGGACCATCTGGTTCTGGTAAGTCTACCCTGCTTCGTATTGCAACCTTTTTAGAGACCATGGATGATGGAGAGATGAGTTATCTAGGTCATCAGGTTGTAAGCTCTGAGAATGGACGAGCGGTCTATGTGCCTAAGAAGGAGCAGAGAGAAGCCAGAGAATGCTTTGGCTTAGTCTTCCAGAATTTTAACCTCTTCCCACACTTCACTGTGCTTCGAAATATCATCGATGCACCAATTCGTATCCAGAAGAGAGATAAGGCAGAAGTAACCAGGGAGGCCATGGCCCTCTTAGAGAAGATGGGCTTAGGAGACAAGGCCAATGCTTATCCATGTGAGCTGTCTGGTGGACAGAAGCAGCGTGTCGGCATCGCAAGAGCCTTAGCTATGAAGCCGAAAATGCTCTTCTTCGACGAGCCCACAAGTGCACTAGATCCAGAGCTAACCCTTGAGATTCTGAAGGTTATTAAGGAATTAGCAGCGGAGAAGATGACCATGGTCATCGTCACCCATGAGATGAACTTCGCAAGGGATGTATCCGATCGTATGATTTTCATGGATCAGGGTGTCATCGTAGAGGAGACAACACCTGAGGAGATGTTCAGCTCAGACAATGAGCGTACCAGAGCCTTCCTGGGGAAGTACTCAGAACTGGCTTGATACAGAAGATGATAAAAATAGAAAACCTATCCATGGATTATGTTGGTAAAAGCAGTTCGTGGGTAGGTCAATTCTCTCGAAAAATAGCAGAAATTCTGGTGCTACAATCTGGAATCTCTCTTAGATATATCCACCATCTAGCTCAATGACCTGGGAGGTGAGATAGCGACTGCCATTCAGGATGGAGACCACCGTCTCTCCCACGTCACTTGGCAGTCCTAAGCGACCAGCGGGAATATCCTGGCAGAGGGCATCCATATCCTCATCGGTGAAGTGATCCCGATTCATATCCGTATCGATCACTCCGCAGGAGATGGCATTCACACGGATATTGGATGGGGCCAATTCCTTACCCAGAGCCCGCGTCATTGCATTGATGCCTCCCTTGGTAGCAGAGTAAGCCACTTCGCAGGAAGCACCCACAGATCCCCACATGGAGGAGATATTGATGATGTCCCCGGACTTCTTTTCCACCATAGATGGGAGGAAGGCCTTGGCTGTGTAGAAACTGGAAGAGAGGTTTACATTTACAATACGATTCCACTCCTCATAGGTCAGGTCTGTGAATAAGCCTACATAGGAGATGCCTGCATTGTTGATAAGTACATCGATGTGGCCGTACTCCCGAAGGAAGTCCTCCGCGGCACTAGATACAGCATTGTGATCTGCTACATCGAAAATGTAGACCGAGACGGAGATGCCATATTCCTCTGCCAGAGAATCCGCCAGATCGTGGATGGCATCGGAACTCTTCTGGCAGGACAGACCAAGGGAATAGCCCTGTGCAGCAAGGGAGCGGGCGATACCTGCGCCGATTCCTCTGGATGCTCCAGTGATAAATGCAGTTTTTCCGTGAAGTGAAGTGGTCATAGCTTACCTCTTTTTGTCTGAAATGATGTGTGAATCCATAGTAGTTATCCTATGGTTTTCGATAGGAATCAAGCCATAGGAATCACCCTAACGATACAGTTCCCAAGGAAATCAGGCAAGTAGTTTCTGTCAGCCCGACATATTGAACAAAATCCAATGGGAAATTTTTGCTAGAGTGTCAATACAATTCAAATGTCAATAGTAAAATTTCAGAAAATTTATTGCAAAAGCATTGTATCAACAGTCCATGTTCACTATAATAAAACCATGATAAATCCAAAGCAACAAATCAATCTACTTAACCATTAACCAAAGGATTTATC
>ONIO01000040.1 GCA_900317915.1 uncultured Lachnospiraceae bacterium | reverse complement strand
TTCCATGTCCATATCCCTACTATGACCTCCGCTGACTTCTGCATGTTCAGCACCGCCTCGTTACCTTGTACGGTGGTTACTCCTTTCAGAGCGTTTCACACAGACCTCCCTAGGTACCACACGTTTCTTCCTCTCCATCCATCTGCCTCATTTATCACGCATGATTCCGTGTAGTTATTGGGCTTCGACTTGCTTCGCAGCCTTACCCTCATGCATAACCTCATATGAGATTTCTGTACGTCAGACCGGAGATTTGCCCGTGGGTTAGTATGTTCCCCACATCCAGCTTCCTTCAGATTCCGCCTCACGACGGACACCCTTGCCTTCGGCTATATCCTTCCCACTACCGGGCGGATTCGGGACTTTAACCCGTTAGAAACGTGCGCCGCTAGGCGCACGGACGAAACAAGGCTGCATGGTTACCCATGCAGCCTTGTTTTTTGTAATCACTTCACCGGAATCCGCTTATCCATGTTAAGGAATGTGGGCGGACAGCCAATTCAATAGGAATCCTAACAGATCCTCTAGATATTCCTTCTGGTGCTCATCCGCATCCGCTAAGTCGATTCCTTCAATTCGTAGAGCATACGAAAAGCGATCACATTAGGATCCACATTATCCTCTAAACTCTGATCCACCTCAGCGATTAACTCAAAAAGGTGCTTATGTTGTTTATCGATCTCAGGTATTCCAATGAGATAATCGTCTGTGAAAATCATTTTCTGATGCATGCGAGATAACCCCCTATTCTTTCCTTAACAGGTGGATTTACAGCCACGACAATTTCTATACAGAAATTCACTTAACCTAGTCATAATTCCTGCGAAGTTAAATTCAATTTTCCTATAAAAACAATTCAGATCATTTTGAAAATAATTATAAAGCATATCTACCCTAGAATTTCTAAAAATTGTATAAACAATCAATATCTCTTGCACTTTTTATTCGCAAAAGTGGTAGTCTATATTTATAAATGGTAAATATTTGTAGAAAAGGATACTACGAAGCATTTCCTTTTCCAGTTTCCTATAAAGTTCTATTTTTCAACGTATTCATGTATGCTTTCTAGAAATGTAAGGCGAGATGACATGACAGCGAATTATACGATGAACAATTCTCCAAGAAAGAGAACCATATATTCATTCCTATGCATATCCCTCATGACAGCTGTGCTCCTCATGACGGTATGGTCTATATTTCCACGTAATTCCTATGCACAAGTAGAAAATAAGACCGTCCGAATCGGATGGGTCGAGGGCGCAAATCTTATGGAGGGTTCCTCAGATGATGAGATGAAATCCGGACTAGCATATGACTATATCCAGCAGATTTCCTATTATACGGGCTGGAAGTATGAGTATGTCTACGGCTCCTGGACGGAGATTCTATCCAAACTAGAGGCAGGAGAGATCGATGCCCTCTGTGATGTATCTAAAACTCCCGAGCGAGAGGAATCTCTGCTGTATCCTGACTATGCCATGGGTTCCGAAAACTACTACATTTATGCCCATAGTGACGGTCCCCTAGCCAGTGGTGATCTCACCCAGTTGGTGGGATGCTCTGTCGGCATCGATAATGATTCCATTGAGAAGCAGTTACTAGCTAAGTGGAGCGAGGTGGGCAATTATAACCTGCAGATCGTTCCATACTCTGGGCGGACAACCCGACTGATCGACTTCGAAAATGGCAAGGTGGATGCGACGGTAGACATGGACATCACCATCCAACCAGAGGATGATATGGTTCCATTAACTTGCATAGGTAAGTCCGACTACTACCTGGCCCTGTCTAAAAATCGCGGGGATCTCCTGCAGGAACTGAATAATGCCCTGCAGAATATAGATACCACACAGCCTGCTTTCACTAAGAATCTGGCAGACAAGTACTTCTCTGACATGGCGGTTAGCTCTAAGCTGACCAATTCGGAGACGGCATGGCTCAAGAACCATTCCGTGATCCGAGTCGGCTACTTCAATAATTACCTCCCATTCTCAGATACCAGAGATGACGGCACAGCCACAGGTATCATCACCGATATCATGAAACAGATGCTGATCGAGATGTCTCTAGATAAGCAGGTGACCATCGAGTACCACGGCTATAACAGTGAAGAGCAGCTGACCCAGGCCCTGAAGGGCGGCAAGGTGGATGTGGCATTCCCAGTGGATTCCAATGCAATTATAAGAAGAATTCCATCCATAAGATTGCAATCGTCCGAGGCAATGATATCCAGGAAGCATATACTAAGAAGAACTATCCCGATGCAAAGTATGTCTATGTGGATAGCATCGAAACAGGTCTCCGGGGGATCCAAAATCACATGGTAGATGCCATGGTCTTAAATGCCTATCGTAAGGATGGTTTCCTGAATCAAACCAAGTATAACAATCTAGACTCGATGCTTCTGTCACAGTCTAGTTCCCGCTGCATGGCAGTGAATCACGGAGAGGTAGAGCTCCTGTCAATTCTCAATCGTGGTATCCGAGCTCTCCCTAGTAACTTCGCAGCATCCGCTACCTATCCATACCTGGGCAGACTTACCGACTACACCCTAATGGATGTAATCCGGGATAATATCCTGGTATTCCTGCTAATCGCCATCATCTTCACCATGGTTGTGATAGCAGCCATTTTCTATATCCTCTACAGCCGTCGTAAGAGAGCGCTTCTCTACGACATGGCCCATGTGGACGATATGACGAAGCTCTTGAATCGTCGCGCCTATGATGAGGATCTAGAGAAAATCGATGAGAAGCATCCGCCGAAGGATCTCCTCTACATCTCCATGGACCTAAATGGTCTCAAATATATCAATGATCACTTAGGACACGAGGCAGGAGATGAGGTGATCTGCGGTGCGGCTGACTGTATGGTGGAAGTATTGAAGACTTACGGTCAGATCTATCGTATCGGTGGTGATGAATATGTAGCCATGCTACACGTGACTCCAGACCAGAAAGAGATCCTCCAGATCCGGCTGAATGATCGCTTCAATCGCTGGAGCGGACGGATATGCCCACATCTCTCTATCTCCATGGCAGGAATCTATGCAGGCAATCATCCAGATATGACTCTGAAGGAGATCGTCCGAGAGAGTGATCGCCAGATGTACGAGGATAAGAATCGCTACTATCAGAATACTGGTATCAACCGCCGGAAATTCTGAGATCTGGTATGATAATTGGGTTCTTTCGCCTAATAGAACAATCTCGCCAACCACTAGTAACAAGTCATGACAATTGTCATGCCCATAATATGACACATCTCACTAGGAAGACTCCCTTTCTATTGCTAAGATAGCTGTAGAGTTGATGATAAGAATCAGCCACAGCCAAGCAGCAAATGAAAGGGAGTTTTCGTTATGAATGACACAATTGTTCAGGTAGATTCATTAGTGAAGCGCTACGGCGAGAATGTAGCAGTGGATCACTTTTCTCTGGATGTGAAGCAGGGCGAGATTCTGGGCCTCTTAGGTCCCAATGGATCCGGCAAGACCACAACCATCAATTGCATCCTATCCCTATTAAACTACGACAAGGGTCATATCCAGGTCTTCGGTCAGGACATGGCTCCAGATCGTCAGGATATCAAGCGTCGCATCGGAGTCGTCCTCCAGAATGTCGCCGTATTAGCTAATCTAACAGTGGAGGAGAATATCGACTTCTTCTGCGGCCTCTATATCAAGGATAAGAGGGAGCGTAAGGCATGCGTCCAGGATGCTCTCAAGTTCACAGGTCTCACAGACTATCGGAAATATAAACCAAAAAAACTCTCCGGTGGACTCCTTCGCAGACTGAATATCGCATGTGGCATCGCACATAAGCCAGAATTAATCTTCTTCGATGAGCCAACCGTCGCTGTAGATCCCCAGAGCAGAAATGCCATCCTAGAGGGTATCCGGGAGATGAATCGTAGAGGTTCTACTATCGTCTATACTTCCCACTATATGGAAGAGGTAGAAGAGTTGTGTACCCGAATCGTCATCATGGATCACGGTAAGAATGTGGCTGAGGGCACTTCCCAGAGTCTGAAGGCAAGTCTCAAGAATCGTGAGACTATCCGCATCAATATGCCTGTTCATGATGATGCCCTTCTAAGTGAACTCCGTGAAATCAATCATATCTATGACGTCCGCGCAGAGGGTGAGGATGTGATCCTAAAGTGTGATGGGGGAGAGCATAATCTGGTGCATGTCCTTAGCACATTAGAGGAGAAGCACCTGCCATTCGGTCGTGTCACCACAGAGCTTCCAACTCTGAATGATGTCTTCTTAGAGATCACCGGAAAGGAGCTGAGAGACTAATGGACTTCCTTCATGTTTTTCGTTACCAGTTGAAGAATCTCCTGGGTAAGAGATGGCTGATAGGTTGGAACTTCGTCTTCCCACTGGTTCTATCCACCGCCTTCTATTTCGGATTCGGCAATATGATTAAGAATGATCCCAATTCCTTCGAGATCATTCCTGTGGGCTACTATGTGGAGCAGACGGATTCTGATGATAGTTTCGCAGTCTTTTTAGACACGCTTTCTGATAAGAATAGCGATACCCAATACCTAACAGTAACGAACTACCAGGACAAGTCCTCTGCTGAGGATGCTCTGAAAGAGGGTAAGATCACAGGCTATTACATCAATACAAATGGGAAAATCTCCCTTCGTGTGGCAGAGAGTAATACAGTACGAACCACCACTCTGAATCAGCTGATGAAGTCCTATGTCAGCAGTAGCACTATGGTGAATCGCATCATGAAGGAGCATCCAGAGAAGCTACAGGATGTCATGACTTCCTTAGCAGACAGCCAGAAGAGCATGGCTAAAACCTCAGACAGTAAGAAGAATACTTCCGCCAAGTCCTCTAGAAGCATTGATAGCAGCTATCTGACTCGCCATGTATTTGGTAAGGACTACTCCCAGTTCATGCAGTACTTCCTGTCACTACTAGCCATGAGTTCCCTATTCGCATCCTGGATCTCCACCACGATGATGGAGCCACTCTGTGCCAATGTATCGGAGTGTGGCAAGCGATTCGAGGTAGCACCAGTCCATAAGCTATCCGCTATTCTTGCAGGTACTTTGGCAGGCACTATCCTCCAGTTCCTCGCCAACTGTATCGTGGTGATTTACATCCAGTTTGGGCTTGGTATACATTTCGGAGTTCCACTCATCACAGTCTTCGGTATCCTGGCTCTTGGCAGTGCTGTAGGTATCGCCTCTGGTGTACTGATCGGATCCATCTGTAAGAAGCAAGTGACTCGCATCCTGATGCCTCTGATCTACACCATGGTCTGCTCCTTCCTGTCCGGTCTCATGGTCGGCTTCATCAAGCAGCTCATCGAGGACACTGTGCCAATCGTCAACCGTCTGAATCCAGCTGCAGTGCTGACAGACAGCCTCTATGTGCTGGCCAATTACGGACGAACACAGCGCTATGTCACAGATATCATCACCATGATAATCATGATTGTAATTCCACTTCTAATCAGTGGAATCATCCTGGGGAGGAGAAATTATGCCAGTATTTAAAGCCACAATGAAGTCCATGAAGGCCTACGTCGGGACCTTTGTTATCTATCTCATGGTCTTCATGCTTTTCGGACCCATCCAAGCCAACGGTATCTCTAAGTCCCAGGATACTATGTTTCAGGACGAGGGCATCCAGCTCACTGTAGTAGATCAGGACCAGTCAGAAATCAGCAAGGGATTAATCCATTATCTAAAAGCCGAGGATCAGGTCACTATCCTGCATAAAGCTAATAAGAAGGCCTTAGAAAATCTTAATGATGATATCCTTTTTGATCGTCAGCAATACGCCCTGATTATCCCAAAAGGCTTCGGATCTAATGTAGAAGAGGGGAAGGTCACCGATTCCATGGAGTATATCCAGACCAATCGAAGTGCTTCTGGCTACCTCATGAATCAAAAGATAAATACGTATCTGGAGCACATTATGGTATACTTGACAGGTGGTTATGATCTGTCTAGTGCCATCCAGAATACTGAATCTGATATGAAGGAAGCCAGAGAGTCCCAGGTAAGCATCAAGAATGCGGAGAATGCCAGAAGTAGAAGTCGTGTGATCTTCACCTTTAACGCCTATTCTCTTTTGATGATCCTCACCGTATTCACTGGCAGCATCCTGAATCAGTTCAAGAATCCTGACCTGGCCAATCGTATCCGCGTGGGCGGACTCAGCTTCCACAAGCGCTATGGAGGTATGATCTCAGCCCTTCTGGTAATGAGTCTGACAGTCACCACATTTGTCATCGGATTCACCGCCCTAGACGCCCGTCTCCATGGAGAGTCCTTCCTGGTGAAGCTCCCATACTATGCACTGAATTCCTATGTGCTTATGCTGGTTGCTCTGGGCATCGGATACTTCCTCTCATCCTTTTCTAAGGACGAGAACACCGTGAATATGGTGGCAAATATGATCAATCTAACCATGTGTTTCCTCTGTGGAATCTTCGTGGATCAGAGCCTGCTTACTGAAGGTGTCCTCCAGGCGGCACACTTCATGCCTCTCTTCTGGTACGCCGAAGCGATCAAGCAGGTTGCTTGTAATTCCGGGGATGCCATCCTAGGAAGTGGATACCCTATGTCCATCCTGATTCAGATCCTATTTGCAGTTGCTTTCTTCGCTGCAGGACTGATTATTAGCAGAAAAAGAGAGACCTATAATGTATGATATTTTGATTCGAAGCCTGGCTTCCATCGAACTAACAATACTTCTGAATATGAGAGGCGTTACTACCCCTGGGGTAGTAGCGTCCCTTTGCGTTTTTCTGCTCTTAGAGTTCTCTGCCCTCCTTGAGAGCCGCCATACTCCTAAGGGACCTGTCCATATAGAGCTCCATCATCTCATCAATGTAAACCGACTCCCAGGTCTGGGAGATCTCTTCTTCACACTGGCATACATCCTAGGTATCATCTATTTATGCACCACCGATCAGCTTGGAAAAATCGAAGCCATTGGTCTAGCCTTCTCAATCATTACAACCATATTGCTCCTATATCTCAGTCGTACCCTAGAGGGGCTACGTCACAATCTCCATCAGACCCGAGATGACAGCGAGGAATTACAGCGCTTGCTTCGCAGTCAAAATGTCAGACTCAGGAGAGAGCAGGATCAGGAGGTCCATCTGGCCACTCTAGCAGAACGTAATCGAATCGCCCGAGAAATCCATGATAATGTGGGGCATCTCTTATCTCGAGCTATCCTCTTACTTGGAGCTATCCGGACTGTAAGTCAGGAAGAGACCACGAAGCCTCAGCTTGCTATGCTTGCAGACACGCTGGATACAGCCATGGCTAAAATGCGTGACTCCGTCCATGATCTCCATGACGATTCTATTGATCTAAGGGCAGCTCTAGAGGATATGACCTCTACCCTGAAGGACTTCCAGGTTTCTCTCGATCTGGATCTAGACCAGGAGATTGATAAGGATCTGAAACTAACCATCCTAGGCATCACTAAGGAAGCCATTACGAATATCCAGAAGCACTCCAATGGAGATCAGGTCTCTATCATCCTCCATCGGAATCCAGGATTCGACACCCTATCTATTACAGATAATGGTATCCTAGATCCTAGTAGCAAGAAGCGAATCCAGTCCGGACTGTCCGATGGTATCGGATTATCCAATATCAGAGAAAGAGCCAGAAACTATGGTGGACAGGCCTACTTCTATATGGATGATGGATTCACGGTGTATGTGCGGTTGGATCATGGTAGCAAATAAATACTAGCTGGAGTAAAAACTATGGAAAAGAAAAGAATTGTAATCATAGATGATGACGACATGATCACCATGTCCCTAGAGACGATTATCTCAGCAGATCCAGAATTTGAAGTTGTAGCTAAGGGACACTCTGGTCGAGACGCCATCCGTCTCTATCAGGAGTATCATCCAGATCTCTTATTATCCGATATCCGAATGGAGGATATGAATGGACTGGATGCGGCAGAGGAAATCCTAGCCCAGGATCATCAGGCAGTCATCCTCCTTCTCACAACCTTTTCAGATGACGAGTATATCGTGAAGGCACTGAAACTTGGAGTGAAAGGTTACCTCCTAAAGCAGGACTATACCTCCCTCTTAGTTTCCCTTCGTGCTGCACTGAATGGACAGAGTGTCTTCGGTGGAGCTGTGGTGAATAAGCTGCCTGAAATCATGCAAAAGGCAGGAGAGGAGAGTATGGCTTATACTGGAGATGTGGCTGGGTCTACATTTGACTATAAAGCCCATGACATCACAGAGAAGGAGTACCAGGTGATTCAACTGGTAAGCGAAGGCTACTCCAATAAGGAGATTGCAGAGCGAATCTTCCTGTCAGAGGGCACGGTGCGAAACTATCTGTCCCAGATCTTAGAGAAACTAGAGCTTAGGGATCGCACCCAGCTGGCTATTTTCTACCTCAGACATACGAACGAAAACATTTCTGAATGAAACCATGGCAAGGGACAGAGCGAAAAGGTTTTCGCAAATTCTAAAGAAAAAATAAAAAAGTGTTTGACAGGGTAGGATATCAGGTGTATTCTGTACAAGTCCTATGGGACATACAGTATGTAACTTTAAGTAGGCATCCGCTGTACATGAACTAATTAACGTTTATGTGATGCGAGTGCCTACTTTTTTTGTACTTCATCGCAGGGCACGAAAGAGCGAGGCTTGAACTCACATAAACAACCAAAAGTCTTTTAAGGAGGATCTTATGAAAGACAAAATTTTTGGTGTTCTGCAGAGAATCGGTCGAAGCTTCATGCTTCCAATCGCAGTTCTCCCTGTAGCAGGACTGTTACTTGGTCTCGGTGCATCGTTTACCAATGAGACTACAATCAAGACATATGGTCTTGGTGCTGTTTTAGGTAATGGCACTCCATTACATGCGCTTCTGGTTATCATGAATGCTGTAGGTAGTGCAATGTTCGATAACCTGCCTCTGATCTTCGCTGTCGGTGTTGCAATTGGTATGGCTAAGAAGGAGAAGGAAGTAGCAGCTCTGTCCGCTATGATTGCTTACTTCGTAATGAATATCACAATCCAGGCTATGCTGACTCTGACTGGTTGCATCGATGCAACTGGCGCAAGCACAGGTAAGCTTCTGGATGGTACAATTGCTACATGTCAGGGTATCCACACTCTGCAGATGGGTGTATTCGGTGGTATCATCGTTGGTCTTGGTGTTGCAGCTCTGCACAACAAGTTCCACAAGATTCAGCTGCCATCAGCCATCTCTTTCTTCGGTGGTTCCCGTTTCGTACCAATCATCTCTACAATCGTCTACATCGGAGTAGGTATCCTTTGCTTCTATGCTTGGCCTTGGGTACAGAATGGTATCTTCGCTCTGGGCGGACTGGTTACAGGTTCCGGTTATATAGGAACTCTGATCTTCGGTCTGATCAAGCGTGCTCTGATTCCATTCGGTCTGCACCATGTATTCTATATGCCATTCTGGCAGACAGCTGTCGGTGGTACTCTTGATGTCGCTGGTCAGACTGTTTGTGGTGGTCAGAACATCTTCTTCGCACAGTTAGCACATGCAAATGAGATCTCTCACTTCAGCGCTGACGCAACACGTTACTTCTCTGGTGAGTTCATTTTCATGATCTTCGGTCTTCCAGGTGCTGCACTTGCTATGTATCGTACAGCACGTCCTGAGAAGAAGAAGCAGGTTGGTGGTCTTCTTCTGTCCGCAACACTTGCTTGTATGTTCACAGGTATTACTGAGCCACTCGAGTTCTCTTTCCTCTTCGTAGCTCCTATCCTTTTCGGTGTTCAGGTGGTCCTTGCAGGTACTGCATACATGATTGCTCATATGCTGAATATCGCAGTTGGTCTTACATTCTCCGGTGGATTCCTGGATCTGTTCCTGTTCGGTATCCTGCAGGGTAATGCAAAGACAAGCTGGTTCTTAATCGTACCAGTGGGTATCGTATACTTCTTCCTGTACTACTTTAGCTTCACATTCCTTATCAAGAAGCTGGACCTGAAGACTCCAGGTCGTGAAGACGATGATGAGGAAACTAAGCTTTATACTAAGGCTGATTACAAGGCTAAGAAGAATGCTGAGAACTCTGAGGATGCTCTGTCTCAGCAGATTACAAATGGTCTTGGCGGTAAGGCGAACATCCAGGATGTTGACTGCTGCGCAACTAGACTTCGTATCACTGTATCTAAGTCTGATTTAGTAAATGACGCTATGCTGAAGGCTACCGGTGCATCTGGTGTGGTTCACAAGGGTCAGGGTGTCCAGGTTATCTACGGACCTCAAGTAACTGTAATCAAGTCTAACCTCGAGGACTTCCTTGAGACTCAGCCTAACGAATTCTATGAAGGCGATGCTGACGATGCTGTAGTAGCAGAGGATGCAAAAGAGGAATTCGACACAACAAATAAGACAAAGAAGACTGTAATCCTGAAGACTCCTCTGATCGGTGAGGCAGCTGACCTGTCCACTTGTCCTGACGAGGGATTCGCAGGCGGAATGATGGGTGAGGGTGCAGTAGTAACACCTACTGATCCTTATCTGTATGCACCAGCTGATGGTGAAGTTACTTTCGTATTCGATACTAAGCACGCAATCGGTTTCACAACTGATGAAGGTGTAGAGCTTCTCTTCCACATTGGAATCGACACTGTTAAGCTGAATGGTGAAGGCTTCGAAGTATACGTAGAGAACGGCCAGAAGGTTAAGGCTGGCGACAAGCTTATGAAGATGGATCTGGAGTTCCTGAAGAACAACGCTCCATCCATTGTTTCCCCAATCCTCGTCACTGATGTATCTGATGGTACAGAAGTACGTCTCTTAAAGAGCGGCCAGGTTGGCTTAGGAGATGATCTCTTAGAGGTTACTCTCTGGAAATAATTTGAAGTATTCCTATACCTAGTGTATTATGGAAGAAAAAATTTATGAAGAATGGTTTAGGGATGGATAAGAATTATCGAATTGTAAAAGTATTAAATCATAATGCGGTAATCGCACTCCTGGTTCAGGAGAACCAGGATGTGCTGATCCTGGAGAGCGGTATTGGGTTTGGTCGAAAAGTATCAGAATATATTGAACCGAAGCCTGAGAGTCGCATCTATTCCCTTGAGGAGTCTACAGAAAGAGGTAATGCCTTATCTCTGGTGAATGATGCAGATCCTGTTTGCATCGAAGCAGCGGATCAGATTCTCGACGAGGCGGAGAAGGTTTTTGGTAAAGTAGACCGTAATATCCTATTCACTATGGCGGATCATTTGACTTTCGCTATCAAGAGACAGAGGGAACATGAGGAGTTAACGAATTCCCTGAATACAGATATTCGTATTCTCTTTCATACGGAATATAAGGTTGCTGAGAAGGCAGTTCCAATCCTTGAAGAGAAGGCAGGCATTACTATTAGTGATGATGAAATCGGTCTGTTAGCTCTCCATATTCATTCCGCAATTGTGTCCGAATCTGTTAGCCAGTCGCTACAGACTGCTCAGATTGTTAGGGAATGTATTGAAACCCTAGAGGAAAAACTAGGCAAAAAGATTGATGTAATGTCTATCGCTTATAACCGTATGATGAATCATGTACGCTACATGATTCCTCGTATTCTCACAGATGAGCCATTGAAGCTCAATCTGAATGAGTATATGAAAATGCATTACCCCGAATCCTTCCAAATTGCGGAAGGTATTTGTCAGGATATCGAGAAGCTGTTGAATCATAAGTATCGACCAGCTGAGATCGGTTATCTGGCCATGCATATTGAACGTGTCTTCGGTAACGAAGATGACGAGGAGACAGCCGGATTGGTTATCGAGTAAGGTCTGAAAACCTCATATATAAATACCCTTATTAATAAAAATTGCATTCGTTATCTTGAAACGGCCCTGTGAAGGATAAAAATTGCATTCGTTATCTTGAAACGGCCCTGTGAAGGGTCGTTTTTTTGTGAAAATAAGAATCTAATGGAACTTGTTTCGGTTTATCTTGTAATATTTTAAAAAAAGACTCCAGCACTTCGATGTACTGGAGTCTTCCTATATATACCAGGCTTTCGCTTGGTTTACTTTTTTGTCAAGACTCGCTCTAGTCTCTAGACTCCATGACAGGAGTCTCAGTCAGCATGATGCCAAGCTTCTTAAAGAGTGCCTCGTCCACGTGGGAGAGCATTACAGTAGAATGTGCCTGAGCACCATACAGTGCTGGAATCTGATCCATCGCCTTCTTAGCATCTGCATTAGTTGCAGCGGATACGGACAGAGCGATCAGTGTCTCGTCTGTGTGAAGACGAGGATTCTTACCATGGAGGTAGTCGGTCTTCAGAGTCTGAATTGGAATAATCGCAGATTCAGCAACCAGTTTCTCCTCATCTGGGATACCAGCCAGAGTCTTCAGTGTATTCATAAGGCAGGAAGATGCTGCGCCCATGAGATCATTGGTACGACCAGTTACTATACGACCATCCGGAAGCTCAATTGCAACAGCTGGGCCATTGGACTCTGCAGCCTTAGCGTCTGCATAACCTGTAACCAGACGCTCTTCAGGCTTACAACCAGCCTTACTGAGAAGGAGTTCCTCCTTCACCAGCTCGCTCTTAGCAGAAGTGCCACGCTTCACAGCAACAGCTGTCTGATAGTAGCGGCGGATGATTTCCTGCTTAGATGCTTCTCGGCATGCCTCGTCATCAGAGATAGCGAAGCCTACCATATTTACACCCATGTCTGTAGGGGACTTGTATGGGCACTCACCCATGATACCCTCCAGAATCGCCTGGAGCACTGGGAACACCTCTACATCACGGTTATAGTTCACAGTTGTCTTACCATATGCTTCGAAGTGGAATGGATCGATCATATTCACATCATCCAGATCCACAGTAGCTGCCTCATAGGCCAGGTTAACAGGGTGAGAGAGTGGCAGATTCCAAACTGGGAAGGTCTCGAACTTCGCATAGCCGGCCTTCAGTCCACGCTTATTCTCATGGTAGAGTTGTGACAGACAGGTTGCCATCTTACCTGAGCCAGGGCCAGGAGCAGTGACAACGATCAGGTCACGGCTGGTCTCGATGTAGTCATTCTTACCATAGCCCTCGTCGCTTACGATCAGAGGCACATTGGCAGGATAACCCTCGATGACATAGTGGAAGTAAGCCTTGATTCCCATGCTGTCTAACTTCTGACGGAAACGGAGAGCAGCTGGCTGACCAGTATACTGGGTAATAACAATGGATCCAACATAGAATCCACGGCCCTCTAAGAGGCCCTTGAGACGAAGAACGTCTGCATCATAGCTGATATCTAGGTCGCCACGCATCTTGCGCTGCTCGATGGCATCGGCATTGATTACGATTACGATCTCCGCTTGATCCTTCAGCTGTTCTAGCATGCGAAGCTTATTATCAGGAGCGAATCCAGGAAGCACACGGGACGCGTGGTAATCATCATATAACTTACCACCGAATTCCAGATAGAGCTTACCAAACTTGGCGATACGCTCCCGGATGTGCTGTGACTGCAACTGCAGATACTTGTCTGAATCAAAACCGATTTTTGACATGGAGACCTCCTAATAATCTATATACAAAACAAACATTACTATTCTAAACCTTGTAGCAGAAAACCGCCATTGATTTTTTAGATAGTA
>ONIO01000030.1 GCA_900317915.1 uncultured Lachnospiraceae bacterium | reverse complement strand
GCCATGGGCGGTTGCTGTGGTACCAATCCGGACTATATCAGAGACCTGTGTCAGGCATTAGATCAGGGAAATGTAGACCGTGTGGCATTTGGTGAGAATCCTGTCACAGACATCAATCGCAATCGGAAAGCAGCTCGTCACGGAATCTGTTCCTCAACAGATATCTGTGAATTTGGTGGGGTTCGTGTCATCGGTGAACGACTGAATCCAACCGGTAAGAAGAAATTCCAGGCCGCGCTCCTAGACCACGATATGGACTACATTTGTAAAATTGCTCTGGCGGAAGAGGAAGCAGGAGCAGATATCCTAGATGTCAATGTAGGTGTCCCGGGAGGAGATGAGAAGGCTCTGATGGTTGAGGTGGTGAAGGCTCTGCAGGGCGTGATCTCACTACCGCTTCAGATTGACTCTGGAGATGCAGAGGTTGTGGCAGCAGCCCTTCGAATCTACGCAGGCCGCCCATTAGTGAATTCTGTCAGTGCAGATGATGAGCGCTTAGATAGTTTCCTACCAGTATTGAAAAAGTACGGAGCAGCTACCGTTGGTCTCTGCTTAGATGAAGGTGGAATCCCACAGACAGCAGAGGGTAGATTTGAGAAGGCGAAGTACATCTATGATCGCTGCACGGCCTATGGCATTCCAAAAGAGGACCTCCTAATTGACTGTCTGACCCTTACCGTATCGGCTCAGCAGAATCAGGCGGTGGAGACTCTGAAGGCTCTACGGAGAGTCCATGAGGAATTAGGACTCCATGCCTGCTTAGGTGTCAGCAATATCAGCTTTGGACTGCCAGCTCGTAGCCATATTACAGAGAACTTTTTGATCCAAGCCATGCAGTGTGGATTGGACTTTCCAATTATTAATCCCAATACCTTAGCCCTGATGGATGCTGTGGCATCCTTTAAGGTGTTATCCACGGAGGATACCAATTGTGAGAACTACATCAATCGCTTTGCCAATCGACAGGAGCAGACGGTGGTTACCACAGGAACTGCTAGCAGTGCAGGTGCAAGTGATGAAAAGGGAGCGAGCAAAGCCTCAGCATCTCAGGAGATGACCGTGGAGGATGCAATCCTGAAGGGACTAAAAGCAGAGACCAGATCTCTCTCAGAGAAGCTCCTAGAGGATCACAGTGAGGAGGAGGTCATCAATGGCTTTCTGATTCCTGCCCTAGATAAGGTGGGAGAACTCTATGAGAAGCAGGTGATCTTTCTGCCACAGCTGATCTCCTCCGCCAATGCAGCTACGGCAGCCTTTGATATGATTAAGGAGCGGATTCAGGCCAAGGGAGATGGTAGTGTCTCCAATGGCACCATTGTGATCTGCACTGTAAAGGGGGACATCCACGATATCGGTAAGAATATCGTGAAGGTCATCCTGGAAAACTACGGCTATAAGATGATTGACCTAGGTCGTGATGTCCCAGTGGAGAAGGTGGTTGAAGCCACTAAGGAGAGTGGAGCGAAATTGGTTGGCCTGTCTGCCCTTATGACCACCACACTTCCTGCCATGGAGGAGACCATCCAGGCAGTTCATAGAGAGTGCCCTGGAGTACAGGTTTTCGTAGGAGGAGCTGTTCTAACCCCTGAGTATGCTATGAAAATGGGAGCTGACTACTATTCTAAGGATGCCAGAGAGTCTGTTGACGTGGCGAAGAAAGTCTTCGGACAGTAAGAAAAGAAGGTCTTCCTTCAAGTATTCGACCAAGCTTGTTTGAAATATGACAAAGAAAAAGAATTCAGAAGAAAAGAAAAAAGGAATCAACATATGACGGATATCAGAGAATATCTAAGGGATCACGTCCTGATTTTTGATGGTGCCTTTGGTACCTATTACAGCCAGCGCATAGACCAGGCCTCTGGCTCATGTGAACTGGCCAATGTAGACCATCCCGATCTGGTGGGAGAGATCCATAGGGAGTATCTCATCGCAGGTGCCCAGGCACTGAAAACCAATACTTTCGGCGCATATGCCTCCCTTGTGGGTGGCCCTGAAAAGCAGGCAGAGATTATCTGGAAGGGTCTGTCCCTTGCAGAGGAAGCACTACGAGACTATAGAGAGCTGGACTCTGCACCAGGGAATAGACCGGTTTACATTTTCGCAGATCTCGGTCCAGCGCCTGGAGATACTCCAGAGCAGAAGGCAGAGCAGTATATCAAGGCGGCGGAACTCTTCCTCCAGGCTGGTGCGAAGCACTTCCTTTTCGAAACCCAGACGGTTACAGATGGGCTGGTAGAGGCGGCTCGATATATCAAGAAGCAGAGACCAGATGCCTTTATCCTGGTGTCTTTTGGCGTGCTTCCAGATGGTTACTCCACCGCTGGTCAGTTCTATCGCCAGATGATCCTAGAAGCATTAGAAAGTGGATATGTGGACCTGGCTGGTCTGAACTGTGTGTCTAGTCCGGGACATATGGCAAAGCTCTTAGGAAAGCTGCCAGAAGAGCTCCTACTTCGAATCGCAGCCATGCCCAATGCAGGCTATCCAGTAGTTCGTGGATTCCGTACCTTCTTTGATGGAAGTGCTAAGTACTTCCAGGGAACTATGAAGCGCTTTTTAGACATGGGAATCCGTGTGCTGGGCGGCTGCTGTGGTACTACACCAGACTATATCCGAGGCTTGGCAGAGTTAGCAGCGGATCAGGTGGTGGTACCCCATGATTACACCAGTCCTTATCAGGGAGAAGGAGAGAATCCACGTGAAGGAGAGGCATACCATGGTACCATAAATCGCCTGCTTACTAAGCTTCGCCGTGGAAAGCGAGTCATCGCAGTGGAACTAGACTCTCCTCGTAATGCAGAGTTAGACCGATTCATGGAAGGTGCCAAGCGGCTGCAGGCAGCAGGAGTGGATACCCTAACCATTGCAGACTGTCCTATTGCTCAGGCCAGAATGGACTCTACTCTATTGGCTTGTAAGGTGAAGAGAGAGCTAGACTTAGATGTCATCCCTCATATGACCTGTCGTGATCGTAATGTCAATGCCACCAAGGCGCTCCTATTAGGTGGCCACGCAGAGGGGATTCGGAATGTCCTGGTAATTACTGGAGACCCAATCCCTACGGCGGAGCGTGATGAAGTGAAGACAGTCTACCAGTTCAATTCTAGAAAGCTTATGTCCTTCGTATCTTCTCTGAATCAAGAGGAGTTCCATCCGGATCCATACGGCATCTTTGGCGCCTTGAATGTAAATGCCAAAAACTTCTCTGTGGAATTGGACCGCGCCAAGGAGAAGATGGAGAATGGTTGTATGGGATTTCTAACTCAGCCAGTATTAACAGAGCAGGCGATTCAGAATCTGAAGCAGGCGAAGGCTGAACTAGAGGGAGCCTATATCTTAGCAGGCCTAATTCCTGTGATTAGTGAGCGAAATGGTCGCTTTATGGATCAGGAGATCAATGGTATCTCTGTGCCAGAAGAGATGATTGAGAGTTTCCACGGACTTGACCGAGAACAAGGTGAGGCACTGGGCAGAAAGTATGTGAATGACATCTATCATGAAATCAAAGAGTATACAGATGGAGTCTATCTCATGACCCCATTTCAGAGAATTGGTCTCATGGAAGGAATTGTAAGAGATTTATTACAAGAATAATCATATATGGTATAATCATTACGGCTTTGTGGTTGAATTGCATTTTATGCAACATAATTACATAAGCCGTAGTTTTTTATGAGAGGATTTCTATTTTCTTATGGTAATTATCGGGATTACTGGTGGCGTCGGAGCAGGGAAGAGCTTTATCCTAGACCATTTGGAGCAACAGTATGGGGCTCGGATTCTTCGGACAGATGATGTGGCGAAGGAATTATATGAGCCAGGTCAGAAACTGAACCAGAGACTACAGGAGGAGCTTCCAGAGAGCTGCTTCCTACCGGATGGCAATGTAAACCGACCGGAGCTTGCCCGTCTCATCTATCAGGATCATCGAATCTTAGAAGAGGTGAATGCCTTAGTTCATCCAATGGTGATGGAGGCAGTACTGGATGCGATTGCCTTGGCAAGAGGAGAGAATGTGGCCTACTTCGTTATCGAGTCGGCACTTCTCTATGATTCCGATTTAAATCAGCTCTGTGACAGTAAGTGGTATATCTACACCAGTGAAGAGATGCGAAGAGATCGTCTGAGAGAGACAAGGGGTTACTCAGATGAGAAGATTACAAGCATCATGGAGAATCAATTATCCGAAGAAGAATTCCGTAAGAAATCAGATGTTGTCATTGATAATAATGGGACAAAGATGCAGGGGATAACCCAAGTAGATCACGCTATGGAGAGGCTAGAGCATGGTATTTAGTAACGTTAATGAAATCACTGAAAATGACTTAGTTTTTGGTTTGGACATTGGAACCCGTAATGTGGTTGGTACGGTAGGATATCTGGATCAAGAGAAGCGATTCCACGTCCTTGGTATGGAGATGCGCGAGCATAAGACCAGAGCAATGCTAGATGGTCAGATCCATAATATCAATCGTGTAGCAGAAGTAATTGCAGATGTGAAGGAGAGCCTAGAGGCTCGAATCGGTGTGCAGCTGACACGTGTCTGCATCGCTGCCGCTGGTCGTGTACTTGTGACACAGACCACCCATGTGGAGTATTCCTTCCCAGAGGAGCAGGTTGTAACAGAGGAGGATCTCCATACCCTAGATCTCTTAGGTATCGATCAGGCCCAGCAGAAACTGAATAAGGATGAGGATCAGAAGTATCACTTCTATTGCGTTGGATATTCTGTGATGAAGTACTATCTGAACGGTGAATTATTTGCATCCCTTGAGGGACACCGTGCCACAGACATCGCAGAGGATGTAATCGTAACCTTCCTTCCAGAGGATGTAGTCGATGGACTTTACTCTGCAGTAGAGAGAGCAGGACTTGAGGTCGCTAATATGACCTTAGAGCCTATCGCTGCTATGAATCTGGCGATTCCTGAGACCTATCGCATGTTAAATATTGCATTAGTTGACGTAGGTGCCGGTACATCTGATATCTGCTTAACCAAGGAGGGAAGCATCGCAGCATATGGCATGATTCCAAATGCTGGTGATGAATTAACAGAAGTTTTGGTTCAGGCATACTTAGCAGACTTTGCAACCGCAGAGCAGATTAAGAAGGATGCTGCCGCTAAGGAAGAGGTTGTCTATCGTGATATCATGGGCATCCAGCATACCGTCCCATCTGAGGATGTATGGAAGCTGACAGATCCAATCGTTGAGCGCATTACAGATGAAGTAGCGAAGAAGATCATTGAATTAAATGGTGGTCAGACCGTAGCTGCATCCTTTGTTGTCGGTGGTGGCGGTAAGGTCCATGGCTTTACTGAGGCGCTGGCTGAGAAGCTAGGCATTATGGCAGAGCGTGTCGCTCTCCGTGGCGAAGAGGTTATGAATGAGATCGTCTTCGACCAGGATGGTATCAAGAAGGATCCACTACTAGTTACTCCAATTGGTATCTGCTTAAATTATTATGATCAGAATAATAACTTCATCATGATTCATTTCAATGGTGAGATGATGAAGCTCTATAATAATGGCGCTTTGTCTGTTTTAGATGCAGCCATCCAGGCTGGTTACTCCACCGAGGAACTCTTCCCACGTCGTGGTAAGGAACTCCACTTCACAGTGAATGGTGTAGAGCGTATGATTCGAGGAGAAGAGGGCGAGTCTGCACAGGTTATCATGAATGGTCAGGTGGCTGGCTTAAACACCCGCCTGGAGTTAAATGCGGATGTCACCATCCAGCCATCTACCTTCGGTGGAGCAGCTCATGGTACCATTGGCGATCTCACAGAGTTTGAGTCAGATGTTCTAACCTTCTTTGTAAATAATGCGAAGATTACCTGTCCGAAATTCGTCCAGGTCAATGGTTCCCTTGAGCCGAAGACCTATGAGATCCAAGAGGGCGATGAGATTGAGACCAGAAATTACTACACCGTAGGCCAGTTAGCACAGTTTATGGATGTGGAATTGGATCAAGATGCAGAGATCCTGGTGAATAATCGTCTAGCAACTCTAGACACCCTGGTATATGAGAACTTCGATGTCAATTGGAAGACTCTGAACTTCGCCACAACCGATGGCACATCTCAGATTCCTCCAATTGATGCATATCGTAATATGCAGGCAACCAATCAGATTGCAGATACACTGACCGAGATCGAGAAGGTGATTCCAACTGCTGAGAATCTGGCGGCTACTGAGCCTGAGGTATCTGAGTCTGTAGCAGACTCCATCACATCTTCAGTCACTCCATCCGAAGCAGACTCCCTCACATCCGAAGTATCTGTTGCAGGTGCTCGTCCAACTACGGTTGAGATCAACCTGCCGGACTTCCTTGCAGATGCAATCGAGCCGGAAGACACACCAGAGGATCTCCATAGCTTAGGGCCTGTTGTGGATAGCGACATCGCTGACTATGTAGACCGTGCATCCGAAGGTTCTGCTTTTGAGGTAGAGGACTTAGACCAGTTGGCAATGGATTCTGCAAGTGACTGGACAGAGAGTGAACTTACAGAAGTAAGCACCAGTGAGACAGTAGCAGAGCCTGTTTTCGACTCGGAAGAGGTAAAAGAGGAAGCAGAACCAGAACTTGTAGTGACCATTCCAGAGCCAGTGGAAACACAGATTCATGTCACCATCAATGGACAGAGCCATGTGCTTTCTGGTAAAGACAATTATATGTTTATCGACATTTTTAATGTCATTGATTTTGATACAACCCAGTCCCATGGACGCTCTGTATATACTAAGGTGAATGGACAAATCGCCGGATATATGGATCCTCTGCATGAGGGTGATACCGTGGAGATTGGTTGGGAAGAGAATTAATTCATGGATTTTTTTAGTATCGCAAGCGGGTCCAGTGGGAACTGCATCTGCATCGGAAATGGGAAGCATCACCTCCTGATAGATGCTGGAATCAGCGGGAAGAAGATTGAGGAAGGGATGAATCAGAATAACCTTACAACCAGGGATTGTGATGGGGTTCTCATTACCCACGAGCACGCAGACCATGTGTCTGGACTTGGAGTTCTAGCTCGTCGCTATGGCCTCCCTATGTATGCCACACAGGGGTCCATCGCAGCTATCCAGGGAATGAAGAACCTTGGAAATATAGACCCCGCCCTATTTCATGTGATCCAGCCAGGACAGCCCTTCACCGTAGAGGAGTTAGAGGTAGATCCCGTCCACATCTCCCATGATGCGGCAGATCCAGTTGCCTATGTGGTATCGGATGGACAGAAGAAGGTAGGTGTCTGTACAGACCTCGGAACCTATGATGACAATATTGTGAAGCATATGAGTGGCTTAGATGCACTGATTCTAGAAGCTAATCATGATGTCCGAATGCTTGAGGTAGGACCTTATCCATACCAGCTGAAGATGCGTATCCTATCAGACAGGGGACATCTCAGCAATGAGAAAAGTGGACAGCTTCTAAGCCGGCTTCTGCATGACGATATGAAGCATATCCTCCTAGGACATCTATCTAAAGAGAATAATCTAGCAGAATTAGCCAAGCAGGCAGTGTGCTTAGAAGTATCCTTAGCAGACAATGAATATAAGGGATCTGACTTCCCGATTGAAGTGGCATCAAGGTCCCATGCCACAGAACTGATCGAGGTGTAGCAGGCCATTTTCTATGGAAATTGGACCTGTAAAATGGTATATTAGTAGTAATTTTGAGAAGCAATTCATTCAGAAGTATAGTTAATAATTGAAGTGGGTAGATTCTTATGAATTGACCCTGGGATTGAGAAAGAAAGAGAAGACTCATTATGGAACAGAAAGCACAGAAAACCATTATTACTGTAGTTGGTAAGGATACTGTTGGTATCATTGCGAAGGTTTGCACTTATCTCTCTAATGAGGGAATCAATGTGAATGACATTACCCAGACCATTTTACAGGGTTACTTCAACATGATGATGATTGTTGATATGTCCGGATGCAAGAAGGCCTTCGACGAAGTACAGGCTGATTTAAAGGCAATCGGAGATGACATTGGTGTTGAAATCAAGGCACAGCGTTCTGAGATCTTCGATATGATGCATCGTATCTAATTCCCGGCGAATCTTGGATACGGTTTACATTTACGAATTACGAATTACGAATTACGAATTACGAATAAAGGAGATAGCATGCCTAGTATATATGAAGTAGAAGAAACCAATAAGATGGTGGAGCAGGAGAACCTGGATATCCGTACCATCACCATTGGTATCAGCCTGTTCGAATGTATGGACAGTGACTTAGAGAAGTGTAATGAGAAGGTCTATAACCGCATCATGTCTGTGGCGAAGGACCTGGTAAAGGTGGGTAAGGAGATTGAGACCGATTATTGCATCCCGATCGTTAATAAGCGTATCTCCGTAACTCCAATTGCTACCGTTGGTTCTGCTTGCTGTAAGAGCCCAGAGGATTATGTCACTCTGGCTAAGACCTTAGACCGATGTGCTCATGAGCTGGGGATCAACTTCATCGGAGGTTACAGCGCTCTGGTTTCCAAGGGTATGACCACTTACGATGAGTATCTGATTCGTTCTATTCCACAGGCTATGGCTGAGACAGACTTCGTTTGCTCTAGTGTAGTGGTTGGTTCCACGAAGACGGGTATCAATATGGATGCTGTCCGCCTCATGGGTGAAATCATTAAAGAGACCGCTGAGAGAACTAAGGAAAATGATTCTCTAGGTTGTGCAAAGCTGGTTGTTCTCTGTAATGCACCAGATGATAACCCATTCATGGCAGGCGCTTTCCATGGTATCACAGAGGCAGATGAGATCATTAATGTAGGTATCTCCGGCCCTGGTGTTGTAAAGACTGCATTAGAGTCTGTTCGTGGAGAGAGCTTCGAGGTTCTCTGCGAGACCATTAAGAAGACCTCCTTTAAGATTACAAGAGTTGGTCAGCTGGTTGCAAAGCGGGCATCTGAGATGCTTGGCATCCCATTTGGTATCATCGATCTGTCTCTGGCTCCAACACCTGCAATTGGTGATTCTGTTGCAGATATCCTCCATGAGATCGGTTTAGAGTATGCTGGTGCACCTGGTACTACAGCAGCCCTTGCTATGCTGAATGATCAGGTGAAGAAGGGCGGTATTATGGCATCCTCCTATGTAGGCGGATTGTCCGGTGCCTTCATCCCTGTATCTGAGGATCAGGGTATGATTGATGCAGTAGAAAGGGGCGCTCTGACGATTGAGAAGTTAGAGGCCATGACCTGTGTCTGCTCTGTAGGATTAGATATGATTGCAATCCCAGGAGACACTCCAGCTACTACTATCTCTGGTATGATCGCTGATGAAGCAGCTCTTGGTATGGTGAATCAGAAGACCACAGCTGCCCGTCTGATTCCTGTCATCGGTAAGGGTGTAGGAGAGACTGTTGAGTTCGGTGGCCTGCTTGGACATGCACCGATTATGCCAGTGAATCCATATTCTTGTGCAGACTTCATTAATCGCCAGGGACGTATTCCAGCACCAATTCATAGCTTCAAAAATTAAGGCCATATTAGTACCACGGCAGAAGGAAATCATAAGCTTAGGACCCTTGGAAAAACAAATAACCGGCTACAGATGGAAGAGCATATGCTTTCTATCTGTAGCCGGTTTATTTTATTTATCCTCTTTTCCCCAGAAGTTCACAGGTTCGTAGTCCTGTAACTGGGCAAGAAAGCCTGCTTGGCTTAGTTCCTCTTGGATCCGATCTAGGATCTCATCACTGTCTGCTACCACGGTGTGATAGTGGTAACCGGAGGTGGTGTTTTTTAATAGCTTGGACTTGCCATTGGCAATCTGTGTGAGATATGTATCGATATCTCGGCGGGATTGGATATTTAATTCTCCGCGGATGATGCCATAGACCTTATGGTAGACGAAGACATCCTTCACCTTACCGCCTTCATCGATGATAATAGTTAATTCCTTGGCTACATCCTCATCCGAATGAATGGTCTTAAATACTCTGGCGCATTCGCTACGTCCATTGATGATATATCCCCTATAGGTAGAGTCGATTTCATAACCCATTGCACGAATCAGTGCGATGTCTTGCACAATGACCTGTCTTGAGACACCTAACTCCTTAGAGAGTCTGCCTCCAGAGTATGGACCATTGGAATCCTTTAGAAGACTTATGATTTTATTTCGCCGTTCTTCACCGCTCATGATTGGTATTCCCCTTGTCTTTACACTTGTTCATACACCTATTTTACATATTATGGATTGGCTTTTGAAGTATATTTTTTCCACAATATATAATCTGTGTCTAGATGGCATGTAAGTGCTTTAAGGATAGATCCATAATTGGAGCAGAGTGAGTCAGGGCGCCGCTGGAGATGAAGTTAACCTTCAGATCCTTGATACCATCGATTTTTTCCTTGGTGACATTACCAGAGATCTCGATTAAAGCGCGACCGGAAATGATGTCGATGGCCTGCTGCATGGTGTCGTGGTCCATATTATCCAGCATGATGATGTCTGCGCCTGCATCCACTGCTTCCTGAACCTGCTTTAAGGTCTCGGTCTCCACCTCAATCTTACGGACGAATGGGGCATAGGCCTTGGCCATGGTGACAGCTTCCTTAACACCGCCAGCGGCACCGATATGATTATCCTTTAGAAGTACACCATCGGACAGGTTATAGCGGTGGTTATTACCAGAACCAGTACGAACCGCATACTTTTCAAAGATCCGGTTATTAGGGGTAGTCTTTCTGGTGTCTAAGAGCTTGATCTCTGTACCCTCTAAGAGAGCGGCAGTAGCGTGGGCATAGGTTGCGATTCCGCTCATGCGCTGCAGATAGTTCAGTGCAGTTCTCTCACCGCAAAGCAGCACCCGGATATCTCCTGTGATGGTTCCGATGAGATCACCATTCTTCACAGAATCGCCGTCTTCATAATGCATGTCAAAGGAAGTGGTCTCGTCTAAGAGACCAAAGGTTCTCTCGAATACCTGCAGTCCGCAGAGGATACCGTCCTCCTTAGCGATTAAGTCCACCTGTCCCATTGTAGCGGTGGGCATCACTGCATTGGTGGATACGTCCTCCGATGTGATGTCTTCCTTCAGTGCCCCGAGAATCAGTGGGTCTACATTCAGTTTTAGTGTAACTGGATCAAACATGTTATTTCTCCTTATATTTATATTTTTACAATCTTTTCTTCTTCGATGGAGGGAGGGGTTCCTCTCTATAGAAATGTAAGGCTTGGTCTACATTTCCGTAGAGGCCTAGACTGCCTCCATATCTCTATAACTAGCCCCGATTGGACGACCCTCATTCTCACGACTGATTTCCTCTCGGACATTCTTCGCATAGTCACGCTCCATAGCAGACGCATCCAAATAGATGCTATAGTTAATGGCCGAAAACAGGTCAGGACGCTTGCGGACGAATGGATAGTGCTCCATTAGATCCAGTGCGGCACGCTTAGCGAAAACCAGACTCTCTAGGAGAGAATTAGAGGCTAAGCGATTCCTACCGTGGACGCCATTACATGCGGTTTCACCTACGGCATAGAGCTGGTCCATAGAGGTCTTACTAGCGTAGTCTACCCGGATACCACCCATGAAGTAGTGCTGGGCAGGAACGACTGGAATTGGTTCCTTCCGTGGGTCATAGCCCATCTCTAAGCAGTGAGCCACGATATTAGGGAAGTGCTCCTCTAATTCCTTAGCTGGGATATCCCGGAGATCCTCCCAGACATGGTCTGTGCCATCCTTTTCCATCTGCTTTCTGATTTCTTGGGTTAGGAGATCTCGAGGCAGTAGCTCATTGGTGAAGCGATTCATATTCTTATCTAAGAGCTTGGCGCCTTCGCCACGAACAGATTCGGAGATTAGGAAGCTTCGATCCTCCACCTTCTTGGTATAGAAGGTGGTTGGATGGATCTGGATATAGTTCACATCCTTTAATTCGATATCGTGCTTCAGGGCAATGGCCAGGCCGTCTCCAGTCAGGTGACGGAAGTTGGTAGAGTGCTGGAAGAGTCCACCTATGCCACCTGTTGCCAAAACGGTGTAGTCTGCCTGGATGGCATCCAGAGATGAATCGTTTCGACGGATGATGGCTCCGAAGCAGCGATTGTTGTCCTCGACGATGTCCACCATGGTGGTGTAGTCCAAGAGATGGATATTACGATGCTTTCTGGCCTCCATTAGTAGGTGGCTGGTAATCTCCTTACCAGTGATATCCTTATGGAAGAGGATACGTTTGTCAGAGTGTGCTCCTTCTCTCGTGAAGAGCAGTGCACCGTCTGGATCTCTCTGGAAGCGAGTGCCATAGGAAATGAGATCTCGAATGACATCCTGAGAGGAACGAATCATCAGATCTACAGAGGTCTTGTCATTCTCATAATGTCCAGCCTTCAGAGTGTCTTCGAAGTAGCTGTCATAGTCGTCATCATTCTTCAGCATGCAGATACCGCCCTGGGCTAAGTAGGAGTCATTGCTCTCGAAGTCTGACTTGGTAATGATGGTGATGTCTA
>ONIO01000017.1 GCA_900317915.1 uncultured Lachnospiraceae bacterium | reverse complement strand
GGTTGAAAATCTGGGGCAGAATGCAATCAGATACAATAATCCCAATGGCAAGGTAAAGATTTCTGTGGGAACAATTGATGGTCAGGTTGCGCTTACAGTGAAGGACAATGGAATAGGAATACCTGCTTCAGAGCAGCAGCGAATTTTTGAACGCTTTTATCGTGTTGATAAAAGCAGATCAAAAGCTACAGGTGGAACAGGGCTTGGTCTTGCGATTGTAAAACACATCGTTGAGATTCATGATGCTAAAATTGAGTTAGATAGTGCGCCTGGGGTAGGAACGACGATATCTGTGTTGTTTTAGAATTATTTTTTCTTCTCTATACCGAAAACCACAGAATTATTATATAATCGTTAGCGGTGTTATTTGATCCGGACAGCGTGAAAAAAGCGCCTTGGACCGGAATCATATTTTCGAGGGAGAAGAATGGAAAGTAAGGAAATTGGGAACATCATTGAACTGAATCATGTGATGAAGCGTTACGACGATAATGGGTTCGTAGCAGTGCATGATTTTAATCTAGAGGTGAAGAAGGGCGAATTCGTCACCTTTCTTGGACCATCAGGTTGTGGAAAGACCACAACGCTTCGTATGATTGCAGGTTTTGAACTGCCAACAGAGGGAGAGATCCTCTTAAATGGTAAGTCTATTACCAATCTGCCACCATATGAGAGACCAATCAATACGGTCTTTCAGCGTTATGCATTATTTCCACATATGAATATCTATGACAATATCGCTTTTGGCCTAAAACAGAAGAAACTTCCTAAGGAAGAGATTAATCGTAAGGTAAAGCGAATTCTTAAATTGGTCGATTTAGAGGGATTCGAGGATCGTAGTGTGTCTACACTGTCAGGTGGACAGCAGCAGCGAATCGCCATTGGCCGCGCACTGGTAAATGAGCCAGAGATTCTGCTTTTGGATGAGCCTCTTGGAGCATTGGACTTAAAGATGCGTCAGGAGATGCAGATTGAGTTAAAGGCCATGCATGATCGCTTAGGCATTACCTTTATCTATGTCACCCATGACCAGGAGGAAGCTCTGACCATGTCGGACAAGATCGTTGTTATGAGTGAAGGAACCATCCAGCAGATTGGTACACCTGAGGATATCTATAATGAGCCGAAGAATATTTTCGTGGCGGATTTCGTAGGTGACTCTAATATCTTCTCTGGCATTATGACAGGAGATAAGCGGGTTCGTTTCTGTGGTGGTGAGTTCGAATGTCTCGATGAATTCCCACAGGGAACACATATCATGGCGGTTGTACGTCCAGAGGATGTAGAACTGGTTCACCCAGAGGATGGCATCATCCAGGCAGAGGTTACCTCTATCATCTTTAAGGGAATGCATTATGAGATTACTATGCAGGCAGGACGTAATGAGATCGTATCCTGTGGAACGAAGTCTGCAGCAGTCGGAGATCGGATTGGTATCACACTTGCTCCAGATGGTATCCATGTTATTAAGGCTGAGGATAATACCAATACCTTCCGTGTGGATGTAACCCGTGATTTTGGTATTGAATACAATGGAGAGACATTGGCAGACAGCCAGACTCTCTTAGACCTCTTCCCAGGATCTAAGCAGTTAGAGGATGGAAGCATTGTGGATACCAGTGGATCTGAGATTGACTTTGATCGTTATCGCATCTATGCATCCATTCAGCCTGGTGAGATCGATATGACCGATAACCAGGAAGAGGGCCTAGAGGTTGGTAATATCTATAACCTGATTTATGAGGGTGATCATTACCTCTATGTTATCCATACAGAGAGTGAGCAGGACTTTGTTGTCTATGATGAAGATCTATGGAATATGGGAGACCGTGTCGGATTGATTATTCCGGTGGATAAGCTGACGTTCTCTGTAGTTAAGAAATAAGGAAGGAGGGAGTTATGCATTTTTCCAGAAAAAGTCTGGGGATTCCCTATGCAGTCTTTTTGCTGCTCTTTGTAATTGCCCCCCTTCTAGTGCTTTTTTACTATGCTTTTACAGATGGTAGCGGGCAGTTTACACTGACGAATTTAACAGGATTCTTCATGAATCCCAATACCATGGGTACTATGGTCTATAGTTTTGCTCTGGCTACTGTAACCACCGTAGTGTGTGTAGCCCTTGCATATCCTCTGTCTTACATCCTGGCTACCAGCCGGATTAAGTCTAAGACCTTAGTTATTATGATTTTTGTAATGCCGATGTGGATTAATTTCTCCCTTCGTATTACTGCTATGAAGGAGATTCTCTCTGCAATTGAGGGCAATCTGGCCATGCATCCATTTTTGAATGCTGTGATTGGTATGACCTATGACTTCTTACCATTTATGATTCTGCCAATCTATACCGCAATTGCAAAGCTTGACCCAGCATATCTCGAAGCAGCAGAAGACCTAGGTGCGAATCCGAGAAGTGCCTTTTTCAAGGTAACCCTGCCTCTGTCTATGCCTGGTGTCATTAGTGGTGTCATGATGGTCTTCTTACCAGCTATGACCAACTATGTGGTACTGGATATGCTTTATAATTCTACCTATATCATGGGCTCTCTCATTGGAAGCTATTTCGCTGCCTATAATTGGCACGGAGGCTCTATGATTGCTCTGATTCTCTTAGGTATTATCTGCCTCTTTACCTACCTCTCAGATACAAGAGAGGACGCGTCGGCGAGAGGAGGTGCAGTGCTGTAATGAGTAAGTATTCTATGTCGGAAGTTGGCAGCCGTAAGAAGAGTAGTAGCGTGGTACGTGCTGTATTCTTTGTATTCATGCTTTTGGTGCTCTACATGCCAATTTTGATTCTGGCTCTGTATAGTTTTACAGATGCAACCAATATCGGCGCGACTCCATCCTTTACCCTACGGAATTATCACACCCTGTTTACTTCTGAGGATCTTCGAACCATGATTATTGGAACTCTGTCCCTGGCAGTTGGTTCTTCAGTGATTGCGACCATCTTAGGTACCATGGGTGCCATCGGCGCTTTCTATTCAAAGAATCGTATGCGCCGGGCAATTGCCTCCATGAATCAGATTCCAGTAGTAAATGCAGATGTAGTGACAGGTTTCTCTGTCTGCGTTCTCTTAGTTGTTGTACTTGGAATTAATAAAGAGACCTATATCCCTCTGGTGATTGGCCACGTGGTTTTATCGGCACCCTTTGTCTATCTGTCTGTTCTACCGAAGTTAAAACAGATGGATCCAAGCCTCTATGAGGCAGCCTTAGATCTTGGCGCTACGCCATTTTGCGCCCTTCGCCAGGTTGTTCTGCCTCAGCTTATGAGTGGAATTGTATCTGGATTTGGTCTGGCAATTACCCTGTCTCTGGATGACTACTTTATTGCGACCTATACCAAGCCGGCAACCTTTAATACCATCAGTACCTATGTAGTAAATGCTACCAAGGGATCTAATACCACCATTAAGACAGCACTGTGGGCACTTTCCACTGTGATTTTCTTAATCGTTCTGTTGATAGTCATCATTGGGAACCTTCGTACACGTAGAAGAGAGCTGAGAAGGGAGGAGTAAAGTGCGAAAAGATAAACCGAGATTTAATAACCACTTCTTCCGCCGCCTTGGCGCAACAGTTGTTGCCGCTGGCCTCCTTCTTACCATGCCAGGATCTGCTATGCTTGCATGTGCCAAGGGAAATGATTCTACGAAGGAATCTGGTGGAGATACCGTTACCCTGCGTGTTTGTAACTGGGAGGAATACATCGACACAGGTGACTGGGGAGATGATGAAGCCATCGAACTCCCATCAGGAACCATTATGGGTAAGAATGCCATGGTAGATGATTTTGAGACCTGGTATAAGGAGACTTATGGAGTCAATGTGAAGGTAGAGTATTCTACCTTTGGTACCAATGAGGACCTCTATAATATGCTGACTCTTGGAGATACCTACGATCTTATCTGTCCATCTGAATACATGTTTATGAAGCTGGCCAGTGAGAATGAACTGGTTCCTCTTTCTAAGGAGTTCTTCGATCGGAGCAATCCGAACAATTATTATGTGAATGGCCTATCGCCTTATATTTCTAATATCTTCGATAGTCATAAGATTAGTGGAAAGCCCTGGAGCACCTATGCAGCGGGCTTCATGTGGGGTGTTACTGGTATTGTCTACAATCCAGATAAGATCTCTAAGGAAGAGGTATCCACTTGGAATGTACTAAAGAATCCTAAGTATAAGAATCAGCTGACCATAAAGGACAGTGTGCGTGAGTGCTACTTTGCAGCAGTTGCAGGCCTGAATCACGACAAGCTTCTCTCCAATGAGTTTCGTAATGATAGTAATTATAAGGAAAAGCTTGAAGAGGTTATGAATGACACCTCACCAGAGATGATTCAGAAGAGCCAGGACTGGTTACAGGATGTGAAGAATAATGTCTACTCCTTTGAGGTTGATGCTGGTAAGGCAGACATGGTTACTGGTAAGGCTGTGGCCAACTATCAGTGGTCAGGTGATGCAGTCTATACCATAGATCAGGCAGAAGAGGATGATTACAAGCTGAATTTCTGTGTCCCAGAGGAAGCATCCAATATCTATTTTGATGGCTGGTGCATGCTGAAGAACGGTATCGGCCAGAATAAGGAAAAGCAAAAGGCAGCAGAGGCTTTCATTAACTTCTTATCTCGTCCAGACAATGCCATTCGTAATATGTATTACATTGGCTATACCTCTTGCATGTCTGGCGGTGAGGATCCTCGTATCTTAGAGTATCTGAAGTATAAGTATTCTGCAGCTAAGGATGCCAAGGATACTACAGACTATAATTTGACCTATTTCTTCACTGGAGATGATCAGGGGAAAGAGGATGACTATATACTCCATGTTGAGACAGAGCAGTTGGATCGACAATTGGGAGCCCAGTATCCAAGCCCAGAGGTCATCCACCGTACCAGTATTATGGAATACTTCACGCCAAAACAGAATGAAGATATCAATCGTATGTGGGTGAATGTCCGCTGCTTTAATATCTTAAAGATGCCGCTCTGGGGCTGGTTCTTCCTGTTCGCAGGGGTGATAGGTTTACTGATTTTCTCCTTCCGGAGAATTCGAAAAACCAGAAAGAAAAAATCAATTTCTTAAAATTTTCTTAAAAACACAGTATTTGCGACAACTTTCGTTGCTTTCGGTTTTAGAAAGTGCTAGATTAAGTTCAGTCATACAAGTACTTTTAAAAGAGCATTGCAGGCAAAGATGTCAGACGGACAAGACACCTGCATTGCTCTTTTTTATGTGTGACCAATAGTCAGTTTTCCATTTATTTGGCTAGTCCAAAACAAGATTTGACTAGTTTTTGAAAAAAGAAAGGACTATAGTTCCAAATGGTTGGTTGTCACAATCAACAAAAGTGAAGCATGGTTTTTGTGCAAGATTTACAGTATATCCCACAAATATTGTAGGTGTTTCCACGGAAACCATGGAGTTATCAAAAGGAGGTGTTGCAGAATGGACGCCCTAGTAGACGAATTATTGGGCGAACTCAACTGCGAAACTGTTTTTACTATTCCACTATTTGGCGGAATACCAATCAATGAATCAATTGTTGTCACATGGATCATGATGGCTGCAGTGTTACTTATCTGCCTCCTTCTGACACGTAATCTGAAGGTGAATGATCCAGGGAAGGGCCAGCTTGCTCTAGAGGGAGCAGTACAATGGCTCTATAACTTTTTCGACAATATCATGCATGGTGAAGGACGGCAGTATTACTTTTATCTGATGTCTGTCATGGTATACATCGGAATGGCGAACCTGATCGGCATCATTGGCTTCAAGCCACCGACAAAGGATATCAATGTGACAGCAGCTCTTTCTCTTATGAGCATCATTTTGATCCAGGTGTCTGGATGGAGAAAGAAGGGTGCAAGAGGCTATTTCAAGAGCTACGCCCAGCCAATTGCAATTATTGCTCCACTGAATGTCCTTGAACTTGCCATTAAGCCATTGTCCCTATGCATGCGACTTTTTGGTAATGTCTTAGGCTCCTTCGTAATTATGGAATTATTAAAACAGATTGTTCCCGTAGTTGTCCCTGTGGTATTTAGCCTGTATTTTGATGTCTTTGATGGACTGATTCAGGCTTATGTATTTGTCTTCTTAACAGCTCTTTTCATGTGTGAATCCATGGAAGAGATAGAGGATTAATCACAAATAGTATTGTTTAGTATTTAATAAGGAGAATTTATTATGTCATCAACACTTTTAGTAGCAATCGGCGCAGGAATCGCAGTTCTTACAGGTATCGGAGCAGGTATTGGTATTGGTAAGGCAACATCTGCAGCAGTAGATGCTATCGCTCGTCAACCAGAGGCTGCTTCTAAGATTCAGACAAACCTTCTTCTTGGATGTGCACTTGCAGAGGCAACTGCAATCTATGGTTTCGTTATCGCACTGATGATCATCATGGTACTGAAATAATTCGATTGAAGGAAGTATACAGATTGCATGGGGTACTTCCCCATGGTCTACATTTCTATAAAACAAGGAGGAATGTATCATGCTGAATATCACATTTCCTTCCATTGTCTTTACAATCATTAATATCCTGGTATTCGCTTGGATTATGAAGAAGTTCCTCTTCCAGAGGGTCTTAGATGTAATTGATGAGCGTCAGAAGAATATCCAGGCCCAGTTCGATGAAGCGAAGGCTAGAGAAGATGCTGCCGACAGCAAAAAGGCAGAATATGAGGCTCATATCCGTGATGTGAAGTTAGAGTCGGAGAAGATTCTTGAGGAATCAAGAGTGAAAGCGGAATCAGAGCGACAGAACCTCTTAGAGGAAACTCAGGCCGAGATCTCTCATATGAAGAAAAAGGCCGAAGAGGACATGCGTATCGAGTCTGTGAACGCCAAGAAGAATCTCCAGGCAGACATTGCCCGTCTGGCTATTCAGGCGGCGCATAAGATTATGACTGAAGGACAGGAAGCCAATGAAGGAACGAGCAATTGAACAGGCCAGAGCCTTATTGTTAGAGGTTCCAGACAGGACTTTGGTCCTGGGATTCCTTAACACTATGAAGCTGACTCCAGAGTTACTAGGTACACTTCAGTCTCCGGTTGTGAAGAGCAATCAGAAGATTCGAATTGTAAATCGAGTGGCTGAGGCTTCTGGTATGTCAGAGAAATTACGTAATTTCCTGGCAGAATTAGTAAATAATAATATGGTAGCAGATTTAGATGACATCGTATCCGCCTATATGGATTTATGGGATATCGAGAATCATCATGTGAAGGCCGAGGCAATCTTTGCTTCCCAGCCAAGTGATGAGGATCTCAAGGAAGCGAGAGCCTATCTAGAGTCTGCCTATCCATCGGCAAATGTGCAGCTGTGTGTAGATGTAGATCCATCCCTTATGGGTGGTCGTGTCCTTAGAACTCGAGGTGTAGAATATGACCAGAGTTACATAGGACGTCTGAAGCAGTTGGAAAGAAAACTGACAGAGGAGGCGTACTGATTTGAGCTCCATTCAGGCACAAGATATTATCTCCATTATTCAAGAGGAGATTGAGAATTTCGACTGGGATCAGACCAGTCGTGAGGTAGGACAGGTCATCAGTGTTGGTGACGGAATTGCTACCATATATGGTATCGATCATGCGATGTACGGTGAGATCGTTATCTTTGAAAACGGTGAAAAAGGAATGGTACAGGATATCCGTCGTAACGAAATCGGTGTCATCCTATTTGGCCGTGACAATATGATTCATGAGGGAATGCAGGTTAGCCGTACGAAGAAAAAGGCTGGTATCCCTGTTGGTGATAACTTCGTAGGACGTGTCATCAATGCTCTGGGTGAGCCAATTGATGGCAAGGGTGACATCCCGTCTAGTGACTACAATCCCATTGAGCGTGAGGCTCCTGGTATCATTGATCGTCAGCCGGTTGACAAGCCTATGGAGACTGGTATCCTGGCAATTGACTCCATGTTCCCAATCGGTCGTGGACAGAGAGAGTTGATCATCGGTGACAGACAGACTGGTAAGACGAGTATTGCAGTTGACACCATTCTGAATCAGAAGGGGAAGGACGTCATCTGTATCTATGTTGCCATCGGTCAGAAGGCTACAACTGTAGGTAAGGTACAGCATACACTTGAAGAGAATGGCGCAATGGATTATTCCATTATTCTGTCTGCTACAGCAGCAGATCCTGCATCTCTTCAATACATCGCTCCATATGCAGGTACCGCATTAGGTGAGTACTTCATGGATAAGGGTAAGGATGTACTGATTATCTATGATGACTTAAGTAAGCATGCGGTTGCATACCGTGAGATTTCCTTGCTGTTAGAGCGTTCTCCTGGACGTGAGGCTTATCCTGGTGATGTATTCTATCTGCATTCTAGACTCTTGGAGCGTTCTTCCCATCTGTCCGATGAGAAGGGTGGCGGTTCTATGACTGCTCTCCCGATTATCGAGACACAGAATGGTGACGTATCGGCCTATATTTCTACCAATGTCATCTCTATTACAGACGGTCAGATCTTCTTAGAGTCCAGCCTCTTCTTCTCTGGTATGAGACCTGCTGTCAATGTAGGTCTGTCTGTATCCCGTGTAGGTGGTGCAGCCCAGACGAAGGCAATGAAGAAGGCATCTGGTTCTATCCGTGTAGATCTGGCTCAGTACCGTGAGTTAGAGATTTTCACCCAGTTTGCATCTGATCTGGATGCCACAACCAAGGCAGAACTGGATCATGGTAGTGCTCTGATGCAGCTTTTGAAGCAGCCTCTGAGCCATCCAATGTCCATGGCAGATCAGGTTATTACCCTAGTCCTGGCAAATCATCGCTTCTTCGACAGCGTTCCAATGAAGCTGGTGAAGGAGACACAGAACGATATACTTGCCATGTTCAATAAGGATCATCGTGCCCTGATTGGTGAGTTAAGTGACCAGAAGGTACTGACACCTGAGATCGAGCAGCAGATTGTAGACTTTGCAGAGGAATATAAGGCATCCCGGAGTGGAGATGCAACAGCCGAGTCTAGTGATGCAGTTGTAGCGGAGGCATAATTTATGGCCAGCCAGAAGGAAATCAAAGATCGTATGAAGAGTATTCAGGATACCCTGAAGATCACCAATGCGATGTATATGATCTCTTCTTCGAAACTTAGAAAAGCGAAGAAGACCCTGGCTGATACGGAGCCGTATTTCTATACTCTGAATAATGCAATGACCCGAATCCTTCGACATGTCCCAGATATGGATAGTGTCTATTTCCGGGATCTCGCGGATCAGAAGCCAGAGGAATTGACCATAGGATATGTGGTTATTACCTCTGATAAGGGTATGGCAGGCGCGTACAACCAGAATATTTTAAAAATTGCAAATGAAGAGTTGAAGAAGACACCGAATCATAAGCTCTACGTGCTAGGTGAGATCGGTCGTCACTACTTCGAACGCCATCAAGTAAAAATCGATGGTAACTTCCGGTATACCATTCAGCAACCAACGATGGCGAGAGCCCGTCGAATGGGAGAGGACCTCTTACAGGAGTACTTGGACGGTGAGATTGATGCCCTTCGTATCATCTATACTCGAATGGAGAATTCTGTAGAGTCTAGTGCTGAGATGATGGAACTTTTACCTCTGAAGAAGGCAGACTTTACTGTAGAAATCCCTGCAGGCGTCGCCATGGAGGATATCGTATTTGAACCATCACCTGAAAAGGTAATGGAGCAGATTGTACCGGATTACATCATTGGATTTATGTATAGTGCATTGGTTGAGGCCTTCGCCTCTGTACAGAATGCGCGAATGATGGCGATGCAGGCATCTAGTGACAGCGCGAAGAAGATGCTATCAGAACTAGGACTTGCATATAATCGTGCCCGTCAGGCAGCAATTACACAGGAGATTACTGAGGTTGCAGCTGGTGCCAAAGCACAGAAACGTAAGACTGGCGCGTGAAAGGAGACAAGTAAATGTCGAAAGGTAAAATTGTACAGGTCATGGGACCTGTTGTGGACGTTGAATTCGATGAAAATGTGGACCTGCCTGCAATTCGTGACGCGCTAGAAGTTGATAACAATGGGAAGCGTGTTGTTATGGAAGCAGCGCAGCATATCGGTAATCATACCGTTCGCTGTATTATGATGTCTGCATCAGAAGGACTCTATCGTGATATGGAAGTAACCGCTACTGGAGCTGCAATTCAGGTACCAGTTGGTGAGAAGAACTTAGGGCGTCTCTTTAATGTCTTAGGTGAAACCATCGATGGTGGAGAAGCAGTAGATGCAGAAGAGAAGTGGTCGATCCACAGAGAGCCACCAGCATATGCTGATGAGAGTACAACTCAGGAGATGCTGGAGACAGGAATCAAGGTTATCGACCTCTTAGCACCTTATGCGAAGGGTGGTAAGGTTGGTCTCTTCGGTGGTGCCGGCGTAGGTAAGACCGTATTGATCCAGGAGCTGATTCGTAATGTGGCTGAGGAGCAGCATGGTTACTCTATCTTCACTGGTGTCGGTGAGCGAAGCCGTGAGGGTAATGATCTCTGGTCTGAGATGAAGGAGTCTGGCGTATTAGAGAAGACTGCTCTGGTATTTGGACAGATGAATGAGTCCCCTGGAGCGCGTATGCGTGTTGCAGAGACAGGACTTACTATGGCGGAGTATTTCCGTGATCGTGAGCATCAGAATGTGCTCCTTTTCATTGATAATATCTTCCGTTTCACTCAGGCAGGTTCTGAGGTATCCGCTCTCTTAGGACGTATGCCATCTGCCGTTGGTTATCAGCCTACTCTGGCAACAGAGATGGGTGCACTTCAGGAGAGAATTGCATCTACTAAGAATGGTTCTATTACATCTGTTCAGGCCGTATACGTACCAGCAGATGACTTGACAGATCCAGCTCCATCGACCACATTCGCACATCTGGATGCCACAACTGTATTGTCCAGAAAGATTGTAGAGCAGGGTATCTATCCTGCCGTAGATCCTCTGGCGTCCTCCTCTCGTATCCTAGAGCCAGACATCGTAGGCCAGGAGCATTATGAGACTGCACGTCGTGTGCAGGAAGTACTGCAGAAGTATAAGGAACTCCAGGATATTATTGCAATCCTTGGTATGGATGAGTTAGGTGATGAGGATAAGCTGACCGTATATCGTGCCCGTAAGATTCAGCGTTTCCTGTCTCAGCCATTCCATGTAGCAGAGCAGTTTACCGGTATCCATGGTAAGTATGTTCCTGTCACAGAGACCATTAAGGGATTCAAGGCAATCCTAGATGGTGAGATGGATGAGTATCCAGAGAATGCATTCTTCAATGTGGGAACCATTGACGAGGTGAAGGAAAAGGCTGCGAAGCTTCAGGCAGAGGCGTGAGATAAGTGAGGTGAAATGAATGACAAATTCTTTCTATATCAAAGTCATCTCTACAAGCGGCGTCTTTTACCAGGGCCATGTACTGAATGCAATTATCCCTGCTTTTGATGGACAGAAGGGTATTCAGGCACATCACGAGGATATGGTTATCGCTATTAGTGATGGTCCACTGCGCTTACAGCCTGTAATCGACGACAAGCCAGGAGAGTGGATCGAGGCTGTCTGCGGACGTGGCATGGCTTGGATTGCTAATAACCGTGTGCAGTTAGTGGTTCAGACCTGTGAGAAGCCAGAGGATATCGATATCCTCCGCGCTCAGGAGGCAGCAGAGCGTGCTAAGGAGCAGATGCGACAGAAGCAATCCATTCAGGAGTATTACCATTCCCAGGCTGCTATGTCACGAGCAATGGCACGTCTGAAAGCGGTTAGCGGTAAGAGTAAGGATATCTAATCAAGGAACCCTTAGTTGATACTTAATCAAATAGGATGAAATATAAACCCGGCTCTATTTTCCTGTTTCAGTGGAAAATAGAGCCGGGTTTTTGTGAATGAAGAAGAAAAAATGGGAATGAGAGTTATAGTTACGTGATATACCACAACTTGTATTTATGCCACAATAGTCCTATACTATTTGAGTTAGCGTAGTCAGAGGGATGGCCCGTAAAACAAAACTAATTTTGGGATGAGAGGTATGATTATGTTCTGTAAGAATTGTGGAACAAAAGTTTCTGATGACACCAAGTTCTGCCCAAACTGCGGTACGCTTCTGAAGAAGCCAGTGCAGCCAGCGCAGCCAGTACAGCCAGCGCAGCCAGTACAGCAGGCTATGTATCAGAATCCATATGGTCAGCAGCCAATTCAGCAGCAGCTTGCTGAGCCAGTAGCTAAGAAGCCAGGATTCTTTAAATCACATAAGAAGGTGATGATTCCTGTAGCAGTTGTAGCAGTAGTTGCAATTGTAGGTGGAAGTGTAGTTGCATACTTCAATACACCTGAGCGTCGTTATAAGAGAGCTCAGATGGCAGCAATCAAAGAGTCTGCAGCGAATGTTGCAGCTATCTATGATAACTATGTAAATACTGGAATTGATGCTAAGAATTTCGGAACCGATATCTCTGGCCGCGTGGACATTGGAGATGAGGGTAAGAAGTATATCGCCATGGCAGATTTGTCTGGCATGGACTTTTCTAAGTTAGACTCTGCAGAAGTTAATGCACATGTGGATGCTAAGGATAATGTCTTAAGCGGAAGCCTGCGTCTTAAGGCTAATGATAAGGATCTTTTGTCTGTTAATCCTTACTTTGATATGTCAGACGAGGACAATGCTAAGCTCTATGTTGCTACTCCAGGTCTCTCTAAGAAGGGAATGGACTTCTCTGGCGCAGAGTTAAATGAATATGTGAAGGAACTTCGTAAGTCTCTGGATAAGGCTTATGGAGAAGGAACGCTTTCTAATGAGAATATCGCAGCTATTAAAAAATCACTTCCATCAGATAAGGAAGTTGAGAAGATGGCTAACAAGTATATGTCACTAGCTGCAGACCAGATGAAGGATGTAGATTCACAGAAGGTGACTCTGGATGCGGAAGGTGTATCTCAGAAAGCAACCGCCTTTACTGCTACCATGTCGGATAAAGACATGGCTAGCATGATCACCACCTATGCTAAGGAAATCAAGAATGATAAAGATCTTGAGAAGATGACAAAGAAGGTCCTGAATGCTGTTATTGATGCAACAGATTCTAAGGAGAGTGCAGATGATCTCTACGATGAATTCATTGATGAGATTGTAGATAGCCTTGAGGAATCCGCTAAGTATGCAAAGAGTGAATCTTCTAAGATTGAGATGACTTCTACAATCTATGTGAAGGGAATTATTGGAACAGAGATCATTGGTAGAGACAGTACCGTAAAGAGTGACGGTATGACAGCAAAGGGTACTTTTATCATGCCAAGACAGAACAATAAGTGGGGCATGAAATATGAGTATTCTCTTTCTGACAAGAGCGATATTGATACCAAGGTATCCATGGAAGGTTCTGGTACTGGTAAGGACAATGCTCTGACTGGTAAGCTGAATGTAGGTTATACCAGTAAGACTGATGACATGGATTATAAGAACTTCATGACAGTTTCCCTTCAGAAATTCGATTTGGATTCTCTGAAGAAGGGCCTTCCAAATGGTGGGATTCGTTATGCCATTGGTAAGGATGCTATGAAGTATATCAGTGCCAATACATCTAGTGATATGGCAACCCTTTTAGAGGACTTTAGCCTTGGTTGTAACTTCACAACGAGGAAGAATCAGGCCAAGGTGGTAATCTCTGCTGATGCTGAGAAGAAGAATATTGCAAATCTAACCCTTTCATTTAAGGCTGGTAAGGCTGGTTTAGTTAAGAAACCTAATGCATCCGATTATGTGGATATTACTACCCAGGATGGTGCAACACAGTGGATTCCTTCACTGGATATGAAAGGTCTGATTAGCACACTTTCTGACTGCGGTGTATCCAGCACGATAACCGATGAATTGACTCGTATCCAGGGATATGTAGACAGCGGTGATACCAATAGTGCAATCATGGAACTGGGCAAGCTGTTTGGCGGCAGGTCTTCGTATTCTCCAAGCATCAATCAAGACTATGATACATACAATGATTATGAGGACGACGACTATGATGACTATGACGACTATGATGATTATGACGATTACGAAGATACCAGTCTCGATGACTATGACTGGGATGAGGACTTATAATCTCTTTTCTGCTATCATAGATAAATATATAATCACGTGATGTTACATTAGGACATCCTTTGTCTGGAGTTTTAAATTGATTGAAATTAGGGATATAAAAAAGAAATATGGTAGATGTCCCGTTTTAAACGGGGTGTCCCTTACCATAGAAAGAGGCTCCTGTGTTGGAATCATTGGCAGTAATGGCTCTGGTAAGTCAACTCTTCTAGAGATTCTTGCTGGCGTGATTCGCCCCGACACAGGGGCTTTTCTCGTTGATGAGAAAATGGCCTGGGCGAAACAGATCCGTAAGAAAATTGGATATGTTCCTCAGGCCAATCCTCTTATGGAGGAATTAACGGCCTGGGATAATATCTGTCTGTGGAATGAGAAAGCAGACTTAAAGCAGGCTCTTGGAGAGGACGGTGCCCTCCATATGCTAGGCGTAGATCAGTATCTAAAGAAGCCAATCTATAAGATGTCTGGCGGAATGAAGAAGAGAGTATCTATTGCCTCTGCTTTGATTTCCAAGCCAGAGATTCTTCTCTTAGATGAACCATCCGCAGCGCTGGATCTAGAGGGAAAAGAGCGGCTCTATGACTATTTCTCTAGATATACCCAGGCTGGAGGAACAGTCATTATTGTCACCCATGACATTCACGAATTAGAGATCTGCAGTCACACTTGGATTCTTAGGGATGGTAAGGCAATGCCTTATATTTACCAAGGAGATATCCATGAATTGGTAGGAGCACTAGAAGGATGAAGAAAAGATACTTCCATGGATCTATGCGACGGATCTGGCATTTTTTCCCAGCCATTCTCATGGCCTCTATCATTATGACTGGAGTCATCCTAATCCTGTCCCTACTGTATTATTACAGCACTTCTCCATCAGGGAAGGAGCAGAAGATGGTAATCGGTATCGTGGGCCAGGCATCAGACACCTACCTAGGATACGGAATTGATTTCCTCCAGGACATCGATTCCACCAAGTATATCTTTGAAATGAAGCAGGTGAAGACCGAAGAGGAAGCGAAGGTTCTCCTCTTTCAGGATAAAATCGATGCCTATGCAGTGATTCCAGAGGGCTGGATGGACTCTGTGGTGGAGGGCTATAACGATAAGCCGATCCGCTATGTGTATGCCGAGGGGCAGAAGGGACTGACGTCGATTATGGTTGAAAAGGGAATAGACAGTGCCTCTGTATTGTTCACGGACTCGCAGACGGCAGTAGTGGCTGCCCAGGAGATTATCCGGGAACACAAGGACCATAAGGACTTAGACAAGCTTCGGGATAAATATAATATCAGGATTCTAGCCTTAGCAGAGAGTAGAGATGACCTTAGTCATCTGAATCTCATGGGGGTATCCAATGGCCTGACTGCTATGGAGGGTGTGGCCCTAGGTGTGCTTCTATTCGCCGTACTATTAACAGGACTTAATAATAGTCCACTTTTCACAGGGAGAAATATAGCCCTGAATCGACTTTTGAAGGCAAGGGGAGTATCCCCGCTACAGCAGGTGGGAATGGAGTTTATATCCTATTTGATTCTGGTGCTTCTTTACTTATTTTTGATTTTCGGAGTCTTAGATGTACTAGGGCAGATGGCGAAGATCTCAGGGAAATTAGTGACCCTGTTCCCTCACTTTGCCGGTTTCTTCGATGGCGGAAATCTATTACTTTTGTACTTTGAATTAATCCCTGTATGGATGCTTTTTGCGGGTCTGCAATTCCTGCTCTATGAGATGACAAGCGGGGTCGTAAGTAGTATCCTCTTGCAGTTTTCTGTGGTAAGTGGAATGTGCTATCTGTCAGGATACTTTTATCCCAAGTCCTTTTTCCCTCAGGCATTACAGGCTCTAGGCAGTATTCTGCCAACGGGATTAGCCTATCAAACCAGTCAAAGTGTATTGGTAACAGGAGGCTTGAACCTGGGATATTCTCTACTTGCATTGCTTTACTTATGTCTTCTTTTAATTTTAGCTGTTCTACTTCGATGGAACCGACTTAGAAGGGAGACAACATGAGACTAAAGAGTGCCTTATATTTACAAAATAAGAGACTGTTTCATAAATGGACCTTTCTAGTGGTTCTCCTCATACTGCCACTATTCATCTGGATGATTCGAGGACTATCCAAAGACAGCGCCTCTGTCTTTCGGGTGGACTATTACTCTAGCCAGGACATTGCTCTGGTAAAGAGCATCGTCAAGGGATTCGATGAGTATAAGGATATTATTGTCTTTCGTAGGGCTGATAGCCAAGAACAGGCAAAATTAGATGTGAAGAGTGGCCGTTGCGATGCAGCATGGATTTTCGCAGATGACATAGAGGATAAGGTGAAGGCCATGGTAGAAGACAGGCAGTTGGACTCTGTAGTGGAAATCTACCAGAGAGAGGATGGCTTACTTCTCCGATTGACCAGAGAATTCCTAAATGACTCTGTCTTCCCACGCGTCGCCTATGAATCTTATGTGGACTTCGTACGTCACGACTTGAAAATCTCAGAGAAAAAGATCTCAGACCAGGAGCTTTCTAACCTTTTTGACGAGTATCACTTTGATGATAAGATGTTTGAAATGGGTTATGTGGATGGCGGCAAGGGGGAGGATAGTAATTATCTCTTGGCGCCAATCCGTGGAATTATGGCTGTATGGCTTACCATCTGCTCCTTTTTAGCACAGATCTATTATATGCAGGATGAGAAAAAGGGACTTTATAATCTGATCCCACTACGACAGAGACCGGCATGGGCTGCAGCGCTACAGTCAGTTTTGATGGTGGATTGCTCCATCGCCTTTTTGGTGGCCATTGGAATTGCGGGAGTCTTTACCAATTGGAGAACGGAACTTATCTGTCTCATTCTTTATGCTATAGCGAGTCTGATACTTGCAAATGTGGTTCGGATTCTCTGTGGTAGTCATGTGGATGTACTGTGTGCCTCTATGGCGATGATTGTAATTATCATGCTGGTATTGTCTCCGGTATTTATATCCATTAATGCAGGTGTAGTCAACCGTCTCTTGCCAAGCAATCTGTATCTCAGAGGAATACATAGTCCTCTTTATCGATGGAATTTGTTACAATATTGTGGTGTGATGTTACTTGTATTGGTTGTTGTTTCTGGATTGAAGCCAGTTTTACTTCGCCTATACAAAAAGGCTTTGTAGAAAAGGAGATAGGTATGAAGAGACCTGAGGTAGATGAATCTGTATTTCTTGCAGATGGAGCTGTAGTTGTAGGAGATGTCCGAATCGGACAGGATGCTAGTGTCTGGTATAATGCCACCATTCGTGCAGATCGTGCCCCGATTACCATTGGTGTAGGAAGCAATGTCCAGGATAATGCCGTACTTCATGTTGAGGGTGGAGTGGTTCCTTATGGTGTTAGCATTGGAAACTATGTCACCATTGGACATGGAGCAATTGTTCATGGCTGTTCGGTTGGGGATAATACCACCATCGGCATGGGAGCCATTATTTTAAATGGAGCTAGCATCGGTAAGAATTGTATGATTGGTGCTGGAGCCTTAGTAGCTCAGGGAAAAGTAATTCCAGATAATTCTCTGGTGGTTGGATTACCTGGAAAAGTGGTTCGTCAGTTGACAGAGGAAGAGATCCAGGATGAAAATGCTCTTCACTATGTAGAGGAAGGCAAGAATTATAAGGAAGCTCAGGAAACCGGTCTGTTATAAGGAGTTCATACTTTTTTAATAATTTGAAGCAGACCGATTCTGGATGAATGGTGGTAAAATATACAATTACAATAAGGTGTATTTTCTGCTCAAAAATAGAAGGAATTATTGATGAAAAAATATGGGCTTCGTTGGTTTAACTTGCTGCTGTATTGCATAGCAACGGCATTTATAATCTTTTCCGTCATCCTAATGGTGATGGATTACCTACATCAGAATAATAAGAGCAAATCTAGAGAGTATAATGCAGCAGAGGTTATTCAGGATCAGCAGGCAGTTCCGGCAGAGCCTGAATACAGAGTCTTATTCCTAAGTTCCTATGATCCAACCTTTATCACTGCAGAACTTGAGCGGAAGGGCGTGGAGCATGTGCTGTATAAGGCAAATATTGTCTATGATGTGCAGTACATGAATACCAAAAAGGATAGGACAGAAGGGAATATCGAAGGCATTCGAATCACTCTAGAGAAGAGAATGGAAGAGGGCTTAACATATGATGCAGTGATTACGGCTGATGATGCGGCCCTTCATTTTGCTGTGGATAATCATGAGCAGTTATTCCAGGGACTTCCAGTCTTTTTCATAGGTGTGAATGACATCGATTATGCAAAGGAAGTTAGTAAGAATGACTTCGTCACTGGTGTCACTGAGGATCAGCTTTCAGATGAAATGATTGCTCTTGCATTAAAGCAGAACCCAGGGGCCAAGAATGTAGTGGGAATCGTCGACCGCACCGTTACTAGCCAGGGGTATGTCAAAGAATTCATGAAGCTTCAGAGTAAGTATAAGGATCTGTCCTTCTCCTGCATCTATACCACAGATAAGACACGTAGTGCCCTAGGAAGAGAGTTAGAGGCTCTCGATGATAGTACAATCCTAATCTACTTCAATGGGCAGGATGATTCCCAGGGAAATCTCTATTCTATGGTAGAGGATGCAAGCTTTATTGGTGCCCATACCAGTATCCCGGTTTATCGCCCGAATATAGGTGGCGTAGGTAATGGTTTGACGGGTGGTCTCTACTGTGACTTCTATAAGAACGCAGCGGATGCAGCCAAGATGTGCGCAGATGCTATTAAGCATCATGTAGACCCAAAAACGATTCAGATGAAGAGTAGTGGTAAGAGACAGTGTGTATTTGACCAGGAAATGGTGGATAAGTATCACATCAATACACATCTTTTGCCTAAGAATACAAGCTACCTAAATAATGGAAGCGGCTATAGGGATAATAATCGTCATATCATTTTCCCAATGATCCTCTTGGTGGCTGCTTTATGTATGTTCCTCATTAATTCTATCATTGCAACCAAGCGAAATGCGATTTATGCCAAGGAAGCAGAAGACTCCCATAAGGAATTACAGAAATACTATGACGACTTACGCTATGAAGCTCAGCATGATCGAATGACTGGCCTCTTGAATCGCCAGGCTATGGTGTCCCGTTCCAAGACAAAACTTAGTTCTATGAATGATGGAGATGC
>ONIO01000109.1 GCA_900317915.1 uncultured Lachnospiraceae bacterium | reverse complement strand
AAGTTTGATTTTCTGGTCTCGAATGCGCTAGTCATTCGTTTCCTTCGCTTTACTGCTTTAAGGTTTGTTATGTTTTACCATAACGCGTTCTTTAAAAAAATTCTCATTAGAATCTTTCAAGGTTGTTTCATTGTTCAGTTATCAAGGTTCTTTTTGTTTTCCTGTCACCTCAGCGACAGCTTGTTTATATTACCAAATACTTAGTGGCTTGTCAACAACTTTTTTGAATTTGTTTTAAGCCATTTTCTTTGGAGCGGAGAAGGAGGGATTTGAACCCTCGCGCCGCTATTAACGACCTGCACCCTTTCCAGGGGTGTCCCTTCAGCCTCTTGGGTACTTCTCCAAGCGTCTTACTACAAATCCGGTCACCCGGCAGTATTAAGTTTTCGTTCTTGCGAACGCAAGTAATAATATATATCAATTATAGGGTCTTGGCAAGTGCTTTTTTATATTTTTTTAATGTTTGACGTTTTCATTCCCATTCTTATGTTTTCAGTCTTTTTCAACAGGTCTTCTACTTTTTTTCTGTACTATCTAAAGAACCGATCCAGTGCGGTGTCTATTAGTGAATAACTATCAAGATATAGTTCTCCATACAGAGTATATGCCTGGGGTGTGACGAAGCAAGATAGTCAACCGTCCGAATAGCACAAAAAAGCCAGCCCATTTCTGGACTGGCTTATAGAACGGAGAGGATGGGATTCGAACCCATGTGGCGTTGCCGCCAAACGGTTTTCAAGACCGCCTCGTTATGACCACTTCGATACCTCTCCAAGGCACTTTATGTATAATACATTATTATTTTACTCTTTGTCAACATATTTTTATCTATATTGTGTCGCTTCTCTAATCTTGTACTCTATTCATTATCCCTAGTGCACATATACGGCATCATCCTAGCCCGTTTTAAGGGATTCTTCTTGCGTTATTTATATAGTACTATCACAGCTTATTTATTCGGATCACCCCAGCCCATTTTATGGGATTCTTCATATTCAATCTATATAATATTATCACAGATTGTTTCCAGTCCATTTTATGGTATTTTCTCTTATAGCATAAAGATTCATCCTTGGCGTGATTGTATAAGGAACTCTCCATACGGGATATCCTCTGGAGTTGTCATTTTGATATTCTGATAGTCTCCCATTATTAATTTGATCTTTGGGCTTCTCCCATCGATGACAAGTCCTGCTTTTTCAACCACCATGGCATCATCGGTTAACTTAGAATAATCGAATTCTCCCTGGCAATTCTGGATAATCTTCTTATATGAATTCAGTAGCAGTTCTCGATCAAATGCCTGAGGAGTTTGAATCTCCCATAAGCTGCTACGATCTGGCGTGGACTTGACATAGTTTTCTGAGTCAACAACCTTTATGGTGTTTTTCTCTGGGACAGCTGCAACTGCTGCCTTATACTCCAATACACCTTCCATCATTCGAGTGATTACATCCTGAGTTAAAAATGCACGTGCTCCGTCATGGATTAGAACATACTCTCCTGAGCTGGCTTCTAGACCATTTAAAACAGATTCTGCACGCTCATTTCCACCTTCTACAATCTCTTTTACCTTATCTAATTGGAAGCGCTCTACGATTTCCCTTCTGCAATAGTCGATATCACCCTTGGATACCACCAACACAATCTCCGGAATCGGGCTGTCCTGAAATGCTTTCAAAGCATAGTAAATTAGGGGCTTTCCACTCAAGTCCATGTATTGCTTGGGAAGATCAGACTTCATGCGCCTTCCAGAACCTGCCGCGAGAACCACAGCTGTATATGTTACATCTTTCCTATTCTCAGCAAACACTTCTCTCTCCCACTCTTCCAATAGTTACCCTTCAATAGAATTCTAGTAGTCTACTTAGCCTGTACTTATCTCTCACCAAGCTTAAGATTCGGTGTGGCATTCAGATCCCAGCTGTCTCTTCTGCCCTTCATGTAGTCGTAGTATGCTGCGGCACCAATCATTGCTCCATTGTCTGTACACAAAATTGGGCTTGGGCACAAAAACTGTACACCACGTTTTTCACATGCGTCCTTCATCGCCTGACGGAATGCACCATTGGATGCTACACCACCTGCGATTGCAAACTTATCTCCACCGAATTCATCCAATGCCATCATTGCATGATCTACTAGAGCGGAAACGACTGCTTTCTGGAAGGAAGCGGCTACATCTGCCTCATTAACAGGCTCGCCCTTCATTTGCATACCATTCAAATAATTCAATACAGCTGACTTCAGGCCGCTAAAACTAAAGTCATATGGATGCTCATCCACCTTTGCTCTAGGAAAAGCGATGGCATCTGGATTACCCTCAAGGGCTTTCTTCTCAATCTTTGGACCACCTGGATATCCTAAGCCAATTGCACGGGCTACCTTATCAAAGGCTTCTCCCGCTGCATCATCCACTGTTCGACCAAGGATCTCATACTGGCCGTAATCCAATACACGTACGAGATGTGTGTGTCCACCAGATACAACCAGACATAAGAATGGTGGCTCTAGGTCTGGGTGCTCGATATAGTTGGCACTAATATGGCCCTCAATATGATGAACTCCAATCAATGGAAGGTCTCTTCCGTAGGCCAGAGCCTTAGCAAAAGATGTACCAACCAGAAGTGGGCCAACTAGTCCAGGCCCATAAGTTACACCAATCGCATCAATATCATCCAAGGTGCATCCCGCGTCGGAAAGGCCCTGCTCCACTACCTGTGTAATACGCTCGATGTGTTTACGAGAGGCGATTTCAGGTACAACGCCTCCATATAAAGTATGGATTGGAATCTGTGTAGAGATAGCATTGGATAATACAATTCTTCCGTCTTCTACAACTGCTGCCGCCGTCTCATCACATGAACTCTCAATTCCTAAAATTCGCATGTTCTTTTCCTTCGTTTCTTACTATTTAAACAACTTTTGTTTAGTGAACCTTTTATGAATTCTATTTTTTCATATACGTCATTAGCTATATCTGCCATGCACCATTGGAATTGGTTTAGATTTAACTATACTGGTAGCTTCCGCCATCTGCTTCATCAATGATTCTCCAGGTAAGGATCTTCCAATTACCGCTTTTATCCTTGCGCAGGCAGAATTCCTGATAGGTTCTAGAAAAATTACCGTTTTCCTTCACAAAATAATAGGAATAGACATAGGCACAATCGCTGCCTTCTACCACGCTATAGGTCACATCATTGGAACTGCACACCTTACTCTCTCGAATGCTGGCTTTACGATTCTTCCAGTCCTGTACATCTGCTTTTACAGATTTCATGAACTGCTCCTTAGGATTCTTATCCTGTAAGTCTGAATCCAGAAGCTTATACGCCTGGCTTGCAAGTCCTTCAATCTCCTCGTCATTGTGAGATGATGCGTAGTATTCCGTGACAATTCGATTGTACAATTTTACTGTTGCTCGAGGAGTCTTAGGATAGTTCTTATCCAGATCTCTAGAAATCAGAGCTGTGTACTCTGTGGCAACATCCTTCTTCGTATCCTTATCCTGGGTCGCATTGCGATTGGATAAGTAATAATAGTAACCAACAATCATTGCTGCCAAAATAACTACAACAACGGAGATACGAATGACTTTTTTCATGCTTCATCCTCCTCAAAATCCAGGACTGTCATACGGCCGTCCTTTCCTAAGCTTGTTCTTGGAAAGATTTCTTGTGCTGCCTTAATATATCTCTCTGGGCGTACTAGGGATGGGCTATAATGGGTCAGCCACATCTCTTTTACGTCAGCCTGCTTTGCCATTTCTGCTGCCTCATAGAAGGTCATATGCTTATACTGCTTCGCCTTCTTAATTTTCTCTGGTTCACCATACATGCCCTCGCAGATAAAGAGATCTGCATTCTTTGCATGCTCATGGATTCGCTCCATCGGGCGTGAGTCTGTGCAGTAGGTCAACTTAATTCCCTTACGTGGAGCTCCCATTACCATGTCCGGGCTATAGGTCACTCCGTCGATCTCTATAGTCTCTCCCTTCTGCAGCGGATTCCATGCACGAATTGGAATTCCTTCTTCCTTCGCCTTTTCCACCTGAAAACGACCAGCGCGTGGTATCTCTAAGGTATAACCATAACAAACCACATTATGCTTCACGCGAAATGCAGTAATATGGTAACCATTCAATTCAAAGCACTCCTCATCCTGGGATAATTCCTTGAACTTAATCTCAAAAGGAAGTTCTGGTGCCACAACTCGAAGAGAATTAACCACTCTCTCCACTCCTCTTGGACCAACAATGGTAAGTGGCTCTGTTCGCTCTGCATTACCCATGGTAAGTAAGAGTCCAGGTAGACCACTGATATGATCCGCATGAAAATGGGTGATTAACATGGTGTCGATTGGTTTCGGACTCCATCCACATTCCTTAATCGCAACCTGTGTTCCCTCGCCGCAATCAATGATTAGACTCGAGCCATTATAACGGGTCATTAATGAGGTTAACCATCTGCCTGGCAATGGCATCATTCCAGAGGTGCCAAGTAAGCATACATCTAACATTTATATTTCCATTTCTATTTACTTATTTCTATACATCTATTCTAGAATTATTTCATAGAAAGCATTCGTGTCTATCCTAGAACGATACTTTCTTTTTTATTCTATCGAATATTATCTGATTCTCTGGGATGCATCATTTCTCGTAGTGATACATCATCACAAGAGCATCCTCTTCTGGAAAACGGTAGAATCTCTTTCGCTCTCCACAGACTTGAAACTTCTGGGATTGATAGAGGCCGATGGCTGTCTGATTGGACTTACGCACCTCAAGTACAATCTGATCCAGATCCTTCTCCTGGCCAAAAGCAATCATTGCCTGGATTAATTGGTGGCCAATCCCCTGTCCACGAGCACTTTCATCTACAGCAACAGTCTCTAGTTCGCCTTCATATCGGGTATAGTACAAAACCAAATACCCAAGCAAGCGGCTCTCTGTATCCACTGCAACCCAGATACGAGCTGTGTCTTCTAAATGAAGGGCATCTCGAAATCCATTCTCGCTCCAAGGCTCAGAAAAGTTTTTCGCTTCTATCCCTGCAATATTTGCCAGGTCTGTTTCTGCCGCAAGCCGAATGTATACGGTTGGATTTTTTGGGCAATATGCATTTGACTGATTGCCATCACCCATAGCTTGTTCATCTATGGAAAGTTGCTTCTTCTCCTCCACAGAAATTGCCTGCTTGCTTTCGCCTATAGTTTCTTTGTCCATGGAAAGCTGATTCACTTTCTCCGTAAAATCACTTTTTCTATTATCTGTCATGCTCTGTCTATATAATCACTGTATCTTCGCCTTACGCTCACGCTCTGCCTGTGTCTCACGGAGATAGTTTGGACGATGGTCCTCACCCTTCTCCATACGACCAGCCTTGGCATATTCCATGGCAAGGGCTACAAGGGAACTAGCACTCTGCAGTCTACGATGTAATGGAGCAAAAGTG
>ONIO01000006.1 GCA_900317915.1 uncultured Lachnospiraceae bacterium | reverse complement strand
GCGATACGTCTGATTTTGGCAATATCCTCGGAATCCCTTGATTTCAAGCCTTTTGATTTAGTTTTAATCCGCCTTGCGTGACAGCAGTACTACCGTCTCCACATGCCCCGTCTGGGGGAACATATCAACTGGGGTAATCCTGTCCACCTTGTATCCTAGCTTAGTGAATACCATTAGGTCACGGGCCAGTGTATCAGGTCCACAGGAAATATAGACCACCTTGGGGATTTGCAGTGCTGCCACTGCTTTTATGAATCGTGGCGTGCTACCAGTACGAGGTGGATCCATACAGAGAACATCAAAGGACGTAATCACATCCTTTTCACCGGATGCTTCATGGCGGTTTACATTTCTCCTAGACTCACGTCTTAGGGAAGCCAAGTACTCTAGATACTCGGTTGCATCCTGATTCACAAAACGGATATTCTTCACCCTGTTGGCCTTCGCATTATTGTAGGCATCACGTGTCGCTTCGCGATTCAGCTCCACACCCACTACCTGCTTGGCATGGGATGCCATAAACATGCCAATGGTACCTGTGCCGCAATAGGCGTCTAGGACTGTCTCCTTGCCTGTAAGACCTGCCTCTTGAAGAGCTAGATCGTACAGCTTCACAGTCTGCTCGGTATTAATCTGAAAGAATGCTGAGGGAGAAATCCGGAAGGACAATCCCAATCGATCATCCACAACAAAGCCCTTGCCATAGAGGATGATATTCCTCTCTCCTAGAACCATGCTGGTCTGCTTATTATTAATATTCTGGACAATGGTCTCAATCTCAGAGAACTTCTTACGAAGAGCCTTCACGAAATTATTCTTACCAGGGAAGGTTACCTCTCCAGTCACTAGAACCACCATGATACCAGAGGATGCCACGCGAACTAACACATGACGCAGGAAGCCGACTCCATGGTCTTCATCATACGGCTTCATGCGAAAAGAAGGCATCAGATTACGGATTTCCTCAATGATTGCATCCGCAGTCCTATCCTCTAACTTACAGCCTTTGATATCCACCACGCGATGGCTATTCTTCTCATAGATGCCGCGAAGGATACGATTCCCCTTAGCCCCAGCGAAGACAGAATGCACCTTATTACGATAATACTCTGGATGATCTGCACCTACAATCGGCTGGACCTTGACCCTAGACTGTCTCGTAATAGGGAGGAGCAATTTCTCAATTCTCTCCTGCTTCATTTGAAGCTGCTTCCCATAAGGGATTCCGATGTAGTCGCAACCACCGCACTTCTTCTGGTATGGACAGGCGTTATTTCTAGGGCTGCGATTTGTTGGCTTTTTATCTACAGATTTTGTTGTAGATTTATTATTCGCCGGCTTCTTGTTTACTGGCTTCTTGTTTTCTGGCTTTACTGCCCCAGTTTTTTTCTTGTTTGCTGGCTTTACTGCTCCAGTTTTTTTATATTTTCGGTTTTTATTTTCCTGCATATTCTTCTCTTCTACGGAGCAGACACATCATCTCACACTGTGGAGTGGATGGGAACATATCCACACCTGCCATACGAATCGGCTCATAACCAGCCTCTCTCATAGCAGGGATATCTCTTGCTAAGCTAGTTGGCTTACAGGAGATATAGAGAATCTCATGGACACCATAGTCCAGGATTTTCGCCAGTGCCTTTGGATTCACGCCATCTCTCGGTGGATCTAGTACAATCATATCTGGCTTATCTGTGATGGAGTCGATGACCTTCAGTACATCGCCACACAGGAATTCACAATTGGTAATGCCATTTTTCTTCGCATTTTCCCTGGCAGCTTCCACTGCCTCTTCAACGATCTCCACACCTACCAGCTTCTCTGCACTTGGTGACAGAATCTGTGCAATGGTTCCTGTTCCACTGTAGAGATCGAATACGGTTTTTCCAGCAAGGATATTGTCAGCCTCATTGGGCCCACTTACGTCACTATCCAACGCCCCTAAAGGCTCTCCATTAACAGCATTCTCTCCGCCAATATGCTTCACCACTTCATTTGCCTCGATCTGCCTGGAGTCTCCGTGGAGGATAAAGTCTCTGGCAAGTCCATAGAGCTTCTCCGCGCCTAGAGAATTGGTCTGGAAGAAGGAGAACGGAGTCACCTGGAAGGTCAGGCCTAACAGTTTCTCTTCGAAGTAACCCTGGCCGTACAGGACATCGGTGCCCTCATCACATACCACGTCAGAGATTCGATCATTCTTGGTATGAAGGATGCCAGTTAACTGGCCCTTCCATGTAGCTTCTTGTAATAATGTAGACCATGCCTGTAGTAGGTCGTCTGCCGTCTTACCCTTGGATTCCATCCAGGGTTCCTGGCTTGAAGTAACAAGGTCAATTAAAATCTGTCCTGTCTTTCTCGCCTTACGAACCAACAGATGACGGAGAAAGCCTTCGTGGGTATTCTTATGGAAGAAGGTCACACCCTCCTTACGGAAGAAGCTACGGGTCAATTCCACAGCCTGGCGGAAGTCCTCATCCACGATTCTGCAGCAGGATGCATCCTCAATGTCGTAGAAGCTTCCTCTCTTATGCATTCCTAATTCTAATGGACCATCCTTTTCGGAATTACCGAAGGAGAATTCCATCTTATTACGATACTCTGTAGTATCTGGGCTATATACAATTCCCTGGAAGAGATTCTCATAGGACTCCTGGCCTAATACAGGGACAAAGAGTTCCGCCATCATATCCTTCTTCACCTGGATCTGCTCCTCGTAAGGAAGGGTCTGATACATACAACCACCACAGGCTGGATAGCGAGGGCATACATGCTCTGCATCCGTAAAAGCATACTCATGCTCTCCCTGCTCTAGAACCTCCTGTAAGGCGCCTTCAGGATTCCCATGACGCATCTTAGCAACCCGCACGGCAATCTTCTGTCCTGGAAGGACATTTTTTACACGTATGGTCTTAGGCTCATCCTCATGATTAGAATCAGGTGTCTCTACCACCTTACAGATTCCTCTATTAGGAAAGTGTAAGCCTATGACCTCAGCTGTAATAATTTGTCCTTTTTTCATGTATATATTCCTTCTAATTCATTCTGTTTAGCAGTGGAATACCTCCATCTTATCATGGAGATTGCTTGCCATTTGTTTTAAGTCTGCAGAGCTCTGCCGCATTCCCTCTGCGATACTTGTAATGGTTGAAACAGATGCTGAGGACTCTTCTGTACTGGCAGCATTTTCCTCTGCAATAGCAGATAGATTGGATACCACATCTACTACCGCTGTTCTTGCGCTAGCCATTTTTGACATACTCTCATGGATGGCTGCAATACCATCTATCGATTCCTGGATACCATTGCTGACCGCACCAAATACGCTGCTGGTCTCTTCTACATTCTTGCTCTGGCGATCAATGATCTCCTTCACCTCATCCATAGTAGCTACTGCTCTCTCAGAGTCCTTAACCAACTGATCGATAATCTCCTCGATTTTACGAGCAGACTTCGAGGACTGATCTGCGAGTTGCTGGATTTCGGTTGCGACAACAGCAAAGCCTCTGCCTGCCTCACCTGCTCGTGCAGCCTCAATGGATGCATTTAAGGATAAGAGGTTGGTCTCCTCAGCAATATCCGTAATTAAGCCTGTCACCTGACGAATCTGGGTTGCAGATGCATTGGTGGTCATGGTCTGCTCTGCAATCTGATTTACAGAATCTCTTGTCTTACGGTTGATCTCTTCTAGTTCTCTTAGAATCTCCTGGGCAGTATTACCAGAGGTCTGCATCTCATGAGCAGTATCCTGGAGTTCTACAACCGCATTATTGGCATCAGAGATCATATCACCAATTGTAATTACATTTTCATTCGCAGTCTGGGTCTCATTTGCCTGATTTCCAGCCCCTAGCGCAATCTCTTGGACTGCATGATCCACCTGATCTGTTGTGACATTCATATTGGTTGCATTCTTATACATCGCTTCACTGGCCTCCGCCAAGCGAATGCTGGTGTCTCGAATGTCTCCAATGGTATCACCCAGGATCCGGCGAAGCTTACCCAGGGATCTCGCCATATGGCCAAATTCATCCTTACGAGCTAAGAGCTTCTTCTCCTTGTCGTCTGATGTGAAGTCTAATTCACGCATGCTGTGAATCATATCGTTCATATCCAACATAGGTACAAACATATGACGTGCTAAGAAGAAACCTATTAAGGCAAATACAACTGCAACCGAAGATGCAAATATAATGCAAAGTCTAGTTACCTGATGAATCCCAGATAGGATATCATCTCTCTCTGCAGTCATAACCACTGCGAATAGTCCATCATTATCGATGGAGTATCCCTCAATCAGGGTCTTACCGCCTTCCTTTATCTCTAGGAATCCAGGCTCGGGCATCACCAGCTGCTTATTGCTTCCAGCTTTGCTGCCCTGCTCGATAATATCCAGAAGCTTTTTATCCTTTACACTTGTACCAATCTTAGAACTGTCTGGATGATACAGAATCACTCCATCTCCATTGGTAATATATGCTTTACTTGTCTTCACTCCCTGGATTTTTAATGATGCGACACGTTGAGCCAATTCATTCTTCCTCATAGCCCTGGCATTACCCCAGGTATTGATAGACTGCTTAATGGCCGCGTCACCAGAGGTAGCCAGATCCACCAAATAGTGGCTCATAACCGTTTCATAATTCTGTGATACACGTCGAGACATAACCGTAATAGCAGTCAGCGTGCTTGCATAGACAAAGATAAAAAGGAGTAATGTAAATCGAAAGACAACGGAGTGTACCCCATATCGCCTTTTTGATGCCTTTGTTTTCTTTCTCTTCGGCGCCTTTGTTTTCTGTATCTTTGACGCCTTTGTTTTCTGTTTCTTCGATGCTTGCTCTTTTACCAAGAAAGAGCCGGCAGGTGCATTGCCGGCTACACCAGTCATCCCCTTTGAATCCATAAGTATTTACTTCCTTCCCAAACAATCCTTCTCATAAAAATACCGTTGGCGGAAGCAAGCCGCCAAACGGTGTGTATTAAGCCATTCGTAATTCGTAATTAGTCGTCCAAAGTAGTATCTTCGAACTCGTCTGAATCATCATCGTCATCATCAATCGCAAACGCACGATCCAAATCATCTGTAAATTCTTCAACCAATTCAGGACGGAAATAACGATAAAGAGCATATGCGGCTGCAGCAATACATGCAATTACGCCAATAACCATAAGGATTTTTCCAATAGAATTCTTCTTCATAGCATAACCTCCTCTGTGCTAAAAATTCATAATCGAATTATATCATATTTACTGAATATCAAACCAGAAAATAAACGAATTTCGTCAATTTTCTAATGAATGGTTTACATTTATGTAATAAAGAGAAAACGGGTTCGTAAACTAACACTTTTTTAGTTTCGCAAAAGATGCAAACATCTTCTTCGTTCCAACGCGATCGAAGGATACTGTTACTTCATAGTCTCTTCCACCATCTCGAATATCAGAAACGGTCCCCTCGCCAAACTTCTGGTGACTGACACGATCACCTACCACGTAGTCGAGAGTGCCCTTCTCAATCTTCGTTCCCATGGTCTTCTTGCCATAGGTCTGTGCTGCAACAGGACGTCTGGTCTCACTACGATAATTTGGCACGCGGCGGCTACTGCCCTCTCCCATGCTTGCTGGAGACCAGGAGCTTTCTTTTCCTTCTGAGAAACTATCCTTACGATGAGGCTCATAGATCTCACCCTCGATTAGTTCCCTTGGAATCTCCTTCACGAACTGGGAGACTGCACCATACTGCATCTCACCTCGCACCATACGCATACGGGCCATGGTCATGGTAAGGTGTTCCTTGGCACGGGTGATTCCAACGTAAGCCAGTCGGCGCTCCTCTTCCATCTCTGCATCATTATCCTCAGAAACCATAGACATGTAGCTTGGGAAGAGGCCGTCCTCCATACCTGCCATATAGACATTCGGGAACTCCAGCCCCTTTGCACTGTGCAGGGTCATGAGAACCACATAGTCTGACTCCTCATCTAAGGCATCGATTTCAGCAATCAGGGCTACTTCCTCTAGAAATCCAGAGAGGGATGGTTCCTCTGCCGTATCCTCATAAGAGATGGCCTTAGAGATCAACTCATCGATATTCTCCAGACGAGACTTGGACTCATCTGTATTCTCAGCCTTCAAATCCTCTGCATAGCCTGTCTTTTCAATCAGTGTCTTTAAGAGAGAGACCACTGACATCTCTTGGGCATTTTCTCTTAAATCCTGGATGAACTTCACGAAGTCCATGATCTTACCAGCAGTTCTTCCTAAGGATGGAATATGCTCTGCATGCTCTAATGCAGTGTAGTAATTCATATCATTCTCTGCAGCGAAGTCAGCCACCTTCTGCAAGGTTGTGGCTCCGATACCACGTCGAGGTACATTGATGATTCGACGGACAGCGATTTCATCCGCTGCATTATCAATGGTCTTTAGATATGCAATCAGGTCCTTAACTTCCATTCTCTGATAGAAGTTCACACCACCAAAAATCTTATAAGGGATATTCTCTCGAACCAGCTTCTCCTCAAGTAGACGAGACTGGGCGTTGGTTCTATAGAGAATTGCACAATCCCCATAATTACATTCCTTGCGATAGACTTTGCCATGGATATCCAGAGCAATGTATTCTGCTTCTTCATAACCACTGTCGAACTGACGGAAGGTAATCTTATCTCCCTTATCATTCTCCGTCCACAGAGCCTTTTCCTTACGGCCATTATTATTCTTAATGACAGCGTTGGCAGCATCTAGGATGACCTGAGTAGATCGATAGTTCTGCTCTAGTTTAATCACTTCTGCATTTGGATAGTACTTCTCGAAGTTTAAAATATTATAGATATTCGCTCCACGGAACTTATAAATGGACTGGTCATCATCACCAACCACGCAGAGATTCTTACGGGAGCCAGCCAGGAGTCGAACAAATTCAAACTGGGCCGTGTTGGTATCCTGATACTCATCCACCATGAGATACTGGATTCGTGACTGATAATAGTTCAGTACCTCTGGGGCCACCTTAAAGAGTTCTACAGTAAGCATCAGGATATCGTCGAAGTCTAGAGCATTGTTCTGACGAAGGCGATGCTGATACTCTCTATAGACCTGGGCATCACGAACCTTCATAAAGTCTCCAGCCGCGCGATTCATATACTCTTCCGGATTAATGAGTTCATCCTTCGCAGAGGAGATCTTATTCAGGAAAGTCTTCTCCTTAAATCGCTTGGTATCAATCTCCATGTCCTTACAAATCTGTTTCATGAGAGACTTCTGATCATCTGCATCATAGATGGTGAAGTGGGTGTCATAGCCAATACGATCGATATAGCTTCGGAGGATACGTACACAAGCAGAGTGGAAGGTAGATACCCACACCTGGTCTGAACCGAATCCCACCAGACTGTCAATACGCTCCCTCATCTCCTTAGCTGCCTTATTGGTAAAGGTAATTGCCATAATACGATAAGGAGGCACTCCTAAGTCACCGATGAGATGTGCCACACGATGAGTCAGAACTCTCGTCTTACCAGAACCTGCACCGGCAAGGATCAGCACTGGGCCCTCTGTTGTCCCAACACCCTTCTTCTGTTCATCATTTAAACCCTGAAATAAATCCTGACTCATTCCTACATCCTTTTCTAAGAGGTTAAAAAGAGGGGCTGTGATCTTATCCACAGTCCCCTATATTGATCCAATTGATATAAAGATTTTGGGCAAAATATAAACCACGTTGCCACATTCTAATCAGATACGATCAATTACTTCTGATCGAGACGCTTCAATACCATATCATATCCATCATCGCCATAATTCAATGCACGATTCACTCGGCTAATGGTAGCTGTGGAAGCACCTGTTTTCTCTGCAATATCATGATAGGTTTGCTCTTCTCTAAGCATACCTGCCACTTCAAATCGCTGGCTTAAGGATTCCATCTCATTGATTGTGCATAGATCCTCGAAAAAACGATATGCTTCTTCTCTATTCTGTAATAGAAGAATGCCATCCATTAGACGGTCGGTCTCCTGATTTCTGATATTTTTTCCCACGAAAGATACTCCTGATTCCAATAATCTCGAATTAGAGAATGGTCACACCAAGCTTGCTTGCGTATTCAATCACTTCCTCAGGCCAGATGGAAACCTGTACCTCACCAATGTGCGCCTTGCGAAGGAAGAACATGCAGAGACGGGACTGACCAATACCACCACCGATGGTATATGGTAATCTTCTCTCAATAATTGCCTTCTGGAAAGGTAATTCCTTTCGCTCAGGACAACCAGCCTTATTCAGCTGATCTACAATGGCAACCTCGTCTACACGGATGCCCATGGACGATAGTTCCAAAGCGATATCCAAAATTGGATAATATACAATGATATCACCATTTAAGTGCCAATCATCATAGTCAGGGGCACGTCCATCATGTGGCTCTCCACTTGGAAGCTTATCACCGATCTCTTCGATACAGACAGCACCCTTTAACTTAGCAATCTCATACTCTCTATCCTTAGGAGAGAGTTCTGGGTACTTCTCTTCTAATTCTTCTGTTGTAATAAAAAAGATACTCTCAGGCAGAATACAATGGATGTAATCATAGAGATTCGACATGTGCTTCTCTGTCAGGCGAATTGCCTCATAGACATTCTTCACAGTCTCACGGAAGGTCTGCTTGGTACGCATCTCACGGGTGATTACCTTCTCCCAGTCCCACTGATCTACATAGATGGAATGGATATTATCTGTCTCTTCATCGCGACGAATCGCATTCATATCTGTATAGAGACCCTCACCGATATTAAACCCATAGCGGCCAAGTGCATAACGCTTCCACTTTGCCAGAGAATGAACAATCTCAAGTTCTCTATCATCCTGCTCTAAAACGCCAAAACGTACAGGGCGCTCCACACCATTTAAGTTATCATTCAGACCAGACTCTGGTGTTACAAATAGAGGTGCAGTTACACGATGCAGGTTCAATTCAGTAGCAAGTGCCTGCTGGAAGAAATCCTTCACATCCTTAATTGCAATCTGTGTTTCCTTTAAGTTCAGTTTGGACGTATAGCCGTCCGGAATCGCAATCTTTGCCATCTTTTCCTTCTTTCCTGGCCCCTTAGGGGCATCTACTTCTTACAGTTCGCAATTACCAACAGTACGTGGGAATGGAAGAACGTCACGGATATTACCAATACCAGTCAGGTACATAACCGCTCTCTCAAATCCAAGTCCGAAACCTGCATGGCGGGTAGAACCATACTTACGAAGGTCTAAGTAATAATCATAGGTCTCTTCCTTCATACCATTCTCTCTGATTCTCTGAAGAAGCTTTTCGTAATCATCTTCACGCTGAGAGCCACCGATAATCTCACCGATACCAGGTACTAGGCAGTCCATAGCTGCAACGGTCTTACCATCTTCATTCAGCTTCATATAGAAGGCCTTAATTTCCTTAGGATAATCTGTAACGAATACAGGCTTCTTGAAGATCTCCTCTGTCAGGAATCTCTCATGCTCTGTCTGCAAATCACATCCCCAGAATACCTTATAGGCGAACTTATCATTATGCTTCTCTAATTCCTTGATTGCATCGGTATAAGTGATACGTCCGAAATCAGAATTCGCTACATGAGTCAGACGCTCAATCAGTCCCTTATCAACAAACTGGTTGAAGAAGGCCATCTCTTCTGGTGCATGCTCCATGACATAGTTAATAACGAACTTCAGCATATCCTCTGCCAATTCCATATCATCCTGGAGATCAGCAAATGCAATCTCAGGCTCAATCATCCAGAACTCTGCTGCATGACGAGTGGTATTAGAATTCTCAGCTCTGAAGGTTGGTCCAAAGGTATAAATCTTACCAAAAGCCTGAGCGAAGGTCTCACCCTGTAACTGACCAGATACAGTCAGGTTCGTCATCTTACCGAAGAAATCATGGGTATAGTCTACAGCGCCCTCTTCGGTCTTAGGCACATCTGCTAATGGAAGAGTTGTCACCTGGAACATCTCACCAGCACCCTCAGCATCAGATCCTGTGATGATTGGTGTGTGTACATATACGAAGTCACGATCCTGGAAGAACTTATGAATCGCATAGGCTGCCAGTGAACGCACACGGAATGCAGCCTGGAACATATTGGTTCTAGGACGAAGATGAGGAATGGTTCTTAAGTACTCCATGGTATGACGCTTATTCTGAATTGGGTAATCTGGTGTAGAGTCACCCTCAATAGCAATAGAGTCAGCCTGAATCTCAAATGGCTGCTTTGCATCTGGAGTGAGAACCAGCTTACCTGTAACTACTACTGCTGCACCGATATTTAAGTGAGCAATGGTATCAAAGTTCTCCATCTCATCATGGTAGACAACCTGTAATAACTTAAAGAAGGTTCCGTCGGACAGATTTAGGAAGCCAAAAGTCTTGGAGTCACGATTATTTCGTACCCATCCTCCAACTGTTATGGTCTGATCTGCATACTTGTCTGTCTCTCTGTAGAGAGATCTTACTTCTACTAAATCCATTTTAAACGTTCCTCCAATTCAATTGCTATGATACGCCTTCATGTGTCCCATTAAAGTCTCATTTATTATGCTATGATTCTCCATAGGAAAAATACTCTTTAAAATAGTTTCACTGAGTACAGTATGAAAGCAAGATATACGGTAATTAGTGTAATACAAGGGCCTTCTGAATTCAACTGAAAAATCCATGTTATAAGAGATGAAAAACAGGGATATCACATTGCGAAAGCCACGAAAAATGAGTACAATCATCTATGTTACTTTAAGAATGAAACAGAGGAAGAAGAATGAATAAAAGAGAAATTGCAGAGATCAAAAGACGCTTTAAAAAAGAGAGCTGCACATTCACTAAGATAGCAGGCTGCTATGTGAATTCCGATAAGGCGAAGGTAACTTCCTTCCGCAATACCTTCTTGAATCTTGAAGAGGACGAATTCTATAAGTATTTAGAGATCGCCAATAAGGCCTTGTCTGGTAAGCCTGGCAATAATCTAATCGAGCTTCCATTCCCTCTTGATGCAGAGGCTGAAGGTGGTGCACAGGCCCTTCTTATGGAACTTCGTAAGACTCGTCTTGAGGATGATGACGTATTGAACCGTTTCTATGATCGCGTCATCGAGTCCTATGACAAGGTAGAGAACTATATCATTCTCCTCTTCCACGATGCATACGATGTCCCTGTGAAGACATCCGATAATCTGGCACTAGATGACTCCGAGGAAGTATATGAGTACATCATCTGTGCAATCTGTCCTGTAGACTTATCTAAGCCAGGACTTGGCTACCAGGAGGATGAGAATCGTATCGGTGCCGTGAAGAGAAACTGGGTCGTTGGCGCTACTGAGTCCGCCTTCACCTTTCCATGCTTTACCGATCGTTCCACCGATCTCCATGCCGTAATGTGTTATACCAAGGATGCGAAGATGCCTCATACCGAATTATGGGAAGAGGTTCTATCCTGTAAGGCTGTCTACACAGCAACCCAGAAGAAGACAGCCTTCAATAATATTGTGACCGAGTCCCTGGGCGATCCAACAGATGATGATGTCATCGATACCGTCATCGATGTACAGTCTCACATCAATTCCTTTGTAGAGCAACAGAAGGAAGTCCTTGAAAAGGATCAGCCTGTTTTAATGGAAAAAGAAGACCTGACTCCAATCTTGGAGAATAGCGGAATTGAAGAGCCAATCGCTAATCAGATTGTAGAGAAATGCAACTCCTTTTTCGAAGAAGATTTCCCTACTGCAGAAGACATCCTTGATACGAAGGTACTGAAGGATAACAGTCTGCGTATGGAGAAAAATGAGCTCCAGGAACAGGTTGTAGAACTCCATCACAAGCTTCGTGAGGCTGGTATCACCGACGAGGAGGGCAATGAAGTCTCTGTTATCGTCAAGGTTCCAGATGATAAGGAAGCAGAAGTTACCGCAACCTTCGTTGATGGTAGGCGCTGCTTAGTAATTCCTCTCGATGGTAATGAAGAGACCACCATCAATGGAAAGCATAAGATTTTCTAAATAGCACCTTCCCATGAAAGTCAAGACTCGCTCTGGATTTCGAATGAAGAAGCAGGCCTACTTCTCTGCCTTCATAGCCTTCTTCATCTCGTACATGCGAGCATCTGCTAGCTGATAGATCTGCTCTGCATTTCTCTCTGTTTTCTCTGGGCTAATGGCCAAACCATAGGCAAAGGTAAGATTATAAATTGCATCTCGGCTAATCTCCCTACACTTTTCCTCAACGCGTTTTATCCGCTCTCGAACCTTTTCTTCACTCTCATTCAAGTAGATTAGTAGGAACTCATCTCCACCCATACGGGATAGGATTCCCTCCTCCTGCTTTTCAGATTGAATCGCCTTAGCAAAATCAATGATAAAGTGGTCTCCCATCAGGTGGCCATAGGTATCATTGGTTTTCTTCAGATCATTCAAATCAATGCTTACCATGATGTAGGTATCTGTGCTTGTATCTAAGCTACGGAAAGCCTCTTCCGCTTCGAGACGACTTCCTAATCCCGTTAGGGTATCTGTATAAGCTATCTTTTTATACATCTCCCTCTCAGCCGTTTCTCTCGTTTCTTCGAAACGATCTAAGACAAAGCTAATACCCATTAGAATTAGGAATACAATCATCCCCAAAGGAATCAGTGTCACTGAAAAGTTATGATTAGAGGTATGTAAGAATTTCTGTATGTTATAGCGGAAGACTTCAAACAGTCCGCTAAATAATAGGGCAAATATTCCGGCAGCAAGAAACTGGTCCCGATGACTCCATATATGCGGATTCTTCTTACTAGGATAATAGGCCGTAATAGCAGCAAGCACTACACATAGTATCGTTAAAATATGAAACAATGGAAGCAAATGGTCAAAGTGAACCAAGTTGGTAAAATGGAGAACCCAGGACAATATATTGAAGACAGCCATGAGACCTGCACCAATTCCCATAACCGACTTTCGCCAGCTGAAGGCCTTTAGTCTACGAGTGAACTGAATTAAACCAATAACAGGTAGTGGAATTAAGAACAAGCTCATATACTCTAATTCCAAGTTAAAAGTCAAATCATTGGAGAATAACTGAATGGTCTTCGTCACGCACAGAGTCCATGTACCCATGAAGATAGAACTCAATCCCACCATGGTAAAAGCAATGGTCTTCTTCGCATAAATCATTGAGAGAAAAGAGAATGCAAGAATCAAAAATCCAATCTCAATCAAAAAGATACCAAGACTTCCCATGAATAGATGATCCGCTCCAAATACCTGATTGGCTACCTCTCCAGAGATAATTCGCATATCATACAGGCAGGAAAATCCATTGTCTGTAGCAGAAATCATAGTGATTGTCAGCATTTTTCCACGTGCAGACTCTGGAATCTGAATCATGTGATAGCCAGATCCAACCATCCCACCTTTGACAAATACATCCTCCCCATAAGTATAGAGAATACGTCCAGGTATGCTTGCCGTAATGGTAGAATGAGACGTCTGGACACGAAGGGCGGAATTCCAGTTTAAATCCTCTGGAATCCGGTGACTCATCACCACTTCGTCTCCCTCCTTTAGCTGGCCAGAAAAACGAAAGGCATTTAAGTCCTGCTCCTCATAGGTCTTCCCATCCATCTCAATGGTCCAACCTTTATTAAAAGATTTGCTTTGCATTTGGTCTACGTGCTTTCCATAGTTGAACATCAGTCCACCAGCCACTAACAAGAGACCAATCAAGAAAGCAACCAGGATACAAAGTTCCCGCCACTTTTTTTCTATTATCTTCAGTTTATTTTCATTCATTTTTAATCCCAAACCCTGCAAGGTGCAAAAACCCCTTGTTACAATCCTTACAGATAACCTCTGTGTATAATTATAACAAGGGAAAATTGTAAAACAAGAAATGGGAGTCCTGCTTCAAGAGATTTAATAGTTTTTTAATAATTGGAATAGTTTTTTAATAATTGAAATCGTTATGCTTCCTTATTTTCACCTAATTCGCCATTTTCATAGCGAGTCAGGAAGTCATGACGACATCCTGCATCATCCTTATAACCCAAGACCATAGGGAGGGTTACATTTTCCATAGAGCGGAAGATATTCATAGCGATTACTGGATCCTTCTCTTCTAAAGAGCGGATCAGGCGCTTCACTTCTCCTCGCTTAGATCCCTGTGCTGTACCAGTGCAAGACAGGGCTGTACAGGACTCTGTAAGACGGCAAGCGCAGTTAATGAAATGCAAATGATTATAGTCTCTCCAATGTACGATATCCTTCTCGCGGATGTAATACAGAGGACGAATCAGTTCCATGCCTGGGAAATTACTGCTATGAAGCTTCGGCACCATAGTCTGAATCTGTGCACCATAGAGCATACCCATAAGAGAGGTCTCAATCACATCATCGAAGTGATGTCCTAGGGCGATCTTATTACAGCCCAGCTTCTTAGCCTCTGCATAGAGGTGCCCACGACGCATGCGGGCACACAGGTAACATGGAGATCCAGAGCCATCATAGCCTGCATCACCAGCCACAACATCATAGATATCCGATGTGAAGACCTTAATCGGTACATTGAGAAGCTTGGCATTATTCTGAACCGTCTCATAATTGATGTCATTATAGCCTGGATTCATCACCAGATACTCCACATCAAAGTTATGCTTTCCATGACGATGAAGCTCCTGGAAGAGCTTGGCCATAAGCATAGAGTCCTTACCACCAGAGATGCAGACGGCAATCTTATCTCCATCCTCAATCAGGTTATATTCACGGATGGCACGGGTAAACTGTCTCCAAATCTCCTTACGGAACTTCTTCTGGATGGATCGCTCCACATTCTCTGCATAGGTAAATGTATGGCGACGCTTTTTCTTGGTGCCCTCTCCCTCTGCTCCTTCATTTTTTGTAATTGTAATTGTAGTTGTAGCAGAAGAATCACCATTTTCCTCTGAAGAGGGCAGTTCACCTGCTAAGAGTCTACTCATGGCAAGTCTAAGATAGGATGCATATCCCCCGTCGATGGAATAGGCTTCAATGCCCCACCCATTCAAGCGATCACAGATATCATCGCTCTTATCTCCCGTATAGCAAACCAGATAGAGAGGCTCTCCAGCGTATCCAAATCCGCCAATCAGCTCTCTCGCATCCATTTCCTCACTAGGGAAATCCATCCAGAAGCAATTTCTAGCGCCGGGAATGGTATCTGCCAGATAGTCTTTCTCCTCACGGATATCGATGATTCCGATATTACGGCTATCTGCCTCCATTTCCTGTACACTCTTACGGTAATCCATATATTTCTCCTATAGTTGCATTTGTTTTTTTGTTTTTAATGAAATCGGTATTGCATTTCAGCATTTCAACAATTCAATAGTTCAGCAATGCAATACTGCAATATCATTGCGAAGGCTTCTTCTCCTTCCATTCTGCAATACAGACTTTCCTTAGTATAACGTCACAATTCCAGATTGTCTAGAATCCAATCCCACTCCTCAGAAGGCCTTTTCATTCCACCTCCACCTACGCTAACGCTTAGATGTGGGGGATTTCTCCGACTGAGTTAAAAACACCCCTTGGGTTCCACTGATATGTGGTCCAAGGGGTGCCTTTGGCATATGTTGCCTGCAGTTACGATATACCGCAAACATTAGAGAAAAGATAAAGTAAATTATGGTTTACATTTCCATAAATTACTGAACTGCCTGAAACGCGTTATCTAAGTCCTCAATGATGTCGTCTACATTCTCTGCACCGATGGAGAGACGGATGGTATTCTGTGCGATGCCCTGCTCCTTCAGCTCCTCTTCATTGTCCTCAGAGTGAGTGGTGGATGCTGGATGAATTGCCAGAGACTTCACGTCTGCTACATTGGCAAGCAGGGAGAAGAGTTCTAGATGATCAATGAATTCCTGAGCCTTGGCTGCATCCCCCTTGATATTGAAGGTGAAGATAGAGCCGCCGCCATTAGGGAAATACTTCTTATAGAGTTCCCTCTGGCGAGGATCACCATTCACAGATGGATGGGATACATACTCAACCTGAGGCTGATTCTTCAGATACTCTGCTACCTTCAGTGAGTTCTCAACCTGTCTCTCTACACGGAGGAAGAGAGTCTCAAGTCCCTGGAGGAAGGCAAAAGCATGTACTGGAGACAGTGTGGCACCAGTATCACGAAGGAGGATTGCACGGATATAGGTTGCAACAGTTGCCGGAGCGGTATCCTTAGCGAAGGAGATACCATGGTAGGAAGGATTTGCCTCTGTCAGCCATGGATACTTATCAGAAGATGCGAAGTCGAACTTACCGCCATCTACGATGACACCACCGATTACAGTTCCGTGTCCACCAATGAACTTGGTTGCAGAGTGTACAACCACATCAGCGCCATACTCAATTGGACGAACCAGGCATGGAGTTGCGAAGGTATTATCAACTACAAGAGGAACCTTATGATCATGGGCGATCTTTGCAATTGCCTCGATATCAACCACTTCAGAATTTGGATTACCAAGGGTCTCGATAAATACCAGCTTGGTGTTCTCCTGGAATGCTGCATTGATCTCATCGAAATTGTCAGGATCAACGAAGGTTGTTGTAATTCCGTAATCAACCAAGGTGTGCTTTAAGAGGTTGTAAGTACCGCCATAGATATTCTTAGCAGCTACGACATGATCACCAGCCTTAGCCAGTGCTTCGATTGCATATGTTACTGCTGCTGCACCAGAACCAACTGCTAGTGCTGCCACACCACCCTCAAGTGCATTAATTCTCTGCTCGAATACATCCTGTGTTGGGTTGGTCAGACGTCCGTAGATATTACCAGCATCACGGAGACCGAAGCGGTCAGCAGCGTGCTTACTGTTGCGGAATACATAGGAGGAGGTCAGATATACTGGAACTGCTCTTGCGTCCGTTGTTGGATCTGGGTTCTCCTGTCCTGCGTGAATTGCCTTTGTCTCGAAGTGTAGGTTTCTCTCATTCAAATGTGCCATAATTGTAATCTCCTTTACCTTTTCTCTTTTTTGTAGGAAGTTTATTTCCTATCTCTTTACTAGGATTATCTTACTCCCTCCATCTATCCCTGTCTAATACATGAAATCTCTATTTCGTTATAGCTTTTACTTATACCAGAAATGTAAACCACTGACCTACCCTATAGATTCTGCCAAGGCTCCTATCCATCGAAGATGGTTGAAAGACCCCCTTTAAATCGGCCTTTTCTAACATAGATCCTTCCATGCAAGAAAAAAAGAGGTGGATTGCTCCACCTCTTCTACAGATACCATATGTCTGTTATGTCAGGACTCCCCCACCTACGCTAACGCTTAGAGGTGGGGAATTTCTCCGACTGAGTTAGATCAGCATCGCTGCCTGGCTTGCAGCATTCTCATTATAGCGATCGACCAGATCCTGTAAGGAAATATGATCCACTACATCATTAACCGCCTGGTTGATACGCTCATAGACCTCAACAGTGATACAGTCACCCTTATGGTCACAGCTTACGCCAGATGCTCCAACACAATCCACTGGTGCCAGATCACCCTCAGTTAAACGAAGAATCTCGCCTACTGTATAGTCCTTCGGTTCACGACGCAGGAAGTAGCCTCCCTGTGCACCACGAACACTCTGCACCATGCCTCCTTTACTTAATACAGAGATAATCTGCTCTAAATACTTCTCAGAGATCTCCTGTCTCTTAGCAATATCCTTCAGGCTAATTGGCTCTCCTGTATTATATACAGCTAAATCCAACATTAATCGAAGGGCATAACGACCCTTGGTAGAAATCTTCAAACTCAGTTCTCCTTTTCAGTGCAACATGGTTGTTGGAACAATCCATGATTCAGATTCTTAATCGTCCTATATCATACCATAATTGTATGATATAGCACAACATCCAGCATTTCTGCCGGATGTTGTAGGAGTATCATGTATGTGCTTCGTGTGTATTGTAGTCAAGTGCCGATAGCATTCAGAACCTGATCTCGAAGGATGTAATCGACTATATTACTCGCTGAATAATGCAGTAGACAGGTAACGGTCACCTGAATCAGGAAGCAGAGCAACAATCTTCTTTCCCTGGTTCTCTGGACGAGCTGCCAGGATTGTTGCAGCCTTTAATGCTGCACCACTTGAGATACCAACCAAAGCACCCTCAGACCGACCAAATCTACGGCCCTCTTCGAATGCATCATCGTTCTCAATCGTGATGATCTCATCATAAATCTTAGTATCTAATACTGCTGGTACGAATCCAGCGCCGATACCCTGGATCTTGTGTGCGCCAGCCTTGCCCTCAGAGAGAACTGGGCTAGTTGCAGGCTCAACCGCAACGACCTTCACATTTGGATTCTGCTCCTTCAAGTACTTACCAACACCAGTCAGTGTTCCACCAGTACCTACACCAGCTACGAAGATATCAACCTTACCCTCTGTCTGCTCCCAGATCTCTGGGCCAGTGGTCTTATAATGTGCTGCAGAGTTTGCTGGGTTATCAAACTGAGCCAGGATGATAGAACCAGGAGTCTGCTCCTTTAATTCCTCAGCCTTAGCAATGGCACCCTTCATACCCTTAGCACCCTCAGTGAGAACTAATTCTGCACCATAAGCCTTCAGAAGCTTACGACGTTCAACACTCATGGTATCAGGAAGAGTCAGGATTGCCTTATAGCCCTTGGCAACTGCTACTGCTGCGATACCAATTCCTGTATTACCAGAAGTTGGCTCGATGATTGTAGCGCCAGGCTTCAGAAGGCCCTTCTCCTCAGCATCCTCAATCATGTTCAACGCGATACGATCCTTAACAGATCCTGCTGGATTGAAGAGCTCCAGCTTCGCTTCAATATCTGCGCCCTCTACTCCAGCATTCTTCGCATAACGAGATGCCTTTAAAAGAGGTGTATTTCCTATGAGTTCTAATGTGCTACTAACAACCTTTGCCATAATTCTTTCTCCTTTTCTTTAATTCCTATAAACCTGATAGGTTTTATATGACTTACTGAATATGATAAAAATATATCCCCAATACCCTACTTTGTCAATAGGAAATTGGGGATATTTTTCATCTTTTTTAAAAATTCTTTACAAAGCCTGTATTTATAGGCTTTTAGTCCATGACCTGATCTCTAAAGCTTGCCAGGTTCTCTATATATTTCTCTGCAATAGAGCTTAATTTACTCTGCTTCTTCTTCAGATAGCCAATGGTCATAATCTCTGGGGAATCCAAGCGGACTGCACAATAGTCTTCACCATTCAGCCCCTCACAGATGATACCTGAGCACAGGGTATATCCATTCAGTCCAACCATTAGATTCAGAAGTGTAGCGCGGTCATTGGCCTTAATCACACGCTTATAATCATAGGTACTCAACACTTCCTCTGCAAAATAGAAGGAGTTATATGCACCCTGATTAAAAGAAAGCAAAGGATATGGATCCAGGTCCTGAATTTTTACCATACTTTTCTTGGCCAAGGGATGTCCCTTCCACATATAAGCATAAATATGACAGTCAAATAAAGGATGAAACTCAAGTCCCTGCTCCTCGAACATCTTATGAAGCACCTTAGAATTAAAGTCATTGATATAGAGAACACCAATCTCGCTTCGAAAGTCCGCCACATCACTAATGACCTGACTGGTACGGTCCTCATTCACTGCGAATTCGAACTCGTCCATTCCGAATTCCTCTACGGTATCTACGAAGGCCTTCACTGCAAAGGTATAGTGCTGCATAGATACTGCAAAGTGCTTCTTCACCGTCTCCTTACTGATATAGCGTGACTCGATCAGGTTATACTGCTCTACCACCTGTCTGGCATAGCCGATGAATTCCTGTCCCTGAGGTGTCAGTACAATTCCGCGGTTGGTTCGAAGGAAGAGACTGATGCCTAATTCCTCCTCTAACTCCTTGATTGCAGCAGATAAGGAAGGCTGAGACACAAACATCTGCTTTGATGCCGCATTCATTGAGCCTGTATCTGCCACCATAATTACATAGCGTAACTGTGTCAGTGTCATAATCTTCCCCTTTTTCTCTTTCTTTTCCTTATAGACCGGGCTCTTTTAACTCGGTTTACTATAGATCTAGAGTCCCACTCTCTTACATCTGGTGACGAACCACTCTGTACTCGTCTCCATCCACATAGTGGGGACAGGAGCTATAGCGGCCTGTCATGAAGTGATAGTAATCATCCTCGTCTAGATTCAAATCACAATAATATTCTTCCTCCTCCTCATCGTAGGTGTAGTAATTGCAGGTGGTGCAATCTCCCTGTGGTCTTTTCTTCTCACTCATTTTGATACCTCTATCCTTATGAAATCACCATTCCAAGTAAGCCATAGGACACGATTGACATAATCACAGTGGCAATGGATACTCCCAGGAGTTCTGCTACAACTGCCTTCTTAAGATCCATCTCAAGAAAGGCTGCAACCAGGCTTCCTGTCCATGCGCCTGTTCCTGGCAGAGGGATTCCTACAAAAAGCATAAGACCTGTAAATTCAGCACCAGAGACGGATCCAGACTTGGCATTGGCACGATCCTCGATTTTTTCAACCAGCTTATGGAAGACCTTGAATTGACCTAACCAATGAAGAATCTTCTTAATAAATAGAAGGATAAATGGAATCGGGATAATATTACCTATCACACAAATCGGGATGGCATGAAGCAAAGGTACCTTTAACAGAGAAGCTGCTAAAAGTCCTCCCCTACACTCTAGGATGGGACATAGAGAAATGATAAATACAACAACTTCTGCTGGTACGTACTGTCCCAGTGTCTGGGAAAACAATGTTACTAATGATTCCATAAATACTTCCTTTTACTACTTTTTTATACAAATATATACCCTACTGCAGGATGGTGCTCTTAACAGGACTTTGCTTGCACCTTTTTCTCTAAGGATGCGATCAGAGTCTCCATCTCTTCTCTCCTTCCAATGGTGATACGGAGATAGTCCTTAATGCGTTCCTTAGGGAAATAGCGGACAAAGATCCCCTCTTCTCTTAGTTCCTGAAAGACCTCTGCTGCATCAAGATTCGGATGCTTGGCAAAGATAAAATTCGTCTTCGAATCTCCGAAGACAAAGCCCAAGCGCTTTAATTCCTGCTTTGTCCATTCTCTGGTGTCAATAATCTTACCTACGCATTCCTTAAAATATGCCTTATCCTCCATGGCAGCCCGTCCTAACTGAATCGTCACAGAGTCCATGGTATAGGAATTGAAGGAATACTTTACATCCATGAGATACTTAATCAGCTTCTCATTACCAATGGCAAAGCCAATACGGCTTCCAGCCAAGGATCTAGACTTAGAGAATGTCTGTACTACAAGGAGATTATCATAGGTATGAATCAGTGGCAACATGGATTCGCCACCAAAGTCGATATAGGCTTCATCGATGATTACCACCTGATTGGGATGTCTCTTCACCAGTTCCTCGTAGAAGGCCCTCCCCTCTGTGATACCAGTTGGTGCATTGGGATTCGGTATAATAATTCCTCCGCATGGGCGGTCATAATCCGACAGAACCGCATGAAAGTCCTGATCCAATGGGATGGTGACATAAGGAACTCGAAACTCCTCAGCCCATACATCATAGAAGGAATAGGTGATATCCGGAAAGAGGATTGGATCCTTTCCATTGAAGAAGGTCAGATAACTCATAGCAATGACATCATCCGATCCTACACCTACAAATACCTCTGAAGCCTGAACTCCATAATTCTCTGCAATGGCATTTACCAGATCTGTTGCGCTTGCATCTGGATACTTCCGGAGCTCACTTGCCTGGTACTGTCTTAGTACCTCTTCTACGCCAGGGGCTGGAGGATAAGGGTTCTCATTGGTATTTAACTTAATAATATTTGCTCTCTTCGGCTGCTCTCCTGGTACATAGGGCACAACCTTTCTGACATTCTCTTCCCAGTTTCCCATCTTCTTTTTCTCCTTTTCCTTTTCCCGACTTATAAAAAACCTTATCCTAAAAAAACCGCCAGACACTCTGTCGGATGTCTGACGGTTATAATTACTGACCCTCAGTTGTCAGGGGAATTCCCGCAGCAACCTTCAGTGCATCCAACTGTGCACGAGCATCTGTAAGGGAAGCATAATTAGTTACCATTGCCTGAGCCTCTGGAGTTAACTTCTTCCAGCGCTTCTCAAGGGCTGCAATCGATGCTTCACTATCTAATGTAATTGGTGATGCAACTAATGTGTTCACATCATTAACGAAATTATTTGCATCTGTAACATTTGGTGCGTTATTTTCAGTGCCTGCCATCTCATAGACGAATACAGGTGTACCACTAGATACAGTATTGAAAACCTGTGCTGCTACACTCTTTGGCAGATTGACACATCCATGGGATCCACGGACACGATAGTAGGTACCACCAAAGGAAGGCTGCCATGTTGCATCATGGAGACCCTCGCCATTATGGAAAGGCATCCAGTAAGCAACTGGAGTTGCATAGTTATCGCCACGAAGGACTGCATCCTTCTCCTTATATGCGATATAGTAAGAACCAACATGGGTAATGGTTCCCTTTGTTGTATTACCAGTTACCACATCAGAGGAGATGACCTGCTGACCATCCTTATAGACATACATATGCTGTGCTGTGAGATTAACCTCTACATAAGTAGATGGTGTGCTGCTGCCTGCATGAGCCTTATACTCGAAGTCACGACTCACGTCCTTACCAGCATCCAGGTCAGACTTAATCTTCGAAACTTCCTTGTCTGCATCAATCTTATTACCATAAGTACCGCCAGGAACAGTTACCTGTCCACCCCAGCTAGAATTAATGGTAAAGGGCTTACCAACAGTATTGTACTTCTCACCCATGGTGCTAACAAAAGCACGGATTGCATCATCATTATAAGTGATCTCACCCTTGGCATTGGTGGTTAGGAATCCAGCCAATGTGTCCTTAGGAATACTCTCAGATCCACCATCCGGTGTGTAAGTATAACTAATGCCAACCTTCTTATTCAGGTTATCAACTGCAGTCTTTAAAGTATCACTATCCTTTGTCACGCTTGGCTGCACATAGCACTTATCTGCCTTCAGATTAACAGTATCCTGCAGATTGATGATTGCCTTGGCACAAACCTTCTGCAAAGCATCCATATCTACACGGTTACCATAGACCTCATCCTGGATCTTGAACTTACCATTATCATATACTGCTACCGCATCCTGGGTCTCAGTGATATCCGTATTCACCACATCCTGAAGTCCCTTTAGCTTCTCCGTAAGCTTTGCCTCATCATAGGATACAAGAGCCTTACTCTCATACTTCTTAGGGGAGAAAAGTGAACCAAGCCACAGAAAGCCGTTCTGCTGACCTAAGTACTGATCGAAGTCTTCCTGCTTACTCTTAACAGAGATTCCAAGGTCTTTTTGAGAAAACTTTTCCTTGGTCTTCGCTTCCTGTATAGATAAGGTGTATCCCTTACTCTGAGCCTCAATCTCCTGCATCACCTTCTCTGCTGTCGCACCAGATGCATTCACACCATTTACGGTACTGCGGAAGAAGAAATGCTTCTCAAAGAAAAGAGACATTCCAATATATACGACGAACAGTGCCGTCAGAACTACCCCGAGAACGATCCAAGCCTTCTTAGTCATATGGAAATGAATCTTCTTGGCTTTGGTCTGTTCCTTCATCTCTACAGATGTATTTTCCTTATTTAAACTCATGGAAATACGACCTTCCTAACGATTTTTTATAATTAGACCAACTTAGATATTATAGGATAATCTAAAGTCTTGTCAATCCAGATTGCCTCGGATATAATAGCAATCATGATGAAAAAAGCAAAACACGTATTTCAGTTTATCAAAATCAATTATAGGAAGTTTTTACTTGTCCTCTATATATTCTTATACTTTATCACCTTCCATTTCTTAGAGGCCAGGCAGGTACCTTATTTTGTAATCTCAACAAAATTCGATCACATGATTCCATTTTGTGAGTATTTTGTAATCCCCTATGATTTATGGTTCTTCTATATGACCTATGGCATTGTGCTAACCATCTTCCAGAAGAAGGGACAGCACTTCTACCGCATGGGATTGATGCTATTTATAGGAATGAATGCTTTTCTTATCATTTCATTCCTCTTCCCAAATGGACAGGATCTACGTCCTCAGGTTATGCCAAGAGATAATGCTTTTACCCACATGGTACTAGCCCTCTATCGAACAGACACACCAACCAATGTATTTCCAAGCATCCATGTATTTAACTCCATAGCCATTACCGTTGCCTTAGATCACCTTCCAGTGATTCGACGTCACTTTAAGGCGAGAGCCATGCATTGGATTCTCATGGTGCTGATCATTATGTCTACCATGTTTATTAAGCAGCATTCCATTATTGATGTATTTGGTGCAATCACTCTATTCCTTGTGCTCTATCCATTCATCTACGGCTCCTGGTCACATCACGTGGAGAAGTACTTACGCGCCTTCGATAGCAAGCACTATGATGGTAATTATGAATTAGACTGGTTCGGTCAGCCCTAGATATAGATTTAAAGAAAAAACGTTGTATCTCAAGTTTTTGAGATACGACGTTTTTTCTTATCACACTATTTTATTATTCTTATAGCACTGCTGTTTTTTTATAAATGCACTGCTGTTTTGTTCTTATAATGCAGCCACTTCATCAATCCAGATCTTAGACACTGCATCACTTGGCATACGCCAGTCTCCTCTTGGAGACAATGCAACCGTACCAACCTTCGGACCATCTGGCAGGCAGCTTCTCTTAAACTGCTGTGCAAAGAATCTCCAGTAGAAGTTACGCATCCACTTCTTAATCGTCTCTTGATCATAGACTCCCTCGAAGGCATTCATAGCCAGACGCATAATCTTACGAGGAGAGAATCCAAAACGCATCACATAGTATAGGAAGAAGTCGTGGAGCTCATAAGGTCCCACGATATCCTCTGTCTTCTGAGCGATCTCTCCATCCTTTGGAGGGAGAAGTTCTGGGCTAACAGGAGTATCTAATACATCTAATAGAACTGCCTTCAATTCCTCTGGAGACTGGTCTGCCACATGGCGAACCAAGAAGCGAACCAGAGTCTTTGGTACCGAAGCATTCACACCGTACATGGACATATGATCTCCATTATAGGTAGCCCATCCCAGGGCCAGTTCTGACAGATCTCCTGTTCCGATTACCATACCATTTTCCTTATTAGCGATGTCCATAAGAATCTGGGTACGCTCTCTCGCCTGTCCATTCTCATAGGTGACATCCTGGACCTCCATATCCTGTCCGATATCCTTAAAGTGCTGGGTGACGCTTGGCACAATAGATACTTCCTTAAAGTCAGCTCCCAAGCACTGAATCATCTTCACCGCATTGGTATAGGTACGGTCTGTGGTACCGAATCCAGGCATGGTAACAGCCTTAATTCCCTTACGATCCAGTCCTAGCATATCGAAGGCTCTCGCCACAACCAGAAGAGCCAGTGTAGAGTCTAGGCCACCAGAGATTCCGACGACTGCAGTCTTAGCATGGGTATGAGCCAGTCTTTTCTTTAGTCCCATGGCCTGGATGTCTAGGATCTCCTGACAGCGATCATAGCGACGTCTCTCGTCAGACGGCACAAATGGAGCTGGGTCTACTTTTTCCGTCAGGATAGTCTCTTCTACTGGCAAGTGGAAGAATACAGTGACATAGTCCTCCGCCTCGTCCAAGAGATAAGTGCTCATCTCCTGGCGATAGGATGCCAGTGCCAAGAGGTCTAGTTCAGTAGAAATATAACCCTCTCTGTAGAGTGGATTCTCCGCCTTCTTACGACCGGCTTCAGCAATAATAGAGTGACCAGAGAAGACGATATCCTGTGTGGACTCTCCAGGACCTGCTGCCGCATAGATGTATCCACTGTAGAGGCGAGCGGACTGATCCTGAACCAGGGTACGTCTATAGTCAGACTTACCCGTTAATTCATTACTTGCAGACAGATTTACGATAACGGTTGCGCCAGCTAATGCATGGCTGGTGCTTGGCGGATTTGGAACCCACAGGTC
>ONIO01000048.1 GCA_900317915.1 uncultured Lachnospiraceae bacterium | reverse complement strand
GTCTGGGTCTGGTCTACCTTTCCAATCGTAGATGAAGATGCGACTACAGAATCTATGCCACTGTCTCTCGCTAGCATCCCTGGATCATAGAGGAAGCCTCGTCCAATCATGATCCCGTCTAGCTCGGGATAGCATCTAGCGATGGACTCCACCATCTCCCGGTCTCTTAGCTCTCCATTATAAATCAGTGGATGAGTAGAATTCTCATAAGCAAAGTCGAAGACCTCCATATGGAGATCTCCCTGATAACCCTCAGCGCCTAAGCGAGGATGGATAATAAGGCGAGACAAGGGATAGCGATTATAGATCTCTAATAGCTCTGGGAATCGACTATCATCTCCCATACCGATTCGAGTCTTCACACTGAGCGCGACAGGACACTTGTCCTGCTCTAGTATCTGAAAGGTCTCCTCTAGGAGTTCATCCACCTGGTCTAAATCCGCTAAGAATCCCGCTCCCTTATTCCGCTTGGTAACAGTGGGCGATGGACAGCCCAGATTCAGATTCGCCTCTCGATAGCCCATGTCATAAAGGGACTCTAATCCCCAGGCCAGCTGGTCTGGCTTATTGGTTAGAATCTGTGGGATGAGATCTGGCACATGATTATTCTCCCGGTCCACGTCCCAGATGTCGTGACTTCCGAACTTCTTATTCTGATTCACCGTGAGAAATGGTGTGTAATATGAACGAATGCCCCCGAAGACTTCCTCGAAGGCATTCCGAAAGGGGAATCCTGTGATTCCCTCCATTGGTGCAAAATCAATCTGCATACTATTTCCTGTTTTCCATAGGCTGAGACGGCTCCAATGAATCCATCTAAGCTAGTTGATTTACTGACTCTTACTTACTTTCTTCTGATAGATAACTGTGAAACTCTCTTCCATCTTATTGCCACTCATATCGGTGGCTGTCACCTTGCAGGTACAGGTACCGTAATGATTCCAGTGCATTGCTCTTGAAAGTTCCCTAGTATCTAACTTGATATGGCTTGGGCCAAGGGCCTGACCGTCATCTGTGATCTTCAGCTCCCGGATTAGCTTGGCAGCCACATTGGATTCATCTGTATCAGAAATGTAAACCGAACTCTTATGTCCTATCACAGGCTTCGTCTTATCCACTACCTTAATTTTACGGACAATGGATACCGACTTGCCACCCTCTGATCTAGCAGTATAGTTCACAGAATAGGTTCCTGTACGATTGGTATAAACAGTTCCATCAACCGTAAGGTCTGCATCTGTTCCATCTAAGGACTTGGCATGTACTCCCCTGGTTGGATCAAAGGTGCTTCCTCTCTGAATCTCCGTATCCTCTGCGCCATTGATTACTGGGCCAATGGACAGCCATGGATTCATCTCGTCTGGGTCTGTTGGATCCCAACCCTTATTCTCGTCTGTATCAGAGATATTAATGGATGTGGGACGGCCAAGGGGTCCCTTTACTTCATCCTCATAGATCTCTACGATGGTTCCCTTGGGGCAGTTCTCTGCAATCCACTTCGCATCAACAACAGCTAATCGAATACAGCCATGAGAGGCCGGCTGACCAAGCTTATTGTATTCCCCTTCCTTTAGGTCTCCAGGGTTCTTCGTATTATAAGGAACAGAGTGGAACATAATCCCCTTATAGATACGGGTCGCATACTGTCCGTACACATCCCCTACAAGGAGACGCCACTTATACTTATCTGAAATGGTAAAGGTGCCAAGGGGCGTCCTATTATCGAGGCCAACGGAACAAATCATCGCCTTGTATGGAAGGGAATAGGTTCCATTGGATCCCTCTGTGTAGATGGTTACTGTATTCTTCAGGCGGTTTACCCGGATGTAATAAGGCAGACGGGACTTGGCTACTACACCAGTATCCTCTTCCCTGATCTGATGATCATCCTGGGAATCTCCCTCACTATTTTCTGTCGCATCCGACTGCTTATCATTGGTCTTAGCATCTGACAGGGTCTCATTCTCTGCACTATTATCTAATGCCTGACCTCCCGTCAGATCATCCTCTGCAGAGGAGACTTCTGTCTCACTTGTATCATCCGTTCTATTATCTGTGGTCGCCTGTCCATGCAGGGCAAATAAAATCAGTCCACCTGTAAGCATGGCACCGATTATTAGACCACTTAAAATAACCAGCAGCATCTGCCGGATTTGTTTTATCATCTTTCAAGTTCTCCAATAGCCAATCATTGCTCTGTCACAAACTAGTAAATGCAAAAGCGCGCTATACACATATAGCGGTATTTTATCACACTTCTGTGTCTTTCTTCCACTCATGCAATGTAGATTTAATTTATTCTTTAGGAAATTTATTGGCACCGTTTTTTTCTTTGTTGTCTAAAGCACTTACCATTCCACTTTTCTCCATGACTTTCTTGAATTTTCCATACAGATTGACTAAAATAAAGATATCTCAATAAATTATTTTTGGGAGTTTTTATCGTTCCATCCACAGAAGGAGGGTGAGTATATGTATCCTGTAATTACAATTAGCCGTGAATTCGGTAGTGGCGGACATTCCATCGGCAAGCAGGTAGCCAAGAAGCTTGGTGTTCCCTTCCTGGACGGAGAGATCGTTAATCAGACCGCAGTTGAAAGCGGATACTGTAAGGAGTTAATCGAGGAGCAGGGCGAGACCGCAACATCTGCGAATCGTTGGTTTGATATCTCTGCGGCCAGCACAATGTATTTCCAGAGTCCCCAGGATGAGATCTTCCTGGCACAGCGTAAGGTTATTCTAGAAGCTGCTAAAAAGGGACCATGTGTCATCGTTGGTCGTTGCTCTGACTATATCCTGCGTCGCGCTGATATCCCTTGCATCAATGTATTAATCCATTCTGACATGGAGAATCGTAAGGTTCGTATCCTTGAGCGCTACGGTGATATTAAGGATGTGGATGTAGAAAAGCGTATTAAGAAAAAGGATAAGCAGCGTCGTACATACTACCGCTACTACACCGATCAGCACTGGGGCGATTATTCCAACTATGATCTATCTCTCGACAGCGGTACCCTTGGTGAAGATGTCTGTGTAGATATGATCTGTGAATTAGCAGAGCGTAAGAGTAAATAATCCTTATTTGGATTCTTTCCCTTGGTTTACATTTTCCCAGAAGGTTACTGCCTCATCTAACCAGCCCTCGGCATTGGTTCCAATTCCAAGTCCTACGCCATGAGGAACATGGAAGAATCGCTGGTACATCAGAGGGATATTTTTCTTCTTCAAGGCTCTTGCCAGTACATCTGTATGGGCGCCAGACTTCACCAGGATATCGTCATCTCCAGAGAACATATAAACCGGAGGATAGTTGTCATCGATAAAGTTCTGTACGCACAGGGACTCTCTCTTCTCATGGGACTGGTGGAAGCGGAACATGAAGAAGTTACCACGCTCAGACAGCCAGATTCCCAGGAGTCCCTCCCAGATATTCCAGTAAGGATGCTGCATCCAATGATTGATATTGCTCCAAGGATATCCCATGATGAGGGCACCAGGCTTCGCGGTACCATACTTCTTATAGCCATAGATCTCAGTTCCATAGATACCTGCCAGATTACCGCCTGCAGAGAATCCAATCAGAGCATAGTTCTCTGGATCAATATTCAATTCCTCCTGATGGTCGAAGATATGCTGAACTGTTCTAGCCAGATCCTTCATCGGTGCATGGTCAGAGCAATCAAGTCCTGTACGATACTCCAGCACGAAGGCGGTATATCCTAATTCATTGAGATGTGCCGCAATGGGATATCCCTCGCCGTCCTCAATGGTGTGGGCATAGCCACCGCCTGGTAGAACAATGGCGCACTTGGTTCGATTATCCGAATCATTTGGAAAAATACTTAGCCTTACACTTCCTAAGGACTTATCCTCAGCGATCTCCTCCATATTATAGAGTGGCATCTGACGCCATCTACCCTGTCTCTTTAAGAGATCAATTCGATCCTTACCATATTTTTTCCCATTTGCCTTATGTCCAATCCAATACATCTTCAGAATCATGAAGATGGTTAGAGCGAATGACAGGCAGAGATAGATGACTATGACTTGTAGAATCATGTGCTTCATAACCCTGTCGTCTCCCTTATTTCTGAATAAATTGATTTACTATATTTACTGTTTGGTTCTGCTGCTCTTCCCTGGTGATTCCAGGCTTACCATCGCCTGCCTGGGGACCATAATCACCGAACTGTCCATGATTCCCACCCTTCAGTTCGACGATGGTAGAGTTCTTATCTGTTACTCTATCACGCTTCATGACCTGATCATTGGAGCCATAGATGGTTAAGACCTGTTCTGGACTGGTTCCATCCTTGGTGAGATAGGAACCCATTAGAATCAGTCCTGCATAGTCCTCGGGATGCTTCCTATAACAATTCTGTGCTGCGACACCACCTAGAGAGTGTCCTGAGAGATACCATCTCTCTACGCCCTCGCTCTTCAGATCTGGCATAGCATATCCTGCTCCCTGCAGATCGAAAATCGCAAGATGAAATGGCATACGAAGTAAGACACAGGTATAGCCTTCCTCACGGAAGCGATTCATAAGTGGCAGATAAGACTGATTCTCTACCAAGCCACCTGGGTAGAAAATGATACCTATCTGATTATCCCTACTCTTATCTGGTCGCAGAATGGCATAGTCTGTTTTCCATTCCATCTTACTCTCTTCTAAGAGTTCCTCCTGCAGTGCCTCGGCTCGGCTGTCTGCATGATAATAGGTAGATGCATAGATTGGTATCACAAGAAGAAGAGCGGTTCCTATAATTAGTACCGCCCCTGCTATTCTTGTACGCATATTCAGTTTTTGAATAGTATTACATAACATACTCACAATGCTTCTTGTATTCCTAATTAACCCTGCAGGCCTCTCGTCTGACGATCCATATCCTCTACTACAATATCGTAGATTTCACCCTGTGACGCACAATACTCCAGAACCTTCCAAGGCTCATTGGTATGGAAGTGGAGCTTAATCAAGTCCTCGTCTCCTACACACAGAAGCTCGTCTCCTACGAAATTATCAGCAATATAGTCATGAATCAGATCTACATCTAACTCATTATCATCAACTGGTTCCAGTAAAAGCTGTGTATCATAACGGAATTCGATGGTCTGTGCCATAGTAGTTCTCCTTTTCTCTTCTTACCTCATCAACAAAGTGACACATGGTCACATATAATACCGTATTATAACATAAATCCTCCCAGAATCCCACATTTTCATGTATGTCAGTCCTGGGAGGATTTTTCTATCAATGGGTTATCCTATAGGTCCTTATGATTTCGTTTTTGGTCTGTCCATCCGGTCTTCTAGTTTCTCAGCTAGTAGGGTGAGGTAGCGCATGCAAGGTTCCGTAGCAATGGCAAATAGTACGAAGAGCATCATGCACTTGGTGGATACAAAATTAATACTGAATAAATCATTCAGGAAGTATCCGGTAATCAGCAGTCCAATGATACATCCCACCACAACCACGCTGCGATAGATATTCATAGGTGAGCTGATATTGAGAAGGATAATGAATCCCACAATTGCCAGTAAGAATGTAGCTGCTACAGATACATCACTCTCTGACACCCCGAAGACTCCAGCGAAGATAACCATAGCGGCAATAGCGAAGAAGTCGGTCAGAGCAGCTGGCAATGCACGTATCAAAACGCGACGCATAAAGTGCTTTTTAATCCTCTGATTATTTGGTTCCATAGCAAGGAAGAATGCTGGGAAACCAATATTAAATGCACTAATCAGTGAGATCTGATTAGGCTGCAGAGGATAACTCATAATAGATACTATTGAGAATATACCAAGCAGCACAGAGAAGAGATTCTTCACCAGGAATAAGGTAGCAGATCTCTGGATATTATTAATAACCTGTCGTCCCTCTGCCACGATTTCAGGCAGATGTGAGAACTCGGAATCAAGTAATGCAACCTGTGCTGACTGTACAGCGGCGTCTGATCCAGAGGCCATAGCAATGGAGCAGTCTGCATCCTTCATAGCCAGGATATCATTGACACCATCACCTGTCATAGCAACAGTATGTCCTTCCTCCTTTAGGACCTTAATAATAGCTCTCTTCTGCTCTGGAGTGACACGACCGAAGACTGTGACATGCTCACGGATGGCTGCACGTACATCATCATAATTACGTAAGCGGGATGCGTCCACATAGCGCTCTGCCCCATCGATACCTGCCTGCTTTGCAACCTCTGATACCGTAACCGGATTGTCTCCAGAGATGACCTTGACCTGAACGCCCTGACTCTTGAAGTATCGGAAGGTCTTAGGAGCATTTTCACGAATTGGATTCCGTAAGAGAAGGAAAAACAGGGCCTCTACCGTCTCCCCATGGAGTCCTTCTCTTGGAATCGTGCTCTCTCCCTGGATCTTACCAAAGAGCATGACACGATATCCCTGATTGGCATAGAGATTCACTTCCTCTTCATACTTAGAGAAGTTCTGTCCTAAGAGGAATTCTGGTGCGCCGAAGATATAGACACCATCCTGGAAGCGAACAGCAGAGTACTTATTACGGGAAGTAAAAGGAAGTGCCTCCACTGCACGAATAGATCCATTGGATGGGAAATAGTCCCGAATGGCCTGCATGGTAATATTATCATCTGTCAGGGACTGGATATAAGAACCGAAGCGATTCACTAATTCTGGCGATAATTTTTCTTCTACCGGACGAGGCCTACCAGGCTGCCCCTCCTCATCTGGAAGGAGGATATCTGGTCGAACACCTGGAAGTGTACAATCTGCCACCAGCATCTTGGTATCGGTAATGGTTCCCGTTTTATCTACACAGAGCACATCGACACGAGCCAGGGCCTCGATACTCTTCATGTCATGGAGCATGACCTTTTTAAGGGCCAGACGTGCTGCACTCATTGCAAGAGTAACACTCACAAGTAAATATAGACCCTCTGGAATCATTCCCAGCACAACCGCTACCATGGAGGACACCGAGGATTGGAAGCTTGTATCTCTCCAATACATACCCTGTACAAATAAAGTTACGCCAAGGGGAATCAGTAAAATTCCCATAACCATAACCAAGCGGTTAATAGAACGAACCATCTCAGACTGCTCTCCGGCTGGCATCTCACGAGCCTCTCTGGTTAGCTTAGAGAGATAGGAATTCTCTCCCACCTGAGTCAACTGGGCATAGGCATTACCTGAGACCACAAAGCTTCCTGACATCAGGCCATCTCCAGGCTTCTTCGTAATCTCATCTGCTTCTCCAGTAAGCAGGGCTTCATTTACAGAGAGTTCTCCCTGGATCACCACTGCATCTGCAGGGATCTGCGCACCACTTTTTAAGATGATCACATCATGAAGCACCAACTGGTCAATTGGAACCTGGTTTACATTTCCATCACGAATCACCTCTGCGGAGGGTGCATGAAGGATGGACAGCTTGTCCAGAACGCTCTTGGCATAGATCTCCTGGATGATACCGATAAGGGTGTTCGCCACAATGACCGGCAGAAAGGTCAGACCGCGGAAGTTACCTGACACGATTAAGAGAATTGTTAGTATCAGGAAGATTAAGTTGAAGTAGGTGAAAACATTCTCTCGAATAATTCCACCGACGGTTTTCTGGGTATGATCTTCCTGGGTATTACCATTGCCACGGCGCATCTCCTCTGCGGCCTGCTGGCTGGTGAGTCCAATTGTCTGAGACATTGTAGTATCCTTTATTGATTTTGCTATAACATTCTGTCTTATGTTACAAATCTAATGGATTCTATCTGATGAGATAGGTAATTGACCAGGCGATTCCTAGCCAAAACAGGATGAACCAGGTGCCTACACCGCCCCAACGACGTACAAAGGTGACACGCTTATCCTGTGGGAGAGTGTCCATCTTCCTATTCAGTCCTACGATATGCTCTAGGTAGATGCGGTCTGCAAAAAGTGCCATGGTGATGTCTAGAATCACTGAAATAATCACTCCCAGATTGTAATCGAAGAAGATGGAGCCGGCATATAAAACCGTTGTGATTCCTGCCATGAGGTACATCTTACGATAGCCAAACCAGGCCGGCCCCATGAGGAAGGCTCCCCAGTTCCAGCCTAGCAGCTTATTCTTAGCTCGCATCTCTTTAAACTTCATAGAATAACGGAAGGCGCCAGGTCCGATGAGAATCTGCTCCTCGGTTGGATGCTCTAGGAAGTCTCTCTGCTCCTTCTCCATGTGAGCGAAAACCTGATTCAGGTCATTCATATCGTCCCAATCGTAGTCGGCCGTTGGCTCCTTCTGATTCTCTGCGGACTTACCGTAGCGCTGCTGCCAGATATTCTGGCTCTTTGTGTCTGTGGTCTGCTGATCAAATGTAGAGGTCTGCTGTGTCGATTCATTTGCTGCGTTGAAATTACTTCCTTCGGCCTCTTGGAAAGGGGTGTCCTTCTCTTCTGCAAATGGATCGTAGTATTCTGTTGTCTCTTTACTTACTGGGGTGCCGCAGTTATAGCATTTCTTAGAGATATCTGCTAGCTTCGCACCACAATTCTTACAAATTAACATAGGCATTTGCCTCCATCAAACGAAGTCTTCTGCTCCGGTTTTTGCTCTGATTTTTGCTCTGATATTACCATATTTCATAGTATATCACAGGATTGTGGCAAATATTTGTCTTGAGGGAAAAAAGGAGCTGTGAAAAATGAGATAATCATTTTTCCAGCTCCCTTTTTCAGTCTGATGAGTGAATAGCCATTATATGTGTTTGATGTGAGTCCTATATAATCGGAAATTCGGTGTGTATCATCCAAATTCGGATTTCCAAGCAAATAAGGTGAAACAAATTTAAAACACGATTTAAATCTCGCAGGTTCATTTTGTATGTGTCATCCAAATT
>ONIO01000007.1 GCA_900317915.1 uncultured Lachnospiraceae bacterium | reverse complement strand
CTCCAATCTGTGCACCCTCTGGCACATCCTTCTTAGGCAGAAGCACGGTATCCTTACCGCCATCCTCTCCCAGGTACGCGCCGAAGTCCTTAAAACGAACCAGTTTCAGTGCCTGCATCTCTCCAAGTTTCATATATTATTCCCTTCTGTACTTCCGTTCTAGTGGCAGCCTTCTGCCATCAAGTCGGTATTTCCGTTCCTTAGGGCTATGCCCCTGTTTTCTTCTCGCCTGATCACTAGGATGTCTCACTATTGTAGCACCTTATCCAGAAAAATCCAGACAGGTTTACATTTCTATTAAAAACCGTATCACAGCCAGGATCTCTCCTGCCTCATCCATCCCAGTAATGTGGCTTCCTGTTGGAAGCACCGCCAAAGCCTCCTCAATATAATGAGAATTATTCATGTGATTATTGGTATCCAAATAGGACCGTGGCACCTGAAAGCTTCCTGCATCCACCAGGAGGGACTCCTCTGGCAGTTTGATCTTACGGCCACCCCAGTCACCCTCAAGTGGCTCCTCCATGCCATAAGCATCCCTCATCTCCTGAGGAGCACGGAGAGGTGTCCCCTTCTCGAGATCCATCAGTACCCAGATGGAACGAACCCGGACAAAGGGCTTTCCACCAGGATAGGCCATGGTGAAGTCACGGTTGGCAAAAAGTCCCTTATAGGAGGATGGGGATGTGGACACCACAATTTCCTCCCCAAGGCTAGGCAGGGAATCGATCTCAATCTGCCAGGACAGAATGAACCAGCCCTGCTTCTCCTCTAATAAGCGCTCCACCGAGAATCCGGTGTCCTCTGACTGAAAGGTGCTGCAATCCTGTAAGTAATTAATCAAGCCCGCAATACTAAGCTTACGATTACGGTCCACTTCGCTAAAACGAATACGACTCTGATATTGATACATCTTCTCTTCTTCCTTTTTATAAAAAAATAGCACCGTGAACTCATTATTCACAGTGCTTAATAGCTGGCCCACAAGGATTCGAACCTTGGAAATGACGGAGTCAGAGTCCGTTGCCTTACCGCTTGGCTATGGGCCATTAGCTTGTTTCGTCTCGCTCGCTCTCGCGACTCAACAATACATATATTACAGAACTATAAAGGATAAGTCAAGGACTTTTTTACATTTTTTTATTATTATTTTACGATCTGTCCATGGCCCTCTGAAACCACGTAAAAACAAGGCTTTACGCCCTCTGCTTCTAGGCTTCCATTGCTCTCATTTTTAAGATCTGAGAAAAACTTTTCTGCAGAATTCTCTGGAAGTAGTCCATGGATCATGACGCCAGCACCGTATTCCTGTGCTAAGAGAACCCCCTTCCTATTACGGAAGAGATACTCCACTTTACCTGCCATGCCATAGTCATAGTTCAAATGGAATTCCACTCCCCGAAACTCCTCTGCTAATTTCGCCTGCTCCACTGCATCCATTGCGGACCTGGTATAGGCCCGAACCAGTCCGCCGGTGCCTAACAGTGTTCCGCCGAAGTAACGGGTCACGATTAAAACCACATCGTGAAGTCCCTCTCCCTGGAGCACATCTAGAATGGGGCGGCCTGCTGTTCCCTGGGGCTCTCCATCGTCTGCTGCCCGTAGAGTTCGTCCATCTCTTCCTATGATGTATGCGAAGCAGGTGTGTCTCGCATCGTAGTATCGCTTCTTCGCTGCCTCCACTAGAGCCAACGCCTCTTCCTCAGAATGCACCGTGTAGAGCTGGGATATGAAGCGAGACTTCTTCTCTTCATATAGGCCGTGGCCCTCCTCCATTACGATTTTTGTGGTGGTGTTTTCTGCCATCTCATCTTCCTCTTCTACTGCTTCGATATATCTGGAAATATAAACCAACCTTAAGGTTGGTTTTCCTTTTTTCGTAGGTCGTCATCTTTATTATAACGTATCCATTTGGTATAATAAAATGGATTGTCCGCATGATGTAAGAAAGAAGAGCGGGCGCTAAGCTATAGCATCTCAGAGAAATGGATGCTGTAACAAGGAGGAAAAAATGAACTTAGGTAAGAAGGCCCTGGCTAAAGAGTCCAGCGGCAAGAAGCGTAAGGCAACCCGCCGTAAAAAGAAGGCTGTTGTCATCGCACTTCGTTCGATTCTGGTCTTTATCCTGGTGATGTTTGCCGGTACTATGATTGGATTCTCTCTCTATGCGAAGAATCTGATCAAGCAGCTACCAGATCCATCCACAGTCAATATCACTCCAGAGGGTTACTCCACTCGAGTATTAGACAGTGACGGAAATCAGATCGAGAAACTTGCGGCATCTGGTGCCAATCGTGAATATGTGAAACTTGATAAGATTCCAAAGGATGTACAGAACGCATTCATCGCAATTGAGGATGAGCGATTCTGGAGCCATAACGGTGTAGATATCCGCGGAATCATGCGAGCAGTCTTCACCAAGATAACATCCAGCGGTCGTATGCAGGGTGCAAGTACCATCACCCAGCAGTTACTGAAGAATAACTACTTCTCCACCTGGACATCTGAGAAGGGCTTCAAGCAGTCTCTGGACCGTAAGATCCAAGAGCAGTACCTGGCTATCCAGATCGAGAAGACGGTGGATAAGAAGACGATCCTAGAGAACTATCTGAACTCTATTAACTTAGGACAGAACACTCTGGGTGTGGAAGCTGCTTCCAAGCGCTATTTCAATAAGGATGTATCTGAATTAACTCTGTCTGAGTCTGCTGTCATCGCAGGTATCACACAGAATCCTTCCAAGTACAATCCAATCTCTCATCCAGACCAAAATGCCAAGAGGAGAAAATTAGTACTTGGTAACATGCTTCGTCAGAAACTGATCACAAAGTCCCAGTACGATGAAGCCATCAATGACGATGTCTACTCTCGTATCCAGAATGCCAATAACACTGCTTCCATGAAGTCTAGCACATCCTACTTCGTAGATGCAGTTACTGAGGAAGTGGTTAAGGATCTAGTGGACGAGCAGGGTTACACTGAGTCCCAGGCTCTGCAGAAGCTCTACTCTGGTGGACTTACGATTCACTCCACCCAGAACTCTAATATCCAGACCATCGTAGAGAATGAGGTGAATAATCAGTCCAACTACCCAAGCCAGCCGAAGATCTCCTTCTCCTATGCACTGACCGTTACGAAGGCGGACGGAACCTTCGAGAATTACAGCGAACAGTCCCTCTTAAAGTACTACCAGCAGTCCAATAGCAACTATGACATCAATTACAATAGCCAGGAAGAGGCACAGGCAGCCATCGATCAGTATAAGGCTGCTATCCTAAAGGATGGTGATACGGTCGCTGATGGTAATGAATCTGTTACCTTCACCCTGCAGCCACAGGCCTCTGCTACTGTCATCGATCAGAAGACCGGTAAGGTACTGGCTCTGGTTGGTGGTCGTGGTGATAAGACAGCTAGTAAGACCCTGAACCGTGCAACCAATGTCACCAGACAGCCTGGTTCTACCTTTAAAATCTTAGCAGTCTATGCTCCAGCCCTGGATGCAGGTGGTAAGACACTTGCCAGTGTTGAAGATAACACCGTCACTACCTATGCTTCCTCTGATAAGCAGGTTAAGAATGCATCCGATAATGAGTACACTGGTTTTACAACCTTCCGTGAAGGTATCCAGCACTCCTACAATGTTGTAGCTGTCCGTGCACTTGCTGAGATCGGAACCAGCCTGGGTTACCAGTATGTACAGGACTTCGGTATCTCTACCCTAACCTCTGGCGATAATAACCAGGCCATGGGTATTGGTGGTATCACAAATGGTGTTACCAATGTAGAGCTCTGCGATGCGTATGCAACCATCGCCAATAGTGGTAAGTATCATAAGCCTACCTTCTATACGAAGGTCATGGATCACGACGGTAATGTCATCCTGGATAAGACCTCTGAGCAGGAAAGCGATGGTAAGGAAGTCATCAAGGAGACAACTGCTTGGTTACTGACAAGTGCTATGCAGGACGTATTCGAAGGCGGTACTGCAAGCCGTGCCAATATCGGTAACATGTCTGTAGCAGGTAAGACCGGTACAACCAATGACTCTAGAGATACCTGGTTGGCTGGTTTCAGCCCATACTACACATGTACCGTCTGGGGTGGTTACGATGATAACTCATCACAATCCTCCACCATCTACTCCAAGAATATCTGGCGGCAGATTATGTCTCAGATTAATAGCGGATTAACAGACCCTGGCTTCCCCATGCCATCAGGTATCGAGCAGGCAACGGTCTGCAAGAAGTCTGGAAAGTTACCAGTGGCTGATGTATGTAATGCAGATCCTCGTGGAGATCAGACCTATACCGAGTACTTCGCTACTGGTACCGTTCCTACAGAGACCTGTGATCACCATATCCGTCTGAATATCTGTACTGCATCCAATCTCCCAGCTGGACCTCATTGCCCAGCGGATTCTGTTGTATCTCAGGTATTCATCACTGGTGGTTCGCCTGGTACTGCTGACGAACCATATCTCATCTCTGAGGATGCACTGAATCAGACATGTAACGTCCATGTGACGGATACAAGTACGCCGGCTACATCTTCCGATCTGGGAATTAGTATTCCAGAGATTACGATGCCGAATACAAGTACGACGGCTCCTAATCCGGGACCTGGAGATAAAAAGCCAGAAGAGCAAACGTCTCCCGGTAATTAGGCCAATCCAACAAAGAAAACCAATTAAGCTTGTAGACCAATGTAATTGTTCCACCACTGAAGCTTATCAATCAATAGAAACGAAAACCCCAACCACCTGAGTGGCTGGGGTTTTTCATACTATCTAAGAGTTTCTATCGATGTGTTTCTATCGAACGCTTTTCATCAAACGTAGCAATCAAAAAATCAAATCAAAACGAATCCGCATAAGTCCATCCTCGCTTCTGGTGTAATCCTCCTTATGCTGTGATGTCATATTATTTAATACAGAAGATATGATTCGCTTCACCTTCTCCTGCTTCAGGATATCCTCTGCTACCATGATTCCAGTAGCATCAGCATGACCCTGGGCAATGAGATGGATACCATTACGGCTATTTTCAGCCATGATCCGAAGAGCTCCCTTCTTCTTACTACTGCAGGATAAGACGCCCTCTCCTAAGAGACCACATAGGAAGGTAAATAGAATCTTCCTTCTCTCCTGACCAGACTGTTCTAGGACATTTCTGGCATTATTCTGCACATCAATTTGCAAGTCCAGCTTACTTCTTCCTCGGAAGTTCTCCTCTAATCTCTTCGTTCCATCTAGGACATAGTTCGGCTGATGGATGCAGAGATTCATAAATACCTCTAGGATGTCCTTCATTAGCTTCTGGTCTTCCTTGGGAACCTGAGAATACATGAGATCCATTAAGAGATCCATCATCTGCTGCTTCTCTTCTACCACTTGATCCTGGCGATTCGCCGCCTTGACTTCCACGTCTAACATAGCAGCATCTAGGATGTTTAGCATCTCTGTACGGTAATCAATAGGCTCTAGATAAATACGATAGACCTTCCGTCGATTGAAAAAGTAGATTAGATCACTCTTACTAATGGCTGCTGCCCCTAGGATAATTGCTGTCTCGGGATGAGCCTCTAGCGCAGTTAAAATGTGTGCAACTTCCTCACCCTTCATACGGCGGCTCACAACAGCGATGGCAAAGGTCTGGTCTCTTAAGATGGCAAGTGCTTCCTCTCCATCAGAGACTGCTGTCACCTCATACTCATTCTCTAAGCAAACACGGGTAAATGCATCACATTCCTCTTGTAATGGATGAATGAAAATGATATTTCGATTCATGAATCACCTCAAAAAAGTAGAACCGACCGTCCACTGTGCACCAGATAAACGATCGGCCTATATTTCATCAAAAACTTAAACCTCAAAAAGCATGTCGCCATAAGATGGCATCGGCCATAATTCCTTGTCTACTACCATCTCAAGCTCATCAACAGGCTTACGAAGAGCCTCCATAGCAGGAGATACAACCTCGTAGTAGTAGTTCGCACGCTCCTTATGATCAGACAGGCTCATGCCCTTCAGAACTGCCTGAACCAGCTGATCCAGAGCTTCATTGGTGGCATTCAAGAGATCCTCCGTCTTATGAAGGAGGCTCTCCTGGGTCTTAGGAACCATGCCCACTGCTGACTTCACACTATTAATGGAGTCTGCCAGCTTGGTCTCATACTTAATTACTGCTGGGATGATCTGCTTCTCAGCCATATCCATCATGGTCTTGGCTTCGATATTCATCTTCTTCGCATAGGTATCGTATTCGATGTCAGAGCGGGACTCTAACTCGGTACGGTTGAATACATGGAACTTTTCAAAGGTCTCAATGGTCTTCTCTGTGGTCAGTGCTGGAATGGCATCGACCATAGACGCAATATTCTTCAGGCCTCTTCGCTCAGCTTCCTTCACCCATTCCTCAGAATATCCGTCTCCATTAAATACAATCCGCTGATGAGCAGTGGCCAATTTCTTAATGTAATCATGGATAGCCACATTGAAGTTATCTGCCTGCTCTAATACGTCACATGCATTGGAGAATGCCTCTGCAACAATGGTATTCAGTACGATATTTGGCTCACCAACGGAGTCCTCAGAACCGACCATACGGAACTCAAACTTATTACCAGTGAAGGCAAATGGTGAGGTACGGTTACGGTCAGTGGCATCCTTCATGAAATCAGGAAGAGAGGATACACCCGTACGCATCTTCTGTCCGCTGATACTATGAGTCGCTGCACCAGTATTAATTAACTGGGTCAGTACATCATCCAACTGCTCGCCTAAGTATACGCTGACAATTGCTGGAGGTGCTTCTGCGCCGCCCAGACGATGATCATTACCAACATCTGCCGCAGACTCACGGAGGAGATCTGCATGATCATCAACTGCTGCAAGGATACAGGTCAGAACCAGAAGGAACTGCAGGTTCTCATGAGGTGTCTTACCTGGGTCTAACATATTAATGCCATCATCTGTAACCAGGGACCAGTTATTATGCTTACCAGAACCATTCACTCCAGCAAATGGCTTCTCATGAAGCAGGCACTGCAGACCGTGACGGTTCGCAACGCGGCGGAGAGTCTCCATCATCAGCTGGTTATGGTCAACTGCAATATTGGCTTCCTCATAAATTGGAGCTAACTCATGCTGTCCAGGGGCAACCTCATTATGCTCTGTCTTGGCTGGAACTCCTAATTTCCAAAGTTCCTTATCCACATCTCTCATGAGAGCACCGATACGTGCAGGGATGGTTCCGAAGTAATGGTCATCCATCTCCTGGCCCTTAGGTGGCATAGCACCAAAGAGGGTACGGCCTGTGTACATAAGGTCCTTACGCTTCAGGAAGTCCTCGCGGTCAATAATGAAATACTCCTGCTCTACGCCAACCGATGGACGTACATGATGAGAGGTGGTATTACCAAATAAACGAAGCAGGCGAAGGGCCTGATTATTAATAGCCTCCATAGAGCGAAGCAGTGGAGTCTTCTGATCCAGTGCCTCTCCCTTATAGGAGCAGAATGCAGTAGGGATACAAAGCACTGCACCAGTCTCATCATGACGAACAAAGGCTGGAGAGGTGCAATCCCAAGTTGTATATCCACGTGCTTCAAAGGTCGCGCGAAGTCCACCAGATGGGAAACTAGATGCATCTGGCTCACCCTTAATCAGTTCCTTACCAGAGAAACTCATCAGGACATTACCAGAGGGCCTTGGTGCTGTAATGAAGGAGTCATGCTTCTCTGCAGTTACACCTGTCAGAGGCTGGAACCAGTGTGTGTAATGGGTAGCACCCTTCTCAATGGCCCATTCCTTCATCTCGTGAGCGACAACATCTGCTGTCTCGAGATCCAGGTCCTTTCCTTCACGAATTGTCTCTTTTAATTTCTGATAAGTCTTCTTTGGGAGACGCTCCTGCATCACTGCATCGTTAAATACATTCTCGCCAAAGATATCAGCCACGTTAAAATATTCTTTTTCGATCATTATTTTCCCCACTTACAGATAGAAATAATCGTTTTTTACTTATAAATAGTAACATATTTATCTCGGATAGGTTATTAGAATTTCAAATGAATCCATATAAAAATCCCTATAGATAAGAATTTCCAGGAAAATGGAATCCCATAGACGAAAAAAGAAGGGTGTTCCCTATAGGAACACCCTTCGTGAAATTAGATTCAGGCCTTGCCAACAGAACCGAAGAGTTCCATCTTAACCTTAACTTCTTCCTTGATTGCCTCAAAGCCAGGAAGCAGAAGCTTACGAGGATCGTAACCCTTACCCTGCTTATCCTTACCAGCTTCGATGTACTCTCTTGTAGCTTTTGCAAATACAAGCTGGCACTCAGTATTTACATTCACCTTAGATACGCCAAGAGTGATAGCCTTCTTAACCATCTCATCAGGGATACCAGAACCACCGTGAAGTACCAGAGGCATTTCACCTGTCTGCTGCTGGATAGCATCCAGAGTCTCAAAAGAAAGACCAGCCCAGTTCTCTGGGTAGATACCATGGATATTACCGATACCAGCTGCAAGCATATCAACACCAAGATCAGCGATTCTCTTGCACTCTGCAGGATCAGCGCACTCACCAGCACCTATAACACCATCTTCCTCACCACCGATAGCACCTACTTCAGCCTCGATAGAAAGACCATTGTCATGAGCAAGCTTAACCAGCTCAGTAGTCTTAGCTACGTTCTCATCAATATCATAAGAAGAACCGTCAAACATTACGGAAGAGAAACCAGCCTCTACGCATGCCTTAACGCCTTCGTATGTACCGTGGTCCAGGTGAAGAGCTACAGGAACAGTGATTCCAAGAGTCTCATCCATTGCACGAACCATAGCAGCAACAGTCTTGAAGCCTGTCATGTACTTACCAGCACCCTCAGATACACCAAGGATTACAGGAGACTTCTGCTCCTCTGATGTAAGAAGAATTGCCTTTGTCCACTCTAAGTTATTGATGTTGAACTGACCTACGGCATAGTGACCTGCCTTAGCCTTCTTCAACATCTCGGTAGCTGAAACGATCATAGTTATCTCCTTCCGAAACGTTACTATTAAAAATATTTATATATAAGCCGCTTGATTGCTGCTCATACGTCAATTATTATAATCCAAAGATTTTCCCTGTTCAACTATAATTTCCAGGGCTGACGGGCAAATCCGAACCTCCGTTACCTTCTGACTGCCACCAAATTCACCATCAAGCGTCCAGGAAACATCCTCACTTGCAGTAAACTTAATGCGGTTTGTCTGGAAGGAATAGAGCATGTCGGAATCTCTACGTCCTGTCTGAAGACAGTTCAACACATCTGCCAATTCAATTGGATTCTTTGGATTACGAATTAAGGTTACCTCAAAGACGCCATCATTTAAGCTGACATCATTGGGAACCAGCTGGCGGAATCCTCCAATGGAGTTACTATTACTAATCATGCCATAGATAAACTCGTCATAGAGAACATTACCGTCATACTCTACCTGCATACGGTAGGTCGGTACATCCCGAAGCTGCTTCGCACCTTCTAAAATGTATGCTGCATGTCCCAGATTATTCTTCAAATTCTGAGGGGTTGCATAGGAGACCTCGGTAAAAATACCAAAAGCAGCTACATAGATGAAGTAATCATCCTGAAAGGCTCCTACATCCACCTTCAACGGTTCTCCCTCTACTGCGATATGTGCAGCACGAAGCATATCCTTATCAATACCTAAGGAACTACCATAATCATTGGTGCTCCCTGCAGGGATATATCCAATCGGAACCCGAACTGGTGACTGCATCATACCAGTGACTACCTCATCAAGAGTACCATCACCGCCACTACAAATCACACGATCAAATTCCTTGGCACGATCCTTTGTTATCTGAATCCCATCCCCTTGGCTCTGGGTGGGGTGCACCGTTACATCGAAGCCGCCCTTAATCATAATATCCAGGATCTCTGGCAGATTATTCTTAATCTGACCCTTACCAGATCTCGGATTAAATATGAAGAGAAGTTTTTTCATACTGTTGTCCCCATACTCTAAACCTATATCGGATTAAGCAGTCAGGAATTTCTCCATAGCAGTTACTGCCTCGGATTCATCCTCTCCTTCTGCAGATACAGTGACACGAGAACCGGATGTAAGTACCAGGCTCATCATACCCATGATACTCTTTGCATTTACCTTCTTAGAGTCCATCTCAAAGTAAACCTGACTCTGGAACTGGTTAGCAAGCTGTACCAGATGCGCAATTGGAGTCGCCTCTGTGGAATTCGTCATCTGTACAACAACTTCTTTCTTCATCGTTAGTTACCCTCCTGATTTTCATTTCTAATACTCTCAGCGATTGCGCTGATTCTTCTGAGCCTATGATTCACTCCGGATTTCCCCACCGGTGGATTCATCATCTGTCCCAATTCAATAAGGGACGCATCCGGGTGCTCCAAACGGAGTTCTGCGGTGACTCTCAGCCGCTCTGGCAGGGAGCCTAGGCCCCTTGTATCCCGAATGAGGTGGATATCTCTCACCTCACGGACAGCCGCATTGACCATTTTACCAATATTTGCTGTCTCGCAGTTCACCTTACGATTCACTGCATTATTCATTCCCTTTTGGATTCGAATATTCTCGAAGTCCAAGAGAGTTACGGGCGCTTCCATAATATTCAGCATGTCCGAGATCTCGTCTGATTCTTTTAAATAGACAACCACACGGCCCTGGCGCTCCACGGTCTTCCCATGTACATCGAAGGAATCCATCATACGAAGGATCAGATCTGCCTGCTTTTGATCCTTGGCTACAATCTCAAAATGATAGCCCTTGGAGGGATCCGATATGGATCCAGCAGATAGAAACATACCACGTAAGTATGCTCTTCGACAGCACCTCTGCTCTAGTAAACTCTGGTTCACTAAGTCACTATCCTCTGGATCATACTTCACCATTTCCAGAAATTCCTTAGCGCCTTGGCCTAGTAAAAATAAGCCTTCTCCAGCGTTTTCTATCCTAATTGTTTTGTTTAGCAAAGTAAAGCATTTCTTGCGAAGTCCCTTCTGCTCGGCACGAAGTACCATCTCAGGACTATCCCCATCATAGGCCACTTCTCCGATCACAGAGAAGATCGCCGCCAATTCCGCGATACGGCAGTGCCTACCCTTAGGGAGACGCTCTGCTAGCTCATCCTTCAGCTTTGTCGCGTAGGACATAGCGGTATTACTTACCAATCTTACGGTCCTTATCGATATCGCGGTGCTCGATTTTCAGACCATAGGTAGACGCATGCTTTGCTAAGCGACTATATAGTTCATTTGCCAGGGTTACAGAGCGATGCTTACCACCGGTGCAGCCAATAGCAATAACTAGCGAATTCTTACCCTCTTTGATGTAATTTGGAATCAAAAACTCCATGAGGTCATCCATCTTATCAAGGAATTCCTGAGACTGAGGGTACTTCATGACAAAGTCCTGGATTGGACGGTCATTACCAGTTAATGGACGAAGCTTTAGATTATAATATGGATTCGGAAGGAAGCGAACATCAAATACCAGATCCGCATCCTCAGGGATGCCATACTTAAATCCAAAGGAGAGAACCATGACATTCATGCTCTGATAGTTCTTCTTCTCCACATAGATCTGGGTGATTTCTTCCTTTAATTCTCTGGTTAAGAGATTGGTGGTATCAATGATATGATCTGCTCTCTCCCGTAGGAAGGCAACCCGGTGGCGCTCCTCTACGATGCCTGCCTGGATACGCTCATTCTTAGACAAAGGGTGATTACGACGGGTCTCTTTATAACGCTTTAAAAGCACATCATCACTGGCATCTAAGAATAGGATCTCCACCTTCTTCCCATCCTGATCCAATTCATCCAGGATGTTCTGTAAGAGTGAGAGACGCTCGCCAGAACGGATGTCAATTCCCACAGCCACCTTATCAACACTCTCATCCTGTAAGAGGTCGACAAAGCTCTTTAGCAGCGGAATCGGCAGATTATCAACACAGTTGTAACCGATATCTTCTAAAATTTTAAATGCGGTACTTTTTCCTGCGCCGGACATACCTGTAAGTAACAATAATCCCATATTCTGCCTTCTTATTACCTGTCTAAAGCATTTTTTTCGCTTTTTCACCTAACTTCTATTTTACAAGCAAGAGCCTTAGGAAATTTATATAATTTCTTCCTATATTTCCTCTATTTTATAGCCATTTTGAATAATAAAGCAAAAAACCGAGGGGACAGTACTTAGGTAATTGTCCCTCTCGGCATCATAGGCATTGGATGATTGGATAAATATAAACCGCACACCACCCTGGTATTCTTATTTAAAGTAGCCCACCAGTCGTACTTCTGGCTCTAGGTCTACACCAAACTGTGCCTTGACCTCAGACTGAACATGATGAATTAAGTCCAGCATATCCTGGGCACTGGCTGTTCCACGGTTTACGCAGAAGCCTGAATGCTTCTCAGACACCTGAGCATCTCCTACGCGGTAGCCCCTAAGACCTGCATCGGAAATCAGCTTTCCAGCAAAGTATCCCTCTGGGCGCTTGAAGGTAGAACCTGCCGAAGGAAATTCCAGTGGCTGCTTGTCTCTTCTTCTCTGATTAAAGTCAGCAGAAAGATCATGAATTTCCTGCTGATCTCCTTCCTCTAACTCCATAGTCGCAGAGACAATGACACGACGATTCTCCTCTGTATCTGCCATAAATGTACTATGACGATATGCCAGGTCTAGATCCTTCGCTGGGATATCAGAAAAGCTTCCGTCAGCCATGAGAACTCTAACAGAAGTAAGTACCTGCTTCATCTCTCCACCATAGGCACCAGCATTCATAAAGACGCCACCGCCAATAGAGCCAGGGATACCTGATGCAAATTCCATGCCCTTTAAGCTATGGTCCTCTGCTGCCTGAGCAGCCATATGCATGGAAGTACCGGCAAGTACAGTGAGGGTATGTCCCTCTACTGTACAGCCCTTTAGATCCCTAAGAGAGATTACAGCACCTGTCATGCCTAGGTCTCCCACTAAGAGATCACTTCCATTTCCAATCAGGAAGTATGGGATAGCATTCTCATGTACCCACTGCATCACATCACGGAGTTCCTCTTCAGTACTTGGCATGAGATAGGCCTCCGCAGGGCCACCAATACGGAAGGTGGTATGTCTCGCCATAGGTTCCTCCAGCTTTATTTTTTCTGCTGGAAGAATCTCTTCGAGAGCCTTAATCTGTGACTCTGTGATGGAGGATGGACGATTGGTTTTCATTTCACTCATAGATTAATCTTCCTTCAGGAAAGCCTTATAGCCTAAGTATGCTTCGTAGAGATCCGCCTTAGAGATAATCTCCCAAGGTGCATGCATATTCAGAACTGCTACACCGGAATCGATAACATTCATATCATAGTTACCAAGGATGTAAGCGATGGTTCCGCCGCCGCCCTGGTCAACCTTACCCAGTTCAGATGTCTGCCAGGATACACCGTTCTCATCGAAGATCTTACGAACCTGTGCAACGTACTCAGCAGATGCATCATTACTGCCAGACTTACCACGGGCACCAGTGTACTTATTGATAACCAGACCACGACCGAAGTATGCACAGTTATTCTTCTCATTAACGCTTGGGTAATTTGGATCGTATGCTGCACTTACATCAGAGGACAAAGCACGTGAGTTACGCATTGCACGTCGTACTGCCAGGTTAGAGTCATGGCCTAAGAGAGAGAGGATCTCAGCTACGGTATCCTCATAAAAAGTAGACTGCATACCAGTTGCACCAACAGAGCCGATCTCTTCCTTGTCAACTAAGAGACAGGCATAGGTCTTCTCGCCAGCTTCCACATCAAGGATTGCCTTGAAGGAAGGATATGCACAGGATCTGTCATCATGACCATAACCCATGATCATAGAACGGTCGAAGCCGTAGTCACGAGCAGCACCAGCTGGAGTCACCTCGATCTCTGCAGAGAGGAAATCCTCCTCCTCGAAATCATACTTATCCTTCAGGATGCGGAGGATATTCTTCTTAACCAGATCCTTCTTATCCTTATCATCTTCAGCTGCTTCAAGAGGAATAGAACCGATTAGTACATTTAAGTCCTCACCCTCTACAACCTTAGCGCCTTCCTTCTTCATCTGGTCTTGAGACAGATGGATTAAGAGATCGGATACGCCGAATACAGGATCTGATGCATCCTCACCGATATTAACAGTGACAAGGGTGCCGTCCTTCTTAGCAACGACACCATGAAGTGCCAGAGGAAGTGTTACCCACTGATACTTCTTGATACCACCATAGTAGTGGGTATCTAACAATGCCATATCTGTATCCTCATAGAGAGGATTCTGCTTCAAGTCCATACGAGGGGAGTCGATATGTGCACCCAGGATTGCAATACCATTCTCAGGATTCTCGCGACCGATAACGAACATTGCCAGGCCCTTACCCATGTTATTGCGATATACCTTATCGCCTGCCTTCAGACTATCATTATTCTTAATGATGTCGTCCAGGTCCTTGAATCCTGCCTTCTTCGCCTCTGCCTCGAAGTACTTCACGCACTCGCGCTCTGTTTTATGATCAGAGAGGAACTGTCTGTATCCCTCTGCGAAATCCATAACAACCTGTCTCTTTTCTCCCTCTGGATATTTCTTCCAAGCTACTTCACGTTCCATTTTGACTAAAAGTCCTTTCCTAATTACTGATTACTATTTATTCCTCATCCTCACCGAACTTGCCGCCGGTGGCGATATTGGCTTGTACTCTGCGGTAGAGTTCCTGTGCAGCATTATAGCCCATCTTCTTCTGTCGATGGTTAACTGCTGCGGTCTCACAGATAACTGCCAGGTTACGGCCTGGTCGAATTGGCAGGCTGTGACAGGTGACATTATGACCCAGGATATCCATATACTCATCCTGGAGGCCTAAGCGGTCATACTCACTGCCTGGCTTATACTCCTGCAATTTAATGACTAGATCAATACGGGTACGACCCTTGACGCACTCTACACCATAGAGAGACTTGACGTCGATGATACCGATACCACGAAGCTCGATTAGATACTGGGTTGTGGCCGGAGAGGATCCCATCAGGGTATGATCATTGATCTTACGGATCTCAACCACATCATCTGCAACCAGGCGATGACCTCTGCGAACCAGCTCTAGAGCCGCCTCTGACTTACCGATTCCAGACTCACCGATGATTAAGAGACCCTCACCATAGACATCAACCAGGACACCATGGATGGTCTTCATTGGAGCCAGTTCCTCATTCAGCATGTAGATTAATTCTGCCATGAATCCTGAGGTCTCACGATTTGTTCCTAAGAGAGGCACATTGTACTTATAGGCCAATTCAATTACTTCTGCTTCTGGCTCAAAGCCACGACAATAGATGACACCAGGAATCTGATGCGATAAGAATGTATCCCAAGTCGCTACCTTTTCCTCAATGGTCTTCTTATCCATGTAAGCATGCTCAACAGATCCAATCAGCTGTAAGCGATCCTTCTCAAAATGCTCATAGAAGCCATTCAACTGCAGAGCAGGACGGTTCACATCAGGGATAATCACCTTATGCCGATCCAGGTCAATATTCTCTGTAAAATTCTTCAATTGCATCTTCTCAGCAATCTTAGAGAGTTTTGCTTCTGACATATGCGCCTCCTTTAACTATTTTGTCGCCGCATTACAATTCTACCTTCAACCCAGATTGGTTTCAAGGTATGATTCCAAACTCCACAACTTCTTAGGACTCCTTTTCCTTATGGAAATACTCCCAGACACTCACTGCTGCCTTCTCATTCATCTCAGGGATCTCTAAGAGGTCCTCCACCGATGCCTGGCTCATCGCCTCTGCGCTATCATAGGTCCGCATGAGAGCCTTTCTCCGGGCCGGTCCAATATTCGGGATATCATCAAGGAAGGATTGGATCTGGGCCTTCCCTCGCAGACTCTTATGGTAGGTAATGGCGAAGCGATGGGCCTCATCCTGCAATCTGGTAATCAGTCGGAAGGCCTCCGAATGGGTGTCCATTGGAATCTCCTCATTATGGAAATATAGACCACGGGTTCTATGGTGGTCATCCTTTACCATACCGCATACCGGAATCTGAAGCTGTAGTTCATCCAACACTTCAAGGGCAATATTCACCTGACCCCGGCCACCATCCATCATGATGACATCCGGGAATCTGGTGAAGGAACCAGTCTCAGGTTCTAAGCCCTTCTCCTGCATCTCCTTCATCTCTTCTAAGCCATGGGTGAATCGTCTGGTCAATACCTCCTTCATAGAGGCATAGTCGTTGGGACCCTCTACGGTCTTAATCTTAAACTTACGATAGTCCGAGCGAAGAGGCTTTCCTTTTTCAAATACCACCATAGATCCAACCGACTGGAATCCATTGGTATTACTAATATCGAAGGCCTCTAGGCGACTCAGTCCCTCCATATGAAGGAGCTTGGATAGTTCCTTCATGGCGCCGATGGTCCGCCCCTCTTCCTTCTTGATGCGCTCCTTATCCTGAGTCAGAACCTGCTCTGCATTCTTTTGAGCCAGCTGTAAGAGCTTAGACTTCTGCCCCCGCTTCGGTACCTGTAAGTAGACACGGGAGCCTCTCTTCTCCGATAGCCACTGCTCTAATAACTCGTGATTATTAATCTCCACAGGGACATAGATCTCCTTAGGGATCACAGGTGTACCGGCATAGAACTGCTGCAGGAAGGCTTCGATTTCCTCCTCTACCGTGTCATCCTCTGACAGATGAAGGAAGAAGTGATCTCGTCCAAGCATCTTACCATTACGAATGAAGAAAACCTGCACAACTGCATCCTCTCCCTCTCTGGCAATGGCGATAATGTCCTGATCCTCATCACCTGTCTGGGTAATCTTCTGCTTCTCTACACAGACCTTCACTGAGCGAATCAAGTCTCTATAGTGGGCAGCCTTCTCGAAGTCATAGGCCTCTGCTGCCTCCTGCATCTTACAGGTGAGATCCTGAATAACCGGCTTATCATTGCCATTCAGAAACTCGATGGCTCGATTGACATTCTCCCGATAGGCCTCTACAGAGATCTGCCCTGTACAGATTCCATCGCATAGCTTCATGTGATAGTTCAGGCAGGGGCGATCCTTCCCCATGTCCCTGGGGAAGGTGCGGTTACAGGTGCGGATCTTAAAAATCTTCTGCACCAGATCAATGGTCTCCCGCACCGACTGTCCACTGGTAAAGGGGCCATAGTACTTGCTCTTATCCTTCAGCACCCGACGTGCAAATAAGACTCTCGGGTAGTCCTCTCCCAGGGTTACCCGGATATAAGGATAGGTCTTATCGTCTCTCAGCATGGTATTGTACTTGGGACGATGCTCCTTAATGAGATTACACTCTAGCACCAGCGCCTCAAGCTCCGAATCCGTAATGATGTACTCGAAGTGGTCGATATGCTCTACCATCTGCTTCTTCTTAATGCCCTCATCATGACTGGCCTGAAAGTACTGATGGACACGCTTGGTAAGGGACTTTGCCTTACCGATGTAGATGATGGCATCTGTGTCATCATGCATGATATAGACACCAGGCTGGTCTGGAAGCTTCTTCAATTCCTCCTGGATATCGAATAATTGATTCATAGATGTCCTCGTAAATAAAAACCGAGTTGTAATCTGGGCCAATTGCCCCATCCTCGGCAGATTGCAATAGATTCTATAAAGATAGAATAAGCTGTCCAACAGAATCCTGCCGACAGCTTATCATTACTACCTATTAATTATTATCCCCGGTAACCTTACCAAAGCTCTTGGCAATATCCTCAGCCTTAGACTCAGGTGCTTCAGAACCTTCCTGGAAACCAGCCTTAAATGCATCGGAATCATTCTCATCTACTGTTGGAGCCTTGGGGCCCTCAGTCGTCTTATCAGAAGGAGCAGATTCCTTGACCTGTGGCATTTCTGCATTCTGTGTGATGATTGGATTCCCCAGTGCATCAACTGCTGTAGGACTGTCCTCAGTAGAATCAGATTCAGAAGCCTGGTCTACATTTTTCTCTGTAGTCTCTTTCTCTGGCTCATCCATGCCCCTCATGCGGCGGAAGATCTCCATGAACTCTGTACCAGTGATGGTCTCACGGCTGTAGAGATAACCTGCGATATGATCCAGGATCTCACGGTTCTCTATCAGCATGCGGGTGGCTTCATCGTATGCATTCTGGATGATATTACGAACCTCTTCGTCGATAACAGCTGCTGTATCATCTGCACACTCCATAGCGGCGCGCCCATCTAAGTACTGGCTCTTTACAGATGCTAAGCCCATCATACCGAACTTATCAGACATACCGAAGCGTGTAACCATATTACGTGCGATATTGGTTGCCTGCTCGATATCATTGGATGCTCCAGATGTTGGAGACTGGAAGATCAGTTCCTCTGCAGCACGACCACCCATGTAGGTGACAATCTTAGCCAGTAACTCGTCCTTGGTCTGGAGATACTTCTCCTCCTCAGGAGTCTGCAGGGTATAGCCCAAGGCACCCATGGTACGAGGTACGATTGTAATCTTCTGTACCGGCTCTGTATTCTTCTGCAGTGCGGTAACTAAGGCATGACCAACCTCATGATAGGAGACGATCTTACGCTCATGATCACTCATGACACGGTCCTTCTTCTCCTTACCACCTACAGCTACAAGCTCGAAGGCCTCGAAGAGATCCGCCTGATTCACATACTGGCGATTCTTCTTAACTGCATTGATGGCAGCCTCATTAATAATATTAGCAAGGTCAGATCCAACCAGACCTGCTGTTGCAAGTGCAAGTGCGTGGAGATCTACGGTGTCATCCATTGGCACATCCTTGGAGTGAACACGAAGGGTATCCTCACGACCCTTTAAGTCTGGGCGATCAACAATGATACGTCTATCGAATCGGCCTGGACGAAGGAGAGCCTTATCCAAAACCTCCGGACGGTTGGTTGCTGCAAGAATCAGAATTGCCTTACTAGAATCAAAACCATCCATCTCAGCTAAGAGCTGATTCAGGGTCTGCTCACGCTCGTCATTACCACCGCCGCCATAAGCAGAGTCACGGGACTTACCAATGGCATCGATCTCATCGATAAAGATGATACATGGCGCCTGCTTCTGTGCCTCCTTAAAGAGGTCACGCACACGGGATGCACCAACACCTACGAACATCTCAACGAAGTCGGAACCTGCAAGTGAGAAGAATGGAACTCCTGCCTCACCAGCTACTGCCTTAGCTAAAAGTGTCTTACCGGTTCCCGGAGGGCCAACTAAAAGGGCACCCTTCGGAAGCTTTGCACCGATTGCTGTATAGCGCTTTGGATTCTTTAAGAAGTCTACAACTTCTACCAGAGACTCTTTGGCCTCATCCTGTCCTGCTACATCCTTAAAGGTAACTCCTGTAGACTTCTCTACATAGACCTTGGCATTGGACTTACCAACACCTAAGACTCCACCACCGGAGCCACCCATCTTACGCATTGCAAATGCGAAGAGGCCCCAGAGAATTAACAGTGGCAGTACAAAGGAAAGTACGTTATACACAATGGCTGTTGTGGAACTCGTCTGCTTGCTGGTGATCTCCACCGAACGATTCTTAAGGAGATGCATTAACTCATCATCCTTCTCTGTGTAAACCGTATAGTAATTCACCTTCACATCCTGACCAGTCAGAGCCTTCAATGCTGACTGCTCAGCTGCGGTAGACTCACCTGTCTCCTCATCTGTGATAGGCTTTACGCCATCCTTCAGTGTGAATTCAATCTTACCAGAACTGAAGGTCACCTTCTCTAGTTGATCATTATCTGCATACTTATAAAAGGTGGAATATGGTACCTCTTCCGATGATCCAGAGCTAACGGTGCCATAGATCATGGTTGTGATGAAGATCGCAATCAGTGTAAAAATCACAAATAAAAGGATCGGTTGCTTCCTATTATCATTATTTTTATTTCCGCCCGGGCGGTTTGTATTATTATCGTCCATGCTAGTCCTCCAATCTTAGGATATACCTAGATATTATAAAAAAAGAACCTGTGGAAATCAATGTCTCCACAGATTCTTCACAATCTTTTCATTTCGATTTTAGAAATTGCAGGGCGGAATCTCCACGCCGGGCATGGTCTACATTTCCATAGAAATCTATTTTGCAAATCTATTTCATAGATTTATTTCATATATTTATTTCATGGAAGCCACCTGATCGAACTCCTCTAGAACTGCTGTCTCAGGCTCTGGAGTAAGTAGGCTCACCACAAGAATCACAGCTAGAGATACTAAGAATGCAGGTAATAACTCGTAGACCTGGAAGGCGCCACCCAGGCGGGCAACCCCATACTTCCAGATGAATACCATGGCGCCACCGGAGATCATGCCAGCGATGGCTCCGGCCTTCGTGGTTCGTCTCCAGTAAAGGGACAGAAGCATAAGGGGACCAAAGGCTGCGCCGAATCCTGCCCAGGCAAAGGATACAATCTTAAAGACAGAACCGTTGGGGTCTCTGGCTAAGAAGACTCCGATCACTGCGATGACCACAACCGTGAGTCTCGCCAGAGTAACCTTCTTCCTCTCAGACATCTGGGCATGGAAGACATCCCCCAAGATATTCTCAGAGAAACTAGAGGCTGCTGCCAGAAGCTGGGAATCCGATGTAGACATGGTGCATGCCAGGATGCCTGACAGAATCAGCCCTGCGGCTAAGGCTGCAATCACACCATTCTTACTTAATAGGGATGCGATCTCAATAATGGAATTCTCCGCAGAGGAGGTATCCTTAAAGTGGCTGATCTCTCCAGCCTGTGACATAGCATAGGCAATCATTCCGATGAAGATAGCTGCTGCCATAGAGATAAATACCCAGACCGTTGCTATGCGACGGGATACACGGATCTCCTTCTCATCACGGATCGCCATGAAGCGAAGTAAAATGTGAGGCATACCGAAGTATCCTAAGCCCCAGGCCATCTTGGTTACCACATCTAAGAAGGATACCCCTGTGGAAATCTTCGTATTCACATCTCCCATCTCTGTCAGGGAAATGTAGCCCGGGATTGCTCTGGCATTAGAAAGTACCTGATCTAAGCCACCAGCCACACCCACGCCGAAGATCATAACAATCACTAAGGCGATGGTCATAATAATGCTCTGAATGAGATCTGTGGTGGATGCAGCTAAGAAGCCACCCATCATGGTATAGGCAACGATAGCAACCGCACTTACCAGCATAACTATCATATAATCTACGTCAAAAAGCTTAGAGAAAAGCTTACCGCAGGCTGCAAAGCCACTGGCTGTATAGGGCACGAAGAAGACCAGAATGATCAGAGCGGAGATTCCAGACAAGAGGCCCTTCTCGTCATGATAACGATTCTTAAAGAAGCCTGGGATGGTAATGGAATTCCCAGCCAGATGGGAGTACTGACGGAGACGCTTAGCAACGACCAGCCAGTTCACATAGGTTCCGATACCTAAGCCGATGGCAGTCCATGCAGGATCTGATAATCCCTCGATAAAGGCAAGTCCTGGCAGTCCCATCAGAAGCCAGCTACTCATATCCGATGCCTCTGCACTCATCGCAGTGACAATTGGACCCAGGCTTCGTCCACCTAAGTAGTAGTCATCGGAGTTCTTATTCTTATTAGAGAAGTAGACACCAATCAGCAACATGAAAATCATATAGGCTACGATGGTGATCACAATACAAATGGTTGAAGCAGTCATTTTTCTTTTTCCTTTTCCCCTTTTATAACAATAGAAGTATTACCCAGGATTCTATGGTTTCCAATTCCTACAGATTTATTTTACAGGATCTTAGATAAGAATCCCTGGAGACGCTCATTCTTCGGATGCTCGAAGATTTCCTCCGGGCTACCCTCTTCTAGGATCTGTCCGTCTGCCATAAAGACCACACGGTCAGCCACTTCTCTTGCGAAGCCCATCTCATGGGTAACCACTGCCATAGTCATACCGCCCTTGGCCAGTTCCTTCATTACCTCTAATACCTCACCAACCATCTCTGGATCCAGAGCGGAGGTTGGCTCGTCGAAAAGCAGGATCTCAGGCTCCATGCACATGGCACGGACGATAGCGATACGCTGCTTCTGTCCACCAGACAACTGCTTGGGATATGCATTGGCACGATCCGCTAAGTTTACTCTCTCTAAGAGTTCCATTGCCATCGCCTCAGCCTCTTCCCGAGACTTCTTCAGAAGCTTCATAGGTGCAATGGTCATATTCTCTAAGATGGTCATATTGGGGAAGAGATTAAAGTGCTGGAACACCATTCCCATCTTCTGACGATGCTTATTGATATTGGCCTTTGGATCCATAATGTTCTGTCCATCTACCTGGATCACACCAGAGGTTGGCAGTTCGAGGAGATTCAGAGAACGAAGCAGGGTAGACTTACCAGAACCAGATGGTCCGATGATAACTACCACCTCTCCCTGATGGATATCCATAGAGACACCGTCAAGTGCGTGGATCTCTCCACCCTTATAATGTTTTTCTAGATTTTCAACATGAATTAATACCTTATCGCTCATCTTGACGCATTCTCCTCTCCAACTTACCGCCGACATATTCTAGTAAGAGAACCAAAACCAGATAGATTCCTGCAATGAGAATCAGTGGAACCAGAGCCTGGTAAGTGGTTGCTCGAATGATGTCGCCAGCCTTAGTTACATCACGGATACCTACGTAACCTGCGATGGAAGTCTCCTTAAACAGAGTGATGAACTCATTCTCAAGTGCAGGGAGAACAGACTTAAATACCTGAGGAATAATCACATACCACAGGGTCTGGACATAGCTAAATCCAAGGGAACGGCCGGCCTCGAACTGTCCCTCATCTACACTCATGACACCACCACGGATAATCTCAGATACATAAGCACCAGAGTTCAAGCCGAAGGCGAAGATCGCAACCGGGATTCCGTTCTGGGCAGATGCGAAGATCAGGAAGTATGCAATCATCAACTGGATGACTGTAGGAGTACCACGAATCACAGTGACATAGAGCTTGATGAAGAAATTCAAGAAAGCCATGAGATAATACCCAGCGCCACCTCTTCTCTTCATTCTCTCCTGATTCTTGTCATAGCTTGCGCGAAAGATTCCGCACACGACACCCAGGACGATACCAATGATTGCTGCAATCACCGTGATTAGAATTGTGTTTCCCAGACCCTTTAGGATCAGCATGTAATTGTCATGCGCCACCAGTGCCTGCATAACTTGATCTTTTAAAGTCATGTCATAAGCCTCTCTTTTTCGTTACCATATTACTTTTATTATTAGAATCTGTCACAAAGATAAACCAAGTTGACCTATCCATTATAAACCCAAATGAATCACCACGCGAGAAAAAGAGGGGCTAGAATCCGTCCCTCTTCTTCCTATATAATGTAGAACGATTTTTAGGATTATAACTTTGACCCCAAAACAATTACCTTCCCATTATTATTTGATGTATTTAGAAACAATCTTATCGATGGTTCCATCATCCTTCAGCTCCTTCAGAGCCTTGTTGATGTCATTCTTCAGCTGGCTGTTACCCTTCTTCACACAGATTGCGTATTCCTCATCTGCGAAGGAAGAATCTAGAATCTTCAGACCCTGATTTGCTGCTACATAAGCCTTAGCAGGCTCATTATCGATGATAACACAGTCCACCTTATCAGACAGGAGAGCCTGTACTGCATCAGGACCACTGTTGTACTTCGTTACTGCATCCTCGCCGTAACCACCATTCTCAACGGTATCGGAAGCATAGATGTCACCAGTCGTACCCTGCTGCACACCGATCTTATTCTTAGAAGAGATATCATCGATGGACTTGATGTCAGAATCTTCCTTAACGATAACAACCTGAACAGCCTTCGCATAGGATTCGGTGAAGTCTACATTCTTCTTACGCTCATCAGTAACAGTCATACCAGCCATACCAAAGTCGTACTTATCATTCTGTACACCAGCGATGATGGAGTCGAAGGATACATCCTCGATCTTCAGCTTCTTACCAAGCTTCTTAGCAATTGCATTGGCGATATCTACATCGATTCCCAC
>ONIO01000120.1 GCA_900317915.1 uncultured Lachnospiraceae bacterium | reverse complement strand
TTATTTGATGAAAATGTAGACCAAATCGCAGCTGTGATTGTGGAGCCGGTAGCTGCCAATATGGGAGTTGTTCCACCAGAAGAAGGCTTCTTAGAGTACTTAAGAAAAGTTACCAAGGAGAATGGAAGCTTACTAATCTTCGATGAGGTCATTACAGGATTCCGTATTGCTTATGGTGGTGCGGGAGAATACTATGGCGTCATTCCAGATATGGTAACCATGGGTAAAATCGTAGGTGGTGGTATGCCCCTTGCGGCCTATGGCGGACGTAAGGACATCATGTCCTGTGTAGCACCAATTGGTCCAGTCTATCAGGCAGGAACCCTTGCAGGTAATCCGGTAGCAGTGACAGCAGGTATCGTGACTCTTCGTTATCTCAAGAATCATCCAGAGATCTATCAGAAAATCGATGAATCCGCAGCACAAATAGAAGCTGCATTTGTAGAGAGAGGCTGGACAGTGAATCGCGTAGGTTCCCTTCTGTCTGTATTTATGACTGATGGAAAGCCAGTTTTCGCATCCTATTTTAACCAGATGCTTGAGCAGGGAATCTATGTAGCACCAAGTCAGTTTGAGGCAATGTTTGTGTCTGCAGCCCATACGAAAGAGGACATAGAGAAAACCATCGCGGCCATTGGACAGGTTGACATCTGATTGTCATGGAAATAGTTCCATGGCTTGCTGGAAAACCTAGAATAGAATATCGCATGGAATGCTAAGAGCATTGTTCCATAGGGAGACCTGGGGGATAGTGATATGAAATAATACAATTAAAAACTTGTTTAAGGTTGACTTTCTGGATGGAAGATTCTATGATGTAGTTAACGATTAAACAAATGCTTAATCATAAAATCCAGTGATGGGCATGGTTTACATTTCCCATAAAACTGGATACATGGGAGAAGCAGAAGGTATTAGAGGAGAAAAATCATGAAAAAGACTTACAAGATCGATGTGGATTGTGCAAACTGTGCAGCAAAGATGGAAGATGCTGCGAAGAACACTGCTGGCGTATTAGATGCTAATGTGAACTTCATGACCTTAAAGATGAAGGTTGAGTTCGAGGACGGCGCAGACGTGGATGCTGTCATGACAGAAGTACGGAAGAATTGTAAGAAGGTTGAGTCTGATTGCGAGATCTTCTTCAAGTAGGAGGTAGGCCTATGAACAAAAAGCAGAAGAAAAATCTAATCCGAATCATAATCACGGGAATTCTGCTACTGGCCCTTCACTTTGTGCCAGTTGATGGTTGGATTCGATTCGTCCTCTATATGATTCCCTACGGAATCATCGGTTATGACATCCTGATCAAGGCTGGAAAGGGAATCATCAATCGTCAGCCATTTGACGAATGCCTCTTGATGTCCATTGCCACCATTGGTGCTATTGTGCTGGCAGTGTCTCGTAGTGGCGACTATGTGGAAGCCATCGCTGTTATGCTCTTCTATCAGGTGGGCGAATGGTTCCAGAGTTATGCAGTAGGGAAGAGCAGACGAAATATCGCAGACCTTATGGACATCGCTCCAGACTATGCCAATATCATGGGCGAGGATGGAGAACTAGAGGAAGTGGATCCAGATGATGTAGAAATCGGAAGCACCATCGCTCTAGATACAGCAGCCCTGACTGGTGAGTCTATGCCAAGGGATGTGTCCGAAGGTATGGAGGTTGTCTCTGGAAGTATTAATCTAAGTGGTCTCTTGAAGATTCAGACCACCAAGGAATTCGGCGAGTCTACGGCAACGAAGGTGTTAGAACTCATTGAGGATGCAAGCTCTAGAAAGTCGAAGTCTGAGAACTTCATCACCAGGTTTGCCCGTGTCTATACACCAATCGTAGTATTCCTAGCCCTTGCTCTGGCACTGATTCCTCCAGTGGTACTTCTGCTTATGGGAGCAGATTCCATGTGGGGCGACTGGCTCTACCGCGGGCTGACCTTCCTGATTATTAGCTGTCCATGTGCACTGGTAATCTCCATACCACTGTCCTTCTTCGCAGGTCTGGGTGGTGCAAGCAAGCAGGGTGTCCTGGTAAAGGGATCAAACTATATGGAGACCCTGTCTGAGGTCAAGACCATCGTCTTCGATAAGACAGGAACTCTAACCAAGGGAACCTTTACGGTAACAGCTGTCCACCCAGAGACGATCACAGAGGAGGAACTCCTCCATATGGCATCTCACGTGGAACGCTATTCAACCCATCCAATTGCTCAGTCCCTTCGGGATGCGTATCCGAATGAGAAGGATGACTGCTCTGTAACAGATATCGAAGAGATCCCAGGCCATGGAATCCGTGCCATTATCAATGGAAAGACAGTCTGTGTGGGTAATTCCAAGATGATGGAGTCTATTGGAGCCAAATATAAACCATGCGATCATCTGGGAACCATTATTCACGTTGCCATCAACGGAGAGTATGAGGGACATATTGTTATCTCTGATACCATAAAAGATCACAGTAAGGAAGCCATCACTGCCTTAAAGCAGCATGGAATCCGAAAGACAGTGATGCTGACTGGAGATGCAAAGGCTGTTGCAGACAAAGTCGGTGGTGACTTAGGAATCGATGAGATCCGAAGCGAGCTCCTGCCACAGGATAAAGTGTCTGAGGTAGAGAAGCTTCTGTCTGAAAAGAGAAGTGATAAGGAGCGCTTGGCCTTCGTTGGAGATGGCATCAACGATGCACCTGTTCTATCCCGTGCGGATATTGGAATTGCCATGGGTGCTATGGGATCGGATGCAGCCATTGAGGCAGCAGATGTAGTCCTGATGGATGATAATCCCTATAAGATTGTGACAGCAATCCGTATCTCTAAAAAGTGCCTTCGTATTGTGAAAGAGAATATCTGGCTCGCAATTGGCGTAAAGGTCCTAGTACTTCTACTTGGTGCTCTAGGAATCGCTAATATGTGGGCTGCAGTCTTCGCAGATGTAGGTGTATGTGTCATCGCTGTGCTAAATGCAATTCGCTGTATGCATATGGACTTTGATGAACCAAAAAGTTGATGGAATAGATTGTCATAATGAAGTAAGGGTGTGCATCCGCCTGTAAAGTTTGGTATACTTAACAAGCCTTATGTGGGATTCCACACACATATCTAAGATAGAAAATAAAGTGAGACATCTAAGAATTGGAAGGGAAATAGAATATGAAAATTGCAGTTCCTTATAACAATGGTGAAATCTTCCAGCACTTCGGTAAGTCTGAAGAGTTTAAAATCTACGAAGTGGTTGATGGACAGATCTTGTCATCTACGATTATCTCTGCAGAGGGTGCAGGTCATGAGGCTCTGGCTGGTGTATTAGCACAGCAGGATGTAGCTCTCTTAATCTGTGGCGGCATGGGAGAGGGTGCCAAGTCTGCTTTAGATGCAGCTGGTATCCAGGTGATCTCTGGTGTCTCAGGTGATGTAGACCAGGCAATCGCTGACTTCTTAGCAGGTGAGTTGATCTCTGAGGGAGTCAACTGTGG
>ONIO01000015.1 GCA_900317915.1 uncultured Lachnospiraceae bacterium | reverse complement strand
CTTTTGGATTCAAGGCAACCCTGACACTTCAGGCACCTAAGGATACAACTGGTAAGTACGGTAACCTGTACTGGTACGATTCCAACCATAAGTTGGTATTCCAGGATTCTGGCCTGGTCAAAGCGGATGGAAGCTTAGAATTGGATTTCTCTCATGCATCCGATTACGTTATTGTGTATGGCGATAACATGGGAACAAAAGCTGCTAAGGCACCAAAGACAAATGATACAAATGAGTGGAGAAATATGATCATTCTTCTCACTCTTGCAATTGGTGCGGGAGTAGTTGGTACATCTCTACTTAGAAAAAAAGAAGAGGATTAGATCTAATATCTTTTGATCTCGCTCAAAAGTAAAAAAGTCCTTGTCTACCGCTGGTAGGCAAGGACTTTTCTTATGGATTCAACTGAATTAATTACTCTTCTTCAAGGCATCGTTATAGGATCGAATAATCTGAGTTAAATAGTGACGCTTACTTTCTGGACACTCATGGATAGATTCAATCAGCGCTTTGGCAGAAGGCGATTCCACCATGAAGTCGGACTTGTCTATTCCATAGATGATATAGTCTAGACCGATATTTAAGCACTCAGAATATTTGATTAGTGTGCTGATGGACATACCGCACTTGCCACGCTCAATATCAGAGACATATTTTGTGGCACGGTCCATCTTTTCAGCTAAAGCTTCCTGGGAAAGTCCAAGCTCTTCTCTTCGAGCAGCAATTCTCATACCAACTGCAACTAAATCATACAATTCACGTTTGCGATTCATAGCGTTCACCTTTCTTACGCTATATTTTCAGCCAGTACGGAATACATATTAACATGTTACAAAACTCGTTTCCTGTATTATAAACATGAAAGTTTGTTGACTTAATTGACTTACATGATAAAATATATAAGATTGGATACATGATGATATGATGCGTTAAAAAACGATAAGGAACAAAAAATGATTGATATTCATAATCACAGTTTGTTTGGCGTTGATGACGGAGCAGATACCCTTGAGGAAACAATTGCAATGACTCAGGCCGCCTACAAGCAGGGAGTTACCGACATTTTTATGACTCCACATTTTCGACATGGAATGTTCCCCTATGACAAAGACCTGATTGAACAGAATTATCTACGTGCACGTGAAGAAGCAGATCGAATCGGGGTAAATCTCTATCTGGGATGTGAATACCATGCGGATTCGGAGATGCTTGATAATTACCGAAGCAACCGAATTCATTCTGCAGGTGACACGGCTTTCATTCTATGTGAATTCTCACATTCTACACCAGTAAATGCTATTCGAAGTGTAATAAGAGATGCTACGAGTTCGGGCTATCTCCCGATTATTGCCCATGCTGAGCGCTATGAGGTCTTTCAATCGGATCCGGGATTGGCTGCAGAGATGCAGGCCATTGGAGCAATGATTCAGTGTAATGCGGATAGTGTACTTGGAATCGATGGCAAACTATTACAGAAGACCACGAAGAAACTTCTGAAGAAGGGGTTGGTCGACTTTATTGCATCGGATGCACATGGTATTGATGAAAGAGCAAATCATATGGCGGATGCAGAGAAATTCATCACCCGAAAGTATGGTGAGGATACCGCATACATCTTATTTGAAGATAATCCAGCGAGAATTATAGATTTGATTTAATTGGAGGGAATAATGGAGACAAGACAGGCTGGTCATGTAGGCCGCGATATGAAACAGAATAGTGACGAGATTACAATTGATCTTTTGGATGTATGTGGCGTCATTCGTGCACATATAAAAACGATCTTACTATCCACAATTATTTGTGGGGTAATTGCGTATTTAGGTACTAGTTTTTTGATCGTACCTAAGTATAAGGCTGAGGCAAAATTATATGTGTTATCCCAGAGCAGTGATTCTGAGCAGTTAACGACCAATGATGTAGCTGTTGGTACTTCCCTTGTATCAGACTTCGCCCAGGTTGTGAAGGGACAGCCTGTACTGAATAAGGTTATTAGCAATCTGGGATTAAATATGTCCTATGAGGCACTAAGTGGGGAAGTCAGTGTTGATGTACCAACCAATACACGAATTATTACTATCACTGTAACAGATAAGGATGCAACTGCTGCAACGAAGATTGTAGACGAAGTTACTTCTGTATCTGCAGAATTCATTGGAACCAATATGACTCACGAGAAGCCAACGATTATTCAAAATGGTATTACCGATAATCATCCAGTGAATATTAACACAAGACGAAATTCTCTCATTGGTGCACTTCTTGGATTCTTACTTGCATCTGCAGTATGTGTATTAGGATTCTATATTAACGATAAGATTCTTACACCTGAGGATGTTGAAAAGAAACTTGGACTCAGTGTTCTCGGCACCTTGCCACTTGATGAGGGAATTCTTCAGGAGAAATCCAATGCGGTTCGTAAGACGAAGAGCACTACAGGGAGAAGACCAGTTTCTAGACCCATGCAGCCCCAGCAGAGACAGAAGCATGTACAGAATATCTCTGTAGCACCTGTACAGAAGGCTCAGAACCTAGCAACAAAGCAGGTGGCTCCACAAGCAAAACAGACAAATACTACAACTAAGTCTCAGAATGATTGATAGAGAGGGAATCAAATGGAACAGGTAATTCTTAATGACGTAAGAGATCAGAGTTATACCATGAGAGAATCTCTTCGTGCACTTCGCGTAAATATAGAATTTTGTGGTGACGATAAGAAGGTAATTATGTTTACCAGTACGGCTCCTGACGAAGGGAAGAGTACAGTAACTTTCGAATTGGCTAGAACAATTGCCGCCGCAGGTAAGACGGTTCTCTATATCGATACAGATATGCGTAAATCTGCAATGGTAGGACGTCATCGTGCCAAGACTGTATCAGGAAAGGAGATCCTTGGTTTATCTCACTTTTTATCAGGATGGAAGAAGGTAGAGAATGTAATCTACTCTACCAATATTGATAACCTATTTATGGTATTTGCAGGTAGAGAAGTGCCAAATCCTACAGAGATCCTTGAGCGCCAAAACTTCCAGGATCTTATGGAGGCAAGTCGTAAGAACTTTGACTATGTCATTGTGGACTGCGCACCAATTGGAGCTGCAATCGATGCAGCAGTAATCGCACCAAAGTGTGATGGTATTGTCTTAGTAGTTGCGCAGGATCAGGTGGGCAGTCGCTCCATCCTTGCTGCAAAGCAGCAGTTGGAAGCATCTGGAACCCCTATTCTTGGATGTGTCTTGAATAAGGTACGAATGGAAAAGAACAAATACTATGGTAAGTACTACGGTAACTACTATGGAAATTATTATGGCGGATATTACGGCCACGGGGATGAGCAGAAATAAGTGCTAGGAGGAGTACATGCGAAATAGGCAAGGATCAGGTTTATTAATTACATGTGAATTGATTGTTTTAGGGTTAGTTATAGTTCTAACAGGACTACGGGTAACCGGTCGCATCATGCATCCAGAGAAAACAGAGATTTCGAATACAAAAACAGAGAATCCGAAAGCGGAAACCAATGACTCAGATACTACGAATCAAGTAGCGACTCAGGAGACCCCAAAAGCGGACACAAACTCTGCTAATAACAGTGACATAACCATTTCTGATGGAGCAAGTTCTGCTGTTAGTTCCATGTCAACAGAGGATAAGGTTGCGCAGCTATTCTTCATTACACCAGAGCAGCTTACCCATGTGGGGCAGGTGGTTGCTTCTGGAGAAAGTACCAGGAAAAGTGTAAATCAGTATCCGGTTGGTGGACTGCTTTATGCAGCTAAGAATATTCAGAATGCAGACCAGGCGAAGATTATGTTCTACAACATGCAGCAGATTATGCATGAAAAGATGGGGGCAGATGTATTCGTAGCTTATCAATTAGGTGAGGGGGAGTCTGCAGACCAGGATCAGCTTCGTGAGGAAGGAATTAATACCACCTTAAAAACAGATAATAATATCGATTATTCCCTGACATTCTTACAGGGTACAACATCTCTCAAGGCGAAAAATGTTAAAAATGGAGTAGAAGCTGTAAAAGCAATTACAGAGGGAAATGATATGCTCTTTCTCCCAGAGGACTTTGAAGGCACCTACCAGGCTGTCTTAGAAGGAGTGCAAAGCGGTGAGATTACACAGGAAGTATTAGACAATACCGTTGGAAGAATTCTAACAGTGAAGGGAATATAATATGGCAGAGAATAAAGAGAACAAGGTAGCAAAAGAGAATCTGATGTCACTTGACGAGATGCCTGAGAAGAAGGGCGAATATGATGTGAATATTGGAAGTGATGAGAATCATTCCAGCCATCACCATCATAGAAAACACCACAGTCAAAAGAAGAGAAAAGTGATGAAGACCATCGGTTGGATTGCATCCATGATCCAACTGTTACTCTCTCTTTTCCTAATGTTCTTCTTATACCAGTCTGCATTTCTTCCAAATAAGTACTTGGTTGGAATCCTAGTTGGACTGATTGTGTTATTCATTCTTCCTAGATTCCTGATGAAGCACTACCACCATAAGGGCCGATTCTATACAGGCTTCGCCCTGGCTATTGTTTTAAGTATTCTGTTCGGTGTGATTGGATACTACTATCAGGGCATTGTAAATACTGCTAAGGGAATCACTGGAGCTACTTCAGAGACTACCGTATATGGAGTTTATGTCTTAAAAGAAGATCCTGCAAAGGAATTAAAGGACGCTAAGGAGTATACCTTCGGCATTCTCAAGTCCCTTGATCGAAGCAATACCGATAAGGCAATTGATAAGGTAAATAAACAGCTCTCCTCCTCTGTGAAGACAGAAGAGTTTGAGGATATGCTGACTCAGGCGGATGCTTTATCCAATAAAGAAGTTGGTGCCATCCTTTTAAATGAAGCATATATCAGCGCTATCGAGGAGACAGAAGGATATTCTGATTACAGCAAGTCCATTCGTGAAATTGCTAAGATTGATATTCAGACCAAGACCACACGGGCAAAAGCTGAGGTGGCAAAAAAGAATAACACAGATTGCTTCACGGTCTTTATTTCTGGTATCGATGTGGCTGGACCAATCTCCACTACAAGTCGATCAGATGTGAATATCCTAGCAACCATTAATCCTAAGACCCATCAGATTCTTCTGGTGTCTACTCCAAGAGATTATTATGTAGCGACCTCCGTATCAAATGGAGCTAAGGATAAGCTAACCCACGCAGGAATCTATGGAATCAACTGTTCTATGGACACCCTGTCTGCACTGTATGATACCGATGTAGATTATTATTTCCGAATCAATTTCACTGGATTTAAGGATGTCATCTCTGCATTAGGATCTGTAACGGTTCATTCCGATTATGCTTTTAAAGCAGGTGGATATTCCTATGTGGAAGGTGAAAATACATTAAATGCCGACCAGGCGCTTGCATTTGCCCGTGAGCGTCATGCCTTTGCTGAGGGTGACCGTCAGCGTGGTAAGGACCAGATGTATGTCATCCAGGGCGTTATGAATAAGCTTACAACACCTGCTGTATTGAATAACTACTCAGAGCTTCTGAAGGGCCTTGAAGGAAGCTTCCAGACAAGTGTTCCTTATGAACAATTAAGTGCTATGGTAAATGAGCAGTTAAGCTCTGGAACAGGTTGGAGTATCCAGCAGTACAGTGTCAATGGATCTGGTAAGTCAGATTACACCTACTCTATGCCTAGAACCAGACTCTATGTAATGGAGCCTGATATGACTACTGTGGAGCAGGCGAAGACATATATTCAGCAGATTAAGAACAATGAAATTGTCACAGTACAGAATTGATAATCTATGGATAGAGATAAGAAATCGCTAGAAGAAAAGCGTTTTAATAAAAAAGATAAACCCAAGAGGCCACTTTGGAAGAAAATCCTAAAGGGAGTAGGCATCGCTCTTTCGATCCTCATACTTCTGACTTTGATTGCCTTTTCTGCTTTGAATATTTATGTAAAGCATAAAACAGGAAGTTCCATCCTAGAGGATTACCGTAAAGCAGAGAAGATTGTTGAGAAATCTTCTAAGGCGACATTTCGAACTAATGCTTCCAGTAGATTCCTGGATATCAATGGGAATGAAATCAAAGGCACAACAGCGGATGACAGTAGTAAGTACCTCCGCTATGAGCAGATTCCTAAGAATGTGGTGAATGCTTTTGTGTCCATTGAGGACCCAAGTTACTGGAAAAATAAGGGCTACAGTATTTCAGGCATGGCTCGTGCCTTGCTAGGCTATGCACATATCCTGAATACTAAGAGTGGTGGCTCTAGTATCACCCAGCAGGTAGCTAAGAATACCTTCCTTACACAGGAGGTTAGTCTGGACCGTAAGGTCAATGAGATCTGTCTCGCTATTTGGATGAATCGGAAGTATTCCAAGCAGGACATCATGGAATTCTATGTGAATCAATGCTTCTTCTCCAATGGTAGCTATGGCATCGAAAATGCGTCACAGCTTTACTTTGGCGTAAGTGCAGACAAATTGTCCTTATCTCAGACTGCCTACCTATGTGCGATTCCGAATCGTCCAAGTTACTATAATCCCTATCGAGAGCCAACTAATGCGATTGCCCGACGAGACAGAATTCTTTTAAATATGTACCGAGAAGGCTATATCTCAAAGGCCAGGTATCAGGTGGCAATTGCTGAGAATTTAACCATCCAAAGCAGTTCTTTGGCAGTAGATAATTACCAGATTACCTATGCCCAGGAATGCGCCATTCGTTTCTTTGAAAAGTATTATAAAGAAGACAGTGATGCAGCAGCGAAGCGAGTTGCATCTGGCGGCTATACCATTCAAACCAGTTTGAATCCATGGGCCCAAAAGAAAATACAGAATTCAGTGGATACCAACCTTGCAGCATATTCCGAGAAGGATGACACCACGGGACTCTATAAACTGCAGGGTGCAGTCACTGCAATTGATAATAAGACAGGCAAGGTAGTAGCTGTAATCGGTGGGCGGACACAGATTGCAACTGAAAATGCATACACCTTAAATAGGGCATATCAGAGCTATCGCCAGCCTGGATCCTCCATAAAGCCTCTGATTGTCTATACACCAGCCTTCATGAAAGGCTACCAACCAGAGTCCTATCGCCATGCGGTAGCATCTAGTAATAATGATACAGCCACCCAGGTGTTCTCAGAGATTACACCTAGCTATGGAATCTCTTTCCTAAAAGAGATGGACTTTGACCGTATTGTTGCACAGGATGAGAATCTTCCAAGTGCCCTGGGCGGACTTACACATGGTGTCACAGTGGAACAGATGGCCGGTGCCTATCGGGCCCTTTCGAATGATGGTCTATGGAGCCAGCCGACTTGTGTGGTATCCATTACAGATATTGATGGAAAAGAAATCTATCAGGGAAGTAAATATGCTGATAAGAAGGGCGTAAGTACGGAAACCAAGCAAGTATATGATAAGGATGCTGCCAATAGTATGGTAGATGTGATGAAGTCCGTAATAAGTAGCGGTACTGCTTCCTCTATGGACTGGAGCACAGCATCTAATGAGACAGCCTACGGTAAGACAGGAACAACCAATGATAATAAGGACGGTTGGTTCTGTGGATCCACCTCTCAGTACACCATTAGTGTCTGGGTTGGTTGCGATCATCCCGAGGAGATAGCGGATCTCCATGGGAATACCTATCCACTCTCTATTTGGAAGGAGTGCATGCTTGCACTTTTGAACCAGAAGGAGTAGATATCGATAGATCTTTCAATAAGAAAACCTCCCTACTTTAGGCTATACCTATTGTAGGGAGGTTTTCGATTATTTAGAAATATAAACCAAAGGGTTCACTAGAAGGAACTCTTTACTTACCAGCGGCAGCAGCTTTTGCTACTCGCTCAGCCTTCTTTGCCTTGCTCTCTTCCCAGAGCTTCTCGGCACGGTCAGCCCATTCCTTGGCATAAGGGTCGCATTTTCCACACAACTTGTCAACTGACTCAGGAGACTGCATGTCGGTAGAGTGAGCACCTGTCTCAGCTACAATACGACGAAGCTCGTCTGGATTCTCAAGCATAGGACATGGACGGAGCATATTCTTATTGAATGGCTGTCCGTCACGATACTTCTTGAAGATTGGCTGCTGCAAGCACTCAATCAGAGACTTTTCCTTGATATTAGCGCTGGAGTAGTGGATGAATACGCAAGGCTCTACATCACCATTTGGATTGATGTGGCAGTACTCACGTCCGCCAGCAACACATCCGCCTACGAACTCACCATCATTCTGGAAATCGATAGCCATGATTGGTTTACCACCTTCGAAGCCGCGGATTTCACGTACTCTGTGATACATGTACTCACGCTCGTCTGGATCCAGAAGGAGATCAGTAGAGGCATCATTACCAACTGGCATATAGTGGAAGTACCAGATGTACTTGGCACCCTTTTCGATAACCATATCCAGGAATTCATCAGATGTAACGGTCTTGAAATTAGCCTTGGTATAGCAGATGGAGAGACCGAACATGCACTTATGCTTTTTCAGAGTCTCCATAGCATGCATAACCTTATCGAAATCACCCTGACCACGACGACCGTCATTGGCATCTGCGAATCCCTCTAAGGAGATATTCGGGAAGAAGTTACCAACCCGAAGGATATTCTCACAGAACTCATCATCAATCAGCGTTCCATTGGTAAAGCACTGGAAATTGCTGTGTGGATGCTTCTCACAAAGTTTGAAGAGATCATTCTTACGAACAGTAGGCTCACCACCAGTGTAGAGCCAGGAGTAGATACCCAGGTTCTCGCCCTGTGTGATGACAGAGTCTAACTGCTCGTAGGTGAGATTCATCTGATGACCATACTCTGCAGCCCAGCAACCAGTACAACGAAGGTTGCATGCGCTTGTAGGGTCGATGAGAATAGACCAAGGGATATTACAATCGTATTTCTCGGCCATCTCACGTGTTCTCTTATATCCTCTGAAACCAGCCTCATAGCCCAGGTTCAGAGCTGCACTTTTAATCAGTTTTGGATCAACTGAGTCAAATAAACTATTGGTGTATTGCATCCATTTGGAATTTGGATCACGGAATACATTACGAAGTGCTTCGTATGCGCTATCTGGCCATGTGTCCTTCAGGATACCCTGCACCAGGTTCACCATCTGAATCATTGCCTTTCCACGATCCTTATCGATGTGCTTAAGAGCCGCAGAGATTGCAACGTCGAATGCCTTACGTTCTGCAGCATGTTTTGCTTTGTCAAAGGTATTTAATTCTTCCATCTCTCTCACCCATTTCTTTCTAGCATAATTAGAGACCCCATGTGTGACATATCATACAGTTTTGATATTATTCCAAAAATGAATACCTCTCAATATACAGTTTTCTGGGATTGTATAGTGTGACTTAACTGCCAATATTTAGACTTTTGCGACAAATTGTATAGAATTCTTTAGGGAATAAACAAGTATAATAATGTACTGAGAACGTAAATTATTAGGAAAGAGAATTGAATCAATGACAGGATTATTAGTAGAGGGCGGCGGCATGAAGTGTGCATACAGCGCAGGTGTATTGGATGCATTCCTAGATGCTGGTCTGACAAAATTTGACTATTCTATGGGTGTCTCTGCAGGAGCAGCGAATCTGGTGTCCTATTTGGGCGGACAGAGAGACCGTAATCGTAGATTCTATGTGGAGCATGTGACAGATCCGAAATACATTTCCCTGAAGAATTATCTTCGCACTGGTAATTACTTCGGACTACAGTATATCTATGGAGATATGACTGAGGAGGGTGGCATGGACCCTGCGGATTATGAGAAATATATGGCAAACCCAACCAAACTGTTTTTCCCCGCAACAGACGGCGAGACAGGCGTCCCTCACTACTTCTCAAAGGATGATCTAGGACCTCATAATTACAAAGCAATCATGGCTACCTGTGCCCTTCCTGTAATTGCAAAGCCTATTGAGATCAATGGACATAAGTATTTTGATGGCGGCGTTAGTGTCTCTATCCCTGTACAAAAGATGGTCCAGGATGGCTGCGATAAGATTGTAGCAATCCTCTCTAAACCAAGAGGATTCGTGATGGAGCCTCAGGGACATAGAAAAGCCTATACCGTATTATTAAAAAAACAGTATCCTAAGATTGTAGAAAAGCTCGATAACCGTCATAATGAATATAATAAGGAAATGAAGAATCTCCTCCGCTTAGAAAAAGAGGGGAAAGCCTTTTTATTTACGCCTTCTGGAAGTATTGAGATGTCCACTTACACCAAGGATCCTGAGAAGAATCAAAAACTCTATGATGAGGGACTCCGGCATGGAAGGGAAGCAATGGAAAAGTTTCGGGAATTCTTGAGTAAATAGTGAGTTATGAAATAAGGAGACAGGTTATGAATTCAGTTTCTAATTTTTTTAAGAGCCTATTGCCATTTGTCATTATCATGGCAACACAGGTTATTACTTCTACGATTTGCACTTTCGTCTATGTGGCCTATTTATTTGCCACACATTCGTATCCCTCCATGGAGGCCTTCTTTAAGACTGTCCAGGATTCTGTGACCGATACCAACTTTCTCATGGCATCTATGAGTGTCTACTCTGTAATCGGAATCCTGATATTTACCTGCATGTATTCAGGTATCATGAAGGATCCTCTGAATATGACCAGTCCAAGTGGAAGACACTATCCAAGTACGCCTCAGATGGGCCATCCATCTCTTTCCTTTAAGGGCTATAAGATTGGCTTCTTAATTCTCGGTGTAGTGCTGATTGCAGTGTCTTGCCAGTACCTGGCGAATTACATTGTGGCGGTAGATTACTTAATCTCACCGGACAGCATCACCCAGTACACACAGCTCATGCAGGATTCTGGCCTGGGAGATGATTCTCTGAACTTTGCTGTGATTCTCTATGCAGTGATCCTTGGACCAATCTGTGAGGAGATGGGCTTACGAGCTGTTACACTTGGCTATAGCTCCAGATTCATGCCATTCTGGGCAGCGAACGTATTCCAGGCCTTCTTATTTGGTCTGATTCATATGAACTTTATTCAGTTTAGCTATGCCTTTGCGCTAGGCTTAGTATTAGGCTGGATCTATCACAAGACTGGTAACATCCTAGTTACCATGTTGGTACATATTACATTTAATGGCACATCCACCTTCCTGTCGAAGTACCTTTTGATGGGCCAGAATCCAATCACATTCTGCGCAATTCTGTTACTATCACTGGTTGCAGCATATTGCGGTATGAAGTTAATTGATTATAGCGCACGTGATCGTTTTAAAAGGGTATAATCTATGAGTTTTGCACACCTGCATTCGCATACCGAGTATAGCTTAAAGGATGCGACCAATAAGATAAAAGAATATGTAGCCCGGGTGAAGGAACTGGGTATGACATCCTGTGCCATCACAGATCATGGTGTTATGTATGGTTGCATTGACTTCTATAAGGAATGCATGAAGCAGGGCATCAATCCAGTGATTGGATGTGAGGTCTATGTGGCACCTAATTCTCGCTTGGATCGTAATAAGGAGGAGAAGTACTACCACCTGATCCTCTTAGCTGAGAATAATACAGGCTATCAGAATCTGGTGAAGATCGTATCTCAGGGATTTATCGATGGCTTCTATTATCGTCCCAGAGTGGACCTAGAGATTCTAGAGAAGTACCATGAGGGTCTGATCTGTTTGTCTGCATGTCTTGCAGGTGAGGTAGCGCGTAATATTATCTCCATGCAGTATGAGAAGGCGAAGGAAACAGCCCTTCGCTATCAGGAGATCTTTGGCGAAGGGAACTACTTCCTAGAGCTCCAGGATCATGGCATCCATGATGATAAGACTCTGATCCAGGGGGTACTTCGTCTCCATGATGAGACAGGGATCCCTATGGTTGCAACCAATGACTGCCACTACACCAGACAGGAGGATGCAGCATCCCACGACATCCTTCTTTGCATGCAGGGGAATCATCTCATTACAGATATTGACCGTAGACGTTATCCTGGGGATCAGTTCTATGTGAAGAGCGAAGAGGAGATGCGTGAGCTTTTCCGCTTTGCTCCTGAAGCAATTGAGAATACACAAAAGATTGCGGACCGTTGTCAGGTTCGGTTTACATTTCACGAAGAGAAGTTACCACACTATCATGTGCCAGAGGGCTATGATGCCTGGACCTACCTCAATAAGTTATGTAGCGAAGGCTTAGAGCGCCGCTACGGGAACCAGCCAAAGAAGGCTGCTCAGGCCAGAAAGCAGTTAGACTACGAATTAAATGTCATCCATGAGATGGGATTCGTGGACTACTTTTTGATTGTCTGGGACTTCATTAACTATGCCAGAACCAATGGGATCGCAGTAGGACCTGGTCGAGGAAGTGCGGCAGGTTCTCTGGTTTCCTATACCACAGGCATTACAGATATCGACCCACTGCGGTTTGACCTCTTTTTCGAGCGATTTCTGAATAAAGAGCGTAAGTCCATGCCCGATATCGACGTGGATATCGAGTATGTCCGCCGTCAGGATGTCATCGACTATGTGGTTCGTAAGTATGGTAAGGACTGTGTTACCCAGATTGTAACCTTCGGTACCCTGGCTGCGAAGAATGCCATCCATACCGTTGGCCGAGCGCTGGGCATCCCATATGCAGAGCGAGACCGTATCGCTAAGTCCATCCCTGGTACTCCCAAGATTACCATCGATAAGGCCCTTGAAGAGAGTCCGGACTTTCGAACCATGTATGATACAGATGAAAGGGTTCATGACTTGGTGGATAAGGCCAAAGCCTTAGAGGGTCTGCCATCCAATACCTCTATCCATGCATCTGGTGTCATCATCGCTCAGAAGCCAATGACAGAATTTGTCCCAGTGTCTCGAAATGAGACAGATGGTCCATTGGTTACCCAGTACACCATGACGACAGATGAAGAGCTTGGTCTATTGAAGATGGACTTCTTAGGTCTTCGTACCCTTACAGTTATTAAGGATGCCTGTCAGATGGCCATGGAGAATCATCATGTGGATATCGATATCTCCAAATTCGCCTATGATGATGCAGGAACTTTTACAGAGATGGGCAATGGACATACGGAGGGAATCTTCCAGTTAGAGTCTGGTGGAATGAAGTCCTTCATGAAGCAGTTGAAGCCTCAGTCTCTAGAAGAAGTTACCGCCGGTATCTCACTCTACAGACCGGGCCCAATGCAGTTCATTGGAAACTATATTAAGGGTAAGGAGAATAAGGAATCCATTACCTATTTAACTCCAGAACTTGAGCATATCCTGCAGCCAACCTATGGATGTATTGTCTACCAGGAACAGGTTATGCAGATCGTACGTGATCTGGCGGGATTCTCCCTTGGTGAAGCGGATAATGTCCGCCGTGCCATGGCGAAAAAGCACTTAGATGAGATGGTTCAGATTCGTGATATCTTCGTCCATGGAAGAGAGGATGCAGAGCATCCGGAGAATAACATCATAGGTTGTGTGAAGAACGGTGTATCGGAAGAGGCTGCCAATAAAATCTTCGATCAGATGCTAGACTTCGCAAGTTATGCTTTTAATAAGTCCCATGCGGCCTGCTATGCAGTGGTTGCCTACCAGACAGCCTACTTTAAGCACTACTATCCAGCGGAATTCATGGCAGCCCTTATGACTTCCTTCGTGGATCGTACAGAGAAAATCTCTCAGTATATCTCCGTCTGCCGCGAGATGGGAGTGGATGTACTCCCTCCCAATGTAAATGATGGTTCAGGGAACTTTTCTGTATCTGGAGGTAAGATCCGCTATGGACTTTATGCCATTAAGGGCCTAGGTGTGCCGGTAGTTGATCAGATTATCCTGGACCGGGTGGAGAATGGTCCATACCTCTCTCTCTATGACTTCATCCGACGGATGACAGAGTCGGATGAGGGCAGGGTGAATAAGCGCGCCATCGAGAATCTGATTAAGGCAGGTGCCTTAGACGGACTTGGCGCCAATCGCCGTCAGATGATGATGGTCTATCCAAAACTGGTAGATGACATCACCAAGTCTCTGAAGGGTTCTAGTAAGAATAATATCGAAGGCCAGTTAAGCTTCTTTGATATGATCGATGACTCCCAGAAGGAAGCAATCAAGCAAAAGGAGAAGGAAGAGGCAGAGGCTGTGATGCCTGATGTGGATGAATTCTCTAGAGCAGATCTCCTGCAGAATGAGAAGGATGTCTTAGGTATCTATATCAGTGGCCATCCATTGGATGACTATGTGGCAACCATGAAGCAGATTGTGACTGCACATTCCTTTGAATTCAAGAGAGAAGAAGGGGCAGACGAGGATGCACTTCTCTTAACTGATGGACAGTATGTCACCATAGCTGGCATGATAACTGCCATGAAGACAATTACTACCAAAAAGGGACAGATGATGGCCTTCATTACCATAGAGGACTTAGCTGGCTCTGTGGAAGTCACTGTCTTCCCACGAATCTTCGAAAAAAATCGTCATTTGATGGAAATGGACGAGAAGGTCTACATTTACGGAAAAGTATCTACCAAGGATGGAGAGAACTCTGGTCTCTTAGCAGAGGAGATGTGCGGCTTCGATGAATTACCTATACAGGTGTGGATCCAATTCGAGAGGAAGGCGGAATTCGACCAGGTAAGAGGCATCCTGGATGACATCCCAGTAGACCCGGAAGGCAAGGATCTACTGCTGGTTTACTTCAGAGATCAGCCCCGTGGACAGAACATTATACAGTACCACGGCAAGTATTCCCTTAGAAAAGCAAGTGCGACCATGGCTATGCTCCGACAGGAATTTGGAGAAAATAATGTAAAATCTGTAGAAAAGCTGGTTGAATTTGGCCGAAAACGGTATTAGAATAATTACCGTGTGAAAATTATAACGATTTGAATTGATATGTTTTGATTGGAGGAAATGATTATGGCAGAGAAAGTTAAGAAAATTGCCGTACTTACCAGTGGTGGAGATGCACCTGGAATGAATGCTGCAATCCGTGCAGTTGTTCGTCAGGCTCTCTCTAAGGGAATTGAGATTGTTGGTATCCACAGAGGTTATGCAGGACTTCTGGATGAGGAGATCACTCCTATGGATGCTCACAGCGTATCTGATATTATCTCTCGTGGTGGTACAATCCTCCAGACTGCACGTTGCTTAGAGTTCTTACAGGAAGAGTATCAGCAGAAGGCTGCTGACATCTGCCGTAAGCACAATATCGATGCTGTAGTAGTCATCGGTGGTGACGGTTCCTATAAGGGTGCTCGTAACCTTCGTAACCATGACATCAATACAATTTCTATGCCAGGTACCATCGACCTGGATATTGCTTCTACTGATTACACAATCGGTTTCGATACTGCTGTTAACACAGCTATGGAAGCAATCGATAAGATCCGTGATACTTCTACTTCTCATGAGCGTTGCTCTATCGTAGAGGTTATGGGACGTGGCGCCGGCTACATCGCTCTGTGGTGTGGTATCGCTAACGGTGCTGAGGATGTACTTCTTCCTGAGCACTACAACTTCGATGAGCAGGAGATTGTTAACCACATCATCGAGGGACGTAAGAAGGGTAAGCAGCATCACCTAATCATCAATGCAGAGGGTATCGGCCATTCTTCTTCTATGGCTAAGCGTATCGAGGCTGCTACTGGTATCGAGACACGTGCAACGATCCTTGGTCATATGCAGCGTGGTGGATCACCCACAGCTCGTGACCGTGTATATGCATCTACTATGGGTGCAATGGCAGTTGACCTTCTCCTTGAGGGTGCCCAGCAGCGTGTTATCGGTGTTCGCAATGGCCAGTACATCCACACTGATCTGGATGAGGCTCTTGCAATGCAGAAGTCTATGGATGAGTATCAGTTAAGCATCTGCAAGACTCTTGCGAACATCTAATTCGATATACTCATGACAGAATGATTATTCTTCCCGGGAGAGTTGCATCGGCCATTCTTCCGGGATTTTTTTGCGACTAGGAGATCATATGATAACCAGTATCAAGAGTAGCCATATCAAAAATGTAAACCAACTTGAAAAAAAGAAGAAGGCCCGTTCTGCTGCCCAGGCATTTGTATCAGAGGGCATTCGTATGGTACTTGAGACTCCAATCGAAATGCTGCGTTCTCTCTATATCAGTGAGAGCTTTTACAGCGATGCAGAGAAGAGAAGTGAGGCAGAGGAGTACTTTTCGGATGTAGTTGGATCTCTAATGAAAGCTCAGGATGCATTCCGTCAGTTACCAAGCCAGGATATGGTTCGAATGGGATCTACAGAGGTCTATCTGGTATCAGATGAAGTTATGGGACGTATGGCAGACACAGAGCATCCCCAGGGAATTCTGGCAGTGACAAGTATGCCAAAGTATTCTTTCGAGGACCTACTCTATGGATCATGTCATGGTGAAATGAAGAATTTTGATTCAAAGGATACAGCAGAGAAAACGACACCACTTCTCCTCATCCCAGAGGATGTACAGGACCCAGGCAACTTAGGAACCATGTTTCGTACTGCAGAGGGTGCTGGAGTGACAGGTATCATTCTAAGCCCTGGATGCGCAGATCCATTTCAGCCTAAGGTGGTTCGTGCTACGATGGGAAGCCTATTCCGCATGCCTTTTTACCAGGTAGAGTCCATGGAAGACTGGTATCCCACTTTGGAGAAGCTTCAGGCGGAGGGGATTTCTCTCTACGCTGCATGGTTAGATGGCAGTGTCCCATATGACGAGCCGGTTTACATTTCTCCAAGTGGCTTCCTCATCGGGAATGAAGGAAATGGCCTAAAGAAGGAGACTGCGGAACTGGCAGATCAGAGAATCCGTATCCCAATGGGGGGACAGTTAGAGTCTCTCAATGCAGCCATGTCTGCAGGAATCCTCATGTATGAGGCCAACCGTCAGAGACGGAATCAGTAGGACCTGCAAGGGAGAATAGTAGGATCTGTAAGGGAGAATTATAGGATCTGCAAGGGAGAATAGTCGGATGGATTCGAAACTTGCCCATATAAGGATAGAAATATAGGACATCATAGGATAAAGACTGATAGAAATAAGGAGATTCGACTTTGCGAATTTGGTTTAAGGAGTGGAAAGAAAACCACATACTGCGGGACCTTACTGTGGAACTCCACGAAGAGGATACCCGTACCCATAAGATTTTCAAGGCTATGGACGAAGTGTGTCAGGCATTCGACTTAGCCCATCCCATCTGGTTAGAATCCAATGTGAAGGAGTTCAAGAAACGCTCTGCAACACGATTTACCAGGGATAACTTCCAGGATGAGATTGACTTCGATTATTTAGAGATCCAGATTCTAGAAGAGGATTTCTGGTAGAAGTGCTATAATGATGATAGATTTTTCGTGCTCTACTGGGAGGGGAATTTGCCGGTTGGAGTTACTGAATGAACGGACTTTGGAGGTATGAAATGAATGCAGAGGAATATATGAGTGAGGGCGTCGAGTCCTGGAACTCCTTCATGCTTTTATATAATTCGGCTTTGAAGGAGATTGGAACGAAGATTGAAGTCTTAAATGATGAGTTCCAGCACATCCACCAGTACAACCCAATCGAATACGTTAAGAAGAGAATTAAGAAGCCAGAGAGCATCGTTAAGAAGCTGAAGCGCTACGGGTATGAGACATCCATAGAGAATATGGTGAAGTACATTAATGACGTGGCCGGTATCCGTATTGTCTGTTCCTTCACCTCAGATATCTATCGTATCGCTGAGATGATTACCAATCAGAATGATATCAAGATTCTCTCCATTAAGGATTATATTAAGTCACCAAAGGAATCTGGTTATAAGTCTTACCATATGATTGTAACCATTCCTATTTTCCTGTCCGACAGAGTGGTAGATACCAAGGTCGAGATCCAGATTCGTACAATAGCAATGGACTTCTGGGCATCCCTTGAGCATAAGATCTACTATAAGTTCGAGGGCAATGCGCCAGAGTATATTAGCCGAGACTTAAGAGAGTGTTCTAGCATTGTTTCTATGCTGGATGCCAAGATGCTGTCACTGAATGAAGCAATCCTTCAGGCGAAGAAGGATCAGGGAGACCCGGTGCCAGAAGCATGGGAGCCAAGTGGTAAGCCTCCAGTGGAGGAGGACGAGGCCGATCTCCTCAACCAGTTTACCAGGCGAGGCTAGTGACGACTACCAGCAGATTCACTTTGAGGAGGATGCCATTCCTTTCATCGACCTCCATTTGGAGACTTGATCAGGAGAATGCTTTACATAATGATATACAATGAATGAGTAGATCAGATGCCGATTCATGTGATTTGAAGAAAAGAATTGACCGAGGGACTGTGAAAAAATGAGATAATCATTTTTTCACAGCCCACTTTTTATGTTTTTTAGAGCGAGTTTATGCTGAGATATACGTTGGGACTTGTTTAATTGAAGCAGTGCATTGGGATTTGTTATTGAAGCGGTGCGTTGGAATTTTCTATTGAGGCGGTGCAGTGGAGTTTTCCTTGATGTTTCGCCCAGAATGGCTGGCGCGTCGGTAAAAGGCGAACTCTAGCCCAACATGGCCGCGAGAACAAG
>ONIO01000067.1 GCA_900317915.1 uncultured Lachnospiraceae bacterium | reverse complement strand
CCGCAATGCTCCCAATAGTAGATCTTTCCAGTCAATGGATCCATAATTGTGAAGTCTGGATAAGCTGTGAAGAAATCATCCTTATAGATCACATCGAGGGCACATTCATAGCGGAAAGGAATCTGGTACTTCCGTAATGCACTCACAATCAGTGCCTCGGATTTTGAACGCACCCACAATCCCTGACCCGTAGGGACTGTCAGATGTTCTTCCTTTTTATTACTCTTCTTATAAGACTCCTTTGACCAACGCATTACCTTCTCACGAATTGCAGGACTCTTTGCCTTATTCCCCCGCCTCTGCTCGCTCAAAATAGACTGCACCTCTGAATTCTCAACGAATCGCTGATCAGATTCACACATCCTACGTTGGTATGCTTTCTGGAATTCCTGAATCGCCGATAGTTCAACCGCATCCGCTTTTAGCATAATTTTTTGATAGCGCTTCTTCACCATGCGACTCAAAAGTTCATGGTTACTCTTTGGAAGGTACTTTTGTATGCTTTTCCCATCCTTTTTTGTTGTATGGTAGAAACTTGTCCTACCACCTCTATACTTGATAATAAGCGATCCATCTGGGTACTTTCGCTCTCTCCTTAAACTTGCAATTTCCTTTTCTAAGAGCACCTTTCGCTCTTCTAATAATTCTGTGAAACTCATTTTATTCCCTTTCTTTTTTGCTCTTTTATTTCGAGATGGTTTTGTCCCTCTTGCTGAAGATTTATTTTCTGGTCGATGTCAAGACTCGCTCTTCTTTTTTGAATACCAACTCTCTGGTCGGTTTACATTTCCTATAAGTCTAATGACTCCAAGCTTCTGTAAGCAATTAACTCCCGATAAAATCTCGAAACTTTTTCTGAATTAATCCCCACTTTTCGGTTCAGAATTCTAAGCTAAATCTAAATATGCTAAAGAAATCATAAATTGCATCAAAACTCAGTAACTCAATAATTTCGCTTCACAGATTTCTAAAATGTTTCTAAAAAACCATCCACAAACTTGACGTATAGCCATAGCCTTGACGTATACTATTCCATGTAAGAAAAGGAGTTTTATCTTAATGGAAAATATGAGCAATACAAATCAGAACCGTTTTAGCCCAATTACACGTCGCAACGAAACCATCCGACAGGAAAACCTAGCTGGCGAGCGTGCACTGTACCGCGGAGAAAATCTCGAAATATACGACACCGTCTTCCACGATGGCGAATCACCTCTGAAGGAAAGTAAGAATATCAAGCTGTTCAACAGCGAATTTCAGTACAAGTATCCGCTGTGGTATTCCAATAATGTCACTGTGAAGGACTCTGTATGGCAGGAAATGGGCCGCTCTGGCGTATGGTACACCAATCACCTTATAGTTGAAGATTCAATGATTTGGGCACCGAAGAATTTTCGTCGCTGTCAGGATGTAACCCTCCGCAATGTGACCTTTGCAGATGCTAAGGAAACCTTCTGGATGTGTAAGGATGTGACCCTGGATCATGTCACTGCCAAGGGCGACTACTTCGGTATGAATTGTGAAAATGTAGACCTTGACCACGTTGAACTATATGGCAATTACGCATTCGATGGAGCGAAGAATGTAACCGCTCGTAACTGTAAGTTCCTGACCAAAGACTGCTTCTGGAATTGTGAAAATGTCACCGTCTACGATTCCTATATCTCAGGCGAGTATCTGGCTTGGAATACTAAAAATCTCACACTGATTAACTGTACCATTGCTTCCGAGCAAGGTCTTGATTATATAGATGGTTTGAAGATGGTGAATTGCAAGATGGTAAATACCAGATATGCCTTCGAGTATAGCACCAATATGGATGTCGAGATCGTGAACCATGTGGACTCCATCCTGAATCCTGGCCAGGGCAAGATGGTCGTGAAATCCATTGGTGAGAAAATTATCGAGCCTGACAATTGCGATATTTCAAAGACTGAGATTGTCGAAGGCTGATACGTTTTTTCAACACAAGAAAACCCGATATAGCTAATCTATGTCTAAGAGCAAGCGAATTCGCTTGCTCTTTTTTGTGTTTCGCCTTTTTCCCCCTGCCGACCTACTTTGGGCGAAACATACCCTACTGTATCAGCAAGTAAATACAGGCCGGCACAGTTTGTTTCGCCTTATTTGCTTTGTAAGTCAAATTTGGATGATACACGCCTGATTCCCGGCTACTGTGTTTCGCCTTATTCCCCTGGCGCGTCCGAAAAAGGCGAACTCTTGCCATACTTCGCCGCGAGAACTTGCTTTTCTTTTGGTTTGTTTCGCCTTATTTGCTATGTAAGCCGAATTTGGATGATACATGCCAGCTTCCCACTGCATTTGTTTCGCCTTTTTGCCCCTGCTGGCCTACTTTGGGCGAAACATACCCTACTGTATCAGCAAGTAAATACAGGCCGGCACAGCGTGTTTCACCTTATTTGCTTTGTAAGTCGAATTTGGATGATACACACCTGCTTTCCCATACAAGTCTCACTGGCGTCGACGACGGTCATGAGTCATATAATACTTCTTCTTATCCTCGTACATGCGGTGATCCGCCTCGTGGATCGCTTCCTCCACATTCTCAGCGGATTCTAGCCACTCAGTACCAATCGCCATGGAAACTTCAGAATCCTCATCAATCCGCTGATGCAATTCTTGCATCACTTCATCGAAGTCTTCCTTGCTTATGCCTTCCATCATGACTACAAACTCATCGCCCCCTGCACGGTAGACAAATTTCTCACCGCAGATATCACTCAATAGTCTTGCAATCTTACGGAGATAGCCGTCACCAGCCTCATGTCCGCTGGCGTCATTGATCTGCTTCAGTCCGTTGGCATCCACGTAGATAATTCCAAGGGAGTACTGGTTCGTATTCAGACGAATCCGCGTAGCGAAACTATCTAAGCCCACATTCTTTGTGGCCTGATTCAGCATCGACATCGCACCCTGCAGCGCCTTGGCCTGCTTTCTCTTGGCATAGTTCTCCTGCAGTTCCTCAGCGCGCTGCATCAGGGCATTTCGATTCTGCACATTCGTCAGCTGATCCAGGATACTCATCTCCTCAAGCTGAGTCATTAGTTCCGCACTGACAATCTTCTGCGCCAGGAAGTAAGATACCGCCTCAATCAGACGCTCTGCATCCAGATCCTGCTCTTCCTGCAGATTCTCAGCAATCATATATCCGATGATCTCACCACGATTGATAAGAGGCACGCTCAGCACATTCAAGACATCATTTCTTATTAGCGCATCATAGTATGATACGGAATGCTCCTTCATGCTCTCTACCGACTCTATATGGAGACCGGTTTGTCCCTCCATGAATTCCGTGATGACAGGAGACTCACGATTCAGCCCGAATAGCTCCTGCAAGTGGGTCTCGTCACACTTGCTATCTGGATCAGACCAGTGAAATGTAAGGCGTGCATCGCTCTGTCCCTGAAATTCGAAGATACTTATGCTTCTGAGATTGACCTTCTCACCAATCATGGCAAGGGATTGCTTGATTACCCTCTCATACTGGAGAGAACCACCCAGAACCTGAGCGATATCCAGAATTGCCAGTCCAGTATCCTTATCTCTCTCCAGCTGCTGAGTAATGGCATGGTCCTCATCCACATTCAGGAAAATAACAGAGATCATTCCAGGTTCATTAGCTGGCGCGATGACAAAGTCAATCCAGTGATTGATAATCTTCGAGTAGAGGCGATCCTTAATGACCTTACCCTGGGTCATGACCTCATAGCCCCGCTTCCACCACAGGTCTGCGATACCACCAAGAGCCATCCCAACTGGTCTACCGATCAATTCCTCAACAGGCTTTCCAAACATGCGAGAATACTGAGGATTTACAAATCGATAGATCGCATCCTGAATCGCCGTCTCATCCTCATTCAGATGAGCCTCGAAAACAGCATATGCAACTGGGAGATCTCGGAAACTATCTGGTCGATACTCTAACTGGGATGGGTCATGAGCCACTTCAAGTGCATCCAGCTCCTCAGCCTCTTCTGGAGACTCTGGAGAAAGTGATGAACCCATACGCATATGTTCCATGTGAGCTTCAATGGACTTCGGTCTAGAGAAGAGATATCCCTGGGCACGACCACAGCCAGCCTCACGTAGGAATTGTAACTGCTCCTCATTATCCAGGCCCTCAGCTAAGGTATGCACGCCTAGAGACTTCGCCAGACGAACCATGGCTGTCAGGATCTTACGATTGGTTCCATTATTACTATCTAGGTTACGAAGGAGTTCGAGATCCAGCTTAATCAGATCAAAATTATATCGATTGAATACATTCAGTGAGGAGTAGCCTGAGCCGAAGTCGTCTACCCAGATCTTAAATCCCAATTCCTTTAGATTCATCAACTGCTTCTGGAATCTCTGATCCGCCTTCGCCACATCCTGCTCCGTGATTTCGATAATAATCTTGTCATGGGAGATGTGATAGCTATCCACAATCTCCTGGATCCTCGCCACCATATCGAACTGATCGAATCCCTGTACAGAGAAATTCACCGATGTAGGCATCTCTACACCACAGTAATCGATTCTGGTCTGCCACTCTCGACACACCTGCTCTAGCATAAAGAGGTCTAGGCTACTAATCATATGATACTTCTGAAGGGCTGGGATGAAGTCCTTAGGCTGCATCAGTCCAAGTTCTGGATCATCCCAACGTGCCAGCGCCTCGAAGGATGCGAGCTTTCTGGTCTGGGTACGTAAGATGCCCTGGTAATAGACCCGGATCCAACCGGACTTCATGGCATGGTCTATATTTTCGATGATATAGCGCTCATGGAGATAGGCATTCTCCACCTCCTGGCTATAGACACAGTAGACCTGATTCAGATCGGTACCGATGGCACGGATGGCATGCTTGGCGTGGTCGATGGCCTCAGCTCCAGTGATGGCTGGGGTCAACTCCACTACGCCTGCCAGGATACCCATGGTATTGCCTGTGGACTCTGCCACTAGGCGCTCCTGGATGCGGTTGATCATACTGCCTAATGCTCTGAGATTATCCTGGGCCTCTGCACTTCTATCATCAACTGCTACTGATTCTCCCTCGAATCCATTTTTCGTCGACGCAGATTCTCCAACATTCGTTGGTACATTCTCTGGAGTCTGAGATGCACTGCAAGCTTCCCACGTAGACTCCACACTATCGCCTCGGTCTACATTTCCCGTCAGGGACATAGGAACGATGGCCAGGATGTGGTCCTCGCAATCTCTACAAATCACCGCTCCTGGGAGCTCCTCCCTCATAATCTGACCAGTGAGGCGCAGCAGCTTGTCTCCCTCCACATTACCGTACTGGTAATTGTAGGCCTGCATACCGTTCAGATCGGTGTAGATCAGGTATGGTTGCTTATTGATCTCGAAGAAATACTGGACCTTCTCGTCGTAGAATTCGTGGAAATAATTGCTATTGGGCAGGCCAGTGATTTCATCCTTATAGAAGAAGTCGGTCTGCACGGAATAGAACTCGTCCTGGGACATGAGGCTTATGCCGCGAACGGTGTTGGTGATGTCCATATAATAGAAGAATCCGATGATTGAGCCGTCATCAAGCACCTTTTTATAGGCCTTGGTGTGGACGTAGAAGTACTCTTGGCTGTCTATTGGGCGGATTCGATAGATGATGTCGTAGACGCTGGAGCCAAGCACATATTCCTCGCCCAGCTTCATCAGACGAGGCCGATCCTCTGGGTGCACCAGGCCGAACATATCGCGGTCTAGGATGTCACGAAGGGTCTCCCTCTCTGCATGCATAATGCGGCAAAATCCGTCCGACACCACATGTGTCCGCACTTCGCCATCCGCAAATTCATAAATCGCCATTGCAATCGGATTGCTTTCATAAGCAATTCGCTCTTCCTCTTTGAACTGATACATGGGAATC
>ONIO01000004.1 GCA_900317915.1 uncultured Lachnospiraceae bacterium | reverse complement strand
ATCTTACGCTGATAATGCTGAGAGGAGCCTGTTGGTGCATAGTTATCAACAGATAGAATCAGGTCATTCTTCTCACACTTCAGTGATAATTCCTTAATAAACTGGATGTATCCATCCTTCGCATCTCCAGAGAGAGACTCCAGATCTACATTGATTCCATCTACATTTGTTGTAATTGCTGAGGCAATCAAGCTATTCACTAGATTATCTCTACTAGATGTTGTATTTAATACAGCAGTGGTATCTACAGAATTATTGGAAATATTACTTACCAGTGCCCATACCTGCACCTGTTTCTGATGACACTGCTGTACATAAGCAGCACTAGAATAGTCAGAGATATTACCCTGATTATCCTTGATTACATACCAAGTAGGAGAGATGACATTCATTCCCTTGGTATTGTTTAATATAGTTGTTAATGAAGCATTGCCAGCGGTGCCATTTACCTGATGCCATCCCAGACTGATTTCTCCATTGAATTTCATGTGATTATACTTGCGCTCTTTTAGTGTCTTCTTCACTGCAGAGGTCTTCTGCTTAGAAAGCTTTTTATTCTCTACGCATCCGATCACGCCTTGTTTTGATACAACCTTACTCCATTTTCCGTAGTTTTCAACCACTGTAACAGTTGTTCCCTTCTTGACATCCTGAAGGATCTTACTCTTTACGCCACCATTTCTTCGAATCTTGGTATTTCCAGTAATAGTAGCTACACCCCTTTTCCAACCAGCTGTCTCAATCACAACTCGGTTTGGTTTCTTATAGGTTTTGTACTGGAGATCAGAGAAGTTCTTAACCCAGTCCAGATTTACATAGAAGGTCTGACCTTCAGAAATGATGACACTGTCATTCGCTGTCTGTCCCTGACGATCCACTGTATAATCTGCACTATTGAGATTAGCCGTCACCAGCGCATTGTCTGTGGCATAGCGTAATACATTTTCTGTTGAATCAAACACATAGCCATCATCGATTTTATTTTTCAGATAGGACAGATTCAGATATACATGTCCATTATTCATAATGGCATTTGTTGCATCTTCACTATCCGATTTATCATAGGAGCTGTTTAGAATAACAGCACACTCATTATCCTTCGATATTACAAAGTAATCAGTAAGCTTCATTCGCTCTGTGGAAGGTGCATATCTTCTTACAACCAGAGCTGCAACTGCGATTACCAATACGATAAATGCGATTCCAAGAATCGCCATTGTTTTTTTACGATTTACATTTGTCTTCTTTTTGTTTTTCATGATGCTCCTCCATGCTATAGGATATCGGCTTATTATACCACACTAGCACCGAAAACCATACTACTAAGAAGAGGCAGCAAAACGCTGCCTCTCATCATCTTATGGCTTCACAGTCTCCTTGCACAGACAATGGGAACTCCCATTCATTATTGTTTCCTGTGAGCCTATTTTATTTAATCTCTTCCCTCTATATTTTGAAAACATCACGTCTATATCCAAATCATCCCCCCGGATGTTTGGCTTTAGAATCTAATTTCGATCATCAACAGAATCACTTCTTTTTAAACCTTGTTATCAACACGGAAGGTTAACTATCAACTTGTGGTACATGATATTTTGTGATTCGTTTTCTGTCTTCGATTCATCTCAGATGTCTTCTTAGCCTCCTTTCATCGCCTTGGTTTACATTTGTCGAACCCACTTATATCACGGTCAATACAAAGTTACAATGCAATCCCATCATCCTTAATATATTGTTTTCCTTCTTCACAAAATTTTAATGATTTTGCTCTTTACGAAACTCCATTCCTCCAATTATAATAGGTAGTAAACTTTTTAAAGGATGTGATTATTTGAAAATTATTAAGGTTAATGATAACCAGATTCGATGCGTTCTGTCTCGGGATGACTTAGACGCTCGTCATATGAAATTAAGCGAACTCGCCTATGGAAGTAAGAAGGCACGTAGTCTTTTTGATGAGATGATGAAGAAGGCCAATGAAGAATATGGTTTCGATGTCTCCGATCATCCGATTATGGTTGAGGCCATTCCAGTTTCTTCAGAGGAATTGGTTCTTGTAATTACTAAGGTTACAGCCCCAGATGAGTTAGATACCCGTTTTGCTAAGTTTTCCAACTATCAGTCCGGCCTGGTTCCTAGTGATTCATCGGATAATATGCTGCCACCTTCTGATCGTAATACTACCGCCCGAGACATCATTGAGATGTATCGTAAGATGATGGATAAGAAGAAAAAGGATGTACCAGCCAAGGATCTCACTCCAGCCAATGAGGAGAAGGATGCCCCTATCGACGGCGTCTTCCAGCGCATCTTCGTCTTCCATTCTCTTGAGGACATAATTCACGTATCTCATGTAATTGGTGATAATTACCACGGAGAGAGCACCGTTCTACGTCTGAACCAGTATGACGACTATATTCTTCATATCACTCAGTCCACGGATAATGGACCTGACGAATTCAATCGCGTATGTAATATCATCAGCGAGTACGGCTCCCAGATCAGCCCTAACAGCGATCGCATGAGCACCATCCGCGAGCACAGTCATCCAATTATCAAAGAGGATGCCATCAGCCGTATGCAGCTTCTATAAGCACAAAAAAGCAACCTATCTTGATGAACACTTCGTTCAAGCAAGTAGGTTGCTTTTCATTTGTCTCAATAATTAATTAAGCCTGAGCGCCAACGCCCTCAGTGTTGAGGTAGTCATTGATTTCATCAACCAGAGACTGTGGATCCACACCGTGTACCATTGCAGCCTCCTCAATTGTCTCCATCTGAGATGCAGGACAACCGATGCAGTGCATTCCAACAGCTAAGAGAATAGGTGTAACTCCCTCATCAATCATTAATAACTCACCGATCTGAGTATCTTTATTTACTTCAATCTTCATGGATTTCCCTCCTTATTTGTAGTTAGGTTGATTATAACCCGCCTCACAATTTTTTACAATTCTATTTTGTCAAATTTAAACCAAGCCCAGATTGTATTCTTATAATAACGATTGCTTTCATCGCTATCTAAATTTATCATACTCTATTCTTTCCAATAAAAATGTTGGATTTACAACTCCTGTGATCCTTCTAAAAATAAAACACACATATTCCACAATTTGTACTTGCCAGGATTTTCTATCAGGGCTAATATTAACATGATTAGCGAAGTAGCTAATCATGTTTTAAATAAGGAGGAGTTATCATGGCATACGTAATTTCTGACGCTTGTGTATCTTGTGGTACATGTGAGCCTGAGTGCCCTGTAGGTGCAATCTCTCAGGGTGATTCACAGTATGTTATCGACGCTGATGCTTGCATCGAGTGCGGTACATGTGCTGGTGTTTGCCCTACTGGTTCTATTTCCCAGGGTTGATCTCTTAGGTCACCAAGCAAATAAAAAACCATCCGGTGAAAACCGGATGGTTTTTTATTACTTATCTTGATTTCTTCGACTGTGATCCAGGTTGCCAAATTTGGTGTACTGAGGCAGCCAAGCCAGTTCTACTGTTCCAACTGGGCCATTTCTTTGCTTCGCAATAATTACTTCTGAGATATTCTTCTTTTCCGTATCCTTATTATAGTAATCATCTCGGTAGATGAACATTACAACGTCAGCATCCTGCTCGATGGCTCCGGATTCACGAAGGTCAGAAAGCATTGGTCTATGATCAGGTCTCTGCTCTGGGGCACGAGACAACTGTGATAATGCAATGATAGGCACATTCAATTCTCTTGCAACCATCTTAATAGATCTTGAGATCTCAGAGATCTCCTGCTGTCTGGAATCTGATTTTTTGTTACCATTCATTAACTGTAAGTAGTCAATCATAACCAGAGCCAAGTCTGGGTGTTCCATCTTGTACTTTCGACACTTACTCTGTAAGTCGGCTACAGTAATACCTGACTGATCATCGATAATTAATTTCGAGTCTGCGATGATACCCGCACTCTCTACCAGGTCAGACCAGTCCATTCCCTGTAACTGACCAGATCGAATCTTCTCAGCTTCAACATGGGATACCAGAGACATCAGACGATTAACCAATGCCTCCTTTGGCATCTCCAAGGAGAAGATTGCCACTGGTTTTTTCTCGTGGAAGGCCACATATTCTGCAATATTTAAAGCTAATGCAGTCTTACCCATGGATGGTCGAGCCGCAATCAGAATCATATCTGCAGGCTGTAATCCAGACAACTGTCTGTCTAAGTCTGTGAATCCTGTTGGGACACCTGTTACAGAGCCTTCCATCTGAGATGCTGCATGAATCTTTGCTAAGGCATTCATAACGATCTGCTTGATTGGTACCGTCTCCTGGCCACCCTGATTCTCTGACATTTTAAATGCCATCTGTTCCCATTCACCCAGGATATCCTTGGCCTGTCTGTCTGCTTTGAAGCACTCTGTTTCAATCTCCTGATTTTTACGAATTATGGTGCGAAGCATGGACTTCTCTTTTACAATTTCACAGTAACTATCGATGTTTATTGAGAGAGGAACTGCATTTACGATATCCGTGATGTATTCTGGACTAGAAACCTCTGGAAGGGCTCCTTTTTCCTGGAGACGATCCTGCAGTGTAATACTGTCGATCGGTTTTCCTTCATTTATAAGTTCTACAATCGCCTCGAAAAGCATTCCATAAGCCTGATTGTCAAAATCCTCTTTAATAAGGAGACCCATTGCTGTATTTGCAGCTGCTCGATCCACGATCATAGAACCGAGGACAGAACGTTCCGCTTCTGGCGAACTCGGCATCTGTCGGCGCAGGGTAATCTGCGCTTCCTGACTACTGATTTGATCCATTGATTTATTCCTTATTTCTCAGATACATGTACGCGTAACCTTGCCTGGACTTCTGGATGAAGCTTTAGCTTCAGATCATATGATCCAAGTGCCTTCATTGGAACATCGATTTCAATCTTCTTCTTATCGATTTTCTTTCCATACTGCTTCTCACAAGCATCTACAACTTCCTTGGTAGATACAGACCCGAATACTCTTCCGCCTTCGCCAGTTTTAATTTTTACTTCAACAGTCCAGGTTTCGATTTCCTTGGCTAGTTCCTTTGCTGCCTCAAGGTTCTCTTCTGCCACCTTCGCATCATGTTTCTGCTTCAGCTTTAAGTTATTCAGGTTCTCTGGAGTTGCTTCCACCCCCAGATTCTTATGTATTAATGCATTTCTTGCATAACCAACACTAACTTCTACTACATCACCCTTTTTTCCGAGAGATTTTACATCCTGTAAGAGAATTACTTTCATAATTCAATTTCTCCTTCCTCAAGTAAAGTGTCTAATGTCTTCTTAATCCAATCCTTGGTTTCCTCTAAGGTAACACCTTCAACCTGTGCACCAGCCAGATTTAGATGACCACCGCCACCTAGTCTCTCCATGATTCTTTGTACATCAATTTCATCAATGGATCGTGCACTGATATAGATCTTCTTATCATATTCTGTCAGAACAAAGGAAGCCTTGATTCCAACGATATCTAATAATTCATTTGCTGCTTGTGCTGCCACAATGGTTGGACTCTTTAATTCGCTTGGATCACAAATAGAAATAGCAAATGCATTACGATATACCTCTGCATCACGAACCACTTCTGCACGAGCCTTATAGGTCTGCATATCTTCACGAAGCATCTTACGGACACGGGTCATATCCGCACCGTTTCTTCTAAGATAAGCTGCTGCCTCAAAAGTACGTACACCCGTCTTTGCCACAAAGTTATTGGTATCAATCAGCATACCTGCATAGATACAATCCGCTTCGAATGGACGGATTTCAATTCGTTCAGCAAAGTACTGCAGGATCTCAGCAATCATTTCACATGCACTGGATGCATATGGTTCGATATAACTTAATACCGGGTTTTGAATCAGACCATCGCCCTGTCTATGATGGTCAAATACCACGATATTATTACTACGCGTCAATAGTTCTGGACATTCTGTATAATTCGCCCGGTTGGTATCCACAACAACTACAAGTGTACGGTCATTCAGATTATATACCGCATCTTCGCTTGTATAGATGAATTTGTCTGGACAGTCTTCTTGGCTAAGGACCATATCCACCATTGGTTTTAAGGAAGTTGTAATTGTATTAAGTACAATATGAGCCTCTTTTCCCATATGGCGAGCTGCCACACAGATTCCCAGCGCAGCGCCGAATGCATCGATATCAGTAATCTGATGTCCCATAACGAAGATGGTGTCCTTCGTGGACATCATCTCTCGAAGAGCCTGGGCCTTAACTCTAGCTTTTACTCTGGTATTCTTTTCTACTCCCTTACCATGGATGCCATAGTAGGATACTGTCTGTGCATTCTTTACAACCGCCTGTGAGCCGCCTCGTCCAAGAGCGATATTAATCGCAGCTCTTGCATATTCCATAACTTCCTGGTAGTCACTTCCACCGAAGCCTACACCAATACTTAGGGTTACATCATTATCATTTCCAAGATGAATTCCTCTGATTTCTTCTAGGATTTCAAACTTAGATTCCTCTAATTCAGGCAGATACTTCTGCTGGAATATTATAAGGTATTTGTCTTTTTCTGTTTTCTGAACAATACCACCATACTGCTGGAAGTATTGATTCACCTTCTGATCAATGGTAGCCACTAAAAGTGATCTCTTTACAACCTCAATTCCTTCAATGGTTTCTTCGTAGTTATCGATATAGACAACTGCAGGTACCATCTGCTGATTCCAGTTTAACTGACGAACCTGATATAGTTCCGTCTCATCAAATAAGAGAAGTGCATTCATCGTATTGATTGCAGACTCAACTGTTAGCAATTCATTCTTCTGAATCATATCTGGATCCATATTCAGACGTCGTAACTCTACACGATACTTCCGTCCTGCGAATTCCAATCGAATGATTTGCTTTACATCCTCAGAATTCATTACAATTTCTGGAGTGATCTCTGGGAAGACCGAAGTTACAGACTTATTAAAGTACTTGTCCTTCTGAATAACGCGCTGGAATTCCTGATTAAGCCAGATGAATTTACCCTTCCCATCTAGCAGTGCATATGGCACCTGAAATTGGTCCAGGAGTTTCTTCTGAACCGTTCCATAGCGAGTTGCGAAGTTTACAATCTCTTCCGTTAATCTATTACGAAAACGTCTATACAGAATCGCAACCATTGCCGTATATAAAACGAGGAACCCTAAGAATATGGCCCCTGCAAGTGGAGATACCACGTATAATGCCACATCCACACCAGCGAATATAATAATGATGTAAATAGGAGCTAGTAGATATGCCCTTAGCTTCCCTTTATATTGAAGTGATTCCATAAACCCCTCTTCTATGTTCAATCAACATTTCGTCATTATGACCTTCTTGATTCTCCATTATAACACATGCTCGAAGGATTCTCTTCTTGTTTTCTCCCTTGTGCACTTCCACTAAAACTTTGTCACTTTGACGGATATCTATTGTTTTTTTTGTTCATTCTGACCTTGTCCTATTTTTCCACGTTCGATATACTCAATTTAGTTGGTAAATCAATTCAAATGGGAGGCATGAAATTGACTAAGGTAATCATTAATATCAATTCCATTGATCGCGTTAAGGATTTCGTTAATACGATTTCTCGTTTTAGTAATGACTTCGATTTAGTGTCTGGCCGTTATGTAATTGACGCAAAATCTATCATGGGTATCTTCTCGTTGGATCTGTCCAATAATTTGGAACTGAATATCCAGCAGGATGATAACATCAGTGAGATTCTCGATGCACTGAAGGATTTCATTGTTGAATAATGTATTGTTGAGAGAGGAAGGTTTTTATTATGGCAAGTGTACAGCTTGAAAACGTAAGCAAGATTTATCCAAATGGCGTTAAGGCCGTTAAGGATTTCAATCTTGATGTTAAGGACAAGGAATTCATCATTTTCGTAGGTCCATCCGGATGTGGTAAGTCTACTACACTTCGTATGATCGCAGGTCTTGAGGATATCTCCGAAGGAACTCTGAAGATTGATGGTAAGGTTATGAACAATGTAGAGCCTAAGGATCGTGATATCGCAATGGTATTCCAGAACTACGCTCTGTATCCTCATATGACCGTATTTGATAACATGGCATTTGGTCTGAAGCTCCGTAAGGTTCCTAAGGACGAGATTAAGAAGAAGGTTGACGAGGCAGCTGATATCCTCGGCCTGAAGCCATATCTTGATCGTAAGCCAAAGGCTCTTTCTGGTGGACAGAGACAGCGTGTTGCTATGGGTCGTGCTATCGTTCGTAATCCTAAGGTATTCCTGATGGACGAGCCTCTTTCTAACCTGGATGCAAAGCTTCGTGTTCAGATGAGAACTGAGATTTCTAGACTTCATGATAGACTTGGTGCAACCATCATCTACGTAACACATGATCAGACCGAGGCTATGACTCTTGGTACTAGAATCGTTGTTATGAAGGACGGTGTTGTACAGCAGGTAGATACTCCACAGAATCTTTACAATACACCATGCAACCTCTTCGTTGCTGGATTCATTGGTTCTCCTCAGATGAACTTCTTAGATGCTAAGATTACTAAGGAAGGCTCTACAGTATTCGCTACAATCGACGATGCTAAGCTTGAGATTCCTGCAGCTAAGGCTAAGGCTCTTGAGGATCAGGGTTATGTTGGTAAGACAGTTGTTATGGGTATTCGTCCTGAGCATCTGAATGATGCAGCTATTGATGAGCATCCAACAGACAACAAGATCACAGCTAAGATTCGTGTTTACGAGCTTCTTGGTGCTGAAGTATATCTGTACTTCGATTTCGGCGGCACTCAGATGACAGCACGTGTTGATCCTAAGACAACTGCTAAGATGGGTGAGGAGACAACCTTCACACTTGATATGAACATGGCTCACTTCTTCGACAAGGAGACTGAGCTTACCATCACAAACTAGTTTGAACTAGACATCTAGAATAATTATGAAGGCATCGGATTTTATGTCCGATGCCTTTTTTATTCCACCCAAGTCACTTATAATAGACAGGTAATGTATTATACAATTCATTTGTAGGGGATATTATGATTTCTGAGACAAATATAAACCTAATCGAAAAACTGAAGGAACTCACTGGAATTCCCTTCTCCATCGAAGAGAATGAGCTTTCTGACCAGGAGTTAGAGCAAAAACTAAATAAACTACTAGAAACCTACAGCACAAACCAGGTATCCGCATCTCGTAATAGCATCTTCCTTCGCTACCTGAATGGACATATTACAGCATCAGAGGCCAAGTCCAGTTTGCATCACTACCATTTTGATACGGACCTGTATGTGAACCTTTATCTCTTACGCTTTGACCGACCATATAATGAGGATGATAGTGTGCTATCGATTCTTTCAGAGTTCATTGACCGATCTACCTCAGAATTTTTACAGGTAAGCGATACAGAATTGGTAATTGTTCATCTCACCAGTTCTCTTGCAGATGCAGATTCCATGCAGGACTTTGCCAGTCAGATTGAAAATACACTCTCTTCTGAAGCTATGACTCCAGTCCGTATTTCCTTCGACCAGTCCACAAGAGACTTTGAAGCCTTACCTACTTCCTACCGCAATTTAACTCTTGCCATGGAGATTGGTATGACCTTCTATTCCTCTGATCGACTTTATAATTATCATCAGTTAGGACTAGGTAAACTAATCTCAAGTCTACCTAATGAGGCATGTGAATCCTACTTGAAAGAGACCTTGCCAGGCATTGACTTCTCTTCACTTGATAGTGAGACCAGAAATACAATTAATACCTTCTTCTCTACAGGATTAAATATTGCTGAAACTGCCAGACTTCTCTATCTCCATAGAAATACTTTAGTTTATCGTCTAGATAAGTTCCATAAGACAACTGGTCTAGACTTAAGAGACTTTGATGATGCCGTCTCTTGTAAGATGGGTATGCTTCTTACAGAGTACCTCGATTATAATAAGAATATGTAATTATCATTTGTTAAAATACATAGTTTCATTATTTATATGAATGTATAAAACAATAATTATAATCCCATCTCACGAGCTAATGCTTTATCCTCATCGCTAAGGTATACTTTTGATGGAAGCATTCTATTTAGAATAGCCAGGATCTCGATTCCTGGCTGGCAGATTACCTTCACCTCATGATCACTGGATTCATCCTTACAGATCATTACATAATACTTTTCTTCAGGCACATGAGAGCTACAGTCCTTAACTGGCATATGCTTTCCGATATATGGTGCAACTGGATCGGTACGAGATGGTGCGATGACAACAATGTCTTTTTCAAAAATAGACAGTACCAGTTTTCTTTTCCTACCCCCGGTAACCCTTGCAATATCAATTTCACCATTGGTGTATGCATAGTCAAAGGACATATTTGTATTCTGGAACTGAAAGTAGGAAATAATACCAAAGAGAATTGCTGGAATCAGCAGAATCACTCCACCAATTACAAGAGTTGCCAGACCAACGAGACCATTTAATACTGCTAATACCATTGAGATAATAGCAATGACACGAATGCTTCCAGGCATCTGTCGATTTACTGTGTGTTCATAGAAAAAATCCTGCTGATACATGATGTAAAACCTCCAAAAAATATATTTCCTTTATCATAACCGAATAGGCATTATACTTCAATATGACCATGATCTAATTCATGATTCTTTCGTTCTTCGATTCAAAAAAGCGTCAAGTATTTCCATAGAAAAAGGAGACATGGTTTCCCATCTCTCCTCTTCCTATACTACATACACTTAAAGGTATTTCTATGATTAAATTCCCTTAAAAGAGAACTCAATCCGAAGCTTTTTGGAGTTATCAATTAAGAACTCCGGCTGGGTTAATGAACCCCATGTATCATCGCCTGCAACACCCATCTGATTACCAACTCTTATCCATGTGTAAAGAGGAAGTGGTAATTCATTTTGATGGAGGGCATTATCAATTTCCTGTGGTGTATATGGTAATGCTGAGAATCCAAGATGATTGCAGTTAAACTGGATTCCTCTTCCCATATCATCTGTTACCCTTGCAAAGCGTACATCTGTCTTAAAACCACATTCCTGTGGAACCAGATATTTAGCCATATTATCAGCTACTTCATTTTCGAAGATACCGATTTTTCCATGGGGCTTATCTACATAGGTTTCCTCTGGTCCTTTACCATACCATTCCAGATGTTTGAAGTCTGCATCCATACCAAACATCATACTGAATTCTGGTAACTGACCAACCTGATCGGATGGATCCATCTCCTGGATAACCTTGATTTCTCCATCTCCATATACCTTATAGATAACCTTACAATCCATTTCTGGAGTTGTTGGCAGGTGATAGTTAAAGGTTACGGATACATGATCCTTTGCCTTCTCGACCTCATAATTGTCCATGCGACGTCCATGATGGTACTTATGGGACGCATACATAGATGCAGCCTTCCACTGTCCTGTACGGAATGGAAGCTGGTTTGCCATATCATTCTCTGTCATGGCACGCCAGAAGTTTGGCTTTGGCATGGTCTTAAACATTTCCTTGCCGCCATAGACATAAGAGGATAATCCGCCAAACAGTCTTGAGAATAGAACTTCAAAGTTCTTACCTCTGACACCCAGGTTTTTCCATCCATCGATGACAATCAGTTCCTCTTTTGCGTTCTCTTTTATTGCTGTCTGATCGATCACACCCTGTCCATAGGCGACTTCATGTCCCCGATCTGCCCACAATTCATCCTCTGCTAATACAAAGGATACAGTGATAACATACTCACCTTCATCCTCAGGAATGGTAAATGGGATTTCAAATGTATCACTAGAAAGAGGCGCAACGGATACATTGGTGAGATAGCCATCTACAAACTCACCATCTCTCTCTAAGATAATCTCACAGTCATAAACATCCGTATTCGTAAAGAGATTATCGTTATGAACAGTATATTTGTCCTTTTCCACATCAATTCGAATGGATTGATAATTGAACTTTACTTCCTGCATCTTTGGTGAAGGATCACGGTCCTTACCATAGCAGATTCCATCTCCGCTAAAGCTATAATCTGCAGGGCGATCATCAAAGTCGCCACCATACGCCTGGAATTCTCTTCCATAGCGGTCAGTTTTCGTGATTGACTGATCAATGAAATCCCAGATAAATCCGCCCTGGAATAGAGGCTCTTCTCTTGTGAGATCTGTGTATTTATACATAGCTCCACAAGAGTTACCCATAGCATGGGTATACTCACAGTTGATATATGGCTTGTCTCTATGAACACTGAGCCATTCCTTGATATCATTTACTGTTGCATACATGGTACTTTCCATATCAGAGATATCAGGATAGCGTCTATCATTAAAAACGCCCTCATAGTGAACCAGACGAGTAGGGTCCCATTTATGGAAGGATTTGGACATTTCATCAATATCCTTTCCACCAAAGGATTCATTTCCGCAGGACCAGATCAGGATACTTGGGTGATTCTTATCTCTTTGATACATGCTATTTGCACGATCCAGAATCAGTTTCTGGTACTCAGGACGATTGCCAGGAACAGCTGTTTCAATATCACGAATTCCTTCCATGATTACATCCCAGGTACCATGGGTCTCGAGATTGGTCTCGTCAATCATGTATAGTCCATACTCATCACAAAGACGATAGATCTCTGTTCTGTTTGGATAATGACTGGTACGGATTGCATTGATATTATTCTGCTTCATGGTAATAATGTCCTTACGGATATCATCCACAGATAGAGCACGACCATGATCTGAGCTAAATTCATGGCGATTTACGCCACGGAATACAATACGCTTTCCATTGATGTGCATGATGTTATCAATCATCTCAAAGCGTCTGAATCCCACCTTTTCCACTATCACTTCCTGGAATTCATTTCGAGCATCAAAGATAGAAATGCGAAGTTCATAGAGAAATGGCTGCTCTGCACTCCATAGAAGCGGTTCTTGAACCGGAATTACAACATGGTTTTTCTTTTCTAGTGTGCCATTTCCATTAATTACAACATCGCCGTCTGGACCAAGGAGTTCCATTTGATAGTTACCGCTGTTCGTGGCATCCATATCAATGACAAGGTCAGCTGCAGTATCCTTATTTTTGAGATTCGTCTGGATCTTCATATCCCAGACATGTACTTCTGGAATAGTAAATAGGTATACATCACGGAAGATACCAGAGAATCGGAACATATCCTGATCCTCACACCAGCTTCCAGCCGTCCACTTGAAAACCTTCACAGAGAGCTTATTTTCACCCTCCACTAAGTATGGTGTCAGTTCGAACTCGGATGGTGTGAAACTATCTTCACTATATCCAATGTATTCACCGTTCAGCCACAGCGCAAAGCCACTTTCTACTCCCTGGAAGGAGATGTAGAGTGGTTGATTCTTCATAGTTTCTGGAACCGTAAAATACTTCACATAACTAGCTGTTGGGTTAAAACGAGTAGGTATCTCCCCTGGCTCGATTAATTCATGTCCATCCCATGGATATTGAGTATTCACATATTGTGGCTTATCGTATCCCTGCATCTGGATATGGCCTGGTACGCGAATATTATCCCAGTAGTTACAGTCATAATCTACTTGATAAAACTCTTTTACAGATTCTGCTTCGTTTCTAGCATAGGCAAACTTCCATATTCCATTTAGGCTGAATCTGAATGTAGAGAGATCATCATAGGCTGCATTTTTCTTTTTAAAGTATGGATGATCAGAATGTGCCGCTAATCGATTTTCTTGAAATATTTCAGGATTCCTCACTATATCGTATCGGAATTCTTTCATAGTCACTCCTAATTCTTTCTAATAATAGAGTTGCGGAATACCGAAGTACTCCGCAACAGTAAGTTTTATTTCAGTTCGTATTACGAAGCGAATTACTTTACAGCACCTGTAATACCTTCTGCGAACTGCTTCTGCAGTAAGAAGAATATAATCATTGTAGGAATTGAACAGAACAGTACGCCCATCATCAATTCACCATAGTCAATGACATAACCAGATGCCAGATTAGCAATCAACATAGGCATTGTCTGTGTTGAATTGTCACTCATAATGATCTTTGGCCACATATATGCATTCCATGCATTCATGAATGTGATTACAGCAGCTGCTGCATATGTGGACTTCATTACAGGGAGATACATACGGAAGAAGATTGCAAACTCACTTAATCCATCAAGTCTTGCTGCTTCCAGGATATCTACTGGGAAGTTACGAGAATTCTGTCGGAACATCATGATCATGAATGGTGTTGCAATACCAGGAATTACAAATCCCCAAACAGTATCCTGGAAGGAAAGCTTCGTCATCATTCGATACAGAGGAATCATTGTAGATACTGGAGGAATCATCATACCAAGAAGGAGAAAAGCGAATAATCTATCCTTAGCCTTATCATGATATAACTCAAATCCGTATCCTGCTAATGAGCAGATAAACAGGCAGAGTACTGTCTGAATAATTGCATAAAAGAAGGAATTTCCCATATTTCCCCAGAGATCACTGTCCTCCAGGAGTTTATTAAAGTTGTCTGCAGCATGAGTTCCAAGTGTAAGCTTTGCACGTGATACATCCTGTGTAGTGTTGGTTGCACCAGCAATCATCCAATACAGAGGAAATACTGAGATAAATGACCAGATAATCAAGAAGATATAACTTGGAATCAAACGGCGCTGGATATGTGATTTATTCTTAGTCACGTGTATCACCTACTTTCATGTTAATGAAGGCCAGAATAGCTACCAGAACGAAGATGAAGAATGACATTGCACACGCAACAGCAAACTGCCCTGCGTTATTACCGTATGCCTGATTATATACATAATGAGACATGGTCATAGTTGTTCCGGATGGGCCACCCTTTGTTAAGTTATAGGACTCATCGAATAACTGAAGTGTACCATTGATAGACATAATGAATGTCATAATGATGGTTGGCTTCAGAAGAGGTACGGTCATATTCCAGAAAATCTTCCAGCCATTTGCTCCGTCAATCTTTGCAGCTTCATATACGGAATATTCGATATTCTGAAGACCTGCCAGATAGAATACCATGTTGTATCCGGTCCATCTCCAGATTAGGGCGATGATAATAACAAATCTTGCAGACCAGGTATTCTGCAGGAAAGCATAGTTTCCATGGAAGATGCCTAATTTATTTAAGATGATGTTAAACAGACCTGTCTTCTGGAACATAGACTGGAAAATCAGTGAGTAAGACACCAGGGATGTTGCACATGGTAAGAATACCATTGTTCTAAAGAATCCCTTGAACTTTAGGTCCTTGTTGTTCAATAACTGTGCCAGCAAAATCGCAAGGACCAGCATGATTGGCACCTGGATGATCAGGTAGAAGAATGTATTACCAACGGTCTGCATAAATACCTTGTTATGGAACATATTTACATAGTTCTTGTACCAAGGATCAGCCCACTGACTATATACACGGACACCTGAACCCCATCTGAAAGATGTGATCAAAGCTTCAATCATTGGATAGAAGATCAATAACACAATCATTATTGTCGCTGGTGTTAGAAATACCCATCCTGCTGCGTTTTGCTTCTGCCAGACAGACATTCCTTTCTTTTTGTTCTCCACGTTAGTTCCCCCTTTAAGTGTATTTGGAATAAAAGTTACTAACTTATAAACGGGGAATCGGTGTTTGAATCCGATCCCCCGTCAAGATTACTTCATTACTATTTTGATTGGTAATCGGATTATTTGTTAGATCCGTTCTCAATCTGAGTCTTAACCTGGTCCTCAGCGTCCTTCAGAGCACTCTTCAAATCATCGCCATTGATTGCAGCCTGGATTGCGTTACCAACCTGCTCACGAGTAGCGTAGTGATAATCACTCTGGTTAACTGTAGGAACCTTAGTACCCATCTCTACGATTGTAGAGTAGATAGGTGCACCACCAAAGAATGCATCTGGAGCGCTGTATACTTCAGAAGATGTCGCATTAGCCCATGTTCCGATTACACCACCATTTTTAAGAGCTTCATCATAAGTAGTCTTTGCACCTTCACCACCACCGAATGTGTAGGAAAGGAAATCCTTAGCCAGATCAGCCTTCTTACAAGCTGCTGTCAGGTACAGAGAAGAACCACCGTTAGAAGCGTATCCTTCCTTACCATTTCCTTCAAGTGTTGGCATTGTTGTAAGTGCCCACTTACCAGTATTGTCGATTCCGCCTTCGCCAGAACCGTTAACCTGCTTCATTGTAGGAATGATCCAGTTACCATTGATAACACCTGCAACCTGGTCACCAACGATTGTTTTGTTGGTGTACTCATTCCAATCCTGAGCTAAGTCAAGAACACCAGCCTGCTGCATCTTTACAATAAGATCGCAAATCTGATATACCTTTTCGTTAGATGTAAGAACTGGGTTACCCTTCTCATCGAACTGAGAAGATCCCTCAGCCTGAAGCATCATGTATACTAAGTCGTTACCAGATCCATCCATAGACAGGAGATAGTATCCATCTGGATGCGTATCATCCTTAGTTGCTTCCTTAACCTTCTTACCGATTTCGATGAACTCATCCCAAGAGATACCCTTCATCTGATCAACTGTGTAACCAGCCTTCTCAAGAAGATCGGTACGATATGCAGTAATAACAGCACCGTTATCTACAGGGAAGCCATAGTGCTTACCATCAATTGTAGAGTAGGAAATCTTCTCTGCAGAAAGGTTAGCCCAATCAGCTGTGGAATCATCTACAGTCTGGAATGCATCTGGATAATCAGATACATATTTATGAATGTAATGATCCTGGAAGAGAACGATATCTGGAAGCTTGCTGAAATCATTCGCTGTACCAGCCTTAGTAATAGCATTCTCTACATCAGATGACTGACCCTGCTCGATGATGTTAAGCTTGAAGTCAGGATCCTTCGTCTGATAAGCCTTCTCAGCAGCCTTCAGAGCTGGAATGTTGAAGTTCTTATCCCAAGCATATACGGAAAGCTCATGCTCACCTTCCTTGGAAGTATCAACTCCCTTATCCTTAGAGCCGCTAGAACTACTGCTCTTCTTGCTTCCGCAACCTGCCAGTGCTCCGACTGCTAGTACCCCTACTAACAGTACTGATAATACTTTCTTTTTCATACAAAAACCCTCCTTGTACGATTGGAAGCAACTTTGCACATTTCAAACAATTCCGTTTTGTATAAATTGCACATTTTCGCTTCCGTTTTTCTTGAATGTATGTTTATTATAACTGTAATACGGGGTAATAGTGTTTAGAAAAAATCAAATAAAGTGCAAATTCGAGTCTAAAATCATTGGAAACGTTACCAAAATCATCGTTTTTTGTGTAATATATACTATATGTTGCTGGTTTTAATGGGTTTTATCGACATCTTGTCATTTTCCTGTACACTTCTGCCAATAATCTATACTTTTTTTACCTTGCCCATTCTTACCATCGTTATTTTTGCACGAAAAAAAGACTAGAACTCAAGGTTCTAGTCTTCTAGGTTACGTATTTCTTATGCTTCCCAGCCCTTTTCAGCGCTGATCTTAAATTCTGTTAATAATTCACCATGAGATCTAGCTTCTGATTTCCACTGATATGGCGTCTTTCCTGTTAGCTTACGGAAGTTTCGGTTGAATGTAGAAGGTGTCTGGTATCCAACACGGATTCCTAGCTCTTCCATAGACAAGTCTTCCTTACGCATCAGTTTACAAGCTTCCTGGATACGAATCGAATTAATGTAATCATTCGGTTTCATATTCATAGCCTCTTCGAATACTTTTCGGAAATGTGATTCCGATAGGCCACACATAGAGGCCATCTCAGAGATACGAATATCCTCTGCATAATGCTTATTTACAAAATTCACTGCTGTCTTAATATACTCACTGAATTTATCGCCTTCTCTTACAGAGACTCTTTCCTCATCTAGTCTTAGAATCTCAATGACCAGAGATTCTAGATATCCTTTAATAGCGTCCTTGTAATATAGCTGCTGCATTCTAGATTCACGAATGATATTCAGAACAATGGAGGACAGTACAGGATGATTTGCCTTGGATTTCAGCGTTCCTCGCTTATTCACAATTCGGATAATCTCATCTGCAGGCAGACGAGAGGAGGACATCTCATTACGAATGAACTCATCTAAGTCTACAAATAGGAACTCCCATTTACAGATATGGCCTGGTGCCGAAATAGTTGTATGTGGAATATTTGCCGGAATAATCGAAATCATATTTCCACTGTAATGATAGGTACGATCTTCGATGATCAGGCGTCCATTACCGTTATAGCAATATCCAATCTCTAGGCAGTTGTGAAAATGGAGCATTTCTCCATAACCAACACCATATTCTTGTTCCCAGCCCTTTCCTAATTTAGGAAGGACATAGTCACCTTCCGGTAAAGTATAATACCGGAACTCTAACTTCTTTTTTTGCTTTGCCATAGTATAACCCCTTCTTGCATTTTTAATTTTCAAACTTCTCCATAAGCAAAAATGCAATTTTTCTCATTATATACAGATTTTCATTTAATAACAATGCAAAAAACTCTTTTCCCGAAAATATTTTATTTTTTTGCAAAAAAATCTACCCTACAGATTGTAGGGTAGATTCATTCGCAATTTGCTCTTGGGCTAATAATTATTAGTCCTGAACGTAAGGCATAAGAGCAATATGACGTGCTCTCTTGATAGCTACGGTAAGCTCTCTCTGGTGCTTAGCGCAGTTGCCTGTAATACGACGAGGAAGGATCTTACCTCTCTCGGAAACGTACTTCTTCAGAGTATTTGTATCCTTGTAGTCGATGACTGCAGTCTTACCACAGAATACACATACTTTTCTTCTTCTATGCATTGGACGTCTTTTTGGTCCGCCAGCATGCTCTTCTTTATTGAATGCCATGATTGAACCTCCTAAAATTTAGTTGAACGGAAGATCTTCTTCGATTCCGCCCGGGTTGTTCATAAAATCATCACCGACATTGCTAGTCGGCTCAGAGGCAGGTACATTAGAACCCATGTCGCCACCAAAGCTCTGAGAAGCATTCTTGGATTCAGCAAATTCAATAGAATTGGCAATGATTTGAAAGCCATAGACCTTTTGACCTTCTTTATTTGTATAGTTATCGTTTCTGATTTCTCCATCCAGAACAATCTTAGTTCCCTTATGGAGATATTTCTCTACGAATTCGCCCTGTTTTCCAAACGCTGTAACATTAAAGAAATCAGCAGTTGGCTCGCCATCGCGCTTAAAGCGACGATCAACAGCTATGCTGAACTTTGCAATTGCAGTATTGCTTGCTCCGCCGTAACGTACTTCTGGATCTCTTGTAAGTCTGCCCATTAAGATGACTTTATTCATATCTTTTCCTCTTTTCTCTTATGCCTCGTTAGCGCGAACACATAAGAAACGAAGAACATTGTCTAAAATACGAACATCTGCTTCTACCTTTGCAGGTACATCAGACTCAGCGTCGAACTTAATGAAGTAGTAGTAAGCTTCTGTCATCTTCTTGATTTCAACAGCAAGCTTCTTCTTACCGGCTTCTTCAACGTCTGTAACAGTACCATTGTAGCGGGCAATAATCTCTTTTGCCTTTTCTACTGTAGCTGTTCTCGCATCGTCTTCGATCTTGGCATTCACAACGAGTGCTAATTCATACTTGTTCATGCGATTAACCTCCTTCTGGTCTACTGGCTCCTCTGCACTACATCAGAGTAGCAAGGAAATATCATATACCACGATTAGAAATTCTAGCATGAAACAAGCCTTCTTTCAAGTAATTTTTCGAAATGTTAATACAATTTATACACTTTTTCTTTTTTGATAAATGGAAACCTTGCTCTTCCCTTGTGTCCTCTTCTTCATTACTGTCCATCGTAATTAGATAACTGGCGAAATACTTTTCCTATTTTCTCATGAAGAATCAAAGTATTCTCACTTCTCGGAATGGATAGGTCACTTTCATTGATTACAACCAGGTACTTTCCTCTGAAATAATTGATATAAGAAGCCGCTGGATAAACAGTGAGGGAAGTTCCACCAATGATTAATAGATCCGCTTCACGGATTGCTTTGATGGCCCCATTCACCGCCTCCTCTGGCAGCCCTTCTTCGTATAGGGTAATGTCTGGACGGATGATACCGCCGCATGTGCAATGAGGTATTTCTTCTTTCGAATCGAATATGTAGTTCGCATCATATCTTTTCCCACATTTCATACAATAGTTCCGTAGAGCACTCCCATGGATTTCAAATACCTTCTTACTACCAGCCTTCTGATGGAGACCATCAATATTTTGGGTAACAATTGCTGATAGCTTTCCACGTTTTTCTAATTCTACAAGATATCTGTGTGCATCATTGGGCTCTATGTTTCGTGTGTCCATCTTTTGACGATGGAACTCAAAGTACACTTCTGGTTCATCCCTTAGACAGCTATGACTCAATAGATATTCTGGTCTATATTTCTCAAAGTTCACATCATGCTGATTGTATAATCCGTCCTTACTGCGAAAGTCCGGGATACCGCTCTCCGTAGACACCCCAGCGCCTCCGAAGAATACGATTCGATTTGACTTCTCAATATACTCCCTTAGTTTTTCGATTTCCTCCATACTTCACCCCTTTTCCTGCTCTTATTGAAGCAATTGATTATAGACATCTCTTTTGGAGATTCCCAAATCCTTTGCTACGTTTTTCATAGCAGTCTTACGATCAATTCCCTGTTCTAAATAGTGCTGCATATGCTCTTCTAAGGTAAGATTTTCCCACTTGGACATCTCTTCTCTTAAGACTTCTTCTCTAGACTTTCCGTGGATAACAAGGACATACTCACCTCTTGGCTCTTCACTTTCATAGTGCTGACATGCTCCTAAAAGAGTGGTTTTCATTTTCTCTTCGAACTTTTTAGAGATCTCTCTAGTGACAGTGATTTCTCTCTCGTCTCCTAGAGCCTGTCGTAGTTCCTGGAGTGTCTTCTTTAAGTGGTGAGGAGCTTCGTAGATTAGAATCGTTCTGGTCTCTTTTTGTAATTCCTCAAGGACACGGGCATGCTCCTTCTTATCCTTGGGGAGAAATGCCTCAAAAGCCAACCGTCTACATGGCTGGCCAGACATGACTGCAGCGGAAGCGAATGCTGTCGGGCCAGGAACGGTTGTGACTTCGATTCCATTTTCATAGCACATTTTTACCAGTTCTTCCCCTGGATCGGAGATACCTGGCATACCAGCATCTGTAATTACAGCAATATTCTGATCTGCCTGGAGCTTTCCAATAAGCTCCTGCCCCTTATCGAGTTTATTAAACTCATGATAACTGGTCATTGGCGTATGAATATCAAAATGGTTCAGTAACTTAATAGAGTTTCTGGTATCCTCAGCAGCAATTAGATCAACTTCATTTAGAATACGCACTGCACGATATGTCATATCCTCTAAGTTACCAATCGGTGTTCCCACCAAATACAGTATTCCTGCCATTCTTCTATTCCTTGTTCTTTCATCCGACTTTTTTATTTGCCATATATTCTGAGAGCTTCCTCTGAATACACGTTGGGCTTATCATACACAATCAAGGGTGGTTCGACTTTTAGCCAGGGATTTCCCCCACGTACCCCTTCGATTAATACCATGTTTGGTTCGTGATCCACATAAGGATGAACCAGCTGCATTTTCTTCGGTTCGATCTTATATTTTCTCATTAATTCCATGAGGTCCACGATACGAAATGGGCGATGTACAAAATAGCATCTTCCCTTTGGCTTTAGCACCTTCGCTGTTTCTCGAATGAAGTCTTCTAGATTACCACAGATTTCATGCCGAGCAATTTGCTTTGCATCTTCTTCATTCTTCAAGCCATGTTGATTCTTCATATAGGGAGGATTCGAAACCACTACATCAAAAGAAGACGCGCCGAACGTCTCATGAGCATTCTGCGCATCTCCATTAATAATCTTAACCCTATCCTGTAGGCCATTCATCAAAACAGAACGGCTGGCCATATCCGCACTTTCCTCCTGGATCTCTAGTCCCACAAATTCTCGACCTTGTGTTTTTCCAGCCAAGAGAATTGGTAGAATCCCAGTTCCAGTTCCTAGATCCAGGACTCTTTCATTTTTACGCACTTCTGCAAAACCTGACAAAAGCACTGCATCCATACCAAAACAAAAGCGGTTGGGATCCTGAAGTATATAGAGTCCATCTCTTTGCAAATCATCTATTCGCTCATTGGGTTTACGATATGACTCGCGATCATTCATACACTCTCTCCGTAAAATTATAAAATTACTTTGTTTCAGAAGGCCTTCCTTCTTTCATCCTGCCTTCTTCTCGTGGTGTATTTTCTCCATTTCCTTTATTTCGATTTCTTCTTGGGCGATGATTCTTTTTCTTATGGGTGGATGGATTATTCCCCTCTCCATTTCCCTGTTCATTACCCTGCTTTTTTTGTCCCTTATTGGAACCATTTCCAGGATTTCCATTATTCTTAGCAGAGGTATCCTTCTTAGAGGACTGCCTATTGTCTCTCTTAGAATCCTTCTTGTTATCTCTGGTCTCCTGCTTGTCCTGGCTCTTGTCCTGGCTCTTGCCCTGGTTCTGGTTCTGATTCTTATTATGCTTAACCTTCTTGTGAACCCCTGGCTCATATACGAGATCCTCAGCATTGAATTCTTCAACTTCACGCTGATCATTTACCTCGAAGATTACCCGAACCCTTTGACGAAGGATATTTACATTCTGAACTTCACCCATACGACCATCTTTTGTATGGATTTCATCACCCTTACGAGGTAACTTCTTATTCAGATATTCATATGCTTCTTCTTCATTTTTCAGGCAGCACATCAGTCGTCCGCATACGCCAGAGATCTTGGTTGGATTCAGAGACAGATTCTGCTCTTTTGCCATCTTAATAGATACTGGGGCAAAGTCCTCCAAATAGGAACGACAGCATAATTCTCGTCCACAGATTCCAATACCACCAATGATCTTGGTCTCATCACGTACACCGATCTGACGTAGTTCAATTCTGGTACGGAAGATTCCAGCCAGATCCTTAACCAGCTCACGGAAATCAACACGACCGTCAGCTGTAAAGTAGAAGATTAATTTATTTCGATCAAATGTATACTCTGCCTCAACCAGCTTCATATCCAATTCGTGCTCGAGGATCTTCTTCTTACATACCCGGTAAGCTTCGTCTTCTTTCTCTCTATTTTCCGCATTCTTTGCATCATCTGCCTCTGTAGCAATACGGATAATCTTTTTCGGAGCAGATTTGAAGTGCTTATCATCCACTTCTCTTGGAAGGGTCATAGCCATTCCATACTCTACACCTCTACTAGATTCAACGATTACATGATCATGCATGCGAATCTCATTGTCCCCAGGATCATAATATTGGATTTTTCCACCATTTCTCAGGTGTACACCAATTACGTTAGCCATTTTGTATCTCCTTCAGCTGCATCAGCATCAGACTCATTGTGAGTTCAAAATTCACATTGGACTTTAGTTTCTCCCTGGCATTCTGAATCTCTCGGAATGCTCCCTCTAGATATGCATAGGAGCTGCTGACTGATTGTTTTCGAATCAAGGACCGTTCTGAGTGAAAAATCAAAAACTGATCAGAACCTGTCGCTTTATATAATAACACATCGCGAAACCATATCGTCATAAGATTCAGGGTTTCCTCAATATGCTCTTTATCGTCCTTTAATTCCTTGATTTCCTCTTCAAATTCATAGTCTCTTGCGGTCATTAACTTTTGCATGAGACGGATGATTTTCTCCTTCTTCTCATTGAATTCTTCCGATTGGATGAGTTCAATGGCACGGCCTACATTTCCCTGAGCAAAAGCCGCACCAGCAGCTGCCGTATAATCTGTCTGATTGTAGTATTTCATCAGATGCTGCTTGATTACTTCCTCAGCAACTGGCTTGGTCTCTAATTTTACACAACGAGATAGAATGGTTGGTAAAAAAGCATCTAAGTTATTGGTTAATAAGAGAATGACAGCGAATTGAGGTGGTTCCTCGATTGTTTTTAGAATTGCATTCTGTGCTGCAGCGTTCATTTTCTCTGCATCTTCAATGAGATATACCTTATAGTTTGCCTCCATGGGACCGATATTCACCACGTTGACTAACTGCTCTCGTACTTCATTTACGGCGATGAGGTTTGGGTTCTCATGGATGATTTCCACGAGATCTGGATGGCTATGATGCTGGAATCTACGGCAGGATTCACACTGACCACAAGCCTCTCCACCCAGGGGATCCTTGCAGAGTAAAGCTGCTGCAAAGGCTTCTGCTATCATCCGCTTACCTGAACCAGTTTCTCCACTAAGGATATATGCATGTGATATATTCCCTGTCCGTACGGCAGAGCGAAAATATCCTTTTAAGTCCTCTTCTCCGAGGATGGTGTGATACTGTAGATTCATTTCATTCCTTTCAGTTTTTAAGTGGAGATATCAATAAGAAGTCCGCGGATCTCTCCAATTTTTCCCAGCACATTCAGATGATCGCTTTCATCCTTCACCAGTTCCTCCGCCAGGTCATCCATGTTTTTGTCCACTAGTTTTATGATTCCATAGACTCTGTGGCGTCCTCTTCGATCCAGGAAATTCTCTCTCGAAAACTTATGAGAGCGATTCACAACTTCGTTCATGAAGTCCTTTACCAGTGATCTGTACTTTTGCATATCTCGGATATCCATGTGTTCAGCAAGTCTCTTTCCCTGCTCATCGATATCCTTCATTAATCCAGTGAGTTTTTCCTGCAGTTCTGCATCATCAATCGCACTTGCAAGGGTGAATTTAAAATCACCATCCACCTTGTCTTGGGACTTGGTGGCTTCCGTCACTGGGACCTGATTGACTTCGTTTATTCTTCCAATCGCCATTTGGGACTCTCTTTTCTTATCTCTTTGAGATGATCGCTATGACCTTCTCCACACTTTGATCTAGGTCTACATTTTCAACCGTATTATGAATGTTGCAGGACTTACGATTCTCCTCTGAGTAGTCATTTTCATCCGCCAGAAATCTACGACACAGCTCCTTATAGTTTGGATGCTCTTCTTCCTTTTCTCGCTGGATGGCTCTCATCAGACGATCTCCATCATCTACATTAATATATATCGGAACAACCCGCTCTTCGGTGAAGTAAGTCTGGATTTTCACTAAAGACTCTAGGGTTCCGATGATGAGATAGTCATTGTGCTCCAAGTCAATATTCCCATCATCCACCGTGAAGTAACTCCAGGGACCATTCACCGTCTGATAGGTACGCATCTCAACCACAACACCCTGTTCGATTAGTTTTTCCTTCTCTTCATCCGTCACAAAATAGTATTGCTTTCCGTTTTCCTCGCCATCTCGAATGGGACGAGTCGTATAGGGAACGATTGGATGGAGCTTTCCCTCCATTTTTTTCATGACTTTTTTTGCAATTGTGTCTTTTCCAGATGCACTTTTTCCTAGTAAAACGTAGATCTTGCCCATCTTTACCCTATCTTTTGCCTTTCTCTCCCGTAGCAGTTGGTTTATTCACAAATTACTCGAATCTTACCGGACTTATCCACACCATCGATGTGAAGTCCATCGCCAAGTGCACAAGTTATTTTTTCTAAGGATTCCCGGTTCATAACCTCTCCTGGAACCACTAGCGGAATTCCTGGAGGATAGATACACACCTCATCTCGGACTGTCCGATTCAAACTATCTTCATATGGGATTTCTTCCCATTGGTAATCTAGTATTTCAAATAACTCGAATCTCTTTTCTGGTAAGTGTGATACCTCTGTTTTTTTGTACTGGACTCTATCACTTTTCTCTCCAGATTCTTCGTAGCTAATAAATTCATTTCTCTTCTCGGATACTTCTTTTCCTAGTTCCTCTGAGAGATTCATGCTGTTGATTTCAAGTAATGCATTCTTTAGTCTCTCATAACCTTCTTTGGTATCCATACAGGATGTCATAGCTAATGTGTAGGAACCCTGGGCCATTTCCATTTCAAGATGGTATCTTTCTCTTAAGACCTTCATGAGATCATTTCCTGTAATCTCTGGCTTACGAGACATAATCACAATCTTTGAAGGATCTCTATTTTCCGGTGACATGATCTCTATATTGTCTCCTAGGTTTTCCCCTAGGTTGTTAACACCCTCATAAAAGTCCTCTAACTGTTCCATCCAGTTCTGGAATAATTCCTCTTTTTTGCTCTCCAGTAGATCTAGGCACTTCGCTGCTCCTGCCATAAGTACATAGGATGGGGAACTGGTTTGGAAAATTCGCATTGATTCCTCGAGTTCCTCTTTTTTTACATAGGGATTCTTATGATATAGGACCATTGCTGTCTGTGTCATGGTCGGAAGCATCTTATGCAGACTTAGGATTACCACATCTGCTCCCTCATGTATGGGATTTTTGGGGAATCGTTCTGTAATTCCAAGGTGCGCACCGTGTGCTGCATCTACGATCAGGGCCACATTATGGCTATGGCACACATCTGCAATACGGTTTACATTTAATAATACCCCTTCATATGTCGGGCTGGTAATAACCATCAACTTGATCTCAGGGTGGTCCTCTAGGATCCGCTCTGTCTCATCCACGTCAAAGCCCATAGTAATCCCATTCTCATAATGTGGAATCTGATAGAAGACTTTTAGCTGCTTTAGCATCAGGGCATGGATGATGCTTTTATGAGCAGTTCTCAAAATTAGAACTCCATCCCCATTCTTACAGGATGCAAATATAGCAGCTAGATTGCCTCCGGTTGATCCATTTACCATAAGGTATGCTTCGTCCGTCTGATATAGATCCCGGTAACTATGATTTAAGTCTAATAGGATCTCCTCAGGATGGTTTAAATTATCAAAGCCATCAATCTCTGTGATATCAATGGTATATGGATCTGGTAGTCCAATGGATTGCCTCTTATGACCTGGCATGTGAAATGGATAGTAATCCGTCTGGCTGTAGCCAATTAATTTATCCAATAGATTCTCTTTTTTATTTTCTCTATTTTGCATGACTACCCCAGATAGCGTCCTAGATCTGGCATCCATTCATCTAGGAATACTTGATCATTTATTATTGACTGCCAAACAGGGCGAATAAAGGCGATAATTACTTCCATTATCTTTTCCCATTCCGGCAATTCATCCTCTACCATTGTACAATATGTCTTCCACTTTTTTCGCATATATGGATAATTTTGATAGGACATAAATAATTCCAATGTACCCTGATCGATTAAGAATCCATTATCTTCTGGAGCTTCCTTAAATAGTTTAGCGAATCTACGCCCTTCAATTGCATTATTTGTCAGAAGATAATATGCATCTCGATATGGTTCCATGGAATGGATTAATTCCATTTTTTGTATCATGGTGATGTACTTATTCATTAGTAAGTTCTCAACAGGATATGCTAGATATGTGAGTTCTTCACCATCTTCTGTTGTGATTCTTTTCCTTAAAGGAAAGATTTCTCCATCTAATTCTTCCAACTTAAAGGAAACCGGATAGTGCACACCCTCTACAACGCAATCCAGAACCAAGCCATTCCTTTTTATCTCATGAAATCCAGCCTGTTTTAGTTTATCAAGAATATAGTCAATAAAATCTTTTCGAAATACATCACTGATCTTCTGACCAGGAACGAATCCTTCATTCTCCTTGACCCGTGGATTGATCTTAAAAACATAGTAGATACTGTCTTTCTTTTTAACTGGCGGATCATAATTTAAGAATAGATCGTCCACTAAGTATGCATACTCTGAGAACTCCGATTCGGATACAGTTCGAACTATACTATATAGATAATTTTTTCGAATATATTCTCTTAATTCTGCACCATTCTTGTCTTGTGGTAGTTTCATTCCTATTTCAATATCTTTCATTTACACCCATTCGCCGATTAGATATCTAGCTCTTTGAACAACTTTTCTCTCTTCGGCATATCTCATTAATTGTGGAATATTTTTCTTTGGATCATTGATATATCCCATAATCGCCTTTTGGAAATCCTTACTATATATTCTTTTTCTATGTTTCAGGACATCTGCCATTAGTCGATCCCGATTATAGATGCCTGCAATCATGCCATTGATTTCAATTACATCTCTTCCGATTGCAAGTGTTTTCGGCTCTGTGAGATAGGGATCAACGCTGGGATAGTACATATTAAATCTGCTTTTTGATGTATTCTTGTCTACTGCAATCTTCCAGCTTGCCGGTCTCTCATCCAGATAGCCGTAGTAGTACAGAGCTGTTTCCATAGTAAGAATACCATCTGGAAATAGCGCTATTATTAGTTCTTCCTCTGAGTATTTGTGTGGATTGGTATATACGCTGTTTCTGATTTTCATCAGTTCCCCTTCTTCCACAAATTGCTTCAGTCTGCGATAGTCCACTCCTAGTCTTTCGATTTCCTTTGTACGAATAATTCCATGATTGTCATCGATTTTGTTCAATATGCATTCTAGATCATATAGCTTTTTTTCATCTCGATACATTGGTATTTTCTTTCTTACTCTACCCATGATATTATCCCTTCTTTCTTCCACCTATAAGATGAATGAGTGGCATTTTCTTACATTATAATTTGCTCTATATACCTTGTCAATTTGATGACATACATATATCATTTTCATAAAGGAGATTGCTATGGAAAAAAACTATACTTCCAGTCAGCCTAAACCAGATAAAAAGAATCCATCTCGAAAAGAGTGCGAGGAGATCATTACCCGCATCTTAAATGCGGAGATTACGGAAAGAGGACGGAACATGCAGTTTCGAAACTCTAGAGATTTCCTTCCCTATTTTGAGTCCCTCTATCCAGCTTCCGATTCTTTGACTAAGCAGGTGCAGCGTGCATTACGTAACCTAAGCCTGGCAAAGGACTCTAGTGGATTCCTTATTATTAATAAAAATGCCAAGCAGATTCAGAGAGATTCCGAGATCACTCGTATCCTCTCATCCAGCACAGCTCCTGTTCTGTTTCAGACAAGCACTCCTGTCTTTTTAGAGATGGAATCCCCTATGAAGGAATACATGTACGAGTTATTATCGAAGCCAAATGCTCTATCATCTCTATATACAACCGTACTATGTTCCTCCAATGGGTTGCTCTTCTATTCAGAGAATGCAGAATTATTATTAAAAGCCATCCAGAATCGTCATCCAGCTCTCTAAATCTCTTCATTGAATTGTCTGACAATTTTATTCTTTTTTATTTTTGTCCGGTATATGCTAAAAGGACAGGATTCTTTCGAATCCTGTCCTTTTTTATTCATAACTTGTCTTTTTTAAGAATCTATCTTACCTATTATCTACGTTTTCTTCGATTTCTCTTCTTTGGATCATTTTTCTTTATCTTCTTATACATGCTTAAATCTCTTTTATATAATTTCGCACGCTTCGGATGACGAATCTTTGCTCCTTTGATCTTTTTTGAAATGAAGACAAATACGCCGATGATTACAAGAACTCCAATTATGATTTCTAGTATAAACTTGAAATCAATTTTGATATAAGGAATAGAACTTCCACCATCACTCTTCTTCACATTATGGAATGGATAAGTATCTACCGTATTCGTAGTGTATAAGAGGTCTGCACCTCCCACCACATGATTCGCATAGGTATATTCTATTCTTCCAGCTTTCTTCTCTTTACTATTTGATGCAGATTTGGACTTTGTTTCCTTAATCTGTGCTTTTACAGTACTTAGATCTACCGTCTTCGGAATGATGACTGAACCATCACCGATATTTAACAATGTGATGTCTTTTCCAAGAATTCCTGTTTTCCCAGATTCATTTAAATCAACACTGTCCTTTACGGTATATTCAGCGAAATTATCAAAATAATAATTGAAAAGTTTTGTTGTATCTTCATATTGTGCCGTCTGTGAAGTATTCATCACGACACAAGCCAGTAACATATTATCTTTCTTCGCGTAAGTAACCAAGGTACTATTAGCAACCTTGGTATATCCAGTTTTACCACCCAAGCAATACTTATATAACCACTTTGATGTCTTATAGAAGTTAAGCATCATGTGATGGTTATTGAGTGGAGTCGGGTCTACATGCTTATTGGTTGGTGGAATTGTATATTGTCTCGTTCCAACAATCTTAGCAACTACTGGATTCTTGTAAGCCTCAGCAGCAATAAGGGCCATATCCTTTGCAGATGTGTAATGCTCTTCATCAGGAAGTCCATTCGGATTGTTAAAGTGAGTATTTTGACAACCTAATTCCTTTGCCTTTTTATTCATCATATCAACGAACTTCTGACAATCTCCGTCACCAACATGCTCAGCAATCGCATAAGCACATTCATTTGCTGACTCAAGTAGCATACCGTATAGACATTGCTCCATTGTCATCTGCTCACCATAATCTCGAGCGATGCTAGAGCTACCTTGCTCATTTTCATATACAGCCTTCTGAGAGAATGTAACTGTTTCATCCATTGAAGAATTCTCAGCAGCAATAAGGGCTGTCATAATTTTTGTAATACTTGCAGGATAATGTACTGCATCAGCGTTCTTTTCATATAGCAAAGTTCCGCTATTGATATCAATCACGCAAGCTGCGTCGCTTTGGATTCCCTCTGGTTCAGGCCAGATTTCCTCTGCTTTCACTCTCATCGGAGACTGGACGAACGCCATGGAGCTACAGATTACTATAGCCATTCCTATTGATGTAATTTTCTTAAATAGCCCTTTACATTTTTTCATATCGACTTCCCACTTTATGATCGCTCGGCAATTAATTTACAGATAGCTTGTCCCTTTGAAGAAAACTTCTCTTCGTACTCTGTCATAATATTCCCATTATTAAGCACACTGTCATTATGCAGGTCATAGGTAACAGCCTTTAGTTCAAATCCATTATACTCTTTTATGGATTCAACCGAGAAATCAAATAAATCTCTATTATCTGTTTTGAAATGGATCTCTCTTCCAGGCTCAAGCACCTTCGCATAGACATCTAGGAAGGTATGAGATGTAAGTCTGCGCTTTGCATGACGATCCTTTGGCCATGGATCAGAGAAATTCAAATATACCTTGCTAATCTCATTCTTTTCGAAGATATCAGGAAGTAATTTTGCATCCTCACAGATAAATCTTAAATTGGTTGGTTTTTCTTCCATCGCTTCAACTTTCTGAAGAGCTCTGTAGAGTACGCTTGAATATCTCTCCATACCAACGAAGTTCTTATCAGGATTTCTCTTTGCAAGTTCCATTATAAAGCGTCCCTTGCCCATTCCGATTTCAAGTTCAATTGGGTTGTCATTGCCGAAGATGCTGTTCCAATTTCCTTTCACTTTATCGTAATCACTGATACAGTATTCGCTTTCCTGAATCGCTGGATCCGCTTCCTTAATATGTCGAAGTCTCATAATAATCTCCTTATTTTTGGTAAAAAAAAAGTCCTAACTCCACGGTTTTCCGTAAAATTAAGACCTTCCGATGCGCGATCAGGGGTTCGAACCCTGGACACCCTGATTAAGAGTCAGGTGCTCTGCCAGCTGAGCTAATCGCGCTTGGGCTTTTCAGCACGATGATTATTATATGATACCCGCTGGCAGAATGCAACACTTTTTTATAAATTTGCAAATAGTTTTTGAATTTCTTCTGGTGTCAGTACCTTATTTGAGTCTTCTTGTGGTTCCGTAGCTTCTACTTCTTCAACAGCATCCTGTGTAGCCTGGATTTCTTCGCTAAAGAAGTCATTGATATTTGGTTCCTCTGAAACCACCTCTGGTTCGAGAGACGCAGCTTCACTATTCTCTTCTACTTCATTTACAGAAGCTTCTTCTTGGACAACATTGCCTGTATTCTCCGGAATCATCTCATCCAGACTTACTTCGCTGACTTCCTCTGGCTTTACTTCATCCAAACTTACTTCGTCAGCTTCCTTTGGTGTCATCCCATCCAGACTTACTTCGCTGACTTCCTCTGGCTTTACTTCATCCAAACTTACTTCACCAGCTTCCTCTGGCTTTACTTCATCCAGACCTACTTCGCTGACTTCCTCTGGCTTTACTTCATCCAGACCTACTTCGCTGTCTTCCTCTGGCTTTACTTCATCCAGACTTATTACGCTATCTTCCTCTGGTATTACTTCATCTAGACTTACTTCGC
>ONIO01000061.1 GCA_900317915.1 uncultured Lachnospiraceae bacterium | reverse complement strand
AGCCTCTCTGGTGTAGTCACTAATGACAGGTAGCCAGGACAGTGGCATAGAGATGGCAAGTTCCATGGCTGCGCCAAAGGAGAGGCTGTTATCCATAGCAACCTGACTGGATCCTCCCTGAGAGATGATCACAACGCAGAGCACGATTGTGAGAAGAAAGAGGGCTGCCATAGCCACGGTATTGACCCGGCCTAGATTCGTGATTCCAATCGCAATCCATAGGAGGATTAGGCCTCCGATAATGAGGCAGAAGACCATGGATGGAAGGGGCAGGATACTCTTACTTGCCATAGCACCATCGTAGATCATGATGGCAGTCCAGCCTACCAACTGGATGATATTCATAATGGCGAAGAACTGACCGCCGATATGGCCGAAGCTCATCTTCACCGTTTCCATGGAGCTTTTTCGTACCTCTCCTCCTATACGGCCTGACAAATAGAGCAGGATACCACCGATCAGGTGACCTAGGAGAATGGCCCAGATGCCACGGGTCCAGCCTAGAGTTGCAAAGTAGGTTCCAGTCAGAATCTCTGCAATAGAGACACCAGCTCCGAACCAGATTAATCCATTATCGATGCATGAGACAGGAGAGACCAGAGTCCTCCTGACACTCCTCTGTAAAGTATCCACTAAGAGCAAAGCCGTGATCCATGGGACCAGAGCCTTCGCCCAGGTCTAACTGGGCAGCTAATGCGCCAGAGATATACTCCTTAGCTCGCTCTACAGAGCGCTCTAGATCGAATCCCTTGGCCAGATTAGCAGCGATAGCTGAGGATAGAGTACAGCCTGTACCATGGGTGTTGGGATTATCAATTCGCTTTCCCATGAACCAGCGATAGTCTCCATCATGGTAGAGGAGATCATTGGCATCACAGAGACTGTGCCCTCCCTTACAGAGAACAGCACAGTGGTAGCGAAGACTGATGTCTCTTGCGGCACGGATCATATCGTCCTTTGATGTGATTTTCTCTCCCCACAGTTCCTCAGACTCTGGGATATTGGGAGTGATGACCTCTGCGAGAGGCAGTAATTCCTCCTTTAGACAGGCGATGGCATCACAGTCGATTAGTCGTGCGCCTGAAGTAGCCACCATGACGGGGTCTACTACGATATGCTCTGCCTGATAGTGTGTCAGTCTGTCTACAATGGTATGAATCAATTCCCTGGATGAGACCATACCGATTTTCACAGCATCTGGGCGGATATCTGTGAATACCGCATCGATTTGCTGCTGTAAGAACTCTGGGCTGGAATTAAGGATACCAGTGACTCCTGTGGTGTTTTGGGCCGTAAGTGCCGTAATTGCACTCATGGCATAGACATGATTCAGGGTCATGGTCTTCAGATCTGCTTGGATTCCAGCGCCTCCGCTGGAGTCAGATCCAGCGATTGTTAATGCACATTTCATAACAATTCCTCCTTGTAAGTGATGCATTAATTTTCTATTGCGGCAGAAGGTGGTGCCCCCGGTCTGTCGCAGGGCAGAAAGGTGTGATGAAGAACTTTATTTTGGACCAAAGCCAATGGATCTTGTCACATCAGGGCATGAAAAAAGGACATACCCGAAATGGGTATGTCCGTAAATGGTCAGATCTCGCTATCTCCCTACGTTGGCATTATCCAAATCAGGTTCCAGGTCGAAATCGCATCAATTTCCTCTCAGCACGCTGCGGCGGCTCCCTTCTTTTCATGAGGTTTTCTTGCCCTCGAATTTTACCTTAGTCATTTTGGACTATACTGTCAAGCGGTGAATGGGTGAATTGTTTATTATTTTTTCATAACTTTAGAGTCCATTTGGTCGTATAATTATTATACAAGAATATACCTATGATATCCGTGTTTTTTCGCATATTTTTGCTGGCATAGAAATGAGGTACATATGGGGGAATTCTATCAATTCACTTCTGAGGAGAGACGTATCTATGAGGGGATGCCCATTCCCTTTGTCATCTATCAATATGTGAACCTTCGCACAGTAGCCATCCTGGTCAGTGATGGTTATTGTAAGTTAGCCATGCAGTCCAGAGAGGACGCTCTGCATCTTTTGAATACAGACATGTACCGAGACACTCATCCCGATGATGTGGCTCGTGTCTCTGATGAAGCGAATCGCATGGCGGCAGAGGGTGGTGTCTATGACGTGGTCTATCGCACTTATGTGGAGACCCTCCATGACTATGCAGTGGTTCATGCCCATAGTGATGTTGTGACTACTGCGGATGGACAGCGACTCTTTTTCACCACCTATTTGGATGAGACCAGCTATGCCAGAGCAGACTCCAATCAATTGGGGAGTTTTAGTGATAGCTTCCGTGAGACTTTATATAAGCGGATGCCTCGCCTGGAGAATTACTATGATTCCCTCACAGGTCTCCCTAATGTAGCCTATTTCATGTATCTCGCCCAGGCTTCTAAGGAGAAGATGCTGGAGAGTGGAGAGCATTTAACCTACTTAGCCTTCGATCTGATTGGCATGAAGAGCTACAATGATCGCTACGGTATGGAAGAGGGGGATCGACTCCTCCGTGGCTTTGCAAGGCTTCTGTCCCAGTTTTTTGGTAATGAAAACTGTAGCCGATTCGGTGAGGATCATTTCTATGGACTCCTAACCGCCCATCGAACGAAGAAGCAGGTGGAGCGTGTCCTGGAGAATTTGTTTGCGTCGGTAGGGAAACTGAATGGGGGACATTCCATCACAGTTCGCTGTGGCATCTACCCAGACCGATTCAGCGATGTGGAGGCCAATGTGGCCTGTGACCGGGCATTCATCGCTTGCAATTCGGATCGGTCTATTTTTACCTCTCACTATACATGGTTCGACCGGGAGTTCTATCGAGAGCTCCAACTGAGAGACTATGTGGTGAGAAATGTAGACCGGGCCCTGGATAAGGGATGGATCCAAGTCTATTACCAGCCCATCGTAGACACCTGGTCCCATGAGATTATCTATGTGGAGTCTCTGTGCCGGTGGAATGATCCTAAGAAGGGACTTCTCATGCCGGCTCTGTTCATACCAGCACTAGAGAGGGCCAGACTCCTCTATAAGGTGGATCTAAAAGTGGTAGACCTGACGCTACAAAACCTTAAGGAACGGGAGTCTCAAGGCAAGGAGACAGTTCCAGCCTCTGTGAATCTGTCTCGCTATGACTTTGATAGCTGTGACATCGTCCAGGAGATCTGTAAGCGAGTAGAAGAGGTGGGAGTAGATCCCAAGAACTTAATCATTGAGATTACAGAGAGCGTATTAGGTCTAGACACAGATTATCTCGTAAAGCAGGTGGAGCGCTTCCATGAGGCGGGATTCCAGGTGTGGATGGATGATTTCGGATCAGACTATTCCTCCATTTATACCCTGCAGCGTTTTGAATTTGACCTAATTAAACTGGATATGCACTTTATGAAGAACTTCTCCGAGGGGGTGAAGAAAAGCAAGAATCAAAAGATTATCGAGGGACTGATTCGCATCTTCAGAGATTTGAGGATTCAGACCCTGTGTGAGGGTGTGGAGTCTGAGGAACAGCTAGACTTCCTAAAGGATGTGGGCTGCGATGCGATCCAGGGATATCTATTTTACAAGCCAATGCCAGTTGAAGAATTACCAGATGGGAAGGACATGAGATGAACTGATTACTACCACTGCAGAGTGCATCCATCGGTTGCGTTTCCAAGCGCTGGTATTGAAGTCGATTTTATTTGTATAGCTGGCCAGGTTTGAAGAGAACCTGGTCAGTTTTTCGTTCACAAAATCCTCACATGACAAGCCAGATGACATGTGCCACAATAGAGGAGGCAAAAAGTAGTTACGCAGAATATAGGAATCCCTTCGTGGGACAGGGAGATATTCTGTGGTATCAGAATAAGGGGAAGTCATGGCAAGACAGAAGGACTTGGAGAGAAAAGAACGTAAGCGTATTGAGAGAGAACAGGTGCGAAAGCAGGCTCTGATTAAGAGGATCCTCACCATTGTAGGAATCGTGGTGGTAGCAGTTCTCATTGTATTAGCCATTGTATTTGGCAGTATGAATAGTAAGAAGGCACAGTCCAGTGACGATGGATCCAGCACTAGCACAAGTGCAACGAGTGGTAGTACATCCAGTGGCAGTTCATCTAGCACAGGCACAGACACTTCCACATCATCCTCTTCAGAAATGAAGACCGACACCGACTATGCAGTACAATCCGGAGATACCGTTGCATTAGATTATGCTGGTAAGGTTGACGGCGTTGCATTTAATGGTGGAACAGGAAGCTATAACCTGACTTTAGGTAGTAATTCCTTCATCCCAGGATTTGAGGATCAGGTCATCGGACATAAGGTAGGAGAGACCTTTGATGTAACTGTTACATTCCCAGAGTCCTATCCAAATAGCCCAGACTTAGCTGGTAAGGAAGCAGTCTTCACCTGTAAGATCAATGGCTACACAAAAGCAAACTAAAATTTACACAAAGACCGCCTCTTTTGAGGCGGTTTTTTCTATGGGATGACAGCGTGTGTTGTGGTAAAATGTTGCAAGAAATGTGGAGCATGGTCTACATTTATCAAAATGGCCATGACACATAAGAATCAATCATTGGATTATATGGAAAATAATGAGGAAATTCATATGAAAATTGTAGTATTATGCGGTGGATTATCCACTGAGAGAAATATCTCCTTCCTGTCAGGAACGAAGGTGTGTAAGGCACTTCGTGACAATGGTCATGCGGCAGTTCTAGTTGATCTCTTCATGGGACTTGAGAATGCGCCTGCTGAGATCCAGGCGAAACCGGAATTACTCTTCGAGAATCTCCCTGAGTTACATGCTCGTACCTTCGATGGTGCCCAGGTAGATCTAGAGCAGGTCAAGGCTTCTCGTAAGCTGCAGGATGGCTCTGTATTTGGTCAGGGTGTACTTGACATCTGTAAGAAGGCAGATATAGTATTCATCGCTCTCCACGGCATGAATGGAGAGGATGGACGTGTGCAGGCGGCTTTTGATCTGATGGGCATCAAGTATACAGGTTCTGGTTACCTGGGCGCTGCAATGGGTATGGATAAGATCATCACCAAGCAGATGGTTCGTCCTCTGGGCGTACGTACCCCTGATTGGCATAGCTATCATCATGCAAGTGAAGAGGATATCCCTCAGATGATGGCTGAGAATAAGGTGCCATGTGTAGTAAAGGACCCGATGGGTGGCTCCTCAGTGGGTGTCTACATCGTGAAGGATGAGGCTGCTTTAGAGGATGCTCTGCATCAGGTTCTTAAGAATAGCACAGATGTGCTGGTAGAGCAGTTTATACAGGGCCGTGAATTCACCAATGCGGTTCTCATGGGGAAGGCACTTCCTTCTGTGGAAATCGTTCCTAAGGTAGGCGGCTATGACTATCAGAATAAGTATCAGGCTGGCGCTACAGAGGAGATCTGTCCAGGTCGACTTACAGAGGAGCAGGCTCGCGAGATGGGTGAGATGGCAGTGACTGTACATGAGGGACTGGGACTTCGTACCTATTCCCGCTCCGACTTCATGCTGGGAGATGATGGTCAAATCTACTTTATCGAGGTGAATATCCTGCCAGGAATGACACCTACATCACTGGTTCCTCAGGAGGCCGAGGCAGTTGGCATCTCCTATACAGAACTCTGCCAGATGATTGTAGAGGACGGACTGAAGAGATAATGAGAGAATAAAACCTTGTCTATTTCTGTAGGATAGACAAGGTTTTTGCAGGATGATTCGAATGAAGAGAAATTGAGGAATCCATATGGAACAGATTACACTGAGAGACTTAGTTTTTGCGACACAGGGACAGCTCCTGGGAGATGCACCAGAGGACACCATCATTACCAATGCCCAGTCAGACAACCGTAAGGTTGGCCCAGGCTCCGTATTCTTTGCCTTCATCGGTGAGAATACAGATGGACATAAGTATGTAGATGCAGCTCTGGATATGGGTGCTTGTGGTGCAGTGGTCTCTCGTGAGCCAGAAGAGAAGAAGCCTGGTCACTTCTATGTATTGGTTGAGGACACCATCGTAGCTGCCGGGGAATTAGCCAAGTGGTATCGTAAGAAGTTCGATATCCCTGTCATTGGTGTCACAGGTTCTGTTGGTAAGACTACCATGAAGGATATGATCGCTTCTGTTCTGTCTCAGAAGTTCAATGTGCTGAAGACTGAGGCGAATTTTAATAATAATATCGGTCTTCCTCGTACCATTCTCCGTCTCTCTCAGGAGACAGAGATGGCTGTGATCGAGATGGGTATGAATCACATGAATGAGATCGATTATCTGGTTCGTATCGCCCAGCCGGATTGTGCAGTCATTACCAATATAGGTGAGGCTCACATCGGTAACCTGGGCTCTCGTGAGAATATCTTTAAGGCCAAGTGTGAGATCTTTCATGGCTTGAAGGATGGCGGATTTGCTGTTATGAATGCGGATGACGATTACCTGCCAAAGCTCCGTGATAATCAAGAGATGCAGGATCGGTTTACATTTACATGGGTAGGAGAGGACGACAGTGCTGAGTGGAAGGCGGTTGATATCCAGGATACCCTGCAGGAGTGCGTGAAATTCACCATGGTTAGCCCTAAGGGTCGGATCCCTGTAATTGTACCTGCGCTGGGCCGTCACATGATCTACCCAAGCCTGGTTGCAGCGGCTCTAGGCGACCACTATGGCATGACCTTAGAGGAGATCGTGGCTGGAATCGCAGCCTATGTGCCAACCGCCCTCCGCATGGAGAAGCTGGTCTTAGGCCAGCAGATTACCATCTATAATGATACCTATAATGCCAATCCACAGTCCATGAAGGCTGGTCTCACCACCCTGTCTAATACCATTGGAGAGACCAAGGTGGCAGTACTTGGCGATATG
>ONIO01000023.1 GCA_900317915.1 uncultured Lachnospiraceae bacterium | reverse complement strand
TGCCTGATCTACAGTGTGATAAATAAGGCCATTTCGAATCTGTACATCAGTTACCTGGGTAACCAAGGTGAATCCCACCATGAGAAGGCCCCGGTCGGGAGTCTGACCGCCCTCTTCTGGGAAGAAAACGGTCTGGTCTAATACAACCTGGTAGAGAGTAGGAGTGGAGTTATCACCCCGTTCGGAATTATCTTTTTTCCTCTCTGAATTATGGGCTACATTCATAATCGGCTCACAGGATAAGACAGTAGCATCGAAATCAGAGGCATATGCATCGCTGTCATACAACTTAAGGGTTGGTTTACATTTTTCTGCCATATTAATTGCCCATCATCTCTCTAATCTCATCGGGTGTGAAGGTGTAGACGGTGTTACAGAAGTGACACTTCAGCTCTACAGGTTTACCCTCGTCAACCATCTCCTGGAGGTCACCCTTACCGATACTGAGTAGAGCCCGGCCAACACGATCCTTGGAGCAGTCACATTCATAGGATACGGGCATCTCGGACAGAATCTCTAAGCCCATATCGCCTAGAATCATCTGGAGCATCTCTTCTGGAGAGAGTCCCTCCTCTAAGAGGTGAGTGATAGAGTTAATCTTCTTCACATTCGCTTCTAACTTATCGATATCAGAGTCTAGAGCATCAGGCATGAGCTGGATGATGAAGCCACCTGCATCCTTAACTGACAAATCGGTATCTACTAGGACGCCGAGACCGACAGCGGATGGAACCTGCTCGCTGGCAGCGAAGTAATAGGTTAGGTCGTCGCCAATCTCTCCAGTGGGGAGGATGATCTGACTGGAGTATGGCTCCTTCAGTCCCTCGTCACGGACAACAGTCAGAGTGCCCTTACCAACAGATGCTCCTACATCTAACTTACCTGGGTATTTCTCTACCAGGGGTACCTGTGCTACAGAAGGGAAGCCCTTGACATGACCCTGATTATCTACTGTTACTGTCATGCCCTGGATGGGTCCCTCGGAACGGATGCTGAGGGTCAGACGGTCCTTCTCATTCTTCATCATGGCACCCATCATTAGAGCGCCGGTCATGAGACGTCCCAACGCTGCTGTTACATTCGGAGATGTATTGTGGGTCTCATACATATTCTGTACGACCTGATTGGTTACAATTGCAAAGGCTCTGATACGGCCTTCTGCTGCGGTGCCTCGCACCATATAGTCCCTATCTCTCATAGTGAACCTTTCTTAGAATATACGTGTGATTTTTGCTATGGATTCTAATTTTGCTTATGTATTTGAATACTTATTTCTAGTCCTTCTTCGCATTCTTCTTTGCTTCTTTGGCAGCCTTGGTCTCTTCGACAGTCATAGGCTTGACCGCCGGATCAATGGTATTCTCTCTTAAGTACTGAACCCACTTGTTATAGTAGGCAGCCTTCAGATGGACTTCATCCGTTGTGTACTCTGCAATCAGATTACCATCCGAATCGCAGACCGCGGTATTTGGATCGATATAGAAGATATTTCGGCCATTGGCTAAGGATGCAATAGCGGTATTTCTCTGAACCAGGTTGGTGTTATTGAAGGTGGCATTGGTCTGGCTAGAACCGATTCCTACATGCATGTTACCCTGGATGAAGATCAGTGCATCAGGATATGCAGTATGAATCTTCGTAACCAATTCTCTGTAAGCCTTGTAATAGTCCATCACAGGATATCCCATCTCATTGATTCCCAGAGAAATGTAGACCTTGTTGAACTTATGAGTGGAAAGCAAACTATCCAGAGTCATAGAAGAGGATTCTCCATCCACTCCTGTAAAGGTCAATTCCTTAGTACGAATACCGATGGTGCTCATGGATTCCTTGCAGAAGAAATTGGTGTGTCCTGTGAGATCACTCCACAGAGAGAGGCCAACCGTACGGGAATCTCCAATAAAGAGAGCATCCTTAAAGTAGTCATCATTTTTTGCCTTAGTGAGATAACGGTAGGTGCCATCCGGTGCAAATAGACCCTTCAGATCTGTGGTGAAGACAGTGCTTTCATCTACCATGATGCCACGATTTGTAACACCATAATCTACGGCAGGGACAACAGGTGTATTTACACCCTGGGGAATCACCTGACGCTCCTTCAGAGCCATCTTTTCTTTTTTAAGCTGCGCCTTGGACACCTTTTGTGTGGTGACAGGATTCTTAAGAACCGATGCTGGAAGCATCACATCCTCACCACCATTTTGGATGTCCTTCACCTGAAAGGCTAGAACTGCAAAGAATGGTTCCTTGGTGAAGTTAATGCCAGAGAATTTCTTAAGCCTTGTTGCCTGGCCGATACAGCCAATGAGAGACATAATGAGAATGGATGCCACCAGTAAAAAGAAGAGTGGTAATTTCTCATAGGTCCTTTTTATTAACGATATAAATTCAGAAAATCTTGATTTTTCCATAATTCCATTCCTTAGAAGTTAAAGTACATAAAGGAGTTACCCTGACTTGTAACGGCAAAAAACATGGAGATCCAGAAGAGAAGGAGCATAAGCCCAATCATAATTGGATTCTTACGATGCTTACGAACAAAGTTACTTACACCTGGGAAGCAGAGAATAATACTTGCAATGAAGTATGGCCCATACTGTTTTAAATATAAAACCCAATCCATATGGTCTAATGACTTACCAACATGGAAGAAAGGAAGTAGTCGACCGAAGTAGATACCAATCTGGCTAAAGTCTGTAATTGCAAATACAACCCAGGTCATTGGAATGAGGATCCATACATGGAGTCTTCCCCAGATCGGGAAGCGGGCCATGAGCCCCTTTAACAGGAACTTCTCTAAGATAATAATCAGTCCTAAAACTAATCCCCAAACTAAGAAGTTCAAGGTACCACCGTGCCAGAGTCCGGTAATGGCCCAGACGACGAGAAGGTTTCGAATGATTTTCACAGTAGATACGCGGCTACCTCCCATTGGGAAATAGATGTAATTCTTAAACCAGGTACCGAGAGTGGCGTGCCACCTACGATAGAACTCACCGATGCTCCGAGATGCATAAGGATGGTCGAAGTTAATTACTTCTGGGAAGCCAAGCATCATACCGAGACCAGAGGCAATAAGAGAGTATCCCCAGAAGTCAAAGTAGAGCTGGAAGGTATAAGCGAACATACCCATCCAAGCCAGTGGCGTTGAGATGCTTTCGTATCCGATTTTTCCGATTTCGTTCCAGAGGATACCGATACGATCCGCTAAGAGAAGCTTCATAGCGATACCGCAGACAGCCTGTTCTACACCTGCCTCAAAGTGTGCATAGGAATAGGTGCGGCCATGTAAACGATCAAAGTTACCCTGGCTGTACCCCATGATGGGACCCTCAGCAATCTGTGGGAACATGGTGAAGTAGGCAGCAGTACGGACAAAGGTTGGACGCATCTTAATCTTTCCGGTATAGAGATCTGCCTGATAGGAAATCATCTTAAAGATGTAAAAGCTTAATCCAAGTGGAAGGGCAATCGTTGTGGTGGTAAGTGCTCCCACTTTAAAGAAAATCAATACCCCTGCATCGAGAAGTACGGCAAGTGCCAATACCAGCTTTCTCTTTCTAGATGAGATTGCTTCTGTGTCAGGAAGAATAGAGACCTTATCCAAATCCATTAAATCGGGAAGAGATACTTCGCTAACTCCCTTTGGCTTAACCAGAATACGTCCCAGAAAATAGTTTGCAATAACTAAAACCAGCAATAGGAAAACCATCTTCTTACTGCCATATGCATAGAAAATCAGAGAACCACCAAACAGGATGGCGTCCTTATACTTGTTGGGTGCAAGGTAATAAGCGATTAAAAAGAGTGGTAAAAATCGCGCTATAAAAAATATATCTGTGAAAGCCATGTATATGTCTCCAAATTCTTAAATTACTATAAAATTCCGCAATCCATGACATTATAACATATAATAAGGAAAACACAGAAGTCCCATATTGCTATGAGAGAGAAAAATATGAATTTAAATTAAAAGATATTACGGATAAAAGTTTGTTGGAATAATGCCATGGGGGACGCCTTGAGAAATTTATAAAATAACTGTTAAGTTTTCTCTGACAAGCTCCGATAACAATGGTGTAGAGCAAAGGAATGCTCTAAAAATTTTAGTCGGAAAGGAGTAACAGTTATGCGTATTGATGCATACAATCAGGTCGCACAGATCTATGGAACAAAGCGCACAGCGAAAGTCAATACTACACAGCAGGTTAGCATGGGTCGTGATCAGGTTCAGATTTCATCTAATTTGGGTAGAGACTTAAGGGTTGCAAAACAGGCTGTTTCCGATGCTAGCGATATCAGAGAAGATAAAGTCGCTGAATTAAAGGCACGGTATGCTTCCGACAATTACCAGGTTGATACAGGGGATTTTGCTAGCAAGCTGCTGGAGAAGTTTAACGCAGCATTCTAATGGAAAAGTGAGGAACGAAATTGGCCAGTCTGGTGGAAGAACTCATCGAAGTCATGGAGAATGAGAAGCAGGGTTATGATGAAATCCGCGCCATGAGCAATGAGAAGCGTGAAGCCATTGTTCATGGTGACCTGGGATCTCTGGAGAAAGTTACTGCCAGAGAGGAGGATTTGGCAAGTGATCTGAAGAATCTCGAGAATAAAAGAGCTCGAATTCTGAAGGATATGGCTGTGGTTCTAGGAAAAGATGGTCAGGAATTATCTGTAGATAAACTGACAGATCTCTTGGATGGACAGCCACAGGAACAAGAGAGAATAATAGCAGCCAGAGACGCTTTGGTTGCATCTGCTAAAGAGATGAAATTCTGGAATGATCAGAATCAGATTCTACTAAAGCAGGCAATAGAGATGGTGGAATTTGATCTAAATCTCTATAAAAATATGCGTCAAGCGCCTGAAACGGCGAACTATAATAGAAATGCTTATAATACCGGCGATCTGCTTGGAAGCAGTGGCTTTGATTCAAAGCAATAGGAATCAAGCGGAAGGTAATGGAATGGACTCCAGGCCGGAAGTGATGGAAGAATGATGACCGGAGGGTTTCCATGGCGAACGGTTTTGGAAGTTTATACGTAGGTGCATCTGGGCTCCAGGGAGCGCAGAATGCCATGAATGTAGTTTCAAACAACTTGGCAAATGTTACGACAAAGGGCTATGTGCGCCAGAAGGTAATTTTTGCTGATAGACATTATAATAAATTTCAAACAGCAGCTGTATCTGATCAGTATAACGGTACTGGCGTTGTCATCGGACAGGTGACACATATCCGAAATGTATTTTTGGATAAAGCCTATCGTACACAGTCAGGTAAGGCTGCTTTTTATGCGGCAGGATACGATGCTACTTCTGAAGTAGAGACCCAGTTGCAGGAGTCTGATGGACAGGCTTTTAATGAGGCTGTAACAGACCTTTACAAAGCGTTTGCTGAGTTCGCTAAGGATCCTTCAGATACTGCCAATCAGAATCTAGTAATTCAGAAGTCTGAACTCTTCCTGAGTAGGGCAAATGGTGTCTATGATGGATTGAAGAAGTATCAGGCAACCATTGATACAAAGATTAATAACGATGTTGCCCGAATCAATGAATTGGGTAAGGAAATCGTTAAATTAAATAATGATATCCAGCGAATTGAGTCTGGCGGAACGGAGACTGCTAAGGACCTAAGAGATCAAAGAGACTTAGATCTAGATGAACTTGGTAAGCTGGCAAGTATTACCTATGAGGAAAATCAGGATCATATTGTAACAGTGAAGCTTGAAGGAACAGAATTTGTCAATGTGGATCGTTACAATGAATTATCCATTCATGATGACCCAGTTACTGGATATGCAACACCCTACTGGTTGAATCTGTCTGAGCCAGAAAATGGTATCTATTATGATGCCTTTGATCCTCAGAATGCAGACCCTAGTCTGGGAACAGATGTGGGTGAGGTAAAGTCCCTTCTTCTTCTCCGTGGGGATCATGTGGGAACATACCTAGACCTTAAGGATCTAAATCTACAGCAGATTAATGGGGAATATCAGGATCTAAGTTCTGAGCAATATGACAATGGCGTAGCAAATTCTATTGTTATGAATTCGGAGGCAGAATTAGATAAACTGATTCATACTATTGTTACCAAGGTCAATAATCTGGTTAGCCCAACAGAATCCTTTTCAAATGTCGATGGATATAAAGCCTATGCAAGTCAGGTCGCAAATCTGAAGGATGCAAGTGGAAAAGTAATCTCCCTTCAGGATGCTGGACTTACATCATCTACCAGAGTCTTAGACATTGACAATGCGGATTATGGTTCGGATAACACGCTGCCTTCGAGAGAACTTTTTGTTCGTTCCGGAACAGAACGCTACACAGCATATACCATGCTTGATAGCGCTGGTAATCCACTTAAAAAGGAAAATGGAGACCCGGTCATGGTCTACATTTATAACGAGGAAAAAGCATCCGATCTGTCTACCTGCTATACAACAGGTAGCCTGCACATCAATGAAGATCTCATGAGTAATGAATCCCATCTCCCATATAAGAAGGAGAATGGCGACATCGATTACCAGATGGCGGAAAAGCTAAATAATCTCTGGGAGACAAGCAGTTACGTTCTGAATCCTTCAGATGTAACCCCAACAACCCTTACTGGATTCTACACCAAGTTCATTGGTGAGTTGGGAACGACAGGATCTGTATATAAGACCACATCAGAGACCCTGACGGCGACGAAGAATTCCATCGATGAATCCAGACAGGGTGTCATCGGTGTATCTAGTGACGAAGAACTAACCAATATGATTCGTTATCAGAATGCCTATAACGCATCTAGCCGATATATGAATGTAATTAGTGAGATGATTGAGCACTTAATTACATCCCTAGGACACGCATAAATCACACTGCATAGAGCAGAGTAAAGGAGTAAGCTATGCCTTCAACCTTTTTTGGATTATCCATTGCTTCAACTGGATTGAATGCATTCAATGCATCTGTTAATACAACTGCACATAATATCTCCAACGCTAACACAGCAGGATACTCTAAGCAGACAGTGAATCTCAAGTCTGGACAGGCTGTTCGTGTGGCTGCGAAGTATGGTAGTCAGGGAACTGGTGTATCCGCAGACTCTGTAACACAGATGCGAGATAAATACTATGATGAGAAGTACTGGAATAATCAGAGCAATTACGGACAGTATGATAAGAAGTACTACTACATGAAGCAGGTAGAGACCTACTTTACTGATAATGCTGCGAATCCTGGATTCACAACTCTCTATACAGAGATGTTCAATGCCTTAAATGCATTGCAAGCTAATTCTGGTGATACCTCCGCTCGTATGGAATTCATCAGTGATGCTAAGAAGCTAACTAATTACTTCAATGATATGTCTGCAAAACTTGAAGAACTGCAGACCAGCGTCAATGATGAGATTAAGACAACAGTAGACTCGGTAAATGCAACTGCGAAAAAGATTGCTGAGATCAACCGTCAGATTAACCAGATTGAGCAGCAGGGCGGACATGCCAACGAACTTCGTGATGAGAGAGCGATTCTGGTGGATAATCTATCCCAGGTGATCCCTGTCTCTGTAGATGAGAAAGAAGTATCAAATACCCATTATCCTGACATGAAAACAGGCGCAACCATTTATCGATTGACAGTAAATGGCAAGACCTTAGTTGATAATTACGAATACAGTCAGCTGAAGACCACTACACGCAAGCATCCAGATAACCAGTCGGATGTAGAGGGACTCTACGACATCGCCTGGGCAGATACAGGAGAAAAGTTAACCGTTAATAACGGAACGCTATCTGCCATGATTGCTGTACGTGATGGTAATAATGGAGAAAATCTGAAGGGCACAATCTCGGCCCTAGAGACTGTGGATGGTGTCAGTACCATTACCATTAAGGATCCAACCATTACGAATATCAATAGTATGAATCTGCCAGATCGCGGTAACCTGAAGATTAATAATACGAACTATCAGTATGATAGTTTTGAATTTACAACGGATGATGCGGGAAATATCACTGGATATACCTTCACGCTCACCGATTCTCTAGAGCATGATATTCAGATTCCATCAGAGGGAGATGCGGTAGTAGTTGGCTCATCTGTTGACTTTAAGGGTATCGCTTACTACCAGAATCAGATGAATCTCTTCCTGAGAAACTTCACTCAGGAATTTAATAGTATACAGCAGACAGGTTACTATACAGATGAGACAGCTGTAGATGGAACTGTTGGATTGGATCTAAATGGTAATCCAATGGGAGCATTCTTTGTAACCAAGAGCTCTGCGTCTCAGGCAGAAAAGGAAAAGGCACAGGAAGGAGCTTTCTCTGAAGGACTTGGAAAGTCGCTCTTAAAAACGACTCTTAAGAACAGCAGTGAGACATACTATCGCTTAACTGCGAAGAATATTGATGTGGCTGCTAAGACTCAAAATAATCCAAAAGTATTCGCGGCTACAACTCAGGTGAAAAGAGCAGATGGTACCACAGATGCAATGGGTGTAGACCAGTCGGATCTGGTAAAGAAATTATTAAAACTACAGGGTGACAAAACGGTATTCCGCGATGATGGAGGTGATTCCTTCCTGCAGAGTATCTATGCAGATATCTCAGTAGATGCCCAGGAGTGTAAGGTCTTCTCAAGCAACTATAAGCAGATATCCACAGCAATTGATGAGCAGAGACAGAGTGTGTCTGGCGTAGATGAGGATGAAGAGGCGCTGGACTTGGTAAAGTTCCAGAATGCATATTATCTGGCATCAAAAGCGATTCAGACCCTGTCGGAGATGTATGACAGATTAATCACTCAGACTGGAGTGTAATCCCTAGGAGGTAATGGCAATGCGTGTAACAAATCACATGATTATGAATCGTGCCAATACAAATATCAATTATGCGAAGAGTGTAGTGGACTCTGAAAACACACAGATGACTTCTCAGAAAAAGATTAGTCGTCCATCTGAAGATCCGGTTATTGCTGTTCGTTCCCTTCGCTTAGGCACGTCCATCTCTAAGGTAAATCAGTACTATGAGAAGAATATCCCAGATGCGGAGTCCTGGATGGACATTACAGACCAGGCCATCAGCAATATGAAGGATATCCTAAAAGATGTACATACACTGGCTGTACAGGGATCCAATGGAACACTGACAGCAGATGACCGTAATGCCATCTATACCCAGTTACAGTCTCTCCAGAGTCAGATGTACTATGAGGGAAATACAGACTGTGCTGGACGTACAGTCTTCACTGGCTATCGTACAGATAAGAAGTTGACCTTTGGAGAAGAAGCGGAGACTGCTGACTATGACATCACCCAGACCATTAATATCCGGGATGAGGCTGCAACAGGAAGATATATCTCTGGAACTGCAGTGATCCCATCAGCGGCAGACATTAAGGCTGGGAAACAACCTGCTGAGGACATCACTGAGAATAAGTATACGAGAATTCGTTTGGCTTATCAGGATCTTACAGCTGTTCCTGGACAGACACCGGGAGGTGGAACCTCCACTGGAACAGGAACAACCGTTGATGTTTCTTCGCAGTATAAGAACTTTAAGATTACAGGAGAGGATGGTACTGTTTTATTCGATGCAGCAGGCACTGCATCCTCATCCTATTCTCTGAAAGTCTACGAGACAGAAGAGGAATGGGAAGCTGCATCAGGAGATCATGTGAAGACTGTTGGCAAGAATGAAATGGTTCTCATTAAGAAAACAGGAGAAATCATCCTGGGTGAGACTTCTGCTAACGATATGAAGTCTGCCAATGCATCTCTGACGATCGGCTACAATAAGTCTGGATTTGAGGAGAATGATCTCCGCCCAGAGTATTACTATAACTGTGTGGACAAAACCGATGTGAATAATAAGGTGACCTATACTCGGTATGATAAAAATGGAGATGCTGTGAATCAGAGCATTGAGTATACAGTAGCCCAGAACCAAAACCTAGGTGTGAATATCGAAGCCAAGGATGTATTTGACTCTGCGCTACAGCGTGACATGCAAGAGATGCTGAATGTGGTATCTAATGCCAAGGATGCTCATAAGAAGTTAGATGATATCGACTCTATGATTAAGAGCGGTCTCTACAGTGGAGAGGAATTAATTACTTTAAATCAGTGGAAGGATCGAGCACAGAAGGAAGCAGACTATGCTGATAGTAAACTGCAGTCTACTTTCAGCAATGATGTAACGAATTCTCAGAATTATATCAATCGCCTGACACTGGCAGGAACCAATCTGGGATGTAAGGGAGATCAGCTGGCTATGACCAAAAAGAGAGTCTCCGAGCAGCAGGAATCCCTGACAGAACTCCAGTCTAAGAATGATGATATGGACCTGTCTGAAATTGTACTGAAGTATACAGCGGCTTATACTGCCTATCAGTCTTCTCTTCAGGCAGCAAGTAAGGTAGGAAGCTTAAGCCTTTTGAACTATCTATAATACTGCGGCACATGCCATGGCGAAAGCAGTAGGCTTTGCCTTGGTTTACATTTAAAAATCACAGTCTGTTCACCACATTTGTGGTGAACAGGCTATAATAGAGACATAAAATCAATCCAACTAGAAAGGGATAAGGGGCGCCATGAAGGTTACAACTCGTTTATTTGGGGATATAGATATCGCTGAGGATAAGATCATCCATATGGAGGGTGGTATTGTAGGATTTCCAGATTTGAAGCAATTCACCCTCATCTATGATAAGGAGAAGGGTGATGATCATGATACCATTATGTGGTTCCAGTCATTAGACGAGCCGCAGTTTGCTATGCCGGTTTTAGTACCTACAAGCATCCTCCCAGAGTATAATCCAATCGTGAATGATGAGCTCTTGGCTCCACTTGGAGAGTTAAATGATGATAATCTCTATTGCCTGGTTACGGTTAAGGTTCCAAGTGACCTAACCAAGATGACCATCAATCAGAAGGCTCCAATCATTATCAATACCGATACTATGAAGGGTGCGCAGCTGATTGTAGAGAATGAAGATTATGAAGTTCGTTTCCCAATCTATGATATCCTTAAAAATGGAAAGGGGGAGAACTAATGCTTGCATTGACACGTAAAAAGGGTGAGTCTCTCATTGTAAATAATAATGTAGAGATCACAGTACTTGAGGTTCGCGGTGACCAGGTAAAAATCGGAATCAAGGCTCCCAAGGATGTCTCCATCTATCGTAAGGAGATCTACGAGCAGATTCAGAAGGAGAATGAAGAGGCGATGAATGCAGATGGCCTCGAGGCACTGAAGAATCTGCTGAATTAAGTTATGATGCGGTCTACATTATCTCTTGAGAAATGTAGACCGTGTTTTATTATGGTATCTAGGGCCGGGTATCCCACATACCGTAAATCTGAAAGTGAAATTACATATAAAGTATAAAGGGATCTAGCCGATATATAGGGTAGAATGGACCACGCCAAAGGGGTAAAAACGGTGTGTTAATTGACACAAGGAGGTGTTGTCATGGAGACAATTAGAGATGCAGCAGGTGTATCCGGAGCGAAGGCATATGATAGCCAGAAAGTAACTGCTCCAGAGCATAACACTGTCAAGGAAGACAGAACTGAAGCAAGTGTATTAAAGGAACAAAACAATTCTCAGGAGAAGGAACAGATGCCTGGAGTGGCAACAGCGAAAAATGCTGATGTCCAGAAGAATCTGAAGGAACTCCTGGAAAAAGAGGGCGGAACCAAGGCTGTCTTTGGATTCCATGAGGATCCGGATCGTGTGATAATTAAATTCGTAGATAAGGACACCAATAAGGTGATCCAGGAATTTCCGTCTGAAAAGATGCTAGATTATTTGCAGAAGGTGTGGGAACGCGCCGGACTGCTAGTTGATGAGAAGAGATAAAGGAGGCTTTTATGTCATCACCAATTCGATTAGCTGGATTATCATCCGGATTAGACACAGAGGCTCTGGTATCGGCTCTGACCAGTAACTATAAGACAAAAGTACAGAAGTATGAGAAGGCCAAGACGAAGTCTGAGTGGAAAACGGACAAATGGAAGAACCTTAATACGAAGGTGTATAGCCTATATACAAAGGCAAGTTCCATGAGATTCTCATCTGCATATTCCGCTATGAAAGCAACATCTTCTGATACCACAAAGGCAAAAGTCTCTGCAACTTCAGGGGCGCCAGTTGGATCCCATTCTCTGAGCGTGGACTCTCTTGCAAAGGCTGGATCTGTTACAGGTGCACAGATTAGTGCGAAAGCAAATTCTACACTTGCGGATTTAGGGTTCACAGGGGGATCTACAACCATTGATGTGAACGGTACTTCCATTACAGTTGACTCATCTACAACGATGTCTTCTCTTGCTAGCAAGCTTTCTAGTGCAGGGGTGCAGGCAAATTATGATGAGAAAAATGGAAGAATGTATATTAATTCCAAGACGAGTGGCGTAAATAGTTCCATTAAACTGAGTGCTTCGGACGATGCGGGCAAAGGACTTCTCTCAAAGCTTGGCTTAACCAAAGAAAGCGGGGCAACCTTTATCGATGGACAAGATTCTAAGATTACCTTGGATGGAGTAGATTACACTGGAACATCAAATAGTTTCTCTGTGAATGGATTAACGATTGAAGCATTAGGAGTTACATCTTCTGATCTATCCGTTACTACTGCTACAGATACGCAGGCGCTATATGATACCGTGAAAAACTTCTTGTCAGAATATAATGATGTGATTAATGAATTAGCAACAGCTTATTATGCAGATTCTGCTAAGGGTTATGAGCCGTTAACGGATGATGAAAAAGCTACCATGTCTGATAAGCAGGTGGAGGAGTGGGAAGACAAGATTAAGACTTCTCTGCTTCGAAGTGACAGTACCTTGGGAGGTATTATTGATACCATGACATCTGCCATGTCTAGTAACTATAGTATCAATGGTAAGAATTATTCATTGTCTAGCTTTGGCATTGGTACCTTAGGTGTTCTGGGTGCTGGTAAGAAGGAACAGTATGCACTGCATATCAATGGAGATGCGGATGACTCCTCCACTTCTGGAGCGAAAGATAAATTGATGACCGCTCTTACAACGGATCCAGATACGGTTTTAGATTTTATGAAGGAATTATCATCTAAGTTATACAACAACCTGGATGGTAAGATGAAAATGACTTCTCTTAGAAGTGCATATACGATTTACAATGATAAACAGATGACAAAGGAACAGAGTGACTATACCGCCTTAATTAAAGAGTGGAATTCTCGTTTGACGGATGCCGAGGATGCGTATTATAAGAAATTCGCGAGCATGGAATCAACACTATCTAAACTGAATAGTAATAGTAGTTCACTAAGCGGAATGTTCTAATTTGCTGTATGGAATCTATGGTAGATCCTACTCTGTTTTATTGAAAATAGAAAAGCATCCGAGTTTTGGAAAAGAGGTATTTGATTTATGCCAGTTAGAAATGGTTATGCAGCCTATCAGAACAATAAGGTGATGACGGCATCTCCTGGAGAGTTAACACTGATGCTCTATGAAGGAATGATCAAATTCACTAACATTGCGATTATTGGTGTAGAAGAGCATGATATCCAGAAGGCTCATAATAATATCATTAAGACGGAGAATATCATTTCTGAATTACAGAGCACGTTGAATTATAAGTATCCAGTGGCTAAAGATTTTAATAATATCTATGTCTATTTGAAGGAACGCTTGGTTCAAGCAAACTTTAAAAAGGATAAGGCGATATTAGAAGAGTGCTTAGAACATGAGAGAACCCTTAGGGACACCTGGAAGGAAGTTATGAGACTGTCTAAGTCCAATCCATCAGGTTCTACAGCTGTATCTTAATTAATACGAGGAGATATCATGTCGGATCAGGGATATGTAAAAATGCTCCGGGAGAGCCTAGAGAAAAAGATTGCAATCTTAAATAATATTGAATCGGCTAATGAGGATCAGGCTAGGATCCTGTCGGATCAGATGTCTACCCCGGATGAGTTCCAGGAGAATTTGGAGATCAAAGGAAGACTGATTGCAGAAATCGATCGAATTGATAGTGGGTTTCAGGAACTATTTAATCGAGTGAAGGAAGTCTTCTCCACTGATAAGGAGTCCTATCGTGACGATATCCATGCAATGCAGGAGATGATACGACAGATTACAGATCTAAGTACCCATATCAAGTTGCAGGAACAGGATAATAAGATGCTTGCAGAGAAGAAATTCGCTGACATTCGGTCCACTGCTCGAGACATTAAAAAGAATGAAAGGGCAGTTACTTCTTATTATCAAAATATGATGCAACTAAACAATGTGAATCCTCAATTTATGGATCGTAAGAAGTAAGAAAAGCCTGAAAATAAGCATTCGAAAGAATAATAAAAAAATTCAAATTGACTATTAATATTCGGAATCACTTTCCGATATATATAGTGTAAGGAGATAAGACCTTAGCTCAAAGGAACGTGCGGACGGCGAGCGGGAATAGATCCGATGCTCCGAAAAACAGATAATCTGCAACACGGATGTTGCAGCACAATTCCAAGGAGGAAATTATTATGGTAGTAGCACATAACATGAATGCGGCAAATGCCCAGAGACAGTTGAACATCGTTGACAGAGACCGTTCTAAGGTTACTGAGAAGTTATCCAGTGGTTATAGAATCAACCGTGCAGCAGATGATGCAGCAGGTCTTGCTATTTCCGAGAAGATGAGATCTCAGGTTCGTGGTCTTGATCGTGCAGCTACAAATGCACAGGATGGTGTATCTGTAGTACAGACAGCTGAAGGTGCTCTTAGCACTGTTCATTCCATGCTTCAGAGAATGAATGAGCTGGCTACTCAGGCTGCTAACGA
>ONIO01000008.1 GCA_900317915.1 uncultured Lachnospiraceae bacterium | reverse complement strand
CGATAGCCCACAAAGATGCCTTCCTTATATTCATTTCTCTGAGGATCACCGAAATTCTCATGAGAAGGATAGTCTGTATAGTCTTTGGCAATGGTATCTGTCAGATGGCCTGATGGATTGACCTTACCTGAGATGACATCTGCCACAGAGTAGCCCATCTCCTGGCCCAACTGCCATACCACCAATACAGCCTTGATATTCTCATATTCAGAAATCCAGGATAAATCAATTACATTTCCTATATTTAAAAGGATTATTACGCTTTTAAAATGCTGATTTAATTGTTCGATTATATGCTTTTCTTTATCTGTAAGGTAATAGGAGCCAGCCTCCAGCTTATTCTCTCTATCCTCACCTGCAGCACGACCTAATACATAGACTGCCTTATTATTTCTCTTTGCAGCATCTCTAATGACCGCATCCTCTAGCTCCATTTCTTCATAGAAGTATGGCCAGTGTCCCCAGAATCCATGGTCTGGGATATTCTCTTCCTGGCTGCACCAGGTCTTGTAGATTGAAGCAATCTCTGGGTCAAGGCTCAGGTCTCTATCCTCTTCCATTCCCTGGAGGATGGATACCTTATGAACAGGGTTTACATCTCCACCTGAACCATAACCCACATAGAAGGTATCAATCTGACAGCGTCCAAATACAGCCACCCGATCCTCTTTTTGAAGAGGTAGCGTCTCTTCCTTATTCTCTAAAAGCACTGCACATTCCGCTCCGGTTTTACGAAGGGTCTCACGCATACCAGGTGTCTCGTAGCGCTTCCCCTCTGCCTTGGTTTCTTCCTGGGCTAATGCAGCCAGCTTCTTTTCTTCTAACTTTTTATTAAATGCAATAACTTCTGCCAATTGCTTCTTTTCTTCTTCGGTCATTTCTTTCCCTTTCTTTATATTGAAATTATATCTTGGTTTATCTTTTAATATCCATGTGTATGATTTGGCACAGGTGAAAAAGCAATCCTACCTGGCCCTTCTTGGCCCCACACCATACATATGGATATTCCTCTCTTATTATACTAAATTATTCTCCACTTTCACTCCTGTCAAGACTCGCCAACAATAATAGGCTGCCCGCCAGATTTATGGTGAGCAGCCTATATTCCTTACATGTGATACGAAGAGATATTATGTGTTTTAAATCTTAGATCAAATGTCGGGTAATTCCCATTAGCCCTTAACAGCACCCAATGCCATACCACCTACGATATTCTTAGAAAGTATCAGATAGATAATAATTACTGGGAAGATAGAGAAGGCAATTGTCATGTAAACAATACCCATATCAAACTTCAGGAAGTCAGCACCACGGAGCTCTGCGATCAGAACTGGCAGTGTCTTCATATTCTCTTCCTTCAGAATCAATGCTGGTGTGAAGTAGTTATTCCAGTTACCTACAAAGGAGAAGATTGCCTGTACAGCGATTGCTGGCTTCATCATTGGAAGTGCAATGGTGTTAAAGGTTTTTAACTCTCCTGCTCCATCGATTCTGGCAGCCTCTAAGAGAGACATTGGAAGTGTGGAGTCCATGTACTGCTTCATATAGAAGAATACTGCTGGAGCTGCAATTGCTGGAACAATCAAAGGAATATAACTATCCATCAGGCCCATCTTATTTAATAAGTTAATGAAACCAAGTGCAGTTACCTGTGTTGGAATCATCATGATTGCTAAGATGAAAGTAAATGCTGTTTTTCTCAGTTTGAAGCGATATGCATGAATCGCATATGCTGTCATCGTTGAGAAGTAAGTACAGAAGGTCGCACTCAGTGTCGCAACGAATAAGGAGTTAAACATACCGCGTACGATTGGCTGTGTACTATCCAACATTCCCTTGAAGTTCTTAGCAAAATAATTACTTGGTAGAATCTGGAATCCACGACCCAGATTACTATTGGATCGAGTGGAATTAATTAATAGGATATAGAATCCAAATAAGCAAAGGAAGCTTAGGATAATCAGGACAATATATGCAATGACACGTCTTGTTCCTACACCTAATCCTGCTTTTGGCTTCTTATACTCTGTAGCTTCATTCATAACGTGCACCCCCTTATTCTTCCTGACCCTTCATCGTCATCTTATAGACGAGGAAGCTCAAGATTCCAGTAACAATAAATAGAATTACAGAAAGCGCACCGCCTAATCCTAAGTTCTTAGAATACAGGTGAACATTCAATTCCATAATCATGGTCATGGTACTTTCTACTGGACCACCCTTACCATCGGTTAAGATCTGTGGCACATCGAACATCTGAAGACCACCGATTAAGGAAGTGATTAATACATAAACCAAAATTGGACGAAGCAGAGGAAGTGTAATCTTAAAGAAGATCTGTGTAGATGTAGCTCCATCTACTTCTGCTGCTTCGAACAGGGACTGGTCGATACCCATCATACCAGCCATCAAGAGAATGGTTGTATTACCAAACCACATCAAAAAGTTCATGGTTCCAACCAGGCCTCTTGTACAAGCCACACTGGTAAAGAACTTGATTGGCTCTTTAATCAGATTGAGATGCAAGAGAATGGAATTCACTGGTGCTGTCTTACCTGATGCAAATAAGGTAAAGAACAGCATAGAAAAAGCTGCTGCCATAATTAGGTTTGGTAAATAGATAACTGTCTTAAAGAATCTCTGTCCCTTCAGTCTAAGAGATGGATCTGTGAACCATGCTGCTAAAAGTAAAGAGATAAAAATCTGAGGAATGAAACCAATCAACCACATGATCATGGTATTTCCTGCATATTTCAGCAGATGTCCCTTGGTGATTAACTCCACATAGTTGCCCAGGCCTACAAAGCGAGGACCAACCTGTGACAGTCCAATCTTATAGTTCTCGAAGAAACTGTTGTAGATGGTATTCACCAATGGAATCAGCTGGAAAATAAAGAAGATCACAAAGAATGGAATTAAAAAGATGTAACCCCACTTATTGTAAGCAACGACTTTATTGTTTTTCGTCTTCATAATATTCTCTCCCGTATAATCCATCTGCCTCCTTATGGGGGAGGCAGATGGTGGTATTTACGCCCGTTCTTCTGATTGGGTTATATTTTCTCTAATTACTTAGAAAGGTTTGGATACTTCTTAGCTACATCCTTATAGAACTTATCAAGAGCCTCATCCTTAGTTGCATTGCCATCGAAGTAGTCCTTCATGCAGTTCTGGAAGGATTCGTTACATCCCTGATCGTAATCACCCATCTTGGACAGGTCGATTGACTTAGCACTTTCGCAGAACATTGGCAGAGGGTTCTGACCGCCAAGTACCTTGAATGCGTACTCATCATTTGTCTTAGCCTCTTCCATTGCAGGCTGGTTATTTACGAAATCAGAATCCTTCTTAACGATGTCAAGCATGATGTCCTTATCGCATGTAAGCTTCAGCATGATGTCCTTAACAAGGTCAGCATTATCTGTTCCCTTAGCTGCGCAAATCCATGTACCGCCCCAATAGAAGCCCTGAGGGCCTTGGCACATGCCCCAGCCACCGTTGTAAGCAATAGATTTCTCATCATCCTGCTTCATGGAGAAGTTTACTAACCAAGCTGGTCCAAAGTAAGAGAATACCTTACCATCTGGATAGAAGCCCTTGTTCCACTCATCAGACCAGAGGGCATCTGTTGTACACTGCTTAGCATCAACCATTTCCTTAGACATATCAACCCACTTCATCAGGTTGTCATCGATCTGAATCTTGTTATCAGAAGATACCCAAGGCTTCGTTACGTTGTTAGAGAATACACGGTAAGTATCATTTACAGTACTTGTTGCGAAGTATCCCTTGGACTGAAGCTCTGCTGCAGATGCCTTGAAGGTATCCCAATCCTTAACATGCTCCTGAACTGCTGCTGGATCATCAGTTCCCCAAGTATCCTTAGCTGCCTGTCTGTTGTAGATTAACAGTCCAGGACATCCCTGCCATGATACACCACGGAGATCGCCCTTAGCATCTGTTACAACGTCCTTGGTGTACTGGTACTGATCCTTCAGGTCATCATCTGTGATACCCAGATCAGAAATCTTCTCAGTTACAGGTGTCTCAGCGTTGATGTACTTCTTAGCGTAGTCAGCCTCTACCAGGAAGATATCAACCTTCTTGTCTGCGGATGCCTTCTCATTGTTTGGAAGGATTTCATCCAGATTGTTCTGGTAAGCATTATCATCGGAAGGAGTGATTGTGAACTTCACTTCTACATCACCGATCTTACCACCCTTGCTTGGCTTCTTAGGATCATTTGCCTTGAATCCAGGATAATGATCTGCAAGACGGTTAGAGAACTCCTCGTTCCAACACTGGATGTTCAGAACCTTGCCCTTTGAGGATGACTTACCACTTGTGCTCCCTCCTTTGCTACCACATGCAGCCATAGGAACGATCATTCCTGCTGCAAGAGCAACACTCAATGCCTTCTTCAAACCTTTTTTCATACTCCCTACCTCCTTTTTAAATAAGGGAAATATTATACTGAGAGAAAGTTATTTTTTCTCTCTTGCAAACTGCACTATGCAGATGCTTACAATAATTGTTTTACAGAGTGCCCTTCTAAGAGCTTTCCTCTTATATAAAGTGTCTCTGCTTCACAGGTCTTTCTGTGTTCGATGGATTCGATCAACTTCTTAGCGGAGATCTTTCCCATCTCCTCTGTATCCTGGCGGTATGTTGTCAGAACCGGATGTAAGTACTGTGATAAAGCAATTCCATCATATCCAACCACACTGACATTCTCAGGAATCTTAATATGCATCCGTTCTAGCTCCATCAGACCTCCTATATAAGAGTAATCATCTGGATACATGATCGCACTTGGTGGATTTGGAAGTTCCATCAACTGCCTGGTTGCTGTCCTTGAGCAATCTGGATTATGGTAATCCGCTTCAATCAGGTATTCGTCCGGCACTGTGATTCCATTCTCACTCAGCGCCCTGTTAAAACCTACAAAACGTTTCTTCGTAACAGAAGTATCCTCACCATGAATGAAAGCAATCTTCTTATGCCCTTTATCAATGAGGTACTTGGCTAATGCATAGCCACCTTCCACATTGTCACTCATAACACAACTATGGTTATTAAAACTATAGTCGATGGTGATGGTCGGGATCTCACTCTGGACCAGTTCCTCAATCGCTCTGGACTGGAAGTCCACACTGGCAATTAAGACGCCGTCACAATGACGATATCGTGCATGCTCTAGATAGGAAGCAGGTCGTCCACCGATATTCTTACTAATGAAAGTAATGTCATATCCAGATTGTTCTGCTTCAATCTTTGCTGCATTTAGGATCCTAGAGAAGAACTCATGGGTCAGACCACTGTTGGTACTATCTTCAAATAACACTCCAATGCTATGAGAGATATTTGTCTTCAATTGTCTGGCTGCCACGTTTGGCATATAATGAAGTTCTTTTGCTGCCTGTCGAATTCGATCAGCGGTGACCGGGGAGATGTCTCCATATCCGTTCAGTGCCTTCGAAACCGTGGCATTGGAAACTCCACAATATTCCGCGATGTCCTTAACTGTTACCATTGCAATCCCTTCTCACATTAACAGTTACAAAAACGTTTTTTCGAATTCGTTTTCGCGATTACTATCTGGTGTTTCGCTAAATGTTTCCGAATTCGTTTTCGTGATTTCATCATAATTCTGTTTGTGGCCTACGTCAATGTCAGTTTTCAACAACAAATTTGCTCTAAATTTGCACGAAATTCACAAATTAGGTTTTCGAAACAACGAAACAGTTGTATTCGAGTCCAAAGGATTCTATTATGAAATGCGTAGAACGAAAACGTATTCGGAACGGTTTTTCAAGGCTTTCGAGACTTCGAAATGACGATTGTTTCCGGATGTGTACATTCTCTATTTCGAGTGTTCGAAAATCAAGCAATTTCACTAATAGAAGTTGCGAAATCAATGTTTTCGGCACCTAAAATGTAGAGTTGGTTTCCTAATTGGTCTAACGAATAACCTAACTAGTAACCTAACTAATAACCTAAATAGGAAACCATTTTTTAGTTCACAAAAGATGCATAGTATAAGAACCTAATCAAACTGAGATTGTATATGGAGGGGATGAATTATGAAATTTGGTCACTTCGATGACGCGGCGAAGGAATACGTCATCACTACACCACGGACCCCACTGCCTTGGATCAATTACCTTGGTTCAAAGGAGTTCTTCCGTCTGATTTCCAACACATCTGGTGGATATGCTTTCTATAAAGATGCAAAGCTACTCCGTCTCACCAGATATCGTTACAACAACTCACCTTTAGACTCAAGTGGTATCTACTTCTATATTAAGGATCAGGATACTGTTTGGAATCCTGGCTGGCAGCCAACTCAAACCGAATTAGACTTCTATGAATGTCATCATGGTCTCGGCTACACCACTATTATTGGTGAGAAAAATGGCATTCGTGCAAAGCAGGAGACATTTGTCCCTGTGAATGACCCCTGCCAGATTGATCGTATTACATTAAGTAATAACTCTGGCGTCATGAAGCAGATTGACCTCTTCTCTTTTGTAGAGTTCTGTCTCTGGAATGCAGCTGATGATGGAGAAAACTTCCAGCGTAACTTCTCTACTGGTGAAGTCGAAATCGAAGGCTCAAACATCTATCACAAGACGGAATATAGAGAACGCCGCAATCACTATGCTGTCTTCTCTTGCAATCAGGATATCGCTGGATTCGATACTTCTCGTGACGAATTCGTTGGTATCTATAATGGATTCAGCAAGCCACAGGCCATCACTGAGGGGAAGTGCCATAACTCTGTAGCTCATGGCTGGGCTCCAGTTGGTGCACACCAGGTAAAGGTGGAATTGGCTCCAGGTGAGACTAAGACCGTTATCTTCCTCTTAGGCTACTGCGAGAATCCAGTAGAGGAGAAATTCATCGCTCCCAATGTAATTAATAAGAAGCCTGCACATGCATTACTGGATAAGTATCAAACCGACGCCCAGGTAGATGCAGCCTTAGAAGAGCTCCATAACTATTGGACCGCTCTTCTCTCTAAATTCAATGTATCTACTCAGGATCCTAAACTGAATCGTCTGGTAAATATCTGGAATCAGTACCAGTGTATGGTTACCTTCAATATGTCTCGTTCTGCTTCCTACTTCGAGTCTGGAATGGGTCGAGGAATGGGCTTCAGAGATTCCTGTCAGGATCTCCTAGGATTCGTACACCTGATCCCTGAGCGAGCTAGAGAGCGTATCATCGATATCGCCAACACTCAGTTCGAGGACGGATCGACTTATCACCAGTATCAGCCACTTACCAAGAAGGGGAATGCAGATATCGGTGGTGGATTCAACGATGATCCATTATGGCTCATTGCGGGTACATCCGCATATATTGCAGAGACTGGTGACTACTCTATCCTAGAGGAGCCATGCGCTTTCGATAGCGACTTCTCTAAGGCAAAGCCGCTATTAGATCACCTTCGTCTATCCTTTAACTACACACTGACACACAAGGGTCCTCATGGTATCCCTCTCATCGGTCGTGCAGACTGGAATGACTGCTTGAATCTGAACTGCTTCTCTGACCGTCCTGGTCAGTCCTTCCAGACCTCTGGTCCATCCGAAGGACCTGTAGCAGAATCCGTATTCATCGGTGGCATGTTTGTCCTCTACGGAACCAAATTAGCTGATATCCTTCGTCATACCGGCAATGAAGCCGAGGCCGATCAGGTTATGAAGGAAGTCGCTGTTATGGATAAGGCTCTTCAGAATGAAGGCTGGGATGGCGAATGGTTTATCCGTGCATTTGATGCTGAGAGTAAGCCTGTTGGATCCCATGTATGTGAGGAAGGTCAGATCTACATCGAACCACAGGGCATGTGTGTCATGGCTGGTGTAGGTGTTGAAAGTGGTAAGGCTGAGAAAGCCCTGGAAAGTGTTAAGAATCGCTTAGATACCAAGTACGGTATCGTGCTTCTGCAGCCTGCTTATACCAGGTATCATCTTGAGCTGGGCGAGATCTCTTCTTACCCACCAGGATACAAGGAGAATGCTGGTATCTTCTGTCATAACAACCCTTGGGTTGCTTGTGCAGAGACTGTTGTAGGTCATGGCAATCGTGCCTTCGAGATTTTCAAGAAGACCTGCCCAATCTACTTAGAGGAAATCAGTGAGATCCATCGTACAGAGCCATATGTATACTGCCAGATGGTTGCAGGTCCTGATGCCCCTACCTTTGGTGAGGGCAAGAATAGCTGGCTCACTGGTACAGCTGCATGGACCTTTACAACCATTAGCCAGTATATTCTGGGTGTACAGCCTACTTTAGACGGACTTCGCATCAACCCATGTATCCCATCTGATGTAGATGGATATGACTTAGATCGTACCTATCGTGGAAATGTATACCATATCCACGTAGACAATAGCGCCCACGTTGAAAAGGGCGTAAGTGAGATGATTGTGGATGGAAAGCCTGTCAGCGGAAATGTAATCCCTGCCGATTTAGAGGGCAAGGAGCACACCGTCACTGTAACCCTCGGGTAATTCATTCATTGTCATATAATACCCTCTTTTTCATAACCCCTTGAAACGTTCCGTTTCACAAGAAAACGCGAGGCCTGCACCGGTCTCGCGTTTTTTGCACTTACTTGCAATGATCCTACAAGCATCTACCAGCCTTTTTCAGCTAGCATCTCCTCCATGCTTGGGTAGGACTGGATGGCACCTGGCCTGGTAACAGACTTACCAGCGAAGCGACCAGAGAAGTGAAGCATGCTCTCTAAGTCATTTGCAGTCAGCTTCTCTAGATCCTTAGCTCCTAAGCCACGGCTTGCAATCTGATAGAGGAAGGAACCGATGAAGCCGTCTCCTGCTCCTGTGGTATCCACCGCATGGCTCTCTGTATAAGTATCTCTTGCCTTTGCAGTTCTAGTGTAGGCTCTCTGTCCATTTTTGCCTTCGGTATAGACCACCAACTGCATATTGGGATAGGTATCCAGGAGGGCCGGAATCGCCTGGTCTGGGTCTACATTTCCAGTGATGAACTCTAACTCCTCGTCGGAGATCTTCACCAGGTTAGCCATAGGCATGAATTCTAAAACAGCAGACTTCAGATCCTCTGGGCTCTCCCAGAGATTGAAGCGAAGGTTTGGATCGAACGAGATCAGGACATCCTTCTCTGTAGCAACCTGAATGGCTCTTCTATGAGCCTCACCCATAGGGAAGTCCCCTAGATCCACAGAGCAGAAATGTAGGGCAAAGGCATCGGAGAACCAATCATCCTGTACATTCTTAGCATCGTAGAGCATATCTGCGCTAGGCTTACGATAGAAATTAAACTCACGGTCACCGTCATCCTTCAAGGCAACAAATGCCAGTGCTGTATTGGCTTCCTTCGTCCGGAGCACATAGGAGGTATCGATGTGATACTCCTCTAAGAGATTCACAATCTTATCTCCAAATGGATCATCACCTACTTGTGTAATCAGAGAGGCTTCGCCACCTAACACACGGAAAGCACCCAGGACATTGGCTGGTGCTCCGCCCACGTGAGGCTCGAATCCCTTCACCTCGCTGATTCCCTTACCTGTTTCCTGTGGTGTCATATCAATAAGTGCTTCACCAATTGCATATAGACGCTTCATATTGCTTCCTTTCTTCGCTAAATATCCCTATCTATTCCTCAGGAATCAAAATCCCTGTCTCCATCTCATACATCACTGCAGAGCAGTCTGCAGGCAGTTCGAAAAGTAATCCACCCTGGAGGTCGACCTGGCCCTGGTCAGGGTAATATCTGGTGGTGAATACCTGCTCACCATTATTGAGGTAGATCTCTAGGATACAGTGATCCATAAGGATTCTGGCATTACGGAACTCCTGACAGAGGCTACGACGGACATCTCTTCCATCTCCGCTATTATTTATGAAGGTAAGACTTGCTACCGTCTCGACTCCCTCCTTCCTTACGGTAAATGTAAGGTCCTGATTCAGGTTCAGACAGAAGTCCTGATGAGATTCCTGGGACTCTCTTTCAATCACTAAGTCAAAACAAGTGCTTGGAATCATTCCAACAGAGCCAAGCTCACGCCTCACACCTCTTAGAAGATCTAGCTCTCTGACAGGGTTCTGACGGATGATGCCATCTCTAACCTCAAGCTCACGAAGCACGGTCATAGAGTGCTGCCAGCCCTCTTCAATGGATGGAGCATTGCCATAGCTGCAGTCCGGCACACCAGCCCAGCCTACAAGGATCTGTCGGCCGTCTGCTGCGACGAAGGTCTGTGGCGCATAGAAGTCAAATCCCATGTCCCACTCCGTGAACTGATCCAGGGTAATCGCCTGGCCTAACTCCTCATCACTTGATCCAGACAGGCTTCTATCTCCTAGGAGGACATAGCCAGACTGATAGATATTCTGCAGGCGATTCTCCTGATTCTCTACACCCTGAGGACAGAAGGCTACCACATTCTGATCTCCTAATGTGAAGTAGTCTGGGCACTCAAGCATGAAGCCGAATCCATCCGGGAAAAACTCCCTCTCAATCTGCCAGGTCCTACGATCATCCTCAGACTTCATCAGAAGGAGACCACCCACGGAGTCTCTCCGACGAGCACCTAGGAGCATGTAATAGATCTCTCCCTCCTGCCAGATCTTTGGATCACGAACATGGCAGGACAGATCCTCTGGATAGTCCTTATTTTCAAGGAGTAATTCCTTCTCTGAGAAATGAAAACCGTCCTTTGATGTGACGCGAACCACGTTATGTCCTCTGCCCTCGTTGATATAATCGAAATCTCCCGGATGCTTTACATTTCCAGTGTAATACAGTTCCAAACTACCATCCGATGCAGTCCAAGCCGTACCAGAATATACACCGTCCTTATCAAATGGCTGATCTGGAGAAAGTGAAATCCCCTGATAGGTAAAATGAACCATATCCTTGGACGTATAGTGTCCCCAGTACTTCTGTCCACCCAGTGGTGTCTCTGGAGAGTACTGAAACCAGATGTGGTACTCTCCCTTGTAATAGGTAGAGCCATTGGGATCATTGAGCCAACCCTTGGGAGGCAAAATATGGTAAGCCGTTCGCCATGTATGCTTCTTATCTGCCATCAATTGTCCTTTCTAGATCAGATCAAAAAGAAGATATGTAGGGCACAGTAACCCGGCAGCACCTCTCTCGTGTTACCGGGTTACTGGATGGGAGGACAGGAATCACTCCTACCTCCCATCATATGAATGCATCTATTTCTATCAGTAGATGCTATTGGATTGTAATTTCCTAAGCAGAATTATCTAACAGCAATGATCAGTTTCTGCTTTGCTGCTACAGACTGTGTGCCCTCAACTAATACATCTGAGAAGTCATCTACATTGGTAACAAGAACTGGAGTAATCAGTGGATATCCAGCTGCCTTGATTCCCTCACCATCGAAGGAGAGAACCAGATCGCCCTGCTTTACGCGAGCGCCTTCTGTGATATGTGCTGTGAAGAACTTACCATCTAACTCAACTGTATTTAAGCCTACGTGGATTAGAACCTCAACACCGTTATCACCAGTGATACCAATGGCATGCTTGGTTGGAAACAGTGTAGATACCACACCAGTTACAGGAGCATATACTTTATCATCAGCTGGCTCAATTGCGCATCCCTTACCAAGTACGCCAGATGCGAATGTCTCATCAGGTACTTCAGACAGAGCAACCACGGTGCCAGAGATTGGAGCATCTAAAACTGCTGTATCAGGCACAGCCTTTGTCTCAGCCTTAGGTGCCTCCTCCTTAGATGGGGCCTCCTCTTCTGCATCCTTATAAATTACGAAAGATACTACGAATGCTACAAGGAATGCAACCAGCATGGTAAGAGCATAAGCTACAAGTGTCTTCGTTGTAATCAGGAATCCGAAGAGACCTGTGATACCATAAGCAGTTGCATATGCACCAGAGACTGCTGCTACAAATCCACCGGCAGCACCACCAATACATCCAGCGATGAATGGCTTCATGAAACGAACGTTAACACCGAAGATTGCTGGCTCAGTAATACCCAGGAATGCAGACATGGAAGCTGGAGCTGCCATAGACTTAATCTTCTTATTCTTAGTCTTGAAAGAAACAGCAAGTGCTGCAGCGCCCTGTGCTACATTGGCTGCGGTTGCGATTGGCATCCATGTATTCTTAGGAACTGCTAAGGAAACCATCTGTGCCTCAATCATGTTGTACATATGGTGGAGACCAGCTACAACAGTGAATGCATAGAGACCACCAACAAGGATTCCGCCAATACCGAATGGAAGAGCAATCAGAGCCTGTGCTCCCTTAACGACATAACCCTCAACCACTGCGAATACAGGTCCAATGATGGACATGGTAATGTAACCTGTGACAAGAACAGTAACCAGTGGAGTTACGAAGAGATCCAGCATAGCAGGCACTCTCTTGTGGAGCCACTTCTCAAGCTTACTCATGAGTAGGATTGCAATGATAACTGGAATGACATGGCCCTGGTAACCAGTCTGATTGATGTGGTATGCACCAAACCATACATCCCATTTTCCAATCTCAGATGCCTTCATTCCTGCAACACTCCAAGCATTGATCAGGGATGGGTGAATCATTACAAAACCGATAACCGCTGCAAGGAACTCATTACCGCCGAACTTCTTCGCTGCGGAGATTGCAATCAGGATAGGCAGCATAGAAAGAGCCGCACCTGCGAAGAGGTTGATTAACTGATAGGTATCAGAATTCGCGATCTCAGGCATTGCACTAGACAGACCACCTAAGAGACCATTTAATAGACCTGAAGCAACAATCGCCGGGATGATTGGTACGAAGATATCACCCAGAGTCTTAATTGCACGAAGGAACGGATTCTGCTTTTCAGCAGCTGCTGCCTTCACATCATCCTTGGTTCCACCAGAGATACCAGCCTGTTTGATGAATTCATCATATACATCATTTACAATACCGGTTCCGTAGATCACCTGGAGCTGACCAGATGCCTCGAAGCATCCCTTAACTCCCTCTACGTCCTCAATTGCCTTCTTGTCTACTTTCGAATTATCTGCAATTACCAGACGTAGACGTGTTGCACAGTGAGCGGCAGATACAATATTGTCCTTACCGCCGATGTTCTTCAGAACACCTTCTGCTGACTTTTTGTAGTCCATACTTTCCTTCCTCCTGGAGCGAAATGCTCACATACATTAATAAATACTCTCCTAAAGTGAACGACTTTGATATTTCAAATTCTTTTTCTTTTATGAAATCGTTCTCATGTTTTATAATGCAATTATATTTGCTAAACCGATTTTCGTAAATATGACAAAACTAACGAAAATCGGATGGCGTTTTTGGAGGATTTTCACATGACTATTAATGAAATCGCGGAAATGGCAGGTGTATCTCGTGCCACAGTTTCCAGATATTTAAATGATGGATATGTAAGTAAGCAGAAGGCTGAACGTATCCGTAAGGTAATTGCTGAGACCGGTTACACACCCTCTGTATCCGCTAAACTACTACGTTCTAACCACACCAACCTCATTGGTGTCATCATCCCGAAGATCTCATCTGACTCCATCAGCCGTATGGTAAATGGTATCTCCAATGTATTAATGGCCGAGGGCTATCAGATGCTTCTGGCCTGTACCAATAACAATGAAGCAGATGAAGTCCGCTACCTGAAGACCTTCAGTCAGAATAATGTAGATGGCATCATTCTCTTTGGTACTGTTCTAACGCAGCAGCATTATGAGACCCTTAAGGAGATCTCCTGTCCTGTGATCGTTCTCACACAGAAGGTAAAGGGATACTCTTGCATCTATTCCGACGACTTCCATGCCGGCTGTGCCCTGGGACGTATCATTGGTAAGACCGCTAAGAATGTAGGCATGCTTCTGGTTACCGATAAGGATATCGCCGTTGGTATCAACCGAAGAGACGGACTCATCCAGGGACTAAGGGAGTGTAATGTCTCCGTAGATTCGAAAAATATGCGAATCACCAACTTCACTATGGAGTCTGGCTATGCTATGGCAAAGGATCTATTCAAGGAGTCTCCTGATCTCGATACCATTATCTGTGCTACCGATACCATTGCCGCTGGTGCCATCCAGTACCTCCACGAGATTGGAAAGTCCATCCCTAAGGATGTACAGGTCTCTGGCTTCGGAGATAGCACCCTGGCCTCTGCTCTCACGCCTACCCTATCCACCATCCACTTTTACTACGAGGAAGCGGGTAAGGAAGGTGCAGAACTACTTTTAGAACAGATTCGTTCGGAAGGCAACCCTGTGCTGAAGGAAATCCAGTTGGCCTACGATACAGTGATTCGTGAGTCCACACGATAAGAGCTGTTACTTGCTGCAGTGGTTTACATGACAAAAATACCCTGGGGTCTGCTATGTACCCCAGGGCATTTCTATGCTTCTTCTTCGATTCTTCTACACTTCTTCTATGACCGGCCTAGATTCTGCAACCATTCTCTCTGGCAGATAAAGCTATCACTATGTCCCTGATTTACAGAAACCTGTATCACTTTTCGATTCTCTGCATCCTCTAGCAATTTTTCCAGGGAGGATGCCTGATTCCAGGCCTCCGCCTCCAACTGCTCTGGCTCTGTAGAGGTGATCTCAAGGATATCCGCTTGGTCTTCATTTTCCAGATAGCGATACCAGAGGGTCTCCCGGGACCAGAGGGCACGGCCTCTTCGCATCACTTCCACTGCCACAAGCATGGCAGCGGTGGATTCCTCCCGGGCCGAAGACTGACGATCCGAGGATTCCTCTCCTGCCAGAGTCTGGCCAGATTCCGCCTCTTTCTTCTCAGGCTTCACTCCTGTAATCTCCTGAATCTGGGCTGGTGTCAGAGGAAGTGGCTTGGGTCCAAAGGGATTGATGACGATGCCAGAGTCCTGCTCGCTAGCGAATTTCATGCAATCCACCAGACGGATTTCAAGGGTCCGGGGTCTACCCTCTCGGAATGCATCCCTCCACAGTTCCAGAGCACCCCAGTCAGTAAAAATCGGAAGCATGGAATCCTCTTCGCTATTGTAGGGATTCTGCAGCGTCGGAAAGGAAATGGTGCCATCTCCCTCTAGGATGATCCGTCCATTCTCTTCCCTATACTGCCCCTCCACCTTCATGGGCATGAGAAAAATCGCCGTCTTCAATTCATGGCGCATCAGATCCTGGAAGAGCCGCTCCTTCATAAAGCGCTCCTGACCGAAGGATAGCCCCACCAGATAGGGATTCTCCACCGGCACATCATCATTCTTACGATTCAGAGGCGGTATATTCGTAATCACCGAGAATCGTGGCATGGAATGGATATTCTTCGCATTTAAGAGGGTAATACGACCGTATCGTCCCTTCGGATCCCTCTCCACTCTTACAATCTCATCCTTTATTACCTGTCCCGGTCGGAAAATGTAAACCGAGCCGGAGATCTCATCAGGGCCATAGATCTCACCGATCGCAGTAAGGAAGCCTTCGTCATCCAAAGATGTCTTCTCAACCAGAATCGTAAAGCGAGGTCTATTGGGCTGTCCCTTTTCGATCCGTCGAATCTGATGCTTCGTAATCTCTGATAGATCTCGATGGCTGCTTTTTAGTTCCTGCATGGCTAAGCGTAGAATCTGATTCTCATCAGCGATGATTCTCTCCATCTTTTGAACCTGCTCTAGTTCCTTCTGGAGTCTATCTGCATTCATCTTCATGTCTTTACAGTCCTGGTTGAGTCCTTCTTGGATTCCCTCAGTCTCCATAAGTGCCTGCTCAAGATGTCTGATATACAGTCTTTGCTGCAGTATGTATGATACGAAAAATACAATCATTGCAGCCAAGATGCCAATCTGTATTCCATAGAAAATTGGAATCTCCGTCTCTTTGATCTCTGGATAGATAAATCCAACAATATGTGATACGCCTAAGAGAAGTAGCATCACAAAAGACACCCGAATCGTCCCTTGTGCCGTCTTCTTTTCTGCATATAATTCCTTGGTCATAGAATCTCCCCTTTCTATCACCTGTTTCTCTCTCATCTCAAACAACCAAAGGATTATATATCCTTATTTTTCACGTTCTACAAGTATTCTCACTCATAGTTATATCGGTTCTTTCAAAAAGAATCAATGACCCGTTAGAGCGCCCCATGGCGCACAACTAAAAAGAGGAGCCGATTCCTCGACTCCTCTAATAGAAAGCTGTACTTCAAATGAGAACACGGTTTACATTTCACCGCTCTATCATCAGTAAAGGCCTCGCAGCCAAATTACTGCATGTCACGAAGGGACTCTGACAGACCAGAGATATTATTGATCTCATTCTGTACATCACCTACGGACTGATTCTGCTGCTCAATATTTGCAGCAATATTCTGGATCATTGCTGAATTCTCTTCGGTAGATGCAACCAGTGTCTCTAACTCATTGTGGATCGCCTCGAAGTCATCCTTCACTGCCTCCATCACCTTATACTCATCCTGGAGAACACTCTGAGCGCCCTCTGTAGAAGTGCGGATGCCTGTGAAGACCTTCATCAATTCATCCATCATGACAACACCCTGCTCTGCTGCATGTGCACCCTCATTAATCTTCTGAGATGCCTCAGAAGTAGTGCCAACCAGCTGCTCGATGATGTCCTTAATGTTATCTGCTGCATCACTAGACTGCTCTGCTAAGAGACGAATCTGATCCGCTACAACTGCGAATCCACGTCCAGCCTCACCTGCACGAGCTGCCTCGATAGAAGCATTGAGAGATAAGAGATTGGTCTGAGATGCGATGGAATTAATCTCATCCAGGATGCCGCGAATCTTATCCATCTCGCCAACAAGGGCATCGGTGGACTCCTTAGCACCGCTTACAGTAACAGACATATCCCGAAGGGAAGACTGCACACTACCAGCCTCGGTGCTTCCATTCTTAACAGCATCTGCTACGCTACGGAAGCTATCCTCAACCTGGTGCATCATCTCATAATTTCTGTCGATCTCATTACCTGCCTGTGTTACCTTATCACTTACTGCGATGGTGGCATTGGTTGTGCTCTCAACAGTAGCAGTCATCTGCTCAGCTGCCTGAGATACACCCTGTGCCTGATCTGCAAGACTCTGAATGCCAGTCTCTGTATGCTGAATTGCACCATTCAGATTGTTGGCAATGCCATTGGCCTTATCCTGTGCCTTGGTAACCTGCTGAAGAGTCTTCTCCGCCTTCTCTACTGCCTGATATCCACGATTCGTTGCATCTGCAAGAGTTACACCTACAACAACGAAGAGGAATACCTTCGTCAGGGCACCACCCAGTGTATAGTTTGAACCATCTACGATTGCAGGATTAATTAGTACGACAATAAGAGAAAGTACTGACATCACAATCATGAAGTACTTAATATACGTTGGATTAAAGTACAGGGCCATCATAGCAACACATACGTAAGTTGCAAGATAAGCTACTGAGTTACCACCTTCCAAGAAGCTGAAAGCAAACTGTGCAATCGCTGGAGACAGGGTAATCACCAAGGCCTTTGTTAAATCCCCTTTTACAGTAAAGAAAACCATCGTTGAGAGAATTCCTGCTGCAAAGAGACAGCTCTCTGCGTAAATGGCCTGAGGGGTTAATCCTGTGTGAATAAAATTGGTTACTGACAGAAGTGCAATTCCTGCCCAAATAATCATTAGATTTTTCTTGTGAATTTGATACATAGTTATCCTCCAATTCCTCCGGTGTTCTCTTAATAAATGCCGTGCCATCCTTTGCACAGACCACATCGAAGTTAATAAAAATTCTATAATATACAGCCTTCAGATTCAAGAGAAATACATGAAATCTATTCAATCTCGTGACATTTCATGTATAATAGTTTTCAGCGCCTATCACTTTTTGTATAAAGCAAATGACTAATCGTCATGTGCGGCGTAGTTAATGGACAATCTATTAAGAAATTGAAGGTAGTATTATGAAGGAATTACAAGAACGTTTTCTAAAGTACATTACAACTTATACCACTTCCGATGAAGAATCCGAGACAGTACCAAGTGCTGCTCGTGAATTGGATCTGGCTCACATCTTAACAGCAGAGTTAACAGACTTGGGTGTCAATGATGTCATCCTTTCTAAGACTGGATACGTATATGGACATATCCCAGCAACTCCAGGTATGGAAGGTCATAAGTCTGTTGCTTTTATCGCACATATGGATACAGCTCCTGATTATCCCGGCGAAAATGTAAACCCTGTTTTTCATGAGAATTACGACGGAAGTGATGTAGTCCTCGAAGGTACAGGTGCTATTCTCTCCGTTAAGGACTTCCCAGAGCTTGAGACACTGAAGGGACGCACACTGATCACTACCGATGGCACTACTCTCTTAGGTGCAGATGATAAGGCAGGTGTTGCAGAGATCATGACCATGACAGAGAAGGTCCTGAAGGAAGATATTCCTCACGGCGATTTCTGGGTTGTATTCACTCCAGATGAAGAGATCGGACGTGGATCTGATCACTTTGACTTCGACATCTGTAAGGCTGACTACGGCTATACTGTTGATGGCGATTACGAAGGCGAAGTTGCATACGAAAACTTTAACGCCGCATCCGCTATCATTAAGGTAACTGGTAAAAATGTACACCCTGGTGAAGCAAAGAACATCATGAAGAATGCTTCTCTTATCGGTACTGAGTTTGCTTCTCTCCTTCCAGCAGATGAGACACCTGCAACTACAGAGGGTAGAGAAGGATTCTATCACTTAATCGACATGAAGGGTGACGTCGCATCTGCAACTCTCACCTATATCATTCGTGACCATGACCATGACATCTTCGAGAATCGTAAGAAGCACATGATGGAACTGACCGCTCAGTTAAATGAGAAGTATGGCGAAGGAACTGTAGAATGTACTATTAAGGATTCCTATGCCAACATGATCGAGATCATGAAGGATCACATGGATATCATCGAAAGCGCTAAGGCTGCTATCCAGTCTGTAGGATTAGAGCCAATCTCTCGTCCAATCCGCGGCGGCACAGACGGCGCTATGCTGACCTTCAAGGGTCTGCCATGCCCTAATCTTGGCACTTCTGGCTATGGCTTCCACGGTCCATTTGAGCACTGCACCATCGAGGGTATGGAGACAGTTGTAACCATCCTGACTTACCTGGCTAGTCATCCACTGTAATTGACTAGAGAACCCGGCTTGTGTTCGCCTTTTCGAGCAGGAACTACTAAAATACGGCAGCACAAAATATAATAGCGGCATATAAGCCAAGCGAAAGGGACCCTTTTTCGGGAATGAGCTATAAGAAATACGGTCTAAAAATACAAAAAGCCGTGCCATATGAACGATCGGAAGGGACCCTTTTCGAGCAGGAACTACTAAAATACGGCAGCGCAAAATATAATAGCGGCATATAAGCCAAGCGAAAGGGACCCTTTTTCGGGAATGAGCTTGGCTTATATGCCGCTTTGTAGTTAACCAACTGCCGTATTTTTAGTTACCGTATTTCTTGTCATGACGCTTCTGCTGCATGGCCACATACAAGTCATACAGAGCAGACCCTGTCTGTCCCTGGGCAGGATGTTCCTCATCCTTGATATCTAGGAAGTAAGTGTCATATCCATTGATAATCTTACAGCCAGAAGCATGCTCTCTTTCTCTCTCAAAGGAGCCACCGTAAGACTTATGGACATGTCCATGAAGCATATACTTCGGCTTCCACTGCTCGATCAGGGTATTGAAGCAGTCGAAGCCTCTATGAGGCAGATCCTCTAGATCACCATATCCCTTGGCCGGTGCATGGGTTACTAAGATATCAAATCCATTTCGAAGAGTGATGGCTGCATTTAGTTTCTTAATGCGCTTCTTCATCTCATCTTCTGTATACATATCGCTACCCTCATGGTAGCGCATGGATCCACCTAGCCCCAGGATACGGAGACCATGGAAGTCATAGATTTTATCATCGATATCGATACAGCCCAGTGGAGGAATCTGATCGTATTTTTTGTCATGATTACCTCTGACATAGAGGAGTGGCACATTGGTCATGGTCTCTAGGTACTCCAAATAGCGTGGGCTTAAGTCTCCACAGGAGATAATTAAGTCTACGCCCTCTGTCCGAGATGGATTGTAGAATTCATATAATCCCTTATTTTCCTCATCCGCAATAACTAGTATCTTCATATATTCCTCCTACTAATCCTCCATGGAGATGATTCCACTCACTGCCACCGTCTCCCGTCCCTGAGGAGTGAGCTCCTCTAATTTCGGTAGGCGGCCAATGATATTCTCATTGAGCCAATTCATGGTGATGATCTCCTCACCAGACAGCACATTGGAGCCAGGTCCCTGGATCACTCTATGCTTTTGGTCATGGAGCTCTCCCTGGAAAGGTCCAAGGGATCCCACCATAGTGGCACTCTTTAGATTCTCCACCAGTTTCCTGGATGTGTATGGCAATTGCTGAGACAGAATGATATCTACCACACCTGCAGACATACCCCACCAGTAATTCACCGCATGATTTCCTGGGTTTGCATCCAGTTTCCCATCCATAAAAGCCTGAATAATCAATTCATAGAACTTACCCCAATTCCATACAGGGGCTGCGACATTACGGATGCTATCATCTGGTAGATATCGGAAGAGACCATACTCCCTGGACGCAGCCTCTGGTCGGATGAAGTCCTTACCTGACACCAGGCTTACCTTATTCTCTCGCATAATCTGCTTCCAGTCCTGTCCCTCTACAGAGCTCCAGGCCAGATAGACCTTCACATTAGGATCCACCATTGATGCTCCAATGGCATAGGCATTGATCTCAGCAACCGAACCATAGATCGGATAGTCAGCGATATAGCCAATCTTATGGTTATCCGACAGAGAAGCTGCCAAGGCACCAATAATCGCCTTGGCCTCGAACATTCGCGCATAGTATGTCCGCACCTTAGCATGGGACAGATTAATAGAGCAGTTGAAGAAACGAACCTTAGGGAAGTGCACCGCACTGCGAAGGGTCTCTGTCATCTGCTTTGGACTGACGGTGAAGATCAGTTCACAATTATCAGCCACTGCTGCATCAATGGCCTTACGAAGCTTCTCATCTGTAGAGCAGTCATCGAAGCAAATGGTCTCCACTACCCCCTGGAACTTATTCTCCACATAGTTTCGTCCCAGCTCATGGCCATAGATCCAGGCCGAGGACTCCTGAGGTCTCTCATAGCAGAAGGCTGCACGGAGTGGATGCTCCTTATCATAGGTGGTTGTACTCTGGAACATGGACCGAATGACGCTCTGCGCCTTCAGATAGAAGCCATCCTCATTTGGCGCATCGATGACATTCACATTATTGCTACCAGACTGTACCAGTAGTTCGCTCCAGAGCTTATTAATCCGTGCGATCAGAGCCGCATCGGTAAGGCCACGCATCTCATCTAAGTGGTAGAAATTTAAATAGATGAGGAAAGCATCCGATGCATTGATTCGTAACTTATCCTCATACTTGTCGTGATAGATCTTATTAAAAAACTGGAATCCACCCTTCAGTCGCTCCAGGAGTTCCTTAGGCCAAGGGTGTGAGAAGTCCTGCTTCATTAATTCCGCCAGCTTCTTATAGGAACCCAGCTGAGAGAAGTCGATCTCATAGATAGGCGCCACCTCGTAGAATTCTAAGAATTCACGATAGAGGTAGTAGTCCATATCATCACTTTCCTTCGGTAGGAGTCGGATGACATTTGCGAGAATTGCAAAAGCCCCAACATAGCGGGACACAGAGACACGCTTATTTCCCTCCTGCACATAGAAGCGATGCATGTACTCATAGACCTTGATTGGATCACGTATGCCCTCTTCCATCTGGGAGTCATAGAGATTCGACCACTTCTGCCCGAATTCCGAATAGGGCGTAAGCAGCGGCATGAAGTCATCTGCAAAAGCCTTCTGTCTGCCTGCAGTCTTAGTTCCAGCAATCATATAGAGGGGGATTTCAACCATCCCCACAGGGTACTCGCCTGCGGTATCCTGATCCGCCAAGAGATCATCTAGAGCCGGCAGATATGGATAGCGTCCAGCACTCATAGCTCTCGCGCCGGATTCGGGTCTGCTTCAGCAGACAAATTCCTGTCCGAATCCGTGCGCATCCTCGCGGAGCGTTTAACGCAGTCGGAGCTTGTACTCCGACTGAGTTAAACCACAGCGTTACGATTCATCCAACGCCTAGGCTTCTATCCATCGAGAGATTCCTACGAATTCATCTCTTCAAAAATCTCAGTCAGATATTCCCAACGCTCCATTTTTTCATCAAGAAGAGCTTCCTTCTCTTCCTTTTCCTCTGTTAATTCACGGAGTTTTACAAAGTCAGACGCATTCTGTTCCATCTCATCATCGATGGCAGATAATCGCTCCTCTAACGCTGTAATATCTTCTTCTATTGTATCGAATTCCTTCTGTTCGTTGAAGGTAAATTTCCTCTTATGCTCCTGTTTCCAGGCCTTCTTTTCTACTGGCTCTTCCTCAGGATTACTTACAGACTTATCCCCACTAGAATTGGCCTTTACAGCCGCCTTCGATTGGATGTCCAGTCCAGTTGTACCAAGGAGACTTGGGTCCGATTTACATTTCTCTCGATAGTCAGAGTAGCCACCCTCTACCTGTCG
>ONIO01000018.1 GCA_900317915.1 uncultured Lachnospiraceae bacterium | reverse complement strand
CTTGGTGCTATCCAGAACCGTCTGGAGTACACCATTGACAACCTGAACACCACATCTGAGAACACTCAGGCAGCTGAGTCTCGTATCCGTGATACAGACATGGCTAAGGAAATGGTTTCCTTCAGCAAGGACAACATCCTTGCTCAGGCTGGACAGTCTATGCTGTCTCAGGCAAACCAGTCCACACAGGGAGTTCTGTCTCTGCTTCAGTAATTTTCTGGGCAGGTCATTTAACAACCATAAGAGAAACACCGGCTACGCACGAGCCGGTGTTTTTTTATGGTGATAAAGACGAGATATAGGGCGAATTAAGGAAATACAATATCAAATATATCCTGAAAAGTCTGCATAAAGGAATAATCCTTACGGATTCGATTCAGACCATTTTCTGCAATCTGCATACGTTCATTGCCATGATCTAGATAATAACCAATTTTATCTAGCATATCCTGGGCACTTTCATAATAGACGAATTCTTCTCCTGGGATAAAAGCGTTACATAGATCCTCTTGATAATTCGATAAGAGGAAACCTCCTGAGGACATAATATCAATACAACGAAGAGGTATTCCAGTGAAGATACTCCGTAAGGTAATATTTAAATTGATTTTTGAATTATGGAAGACATTCACCATCTCGCTTTCGTAATTGGCAACACCCATATTATCCACCCCAGGGATAACAATCTCAGAGTCTGTGGTAAATAACTTACATTGGCCTGGATATACCTGACCGACTTTGGATAATAGATGAAGTCGTTCCTTAGAAGTTAGTTTTCGATTAATAAAATATCGACTATAGACTTGCTCTGGAGTCTGTAGGTTTCGATTTCCAGACTGATAAGGGACTGCATCCTGCATCATCTGCGTAATTTTAGGCGTGAGAGCATCTTCTATAAAGTTTGCGCCATAAACCATTTCCTGGGCAGCCATCAATCCTTCTAGATAGCCATTGAGATATGAATTTCCCTTTGCGGTAACGCGGTCTAGGAAATCATGTTCATCCTGGTAGAGAGATCCGACAAAGGAGAGATCGCAAGAAGTTTTCTTGCACATAGCCAGATTATGAATGGGATCGCTTTCGGGAAAGAAGGATGCCATATGGTCCGGGTTGCCAGGTAGTACCTTATAGAATACATTAGTTAGTCCACCATCACGGAATCTTTGATATTCTGAACTCTCAAAGGTGAAGACGAAATTCGTTGGATACATGAGAGTAAAGGAATACATATAGGAATAGGGGTTGTCATAGATAAATGACACATAGGGGATGCCTAGATCCTTACATGCCTCAGCTAATACAGGAAAATAGTTCCAGGAATAGCAGAGGTCGATGGAGTTTGACTCAACAAAGCGGATAACCTCTGAATGAAAAGAAGTACTGACTTCTTCCTGATAGTCCTGATGGAAAAAAGGAAAAGTGGTGTGACCAAGCTCTCTAAATGTTTCTAATGTAGACTCCCTGCCGTAACACTTCCAGTCTAGATAGAGAATGTTCATTTGAATCTCCTTATATATTTTTAATTCAATAATTGTTAAAATCAGTAATCTACATGATTGGGATATAGTATTTTTGAATCTGTAATCTACGTGATTAGAATATAGTATTTTTGAATCCGTAATCTACTTGATTAAGACAATGGAATTTTAAATCCGAAATCTATTTGCTATACCAAGTAGTGTTTTATATAGTGGCTTGTTCTAATTATGGAAGAATATAGATGGGAAGTAAACTTGTTTTCTTACATCTATAATATGAATAAATTTAACTCAGTCGGAAAAATCCCCCACCTCTAAGCGTTAGCGCAGGTGGCAAGCTCCGACTGCGTTAAACGCTCCGCGAGGATGCGCACGGATTCGGACAGGAATTTGTCTGCTGAAGCAGACCCGAATCCGGCGCGCAAGACTCGCGCGCGAGTCTTGACTTGCATAAATTCCAATCCGGAAATAATCAGAATATTCATGGAAAATTGCGAAATATTACTAGACACTTAGAAAAAACCGCGTTATACTGAATCTGTATAAATGGATTTTGTACCCCAATAGACGAATTGGTCTATATTTCATGGAAGAAAGGAGGGGCGTCGATGTCAAGCATTTCTAATGTCTATAATTACTATCTAACGAATTACGGAGCAAGTGCCACTTCGTCTAAGTACGAAGCTCACAAGCGCAGTGAACTGCGTGACACCTACAACCGTATGGTGAAAGCCAATAAGGAATCCCCTCTCTATAAAATCGACATGAATGAGGACGTGGAGAAGTTCGCGCTGGATCTGAAAGAAAGTGCCCGCCGGACCGATAATATCGTATCTGAGCTATCGATTGATGGCGACGATATGCGGGGCGTTTTGAATCGTAAGATTGCCTACACATCTGATCCAGAGACTGTGGATGTCACCTATATCGGAGACCATAGTGATGGAACTGGTGGATTCCAGATTGTAGTGAATAAATTGGCGAAGCCTCAGGTGACGGAAGGGAATTATCTCCGTGCCAGAGGACATGATTTCAGAGAGGGTGACTATAGCTTCGATCTGGATACGGCAAAGACCTCCTATGAATTCCAGTTTCAGGTAGAGGGCACAGAGACCAATCGTCAGGTCCAGGAGAAAATTGCAGACCTGATGAATAAGGCACATGTAGGAATTACAGCTGAACTTGTGGAAAATGAAAACCGTGAGACAGCCCTGCGGCTCACATCCAATCAGACGGGCCTCGCAGATGGTGAGGAGTATCTCTTCCGGGTACAGTCTGGATCCTCATGGGATGAAGTGCATCGCTTGGGATTGGACCAGATCACATCACAGGCTAGCAATGCATCCTTCGAATTAAATGGACGTGAGCGTACGGCATTATCTAATCAGTTTACAATTAATAATGCGTTTGGAGTAACCCTAAAGGGTGAAACGAATGGCCTTGTAACAGTTGGATTTAAGTCCAATACAGAGGCTGCTAGCGATAGCGTGCAGCATCTCGTAGATGCTTATAATAATTTTGCTAAGGTGGGCCAGGCTTACAGGGATGCCAGTGGAAATAGCAAACTCTATAATGAGATTACGGCGGTCGCTAGAAGAATGGATTCGGAGCTGTCTGCTGTCGGGTTGCACACAGATCGAGATGGTATCCTGTCTGTAGACCGAGATCGGCTGGCGAATGTTTTAACCAGCGATGTGTCTGATGATGCATTAGATACGCTGAATAAGTTCAAGAATTCTCTTTCTAGAGAATCGAAGCGGGCTGGCATTGATCCGATGATGTATGTCAATAAATTGGTAGTGGCATATAAGAATCCTGGGAAAACCTTTAGTGCGCCCTATGCGGCTAGTCTCTATGCGGGCTTGCTGGTGAACATGGGACTTTGATATTTATAATGTTTCTACTTAATATAAGTACAATAATTGTGTGAATTATCAAGAATATAAAGTGAATTTGGTTGACAGACCTATTTCTGCCGTGATATAGTGGTACGGCGATGGAAATAGGTCTTTTTTTTATGCCCAAAAACGGGCATAAGCAAACTACAAATAGTTGGAGGTGGAAGTTGTGCGCACGAAGATAACATTAGAATGCACAGAGTGTAAGCATCGTAATTACAATCTTACCAAAGAAAAGCGTCTTCATCCTGAAAGAATGGAACTGAAGAAGTATTGCCCTAACTGCAGAAAACACACTTTACATAAGGAAACAAAGTAAAGGAGTGACTTGCGATGGCAGAGAAGGGTAAGAAAAGCTTGGCAGAGCGTTTTCAGGGACTGAAGATTGAGTGGCAGAAGATTGTTTGGCTAGACAGAGATACTGTTACCAAGCAGACTGTAGCTACTGTAATCGTTGCAGTTGTCCTGGGTATCATCATTGCGGTATTCGATTTAGTAATCCGTCGTGGTGTTGACGTTCTCGTCAAATTGTAATGGAGGCATAGTTTATGGCAGAAGCAGCATGGTATGTCGTTCATACCTATTCCGGATATGAGAATAAGGTAAAAACAAATATCGAGAAGGCGATCGAGAATCGTCACCTGGAAGACCAGATCCTTGAGGTCCGTATTCCCATGATTGATACCATGGAACTGAAGAATGGAGCCAGAAAACAGGTGTCCCATAAAATGTTCCCTGGATATGTTCTCGTGAACATGGTAATGAACGATGACTCATGGTATGTCGTAAGAAATACTAGAGGCGTAACTGGTTTCGTTGGACCGGGATCTAAGCCGATTCCGTTAACAGAAGCTGAGATGCGCCCACTGGGCATCAAACAAGAAGACATCGTTGTTGATTTCGAGGTTGGCGACGTTATCAATGTTATCGGTGGACCTTGGAAGGATACAGTTGGTAAGATTACCGAGATGAATCCTGCCAAGCAGACGGTAACAATTAATGTCGAGCTCTTTGACCGTGAGACACCGGTTGAAATCAGCTTTGGTGATGTTGAAAAACTGAAATAAGGAGGAAATTTCCAATGGCAAAGAAGATTGAAGGCTATATCAAGCTGCAGATCCAGGCCGGAAAAGCTACACCAGCACCGCCTGTTGGACCTGCTCTTGGACAGCATGGTGTAAATATCGTTGAATTCACAAAGGCATTCAACGCAAAGACAGCACAGATGGGTGATACAATCGTACCTGTAGTAATTACAGTTTATACTGATCGTTCATTCACATTTGTGACAAAGACTCCTCCAGCAGCTGTACTTCTGAAGAAGGCAGCTGGTATCCAGTCCGGATCTGGAGAGCCAAATAAGACTAAGGTTGCTAAGGTTACAAAGGCTCAGATTAAGGAGATCGCAGAGACCAAGATGCCTGATCTGAACGCAGCAACTGTAGAAGCAGCAATGAGCATGATCGCTGGAACAGCACGTTCCATGGGTATCGAAGTAGAAGACTAATTCTTAGCTTATTGTAGTGGGAGGGCGGCGCTGATTTTCCCAACAGCGGCCATCGCACACCCGACCGTACCACAGGAGGAAAATAAATGAAACACGGAAAGAAATACATGGACGCCGCTAAGGCGTACGACAAGACAGTTCTTTACGATCCAGCTGACGCTGTAGCTCAGGTAAAGAAGAATTGTACTGCCAAGTTTGACGAGACTATCGAGGTTCATATCCGTACAGGTTGTGACAGCCGTCACGCTGATCAGCAGATCCGCGGAGCTGTAGTGCTTCCTCACGGAACTGGTAAGACTGTTCGCGTTCTCGTATTTGCTAAGGGACCTAAGGCTGACGAAGCTTTAGCAGCTGGTGCAGATTACGTTGGAGCTGAGGATTTAATTCCTAAGATCCAGAACGACGGATGGCTTGACTTTGATGTCGTTGTAGCTACACCTGACATGATGGGTGTTGTTGGACGTCTCGGTCGTGTACTTGGACCTAAGGGCTTAATGCCAAACCCTAAGGCTGGTACCGTAACAATGGACGTTACCAAGGCTATCGAAGATATCAAAGCAGGTAAGATTGAGTATCGTCTTGATAAGGCTAATATCGTTCATGTGCCAATTGGAAAAGCTTCTTTCACAGAAGACCAGTTACTTGACAACTTCCAGACCTTAATGAATGCAATCAACAAGGCTCGCCCTGCAACTGTAAAGGGTACTTACCTTAAGAACGTTACACTTGCTCCTACAATGGGACCTGGCGTACGTGTTAACCCTCTGAAGACTGTTCCGAATACTGCTGAGTAATCATCAGTCAGTCTTGCACTAGAGTTTTAGTTGACAGCATAAATAAATGATGCTATATTCATATAGCAAATGCCGAAGACAGCAGGTGTCCATATGGACGTAACGCATGCTACCTGCCGAGGGATGAGTACATTTTAGAAATGTAAACCTCTCTGTCGACTGGCAGAGAGGTTTTTTATTGTGCTACCTTTGTTCCTTAAGGAATCATGGTCACACATTTTTAAAAACTCTCCATATTCGGAAAAATACGATAAGGAGGTAAAATTCGTGGCAAAGGTTGAAATCAAAGCGCCAATCGTAGAAGAAATTTCTAAGAACGTCGAGGGAGCTCAGTCCGTAGTAGTTGTTGACTATCGTGGACTTACAGTTTCTGAGGATACCGCTCTTCGTAAGGCTCTTCGTGAAGAAGGCGTAACTTACAAGGTTTACAAGAATACCATGATGACTCGTGCATTCGAAGGCACTGACTTCGAGGCACTGGCACCAATTCTTGAAGGCCCTAACGCAATCGCAATCTCTAAGGAGGACGCAACAGCTCCTGCTAGAGTACTTGCAAAGTTTGCTAAGACTGCACCAGCTCTTGAGCTTAAGGGCGGTATTGTTGAAGGAAAGTTCATGGATCAGGCAGGCATCAATGAGATCGCTTCTATCCCATCCAGAGACGAACTTCTCGGCAGACTGCTTGGTTCTTTCCAGGCACCTATCACCAACTTCGCTCGTGTTCTCAAGCAGATCGCAGAGAAGGATGGCGAGGCAGCTCCTGCAGAAGCAGAAGCACCAGCAGCAGAGTAATATACTCGGCAGCATAATTATCGAAATTAATTTTTCAAAAACAATATTATTTAATGGAGGAAAATTATCATGGCAAAGTTATCCAATGATGAAATCATCGCAGCTATTAAAGAGCTTAGCGTAACTGAACTGAACGATCTCGTAAAGGCTTGCGAGGAAGAGTTCGGTGTATCTGCAGCAGCAGGTGTTGTAGTAGCAGCAGCAGGTGCTGGCGCAGCTGCAGCAGAAGAGAAGGACGAGTTCGATGTAGAACTTACTGAGGTTGGTCCTAACAAGGTTAAGGTTATCAAGGTTGTTCGTGAAGCAACTGGTCTTGGCCTGAAGGAAGCTAAGGATATCGTTGATGGCGCTCCTAAGGTCGTTAAGGAAGCAGCTGATAAGGCTACTGCTGAGGAACTCAAGGCTAAGCTTGAGGAGCAGGGTGCAAAGGTTACTCTTAAGTAATTTAAGTTGAATCACTGTTCTCAATCTAGAGAGTTTAGGATCCCCCATGGTACTTGGGTACCATGGGGGATTTTTTGTCCAGAAAATAAAAACATGGTCTATGTTTCTAAATAGGTATTGACAAAAGGTTGACTTTTCTTGTATTATGTACGTTGCGTTATTGTCGAGCGGTATGCCGTTCGGTTGTAACATATATTGGTAGTAATAAACTTTAAAATATTACGAGAGGTGGAACGTCAATGGAGAAGAAGAAAATGCGTCCAGTCAAGTCCGGAAAAGGCTTGCGGATGAGTTTTGCCCGTCACAGGGAAGTTCTCGAAATGCCTAATTTCATCGAGGTTCAGAAGAGCTCTTATGAGTGGTTTCTGAAAGAAGGATTAAAGGAAGCTTTCGATGATATTTCCCCAATTACAGACTACAGTGATCATCTGAGTCTGGAATTTACGGATTTCAAGCTTTGCAAGGAAGATGTAAAATACACCATCCCTGAGTGTAAGGCTAGAGATGCTACATATGCTGCACCATTAAAGGTGAAAGTGCGTCTCTATAATAAGGAAACAGACGAGATCAACGAGCATGAGATCTTCATGGGTGATCTGCCTCTGATGACAGAGACTGGTACCTTCGTAATCAATGGCGCTGAGCGTGTAATCGTCAGCCAGCTGGTTCGTTCCCCCGGCATCTATTACGCTATTGATCACGATAAGGTTGGTAAGCCACTGTTCTCTAGTACAGTTATCCCTAACCGTGGTGCATGGCTTGAGTATGAGACAGACTCAAATGATGTCTTCTATGTAAGAGTAGACCGTACACGTAAGGTACCTATTACAGTATTTATCCGTTCTCTGGGTATCGGAACTAACCAGGAGATTATTGAACTCTTTGGTGATGAGAAGAAGATTGAAGCTTCTTTCACTAAGGACCCTTCTATCGTTCCTGATAAGGCTCCAAATGGTTCCTATGAGGGTGGTCTCTTAGAACTGTACAAGAAGATTCGTCCAGGTGAGCCTCTGTCTGTAGATAGTGCTGAGCAGCTGATTAACGGCATGTTCTTTGACCCAAGACGTTATGATCTGGCAAAGGTTGGTCGTTATAAGTTCAATAAGAAGCTTGCGCTGAAGAACCGTATTAATCGTAAGGTTCTGGCTGAGGATGTAATCGATGAGTCTACTGGTGAAGTAATCGCTGAGCAGGGTACTCGCGTAACACGTGAGATCGCTGACCAGATTCAGAATGCTGGTATTCCATTCGTATGGATTCAGACTGAGGAGAAGAACGAGAAGGTTCTCTCTAACATGATGGTTGAACTGACTCAGTATGTGGATTGTGATCCAGCTGAGCTTGGTATTCATGAGCTTGTTTACTATCCAGAGCTGATGAACCTGATGGAGAAGAATCCTAATAAGGAAGACCTCTTAGATGCTATCCGTCGTGATGTACATGAGCTTGTTCCAAAGCACATCACTAAGGAAGATATCTTTGCCTCTATTAACTACAACATGCACTTAGAGTATGGGATTGGTACGAAGGATGATATCGATCACCTTGGTAACCGTCGTATTCGTGCGGTTGGTGAGCTGCTTCAGAACCAGTATCGTATTGGTCTGTCCAGAATGGAGCGTGTTGTACGTGAGCGTATGACCACTCAGGATATGGAAGGTATCTCTCCACAGAGCTTAATTAACATTAAGCCTGTAACTGCAGCGGTTAAGGAGTTCTTCGGATCTTCACAGCTGTCTCAGTTCATGGATCAGAATAACCCTCTGGGTGAGTTGACTCATAAGAGACGTCTGTCTGCACTTGGACCTGGTGGTCTGTCTAGAGACCGTGCCGGATTCGAAGTACGAGATGTCCACTATACTCATTACGGACGTATGTGCCCTATCGAGACACCTGAAGGACCTAACATCGGTCTGATCAACTCTCTGGCTTCATTCGCTCGTATTAATGAGTACGGCTTCGTAGAAGCTCCTTATCGTAGAATCGATAAGTCCGATCCTGAGAATCCTCGTGTAACGGATGATGTTGTATATATGACTGCTGATGAAGAGGATAATTATCATGTAGCTCAGGCGTCTGCACCTTTGGATGATAATGGATACTTCACTACAGATACTGTATCTGGTCGTTTCAGAGAAGAGACACAGGCTTACGATAAGACCATGTTCGATTACATGGATGTGTCTCCACGAATGGTATTCTCTGTGGCTACAGCCCTGGTTCCATTCCTGCAGAACGATGACCCTACACGTGCGCTGATGGGATCTAACATGCAGCGTCAGGCAGTACCTCTTCTGACAACTGAGCCTCCTGTAATTGGAACCGGTATGGAGCCAAAGACAGCTGTTGACTCTGGTGTCTGTGTTGTTGCTAAGAATGCAGGTATTGTTGAGCGTGCAGAGTCTAATTACATTCTCATCAAGACGGATGATGGTGACCGGGATGAGTACGTTCTGACTAAGTTCGAGCGTTCTAACCAGTCCAACTGCTACAACCAGCGTCCTATTGTATTCAAGGGCGATCATGTAGAAAAGGGCGAAGTTATCGCTGATGGTCCTTCTACTTCTAACGGAGAACTTGCTCTTGGTAAGAACCCTCTGATTGGATTCATGGAGTGGGAAGGTTATAACTACGAGGATGCGGTTCTGCTGTCTGAAAAGATGGTAATGAACGATGTATATACCTCTATTCATATTGAAGAGTTCGAGATCGAAGCACGTGATACGAAGCTGGGACCTGAAGAGATCACTCGTGATGTAGCAGGTGTCGGTGACGATGCACTGAAGGATCTGGATGAAAATGGTATCATCCGTATCGGTGCGGAGGTTCGTGCCGGTGATATTCTGGTAGGTAAGGTTACTCCAAAGGGAGAGACTGAGCTTACAGCAGAAGAGAGACTGCTCCGTGCAATCTTTGGTGAGAAGGCTAGAGAAGTACGTGATACTTCCCTGAAGGTTCCTCACGGTGAGTACGGTATCGTTGTAGATGCTAAGGTATTCACAGCCGAGAACGGTGATGAGCTTCCTCCAGGAGTACGTAAGGCAGTTCGTATCTATATCGCACAGAAGAGAAAGATCTCTGTTGGTGATAAGATGGCTGGTCGTCATGGTAACAAGGGTGTCGTTTCCCGTGTTCTTCCTGTAGAGGATATGCCATTCCTGCCTAACGGACGTCCTCTGGATATTGTTCTGAACCCTCTGGGCGTACCTTCACGTATGAACATCGGTCAGGTCCTTGAGATACATCTCTCCCTGGCTGCAAAAGTACTTGGTTTCAATATTGAGACTCCAGTATTCAACGGTGCAGACGAGCACGATATCGGTGATCTCCTTGAGATCGCTAATGACTATGTAAATACACCCCTGGATGACTTCCAGAAGAAGTATAAGGATATTCTTGAGCCAGAAGTAATGCAGTATCTGGTTGAGAATCAGGAGCATAGAAAGCTCTGGGAAGGTGTACCAATCCGTCGTGATGGTAAGGTACAGCTTCGTGACGGTAGAACTGGTGAGAACTTCGATGGCCCAGTTACAATCGGACACATGCATTACCTGAAGCTGCATCACCTGGTTGATGATAAGATCCATGCACGTTCAACTGGTCCTTACTCTCTCGTTACCCAGCAGCCACTTGGTGGTAAAGCACAGTTCGGTGGACAGCGTTTCGGAGAGATGGAAGTTTGGGCACTGGAGGCTTACGGTGCTGCATATACACTTCAGGAAATCCTGACAGTGAAGTCTGATGATGTCGTTGGACGTGTTAAGACTTACGAAGCTATCATTAAGGGTGAGAATATTCCTAAGCCAGGTATCCCTGAGTCCTTCAAGGTTATGCTTAAGGAATTACAGGCACTTGCACTGGATATCACTTTACTTGATGAAGATAACAATGAAGTGAAGCTGAAGGAAACAAGTGAATATGGAAATACAAATATTAATTCCATTATCTCTAGTTCCGACAGAGAAGACAGAAACAAGGGATTTGCCTTCGAAAGCAGCGAAGACTTCACAAAGGGTGGATTCACAACTCAGGAAGTAAATGAAGAGACTGGTGAATTCGTAAATGTAGAAGAAGATGATGCAGATGCGGATATGGCTGAAGACGCATTTGATATTGATGAAGAGTAAGGGAAGGGAGCAACACTTATGCCAGACATTAATGAAAAAGAAGTGAATGAAGGCGTAATCTTCGACTCCATTCGAATCGGATTAGCTTCCCCGGAAAAGATTCGTGAGTGGTCTCATGGTGAAGTTAAGAAGCCAGAGACAATCAACTATCGTACTCTGAAACCGGAAAAAGATGGTCTGTTCTGTGAAAAGATCTTTGGACCAACAAAGGACTGGGAGTGTCACTGCGGAAAGTATAAGAAAATCCGCTATAAGGGTGTTGTCTGCGATCGATGCGGCGTTGAGGTCACTAAGGCCTCTGTCCGCCGTGAGCGTATGGGACACATCGAGCTGGCAGCTCCTGTTTCCCACATCTGGTACTTCAAGGGTATCCCTTCTCGTATGGGATTAATCCTTGATATCTCTCCTCGTACACTTGAGAGAGTTCTGTACTTCGCATCCTATATCGTACTTGAGCCGGGAGATACACCTCTGTCTTATAAGCAGATTCTCTCTGAGCAGGAGTACATGGAAGCAAGAAACCAGTATGGCGATTCCTTCCGTGCAGGAATGGGTGCTGAGGCTGTTCAGGAACTTTTAAGAGAAATCGACCTAGAGAAGGATGCTGAGGAGCTGAAGGCTGAGCTGAAGACTGCAAATGGTCAGAAACGTACTCGCATTATCAAGAGACTTGATGTTGTTGAAGCATTCCGTCTCTCTGGTCAGAAGCCTGAGTGGATGATTCTTACAGTTATCCCTGTAATCCCTCCAGATCTGCGTCCTATGGTACAGTTAGATGGTGGACGTTTTGCAACATCCGATCTGAATGATCTGTATCGTAGAATTATTAACAGAAATAACCGTCTGAGAAGACTGTTAGAGCTGAAGGCTCCTGATATCATTATCCGTAATGAGAAGCGTATGCTTCAGGAGGCTGTTGATGCTCTGATCGATAATGGTCGTCGTGGCCGTCCTGTAACAGGACCTGGTAACAGACCTCTGAAGTCTCTCTCTGATATGCTTAAGGGTAAGTCTGGACGATTCAGACAGAACCTTCTGGGCAAGCGTGTTGACTACTCTGGACGTTCCGTTATCGTCGTTGGACCAGATCTGAAGCTTTTCCAGTGTGGTCTTCCTAAGGAGATGGCTCTGGAGCTGTTCAAGCCTTTCGTTATGAAGGAACTGGTAAAGCAGGGTCTTGCACATAATATCAAGAGTGCAAAGAAGATGGTGGAGCGTGCTTCTTCAGATGACGTTTGGAACGTTCTTGAAGATGTAATTAAGGAGCACCCAGTAATGCTGAACCGTGCTCCTACACTGCATAGACTTGGTATCCAGGCCTTCGAGCCAATCCTTGTAGAAGGTAAGGCTATCCGCCTGCATCCACTGGCATGTATGGCTTTCAATGCCGACTTCGATGGTGACCAGATGGCTGCCCATCTGCCACTTACTCAGGAGGCGCAGGCAGAGTGCCGCTTCATGCTGCTCTCTCCAAACAACTTGCTGAAGCCATCCGATGGTGGTGTTGTTGCAGTTCCATCTCAGGATATGGTCCTGGGTTGCTACTACATCACTCAGCAGCGTGACGGTGAGCCTGGTGAAGGCAAGGTATTCAAGGACATGAACGAAGCTATCATGGCTTATCAGAATCATGTTATTACCCTGCAGTCTAAGATTAAGGTTCGTCGTGAGAAGGTTATGGCAGATGGTACTGTAAAGACCGCTATTATTGATTCTTCTCTTGGCCGTCTGATCTTTAATGAGAAGATTCCTCAGGATCTTGGCTTCGTTGATCGTTCTATTCCTGAGAACGAGCTGAAGCTGGAAGTTGACTTCCTGGTTAGAAAGAAAGAGCTGAAGAATATCTTAGAGCATGTAATCAATATCCATGGTGCAACCAAGACCGCTGAGGTATTGGATGACGTTAAGGCTATGGGTTACAAGTACTCTACCATTGGAGCTATGACCGTTTCTGTCGCAGATATGACCGTACCTGCAACAAAGCCTACTCTTCTTGCTGAGGCAGAGAAGAATGTAGCTGCAATCAATAGAAAGTATAAGAGAGGTCTTCTTACTGAAGAAGGTCGTTATAAGGAAGTCATTGAGACTTGGAAGAAGACAGATGCTCAGCTGACGAAGGACCTGTTATCTGGTCTGGATCAGTACAACAACATCTTCATGATGGCTGATTCCGGAGCCCGTGGTTCTGATAAGCAGATTAAGCAGCTGGCTGGTATGCGTGGTCTGATGGCTGATACATCAGGTCGTACAATCGAGCTGCCAATCAAGTCCAACTTCCGTGAAGGTCTGGATGTACTGGAGTACTTCATGTCTGCGCATGGTGCTCGTAAGGGTCTGTCCGATACTGCTCTTCGTACAGCCGATTCTGGTTACTTAACCAGACGTCTGGTTGACGTATCTCAGGAACTGATTGTTCGTGAGAACGATTGTATGGTGACAAGAAATGGTGAGATTCCAGGAATGTACGTAGAAGCATTCACTGATGGAGAAGAGGTCATCGAGTCTCTGGAAGAGCGTATTACAGGACGCTTCTCTTGCTTCAATATTGTAAATGCTGCTGGTGATATCATCGTTAAGGCTGATCACATGATCACAAGAACACGTGCCCACAGAGTTGTAACTGAGGGTGTTGATGAGAAGGGTAACCCAATCAAACGTGTTAAGATCAGAACAGTCCTGACATGTAAGAGCCAGGATGGTATCTGTGCGAAGTGTTATGGTATGAACCTGGCAACAGGTCAGCCTGTACAGACTGGTGAGGCTGTTGGTATTATCGCCGCTCAGTCCATCGGTGAGCCTGGTACACAGCTTACTATGAGAACATTCCATACTGGTGGTGTCGCTGGTTCCGATATTACACAGGGTCTTCCTCGTGTCGAGGAGCTGTTCGAGGCACGTAAGCCAAAGGGACTTGCTATTATTACTGAGATTTCTGGTAAGGTATCTATCACAGATGTCAAGAAGGCAAAGGAAGCCCTCATTACAAATGAGGAGACTGGTGAGTCTAAGAAGTATCTGATCCCATTCGGATCTCATATTAAGGTAGCTGATGGCGAGACACTTGCTGCTGGTGATCCGCTTACAGAAGGTTCTGTAAATCCTCACGATCTCTTAGCAGTACTTGGAACAAGAGCTGTACAGGATTACTTACTTCGTGAAGTACTTCGTGTATATCGTCTCCAGGGTGTTGATATCAACGATAAGCACGTTGAAGTTATCATCCATCAGATGCTGAAGCGTGTACGTGTCGAGAAGCAGGGTGATTCCGATCTCCTTCCAGGGGCATTGATCAGCTGGCGAGAGCTTGATGAAATCAATGAGAAGCTTGAGGCAGAGGGTAAGGAACCTGCTACAGCAACTCAGGAACTTCTGGGAATTACAAAGGCTGCTCTGGCAACCGATTCCTTCCTGTCTGCTGCATCCTTCCAGGAGACCACTAAGGTTCTTACGGATGCCGCTATCAAGGGTAAGGTTGATCCACTTCACGGCATCAAGGAAAACGTTATCATTGGTCAGCTGATTCCTGCAGGTACAGGTATGAAGCAGTATCGTAACATCGGTCTTTCTACCGACTATAACGATGCAATGAGAAGACGTATCAGAGCTGCTAAAGAAGAGGCTAAGAGACGCGCTGAGAGAGAAGAGAAGAATGATGCTCCTAAGGCTGAGACAGTAGTTGAAGAGACAACTGTTGAAACAACTGTAGAGCCTACAGAAGAGTAATTTCAACTCGGTCTACATTTTGAGAATAATAAAGAGACTGGTTTCTAAGGGAACTGGTCTCTTTTTGCTTGACAAAATATTATGCACTCGATATAATACTTTAGCGTGCCTAATGACACGCAGCACAAATAATCATAGGAGGTGAAAATAATGCCAACATTTAACCAGTTAGTAAGAAAGGGTAGACAGACATCTGTAAAGAAGTCTAAGTCTCCAGCACTGCAGAGCAGCTTCAATTCTCTGAAGAAGAGCCCAATTAAGTCTGCTTCTCCACAGAAGCGTGGTGTATGTACAGCAGTTAAGACCGCTACCCCTAAGAAGCCTAACTCAGCTCTTCGTAAGATTGCCAGAGTTCGTCTTTCCAACGGAATCGAAGTAACATCTTATATTCCTGGTGAAGGTCACAATCTTCAGGAGCACAGCGTTGTAATGATTCGTGGCGGCCGTGTTAAGGATCTTCCTGGTACACGTTACCACATCATTCGTGGAACACTGGATACAGCAGGTGTTGCTGATCGTAAGCAGGCTCGTTCCAAGTACGGCGTTAAGAGACCTAAGGCTTCCAAGTAATTAGGTCCGCTGTAGTAACAGTTTGGAAGCAAACCATTCACGAAATATGGTTAGTGTTGAGATTTATTTTCCCTTTTGAAAATACGTTTCGCACGAACACCAAGAAGTGAGTACCAATGAATTAATCCAATGATTAAGGAGGGAAGTAACGTGCCACGTAAAGGACATACTCAGAAAAGAGACGTACTGGCAGACCCTATTTACAACAGCAAGGTTGTAACTAAGCTCATCAACAGCATCATGCTGGATGGTAAGAAGGGTGTAGCTCAGAAGATCGTCTATGGCGCATTTGCCAAGGTAGAAGAAAAGACACAGAAGCCAGCTCTCGAGGTATTCGAGGAAGCTATGAACAACGTTATGCCAGTTCTCGAAGTCAAGGCTAGAAGAATTGGTGGAGCTACCTATCAGGTACCTATCGAAGTTCGTCCAGACCGTCGTCAGGCTCTGGGCCTTCGCTGGCTGACAATGTTCTCCCGCAAGAGATCTGAGAAGACTATGGCAGATCGCCTGGCTAACGAGATCTTAGATGCAGCTAACAATACTGGTGCATCTGTAAAGCGTAAGGAAGAAATGCACAGAATGGCTGATGCTAATAAGGCATTCGCTCATTACCGTTTCTAATCGATTATTTAGCTTTTTTATAGGAGAAATAACATGGGAGAAAGAGAATTCCCCCTCGAGCGTACTAGAAACATCGGTATTATGGCCCACATCGATGCAGGTAAGACCACTCTTACAGAGCGTATCCTGTACTACACCGGTGTAAACTATAAGATCGGTGAGACCTACGAGGGTACTGCTACCATGGACTGGATGGAGCAGGAGCAGGAGCGTGGTATTACTATCACATCCGCTGCTACCACATGTCACTGGACAGAGCAGGAACAGAACGTACCTAAGAAGGGTGCAAAAGCAAACCGTATCAACATCATTGATACCCCAGGACACGTAGACTTCACTGTTGAGGTTGAGCGTTCCCTTCGAGTACTCGACGGAGCTGTCGGCGTATTCGATGCTAAGGGTGGTGTTGAGCCTCAGTCTGAGAACGTATGGCGTCAGGCTGATACATATAATGTACCACGTATGGCATTCATCAATAAGATGGATATCCTGGGTGCAAACTTTGAGAACACCGTTAGCGAAATCGTAAGCAAGCTGGGTAAGAACCCTGTTTGTGTTGAGTATCCTATCGGTAAGGAAGATCATTTCGAAGGTATCATCGACCTCTTCGAGATGAAGGAGTACATCTATAACGATAAGACTGGTCAGGATATCACTATCCAGGATATTCGTGAAGACCTGAAGGAAACCGCTGAAAAGTGGCATACCGATATGGTTGAGAAGATCTGTGATCTTGATGAAGACCTGATGATGATGTACTTAGAGGGTGAAGAGCCATCTATTGAGCAGATGAAGGCTGCTCTTCGTAAGGGTACAATCGAAAACCTTGCAGTTCCTGTATTCTGCGGATCTGCTCACCAGAACAAGGGTATCCAGAAGATGCTTGATGGTGTTATCGAGTACATGCCAGCTCCAATCGATATCCCTTCTATTAAGGGTACTGATCTGGAAGGTAACGAGATTGAGCGTCATTCTTCTGATGACGAGCCTTTCTCTGCTCTGGCATTCAAGATTGTATCTGATCCATTCGTTGGACGTCTTGCATTTATCCGTGTTTACTCCGGCCACTGCAAGGCTGGTTCCTACGTATTAAACGCTTCTAAGGATAAGAAGGAGCGTGTTGGACGTCTGGTACTGATGCATGCAAATAAGCGTCTTGAAATTGATGAGGTATTCGCTGGTGATATCGCCGCTGTAGTTGGTTTCAAGAACACTTCTACTGGTGATACTATCTGTGATGAGAACGCACCTGTAATCCTGGAGTCTATGGAATTCCCTGAGCCAGTTATCCAGCTTGCTATCGAGCCTAAGACTAAGGCTGATCAGCAGAAGATGGGTGAAGCTCTTGTAAAGCTTGCTGAAGAGGATCCTACATTCCGTCAGCATACTGATACAGAGACTGGTCAGACGATCATCGCTGGTATGGGTGAGCTTCACCTTGAGATCATCGTTGATCGTCTTAAGAGAGAGTTCAATGTAGAGGCTAACGTTGGTGCACCTATGGTTGCATACAAGGAGACCTTTACTAAGGCTGTTGATCAGGAATACAAGTACGCTAAGCAGTCTGGTGGACGTGGACAGTACGGTCATTGTAAGGTTCGCTTTACACCTATGGATGCAAATGCAGAAGAGACATACAAGTTCGTTAACTCTGTAACTGGTGGTGCTATTCCTAAGGAATACATCCCAGCTATCGATGAAGGTATCCAGGAAGCAGCTCAGTCTGGTATCCTTGCAGGTTACCCTGTAGTTGGTATCGAGGCTGACTGCTATGATGGTTCTTACCATGAAGTCGATTCCTCAGAAATGGCTTTCCATATCGCAGGTTCTATGTGTTTCAAGGAAGCTATGGCTAAGGCAGCTCCAGTTCTTCTTGAGCCTATCATGAAGGTTGAAGTAACAATGCCTGAGGAGTACATGGGTGACGTTATCGGCGATCTGAATTCCCGTCGTGGACAGATCGAAGGTATGGACGATGTAGGAAACGGTAAGATCGTTAAGGCTTTGGTTCCACTGGCTGAGATGTTCGGTTATTCTACAACTCTTCGTTCTGCTACTCAGGGACGTGGTAACTACTCCATGTTCTTCGAGAAGTATGAAGCAGCTCCAAAGAATGTTATGCAGAAGGTTATCGACGACCAGAAGAAGTAATTCTAAAGAGTTAAAATCATATTATGGGTCAGGGCTGAGAAAATCTCGGTCCTGACTATAAAAAGGTTGAAAAACCTTGAACTCTCGCATATAATCAATTTTATCTGAGAGTTTTTAAACAGACACAAATAAAATGCCAAAAGGCAAATGTTTTAAGGAGGAAGTTTCAAATGGCAAAGGCTAAATTTGAGAGAACTAAACCGCATTGTAACATCGGAACCATCGGTCACGTTGACCATGGTAAGACAACTCTGACTGCAGCTATCACAAAGGTACTTTCAGAGCGTGTAGCAGGTAACGCAGCTTCTGCTTTCGATCAGATCGATAAGGCACCAGAAGAGCGTGAGAGAGGTATCACTATCTCTACAGCACACGTTGAGTATCAGACTGAGGCTCGTCACTACGCACACGTTGACTGCCCAGGCCATGCTGACTATGTAAAGAACATGATCACTGGTGCAGCTCAGATGGATGGTTCTATCCTCGTTGTTGCTGCTACTGACGGTGTTATGGCTCAGACTAAGGAGCACATCCTTCTTGCTCGTCAGGTAGGTGTTCCTTACATCGTAGTATTCCTGAACAAGTGCGATATGATCGATGACCCTGAGCTCCTTGAGCTGGTTGAGATGGAAGTTACTGAGCAGCTTGAAGAGTACGGCTTCGAAGGTTGCCCAATCATCAAGGGATCTGCTTTCCAGGCACTTCAGGATCCTAGCGCTCCTGCAAAGCTTGCAAACGGTGATCCTCTTGATCCTTCTAACCCTGATAAGAACTGGGGAGATTGCATCATGGATCTTATGAACACTGTTGATGAGTTCATTCCTAACCCAGAGCGTGATACTGATAAGCCTTTCCTTATGCCTGTAGAGGATGTATTCACAATCTCTGGTCGTGGTACTGTTGCTACTGGTCGTGTAGAGCGTGGAACACTTCGCCTCAATGACCCTGTAGAGATCCTTGGTATCCGTGAGGACAAGGTTGAGTCCGTTGCTACCGGTATCGAGATGTTCCGTAAGCAGATGGATGAGGCTATGGCTGGTGATAACATCGGATGCCTGCTTCGTGGTGTTGACCGTGACTCTATCGAAAGAGGTCAGGTTATCGCAAAGCCTGGTACTGTAACTTGCCATACTAAGTTCAAGGCTCAGGTTTACGTACTGACAAAGGATGAGGGTGGTCGTCACTACTTCAGAACAACTGACGTAACAGGTCTTATCACTCTTCCAGAAGGAACAGAGATGTGTATGCCTGGTGATAACATCGAGATGACTGTTGAGCTGATTCATCCAGTAGCTATGGAGCAGGGTCTTACATTCGCTATCCGTGAGGGTGGACGTACAGTAGGTTCTGGTAGAGTAGCAACAATCATCGAGTAATCTCGAGTGATTGTCTATAAACCTAGTAAAATCAAGCCTTCCGAGGAATTTCCTCGGGAGGCTTTTTTCGTCTAAAGATAATTTTGGAGATGAAATTTGAGGCCATTGGCTCCAAATTGGCTCCAAGAAATTAAGTTCGTGTATTTTAGACATAAGAAAACCTCTTAAGTTTATATTCTTAAGAGGTCTGTAATTACCATTTAGTAATTTTCTTTATGTCGGCAGCTCGTTCAGGATCTTTTTTTATTGAGAGCTGCATTCTAATAAATTGATCTACGTCACGTCTGCCTTCATCTGTCAGCTGATAATAGTTAGTCAGATGTTCATCAAGTATAGGCATATCATTTTTTCCAAACATTTGCATAAGAGGATAAAGTGTATTTTTCAAATAGCGTTTTACTCTATTTCCATCTAGCACACCATCCATGCCAGAAGGAAGCTCTGGAAGAACAATACGTTCCTTGTCAGACCAGTCTTCTTGTTGAAGAGAAGCATCAGAACATATTTCAGATACTTCAATTCCAAGAACATTGGCAATACGAAGCGCAAAATCGAATCTGATAGATGTGTCCTTCTGGATGATTGAATATAGGGTTGTAGGACTTATAGTTGTTTCCTTAGCTACCCAACGAACACTTTTTCCTTGTTTATCAAGAATTTCTTTTAATTTTTGACCATCACCCATAATTTATTACCTGCCTTTTCATAGGATAAATGTTTAATCTATAAGGATTATAACATGGTGTACGAAAAAAGTACATAGAAAATAAAAATATTTACGAAAAATAGTTGACATTACGATTTTCGTACATTATAATCAAAATACAGAATGTACGAATATCGTACAAATATATAAGGAGGTAGAAATATGAATCGTACAAAGTATTTATATAACGTTACTGACGTTATGGAAATTCTTGAGTGTTCCAAGGATCATGCCTACAAGATCATTAAGAAATTAAATTCTGAGTTGATTGAAATGGGTTATGAAGTTGAAACAGGAAAAGTGCCAAGTGCATTTTTCGCGAAAAAGTATTACGGCTTAGAAGCATCATAGGAAGGAGGAAAGCTAAATGGCTAGTAAGGACAAAGACACTGGGCTTTGGATTGCTCAGTGGTATGAAATTGACGTTTATGGAAATAAATAACGCCACAAAAAGCGTGGCTTTAAGACGATGCGTGAAGCCAAGCAGTATGAACAGAAGATGGGGTTAAAGGAACCAGGTAGCATGGATATGACGATGTCAGAATTCATGGAGCAGTATTTTGAGGATAAGCAGAATGAACTCAAAGAACGTACAGTTAGAAATAAACGCTATATGATGAACAAATATGTGATTCCATATTTTGGTAATCTCAAAATGAATGAAATTACATCTGTGCAGATAACAAAATGGCAGAATGAGATGTACAGCTTAGGGTTATCAGAAAGTTATTTAAGAATGATTCAGAATCAGCTGACAGCATTATTTACTCATGCATGTAAAATCTATGACCTGAAATCTAATCCATGTAAGAAATGCAGACGTATGGGTAAGGACGATGCTAGAAGCCTTAATTTCTGGACAATTGATGAATATGGGGAATTTATAAAAACAGTTCCTAAGGGAACTAGAAATTACATTATGTATGAGATTCTATTCTGGACAGGTATTCGAGAAGGTGAAATGCTTGCACTTACAAAAGCAGATTTTGACTTCGATTTAAATAGAATGAATATTGATAAGACCTATTACAGAATTAATAAACAGGATGTAATTACCGAACCTAAGACACCTCAGTCTATTCGTGTTATTGAGATTCCACAGTTTCTTGCTGATGAAATCAAGGATTGGCTTAATAAGAAATTTGAATTTCCAGATAATGAGAGATTATTTCCGGTTACTGCAAGAGCAGTTCAGAAGACTTTTAAGGATAGAGCTGCAAAATGTGGATTAAAGGAGATTAGAGTGCATGACTTGAGACACTCGCATGTTGCATATCTTATTAATAGAGGAGTGGCACCATTAATTATCAAGGAGCGTCTTGGTCACAAGGATATCAAGATTACTTTGAATACTTATGGACATTTATATCCAAATCAGCAGAAGCAGGTGGCAAATTTATTAGATGAAGACAGAAATAAAAAAGAGTTCTAACTACGGCAATAGTCAGAACTCTATAGAGTACATACTTTTCAGACCAAAGTATTATATACTCGAATCTCGCAAATTCAGTATATCACGTATTTGGTCTGTTGAGTAGACTCTAATTTTAAAAAACATAAGAAATTATAAGAAAAACGGAGGATAATACGTGAATCTATTTAATCAAATTAAGGAGCAGGTAACTGCTCGTCAGGTGGCAGAGGGCTATGGCCTTGCGGTGGGGCGCAATGGTATGGCCTGCTGTCCATTTCATGATGATAAGCATCCCAGTTTAAAAGTAGATAAAGGCTTTTATTGTTTTGGTTGCGGCGAAAAAGGAGATGCAATTGCATATGCAGCAAAGCTTTATGAAATCTCACAGTACGAAGCTGCTCTGAAGATTGCAGATGATTTTAATCTATCCATCAATCGAAGCTTTGATCCAGAGGAAAAGAAAAAATTGAATATGAGAATCCAGGAAAGAAACAGAGTGTTGGATATCAAAGAGCGCTTTCAGAAGTGGTGCAACAGTGCAGTTGATCTTCTGCATGAGGCTAGCTGGGATATTTATGATGTAGAGCAGGCTTATAAAGGACTGCCGGTAGAGGATTGCTTTAATGATGATTTCGCATTTTTAATGCATTCTAAATCAAAAATTGAATATTGGCTTGATATTTTGTGCATTGAGGATGACATTACAAGGCAGGAATTTTTTCTGTCTGAGAGAAAGGAGGTAGAAGGTCTTGCAGAACGAATTAAAGGAGCCAAAGAGAGATTACTTACATCAGATTGGAGAAATCTTGGATACGGAGATGCCTACTGTGGATAGCGTTAAGGCGATGCTGTCTCTTAATGAAAGAGGAACGGTTGCTCAGACAATTGAGAATGCAGTTACAATTTTGAAATATGATCCAGTGCTTCGTGATAAGATTAAGCGCAATGAATTAAGTGGTAAAACAGATATTGTAGCGCCCGTAATCTGGAAGAGGGATAACATCTCTATAACAGATACAGATGTTTATCAGATACAGAGATATTTGGAAAATACTTACGGTATTCGTAGCGAAAGAGCAATTAATAAGGCAATCAACATTGTTGCCAGCGAAAATACTTATCATCCAATAAAGGATAAGCTTGAAAGCCTAGTATGGGATGGAACGGAGAGAATTAAACATCTTTTGCCTAAGTTTTTAGGATCCGAAGAATCAGAATATACGGAAGCGGTCATGAAACTTCTTATGCTTGGAGCAATTAGCAGAGTATATAATCCAGGCTGCAAATTTGAGATTATGGTATGTCTTGTCGGGGGACAAGGAGCAGGAAAATCTACTTTTTTTCGATTCTTAGCAATGGAAGATGACTGGTTCTCAGATGATTTGAAAAAGCTTGACGATGAGAATATTTATCGCAAATTGCAGAATCATTGGTTTATTGAAATGTCGGAAATGTCGGCAACAATCAATGCAAGAAGCATCGAGGATATCAAATCATTTATCAGTAGGACAAAGGATACTTATAAAATTCCATATGAAACACACCCAGAGGACAGACAGAGACAGTGTGTATTTGTAGGTACTTCTAACAATATGGATTTCCTTCCACTTGATCGAACGGGAAACAGACGATTTGCACCTGTACAGATTCAGATGGAGAAGGTAGCACATCATATCCTTGAAAATGAAGAGGCATCTAGAAATTATATCAAGCAGGCTTGGGCAGAAGCCATGGAAATCTATAGGGAAGGTGATTTCAAACTGAAATTCTCTAATGAAATGGAAGAGTATGTAAAAGAACTGCAGAAGTCTTTTATGCCAGAAGATACTAAGGCAGGCATTATTGAAGGCTGGTTGGAAAACTGTGGCGAAGAATATGTGTGTGCTCTCATGATCTTTAGGGAAGCCCTTAATCATCCTTACGATGATATGAAACAGTGGGATTCTAGAGAAATTGGAAAAATCATGAACGAGCTTGATGGATGGGAAATGGTAGCATCTCATCGATTCGGTGGTAACTATGGAACACAGAGAGCGTGGAAAAATGAAAAACATGGTGATGGATTTCTAAAGATTCCTGACGATGCAGAATTACCTTTCAAATAAAATAGTTTTTTTATCTCTGTTTACAAAGTTTGTTTACAAGAGAAAAAATGATAGAAAACCCATGAAATATAAGGGATTGTGATAATGAGATACTGCAAAATTCGTGTAAACGTAAACTGTAAACAGAGGATTTGAAAAGTATAATTTTTGAAATATGAGTTCTAGTCCGATGGACCAGAACTCACTTGACCTGGCAGATTCAATCAACCACTTAGGAGCTTAGGCGTTGGTTGATTGGAGATGGCAGGCTACAAGGGAAGGCTTCGCCTGGGAGTGTAACTCCCAATGAGAATGGTAAGCCATCGGCAAGGCAAAGCCTTTTGAGATGCAGTCAAGGCGGCAGCTTTGTGCTCTCCGCAAAGGAGCGAAATACGACTTGATGACCTTTAGGTTGTCAAGTCTGGTATTGAGCCATACCCGTCAGAGACGGTTATGGAACAGAATAATATACACAGTTAAAGGAGTAAAATTATGCCGGAGATAAAGCAGACAATTTCTGTTAGCAGAGGAAAAACTGCTATAGAACATGATCTGCGAGAACATACTCCAAATAACGTTGATGCATCAATGAGCAAATATAATGTGGTGCTGATAAATGAACTTGGAGGTAAATCGCTCGCAGAATATACAAATGAATATATGAAACCTTATATTGAGGAATACAATAAAAAACAGAGAAGAAGTGATAGAAAGAAATCTTATGATTATGCATCGGATTATACTGAGGAGCAGAATCATATGCAAACTTCCAGACAAAATTACACAGCTGGCCAGCTTGCATATGAATATGTAATTCAGTTTGGGGATCATAATAGTCTGGATGTAAATGAGGTAATTGCAGATAAATATTTGTATGAGGATACGGTTGAAATGTTCAGGGAATTCATTGACAACTATCAGGAATCTTATCCCCATATGAAAATTGTATTAGCAACCGTTCATATGGATGAGCCTAAAGGGACTCCCCATATGCACATACTTGTCCAGCCAATTGGTGAAGGATACAAGCAGGGATTATCACATCAAATATCACTTACCAAGGCTTTAGCTTGTGATGGGTTTGAACGTTCTGATGTAAGAAAAGAACGTCTCTCGTTGACAAGGTGGCAGGATGATATGAAGGACAATATTATGGAGCCTATCTTAGACAGACATATGTATGTGAGAGAATATAAGGACGGAGAAAAACATCATATGCCGGTAGCGTTGTATAAGAAAACTATGGAAGAAAGGGATGCTATTTTATTAGATGCTTTTCATGAAGCAGACACTATCACAGATGAGGCCCAAAGTAGCAGTAAGCAGATAATTGAAAGCGCAGAAGAAAAAGCAAAGCAACTTGTGAATGAAGCTGCGGAAGAAGTTGGCGATCTTATGGAGGAAAAGAATACTATCATAAATGGAAAAGGATTAGCTTGGGGAGCTAACACTCCGTATGAAGATTGGCCAATGGAAGCCCTGAAGCAAGAAAGAGAGTTTTTCCTTGAAGGAAAACCGGGTGAAACGGATGTTGATAATATGTCGCTGCCTCAGCTAAAGGTAGAATATAATAAATGGGGAAAGAAGTATGACAAATTAGTAGATGGATATGACAGGGCGGATGGAACACATATTCTCGGATACAATGAGTTGATTAAGCGGCATAAGGAGTTAATGGAAGAACCAGAGAGGCTTCTCCAGACAGATGCGGGGAAAAAGATTATCGAGGATGCTAAGGAAGAAATTGTTCAGACTGTATATCAAAAGATTATGCGTGATATCATGGGATTTGTTGAAACCTATATTTTTGGATCAATCAAACGTCATTTAGTGGAACCGTTATATAAAGCGATTGATGAAATGATGTATGGTCACAGTTTTAAACTGAATGATAATGATCGTAAGATACTTCAGCGAGCAATTAATTCCTCTGTAGATGAGGTTACAGAAGAATATAGTATAGGGAAGCGCATAGAGGAAAATGTTAGAGATAATATGCCAAGCATATCTCTGATTGAAAAAGAAGTACAGGAGCAGATACAGCGAAGGCCTAGAATGCACAGGTAGGATAAGGGGAATCGTTTCACTAGAATCGGTTCCTTTTTGATGTATGTAAACATGAAGCATGGTATAATAGCAATATGAAGAATAAATTATAATTTATTGCCCGTTTTGGAATGGATTAAAGTTTTTATGGTTAAGTACCGATATAAGAAGTAGGAAACTGTAAGTAAACGGAATTACTTAATAAGAATACAGGGAGGTTAATTTCGATGGGATATTCAATAGATACAACAAAATATCTTCATACATATGAGGCGTATAGAATTCCAGAAGGAAGTTCTGCATTAAATGCTGAAAATTCA
>ONIO01000014.1 GCA_900317915.1 uncultured Lachnospiraceae bacterium | reverse complement strand
AATATCGGAGAGACCAAGGAACTCTACTTATTTGAGCAGCTGGTGAAGAATCTAGAGGCGGTAGTAGCTACGTGCGCTGGCGAGACAGATTACAAGGCTAGTGAGACTAAGGTCACAATTCCTCTCTACATCATGACATCTGAGAAGAATGATCGTGATACCAGAAGTTTTTTTAAGGAGCACAATTACTTCGGCTATCCAGAGAGTGATGTGAAGTTCTTCGTTCAGGAGATGGCAGCAGCTGTTGACTATAATGGCAAGCTTCTCATGGAGGGAAGAGGCCGTCTGGCTACATCCCCAAATGGTAATGGTGGCTGGTTCTCCTCTCTTGCCAAGGCAGGCTACTTAGAAGACCTCCATCAGAGAGGCGTAGAGTGGCTGAATATCTTTGCTGTGGATAATCCACTGCAGAAGATGTGTAATCCAGAATTTGTCGGTGCCACCATCCTGTCTGGAGCAGAGAGTGGATCGAAGGTCATCCGTAAGAATGACCCTCATGAGAAGATGGGTGTGATCTGTAAGGAAAATGGTCATCCAAGTGTCATCGAGTACTATGAGATGACAGAGGAGATGGCAGAAGAGCGTAATAGCGACGGATCCCTTACCTATGGCATGGGTGTTATCCTGAATTACCTCTTTAAGGTATCTAAGCTTGAGGAGATCATGGAGGATCATCTCCCTGTTCATGTGGTAGAGAAGAAGATTCCATATATGACAGAGGATGGCACCATTGTGAAGCCTGAGACTCCAAATGGATATAAGTTCGAGACCCTGGTTGTAGATATGATTCGTCTCATGAATGACTCTGTTCCATATGAGGTTGTCCGTGAGAAGGAGTTCGCTCCGATTAAGAATCTCCATGGCGTGGACTCTTTGGATAGTTCCCGTGAACTGATGAAGGGCTGCGGTATCAAACTCTGATTCCCAGGAAAGTAAAGTGGGATAACAACTACGTCTCTTTTTTATTATAATAGAGGTATGAACGACGTACGAATTACGATCCTTGTAGGAATGGATCACACGAATCCTGAAAAGTTTCGAGACACACTGGTCTCTCTGGCAGCGGTGGACTATACCAACTGGGAGGCCTTTTTCTTGTGCGCTACAGGCAATCATATGCACATCTATCAGAAACTGGCAGGAGAGGTATTCCCACGGGATGGTCGTATTCATTTTCGAGAGATCCAGCTCTCTTTAGGTGAAGGAGAGATGTCCATGGCCAGAGCCTATAATGTGGGCCTTCGCCATGTCAGTGGCGACTACATTTTTCTCCTGGGACAGCATGACCTCTTAGCACCAGATATCTTCCTCCGGGTGGAGGAGACAGTGACCCAGTCTCTCTATAAGAAACTAGGACGTCTGAAGTCTACAGATAATGCCCTAGAGGAACTGAAGCTTGCAGCATCTAAGAATAAGCTTCGTGGCTGGAAAGAGACGGCTCCAGATCTGATTTACACCGATCATGATGAGATCATTGGGGGTACTCGTATGAATCCCCACTTTAAGTCTGGCTGGAATCTGGAACTATTGTTGCAGTACGACTATATCGACTGTGGAGTTTTTATGTCCCTTCCTATGATGAGACGCATTGGCTACTTCAATGAGGATCTATCCGATGCAGAGCTCTATGAGTATCTTCTTCGGATAGGGGATAATGTAGACCGTAGCCGCATCTGCCGCATCCCTCTACTCTTGTATCACCAGTCGATTCGGGAACTACCAGAGGGAGTTTTCCAGACCTTTCTCCGCCGCCGTTATGAATCCTATGTAAAGGTAGTTGAGAAGTATCTACGAACCCATCAGATTCAGGGACAGGTCAAAAAAGACCCGATGTATCGCTTCTGGCGGATTAAGAGAAAGGGGAATGACTATCGCTTCCATAAGAAGGATTATATCTATCTAAAGGATCCAGATGTGAAGGTCAAGGCCAGAAAGGCACTGCCACTTCTCTATAGCCATATCAAGGAGCCAGATGTAGCCGTGGTAGCTGCAAAGCTTCTGCAATCCGATGGGCGCATTGATAACGTAGGCTTCTTCTACGATGAGGAGGGCCTTTTGTATCCTGCCTGCAAGGGACAGTCTAGTCTATCCGATGGATATGCCAATCGAATTGCCCTGTCCCAGGAGATTTCTGTGGCAGACACGGCACTTTGTATGATTGATGCAGCAGTATATAAGAAGCTGCGTGGATTCCGAACAAATCTATCTGGTAATGACCGTATGCTAGACTTTTGTCTCCGTGCAAGAGCTGCAGGCTATCGAGTGATCTACGAACCTCTGGTGGTGGGTAAGAAGACTGCGTCACAGCCTAGATCCTCAGAACTCTCCCATCAGAAGATTCGAAAACTCTATGGACCAGACGGAAGCAACAGTCGAATCCGTTTGTCGGATGGAGACCCCTATTATGACTCCAATCTGCCATTTGGGGGAGACAATTATAGTCTGTATTAGGGGAATCAAAAATATGATCAGGTGCCATAGAAATATGACCAGTTATTCATAGAAATAGGAATCCTTGTTCACAGAATTGTGACTAGATGTTCACAAAATATAGGATTTCTATTCACAAAATAGTCACACTCGTCCTTTATATTTATCTCAGACAGTAAGGAAAAGGGATTTTCCATAAGAAAGGACAAAAGATTATGAGTTTGTACGAGCGTGGATTTGGTGGGGAGTCAGATCAAGCCACCAATGGAACCAATGGAAATGCAGAATTTAATCCAGATGTGAATCCAAACACGAAGATGAATGAGGCGACAGATATGAATGAAGATTTGAACAGGAATCCTGAGAATCAAAATGAAACCCAGTATAGCAATACCTATACTTCTAATCCGGGCAATACCTATGGCACTGCTGGCAATCCGAATGGAAACCCAATGGGAAATACAGGCAATCCAACAGCCAATGCAAATAATTCAGCTGGAATGTATGGACAGAATCCATATACAGCATACGGGAATCCTTATGCAAATTCTTTTCAGAATAATGGGAAGGCCTCTCGTCGGGCACGCCGCCTAGAGAAGCGTAGATTGAAGGCTGAGAAGAGACAGGCCCAGGGGAAGATGCCACAGAGCTTTGGTAAGAAGCTAGGCACAGCAGTTGCTTTGGCCCTAGCCTTTGGCCTGGTATCCGGTGTCACCTTTGGGGGAACCCAGTATCTTACAAGCCGCCTGGCAGGAGAGAAGGGTGGATCCTCTAAGACCAGTGCGACTCTTACAACAGGAAATAGCAAGGGCAAATTAGGAGCCACATCCACTTCCTCAGCAACTACTGTAACAGATGTATCTGATATCGTTGAAAATGTAATGCCTGCCATCGTACAGGTTACCAATATCTCAGTGACTGAGTACCAGAGCATCTTCGGTAGATACCAGTCTGGTGAGCAGGAGTCTGCAGGATCTGGAATCATTATTAGCCAGGATGCAGACTATATCTATATCGCAACCAATAATCATGTAGTTGCAGATACCAAGTCCCTCACCGTTACATTTAATGATAATTCGGCAGTAGAGGGCGAAGTACAGGGTACAGATGAGACCACAGACTTAGCGGTTATTAAGGTGAAGGTCAGCGACTTAGATAAGAGTACTTTATCTGCAATTAAGGTTGCAACCATTGGCTCCTCAGATGACCTGTCTGTAGGTGAGTCTGCAGTAGTGATCGGTAATGCATTAGGCTATGGTACATCTGTGACCACAGGTATTATCAGTGCCAAGGACCGTGAAGTAAGCCTCCAGGATGAGAATGGTAATTACATCACGAACAAGCTGATTCAGACAGATGCAGCGGTCAATCCTGGTAACTCAGGCGGAGCCCTTCTCAATATGAACGGGGAAGTGGTAGGTATTGTATCTGCCAAGTACTCTGATACTAAAGTTGAGGGTATGGGCTATGCAATCCCTATGTCCACAGCATCCTCCATTATCGAGAGACTGATGCAGGGTGAGAACATTACAAATGATGGTGACTCTGCTTCCGCGAAGGGATATGTTGAGAAGACTGCGAAGGTTACTTTAGATAGTGATACCACCCTGAAGATCTACTGTGTCGACGTCACAAGCAGTATGTCTGAGCAGTATGGCATCCCAGTTGGTGTCTATGTAAACTCTGTGATTACAGGAGGCCCAGCAGCCAAGGCTGGCATCCAGCAGTATGATGTGATCACCAAGGTGGATGGAGAGGACGCAAGCACCACACAGAAGCTGAAGGCAATCTTAGCAACGAAGAGTGCTGGAGATCAGATTACAGTCACCTACCAGAGACCAAATAGTAGAAACTTATAATCCAATGATATATACTCCGGAGAAATATAGACCAGGCCCCAGGGGACGATATCTATATACTCTCCGGGGTATTTTTGTGTTACAATACAGGGGAATTTCAGGTGTTTTTTAGACCAACTAAAAGGAGCGGAAAATGAAAAAGAAAATCGTCATTGCATTGGGCCATGATGCCTTAGGAACTACCCTTCCAGAACAGAAGGAAGCAACCCGTCGTACAGCGAAGGCAGTCGCTGAGTATATCCAAAAGGATTATGAAGTTGTAATTACACATTCCAATGGACCACAGGTTGGTATGATCCATGAGGCCATGACAGAGCTCCATCGTAAGGACGATGCCTATACCGTTACACCAATGAGTGTCTGCTCTGCAATGAGCCAGGGATATATTGGCTATGACCTGCAGAATGCAATCCGTTCCGAGTTGATCTCTCGTGGTATCTATAAGCCGGTATCTACGATCCTTACACAGGTGACGGTTGATCCATATGATGAAGCATTCTATAAGCCAACGAAGATCATTGGAGAATCCATGACGAAGGATGAGGCCATGGAGGAGGATTCTAAGGGCAATCATGTCATCGAGACAGAGTCTGGCTGGAAGCGTATTGTAGCTACACCAAAGCCACTTTCTATTGTTGAAATCGATGGAATCAAGGCTCTTATGGAAGCAGGTCAGGTAGTTATCGCAGCAGGCGGTGGCGGAATTCCTGTTTTAGTTCAGGACAATCAACTGAAGGGTGCTTCTGCAGTTGTAGAGAAGGATACGGTAGCAGGTCTCTTAGCCAGTGAGCTAGATGCAGACCTCTTAGTTATTCTGACAGGTGTAGATAAGGTATGTCTGAATTATGGTAGGGCAGATGAGAAGCCACTGGACTATATGTCTGTAAAGGATGCAAAGAAGTATATGGCAGAGGGACAGTTCGAAGCAGGAACGATGCTGCCTAAGATTCAGGCGGCCATCGATTTCATCGGTGACTCTGCAATTCGTAAGGTATTAATTACCAAACTTGATCCAAAGGGAACTGCCCTAGGCGGTCAAAATGGCACTATGATTGGAAAATAAAAGCGAAAATTATAGTAAAGCCGACGAAATCGCAAATTGTATACAAAAAATTATCGACGTAGTTCCAAATCGACGATATAATAGTTCGGCGATTAAAATAAGTATAGAAAAAGTAAATGAATGTAAAGGAGCGTAATCGAATGAGACAAGATTATAGACGCAAAACAAAGATCATTTGTACTCTTGGTCCTTCTACAGATGCAGAAGAGACAATGGAGGAACTGATCAAGTCTGGTATGAATATTGCCCGTTTTAACTTTTCACATGGTGACCATGCAGAGCAGGAAGAGCGTCTGAAACATCTGAAGAATGTTCGCGAGAAGTTAAATGCTCCTGTAGCAGCAATGCTTGATACAAAGGGACCAGAGATCCGTCTTCGTCTCTTCAAGAATGGTTCTGTTGACTTGGTTGAGGGACAGAGCTTCAGACTGACAACAAGAGACGTCGAAGGTGATGAGACTCAGGTATCTATCTCTTATGAGGATCTCCCTAAGGACGTTCGCGAAGGTGATCACATTCTCTTAGATGATGGTCTGATTCAGCTTCAGGTTAAGAGCGTTAATGGCCCAGATATCAACTGTATCGTTGAGAATGGTGGACACATCTCTGACAAAAAGGGTGTTAATGTACCGAATGTAGATCTGTCTATGCCTTACATCTCCCCTAAGGATCGTTCTGATCTGATCTTCGGTGTGGAGCAGGGATTCGATTTCATCGCTGCGTCCTTCACTCGTACAGCAGCAGATATCAATGAGATCCGTCAGCTTCTTCATGAGCACGGTGGAGATAATATCCGTATCCTTGCTAAGATTGAGAATAATCAGGGTATTGATAACATCGATTCTATTATCGAGGCTGCTGATGGTATCATGGTAGCTCGTGGAGACATGGGTGTTGAGATCCCTATGGAAGAGGTTCCTTCCCTTCAGAAGATGATCATTAAGAAGACCTATACGCAGGGTAAGTTCGTTATCACAGCGACCCAGATGCTTGATTCTATGATTCATCACCCACGGCCAACACGTGCGGAAGCTACTGACGTAGCAAACGCAGTATATGATGGCACATCCGCAATCATGCTTTCTGGTGAGACAGCTATGGGTGATTACCCGGTAGAGGCTGTACGCGCTATGGATAAGATTGCAAGACGTACAGAGCAGGATATCAACTACCTGTCTCGTGCAGCTCGTTATGAGCGTGGAAATAGTGAGAACGTTACAGACGCTATCTCTCATTCCGCATGTCTTATGGCGGATGACCTTAGAGCAGCAGCAATTGTTTCTGTAACTCTGTCTGGTAGAACAGCTCATAACATTGCCAAGTATCGTCCACACAGCCCAATCATCGCTTGCTGTACAGATCCTCAGGTTTGGCGTCAGCTGAATATGAACTGGGGCGTAACTCCTGTTCTTGTTGATAAGCTTGATGACGAGGATGAGCTTTTCCAGACTGCTTTGCAGGCTTCTAAGAAGGCTCGCCTGGTACAGGATGGCGATATTGCTATCCTTACAGCTGGTGTACCTCTTGGAATCAGTGGTACAACAAATGTTATCCGTGAGATGACAGTTCACTAATTCTTCTCTGATTAGAAGATTATAAGCTACCTGGTTTATAGAACTAGCATTCATAAAAATCATACCGTATATAGGATCCCTTCCCGTGAATTCGGGGAGGGATTTTTTCTTTTAACGTAACGGAACAAAAATGGAAACACAGGATAAAAAACAAGCCACTTTGAGTTCGTCTTGCAAAACAAAGATCTTTCCCTTAGAATGATCCTATTATATTGGTAAGTAAGAGGTGTCATATTTGGTGACGAACGGTATATACCTAGTAGGAATAATGGAGGAAACACATGAAGATTCAAGAGTCAGCCCAGGACTACTTAGAGGCAATACTGATTCTATCAAGAGAACAGGAACATGTTCGTGCCAAGGATGTATGTGAGTACTTTGGCTATGCCAGAGCTACGGTATCTGTATTCTTAAAGCAGCTTCGTGAGAATGGATACGTAACAGTAGATGAGCATAATCATATCGAATTAACAGATGAGGGAAAAAAGATTGCAGAAGAAATGATTGATCGACATGAGACTCTGACGGAGATCTTTAAGAAGATTGGCGTGGATTCAGAAATTGCAGTGAAGGATGCCTGTCGTGTGGAGCATTATATCAGTGCAACCACTTTCCGGGCATTGAAGGATTACTTTGAGATGTAATCGCCTCATTAGAAATTGAAATATAGAGATATAGTACAAAATAGAAAAGCTCGAGGGAATTATCCTTCGAGCTTTTCTATTTTGTATGTATGTTTCTTGTAAAAGGAGTGAAGTGGCGATTCCCATCGCCTGGATTTCAGAGAATTGGAGTTATCGTTGGCATACGATTTTTCTCTCTGGAAAAGTTAGCTGTATCTAACTAACTGATAAACATATGTTAGCATGAACTAACAGGAAGGTCAATAGATAGTTGTTATGCAAAACTAACAAAATAAAATGCTGGAGAAATCGGGGATTTGTACAAATGTTAGAAATGCATAACAAGACGTTAGGAAAAACTAACTTTCCCTTGAATCAGATTGTTAGATAGTGCTAACATAACTGCGGAAAGATGTTAGAGAATGCTAACAAACAATAAAAAAGAGGTGGAAAATTATGTTACCTTTAGCATTTGCAAAATCTGGTGACCATGTCATGGTTGCGAAGATTGGTGGTAATCCAGAAATGAGAAAACACTTAGAGGATCTGGGATTCGTTATCGGGTCTCATGTGCAGATTATCTCTGCATCAGGAGATGGCAATGTCATCGTGAATCTGAAGGATTCAAGGCTGGCAATTACAGATCTCATGGCTAAGAAGGTACAGGTAGTACCTCAGTAGAATAAATCGTATGGAGGAAAAATGATGAAGACATTACGAGACATCCAAGTAGGTGAGACTTCCAAGGTGGTGAAAATCCACGGAGCAGGTGGCCTAAAGAGAAGAATTATGGACATGGGAATCACCAAAGGAACGGATATCCATGTGAGAAAGGTTGCACCTTTAGGTGACCCAATTGAGGTCACTGTACGTGGCTATGAGTTAACCATCCGTAAGGACGATGCAGAAATCCTAGAAATGGAATAAGGAGGAGTTATGCCAATCAAAATCGCACTTGCCGGCAATCCAAACTGCGGTAAGACAACACTATTTAACAATCTGACAGGTAGTAACCAGTACGTAGGGAACTGGGCTGGTGTAACAGTTGAAAAGAAGGAAGGACGTCTGAAGAATCACGAGGATGTCATCATTCAGGATCTGCCAGGTATCTATTCCCTGTCTCCATACACCTTAGAGGAAGTGGTAACCAGAAACTATCTGGTTCAGGAGAAGCCAGATGTCATTCTGAATATCGTGGACGGAACCAATATCGAGCGTAATCTCTACTTAACCACTCAGTTAATCGAAGTTGGTATCCCGGTAGTTATGGCGATCAATATGATGGATGTGGTAGAGAAGAATGGTGACCAGATTGATATCCAGAAGCTGGGGAAGGCATTAGGATGTGAGATTATTACGATCTCTGCGCTAAAGAATATGAACACAATGCAGGCTGCAGAGCTCTGTATCCATGTAGCCAAGGAGCACACCCATAAGTCTCTACCAGCAGTATTCACAGGTTCTGTGGAACATGCCATCGCACACATCGAGGAGTCCATTGAGGATCTGGTTCCTGCTAGTGAAGTTCGCTGGTTTGCAATCAAGGCCTTTGAACGTGATGAGAAGGCTCTAGAGAATTCTGGAATCACAAAGGAAATCCTGGATCATATTGAATCTCATATCGCTGACTGTGAGAGAGAAGAGGATGATGATGCAGAGTCCATTATTACCAATCAGCGTTATAACTACATCACGGAACTGATTGCAAAGACGGTGAAAAAGGGTAAGAAGGCTGGAGAACTGACTCTGTCTGATAAGATTGATCGAATCGTCACCAACCGATTCTTAGCTCTTCCAATCTTTGCTGGAGTCATGTTCCTGGTGTACTACATCGCAGTTACTACCATTGGAACACGTATGACAGACTGGACCAATGATGTCCTCTTTGGGGAGTGGTTAGAGGGTGGAACCCGTTCTCTCATGGAGGGTGCAGGTGTCACACCTTGGATTATTTCTCTCGTGGTAGATGGTATCATTCATGGTATCGGTACACCAATCGGATTCGTTCCTCAGATGGCAGTTGTATTCCTGCTCTTAGGATTCCTTGAGGATGTAGGCTATATGGCTCGTGTGGCATTTATCATGGACAGAATCTTCCGTAAGTTTGGTCTGTCTGGTAAGTCCTTCATCCCCTTCCTGATCTCCTCTGGATGTGGAGTTCCAGGAATCATGGCAACTCGTACCATCGAGTCTGAGAAGGATCGTAGAATGACTATGATCACAACCACTATGATCCCATGTAGTGCCAAGCTTCCAGTAATCGCAGCGATTGCAGGTTACATCATGGGCGGCGCTTGGTGGATGGCACCTCTCTGCTACTTCAGTGGAATTGCCCTGGTTATTATGTACTGCATTATTCTGAAGAAGACCAAGGAATTCTCTGGCGCGCCAGTACCATTTGTAATGGAGCTTCCTCAGTATCATCTGCCAGCAGTGAAGACCCTTCTCATGCATGTGTGGGAGCGTGTTTGGGCATTCATTAAGAAGGCCGGAACAATTCTCTTCCTTTGCTGTGCAGTAATGTGGTTCTTAGCATCCTTTGGTGTACATAATGGAACCTTTGGATTAGTTGATGCAGAGTATTCTCTGATTGCAGCTATCGGTGGCTTCTTAGCACCAATTTTTGCACCTCTTGGATTCGGCGACTGGAGACCGGTTGCAGCTACACTGTCTGGTTTCGTAGCCAAGGAAGGACTGGTATCCACCATGTCTCAGCTGACACAGTTAGGTGCTCTTGAGGAATATGATCCAGCAATGCAGAATGCTTTCGCAGCATTCTTCCCAACAAGCATGGCAGCAATCTCTTATCTCTTGTTTAATATCTTCGATAGCCCATGCTTAGCAGCGATTTCTTCTGTAGCGAAGGAAATCGGTAGCCGTAAGCACTTCTGGTTCGCAATTATCTTCCAGAACGTATCTGCTTATGTTGTTACTCTGATGGTTTACCAGTTAATAGGTCTTGCAGTAGGACAGGTTGCCTTCTCTGCATGGACAGTCATTGCAGGCATTCTCTTCGTAGGATTCCTCTATCTCCTTTTCCGTCCGGACCCAAATCAGGTTGAGGTAAGAAGAGAACAGACTGCTATGTAAGGATGTAATATGAGATTTGATATACCAATCAATGGAAGGCAGGATATAATAGTTCTTGTAATCCTGGCGGTGTGCCTCCTGGGAGGCATCCATAGGCTGATGGGGTTCTTTCGTAAGTCTACCCCGGCAGGAGCATGCTGTGGCTCTGGTCATGGGCCTCAGACGATCGGTGAGGCACAAAACTCTTGTAGTGGGATGGATGGAGACACCCAAGATAACCTTCCAGAATGTTGCCGAAAGAAGTAAACGAGTAATCAGAAGGAAAGGAGGCTCATATGTCACCATTATTTTGGGATGTAATGATTCTAGCAATTATTGCATTCATAGGATTCCTGGCAATTCGAAATATATACCGAGACCATAAGAATGGTGTTCCATCCTGCGGTTACGCCTGCGGAAGTGCTTGCTCTAGTTCCTGTGCAAGAGCACAGACTGGGTGTATGCCGGATGGAAGTCAGATTTCCAAGTCCGACTTACGTAAGATTCGCCGCCGTATTAAGGCAAGAGAAAAATCAAAGTCTTGACTTGACCTGTTTTAGTGAGTAGAATGTGTTGGAAAGGCAAGGATGAAGAGGAGTACATGAGGTACGATTTATGAGAGAGGATGCTCACCGGTTGAGAGGCATCTACTTACGGCCTGGTGGAAGGTAGCTTCGGAGCCGAACTTCTGAGAAAGCAATTACGATTCTTCGTAAATGTAAACCAAGTTGGAATCTACAGCAGGGTCTACATTTCCCATCATCGTAAGTGGAATAGGGAGTTCCGAATCGTTCACGTCACGAATAAGATGAGTAGAATTACAGGTGGTACCGCGAGTACAAGTACAAAGTATGAAGTTATTCGCCCTGTGTCTTTTCTGATAATCAGAAGAGATGCAGGGCGTTTTTTTGTAGAAAGGACAAATCATGGCAAAGGAATTAGAAAAGACCTACGATCCAAAACAGATCGAAGACCGCCTCTATGAGAAGTGGGAAAGCAAGGGATACTTCCATGCTGAAGTAGATCCTAAGAAGAAGCCATTCACCATTATGATGCCACCTCCAAATATCACAGGTCAGCTTCATATGGGACATGCACTGGATAATACCATGCAGGATATCCTGGCAAGATATAAGAGAATGGAGGGCTACAATGTCCTCTGGCAACCAGGTACTGACCATGCTTCTATCGCAACAGAGGTTAAGGTTATTAAGGCCTTAAAGGAGCAGGGAATTGATAAGCACGACTTAGGCCGTGATGGATTCTTAGAGAAGTGCTGGGAGTGGCGTAAGGAATACGGCGGTCGTATCATCAAGCAGCTGAAGAAGATGGGTTCCTCTGCTGACTGGCAGAGAGAGCGCTTCACCATGGATGATGGATGCTCTGCTGCAGTTCAGAAGGTTTTCATCAAGATGTTCAATAAGGGCTGGATCTATAAGGGCAACCGTATCGTAAACTGGTGTCCTGTATGTAAGACCTCCATCTCAGATGCTGAGGTTGAGTATCAGGAGCAGGCCAGCCACTTCTGGCATATTAAGTACCCAATCATCGAGGATGATGGATCTGTATCCACGACTCGATTCCTGGAATTCGCTACCACTCGTCCTGAGACCATGCTGGGTGATACTGCCTGTGCAGTTAATCCAGAGGATCCACGCTATAAGGACCTGATTGGTAAGAAAGTAATGCTTCCAATTGTTAATCGTCCAATCCCTATTGTTGGAGATGAGCATGCAGATATGGAAGCTGGTACTGGTGTCGTTAAGATCACTCCAGCCCATGACCCGAACGACTTCGAGGTTGGTAAGCGTCATAATCTACCAATAATTAATATCCTGAATGATGATGCTACCATTAATAAGAATGGTGGCAAGTTTGAGGGCATGGATCGCTACGAGGCTCGTAAGGCCATTGTTAAGGAATTAGATGAGATGGGTCTCTTAGTTGAGATCGAGGATCTGACTCATAATGTTGGTACCCACGATCGTTGCGGCACAACCGTTGAGCCTATGGTGAAGGATCAGTGGTTTGTGAATATGTCCGAGCTGATCAAGCCTGCAATTGATGGAGTCAAGAATGGTGAGATCACCCTTCTCCCTAAGCGTATGGAGAAGAACTACTTCAACTGGACAGATAATATCCGTGACTGGTGTATCTCTCGTCAGTTATGGTGGGGCCATCGTATTCCTGCATACTACTGTGACGACTGTGGTGAGACTGTTGTAGCAGCAGAAGCACCAAGGAAGTGTCCGAAGTGTGGTGGTACCCACTTCACTCAGGATCCAGATACCCTAGATACCTGGTTCTCTTCTGCACTGTGGCCTTTCTCTACCCTAGGATGGCCTGAGAAGACTCCAGAGCTGGATTACTTCTATCCAAATGATGTCTTAGTAACTGGTTACGATATCATCTTCTTCTGGGTTATCCGTATGATCTTCTCTGGATATGAACAGATGGGTAAGGCACCATTCCACACGGTACTCTTCCATGGACTGGTTCGAGATGATCAGGGTCGTAAGATGAGTAAGTCCCTGGGCAATGGTATCGATCCTCTTGAAGTCATCGATAAGTATGGCGCAGATGCCCTTCGTCTTACACTGATTACTGGTAATGCACCTGGTAATGACATGCGTTTCTACTGGGAGCGTGTTGAGAATTCTAGAAACTTCGCTAATAAGGTTTGGAATGCGTCTCGTTTCATCATGATGAATCTAGACCAGACCCAGGGTAGCATCACAGAGCCAAAGGCCTATGACTTCGAGACAGCTGATAAGTGGATTCTGTCTAGAATCAATCAGGTGACGAAGGATGTAACGGAGAATATGGACAAGTTCGAGTTAGGAATCGCTGTCCAGAAAGTATATGACTTCATCTGGGATGAGTTCTGTGACTGGTATATTGAATTTGTGAAGCCTCGTATCTGGATGACTCCAGAGAAGATCGCTGAAAAGGGACTGACTGGCTCAGAGGCTGATCAGGCAACCGCATCTCGTAATGCTGCACTGTGGACTCTTAAGACTGTTCTCTCCGATGGACTGAAGCTTCTGCATCCATACATGCCTTTCATTACAGAGGAGATCTACTGCACACTGCATCCTGAGGCTGATAGCATCATGATTTCTGCTTGGCCTACATTTACAGAGGATAGAGTAGATGCAGCCGCTGAGGAAGCTATGACTCGTGTTATGGATCTGATCAAGGGCCTTCGTAATGTGAGAAATGAGATGAATGTACCACCTAGCCGTAAGGCTGAGCTCTACATCGTATCTGAGGTAGAGGCTGTACGTGATACCTTCGCATCGCTGGTTCCTACCTACAAGACTCTGGCCATGGCATCTCTTGTGAAGACCCAGGCGGATAAGACTGGTATCGCAGATGACGCCGTATCTGTAGTTATCCCTGATGCTACTGTATTCATGCCACTGTCTGATCTGGTGGACATGGAGAAGGAGAAGGAGCGTTTAGAGAAGGAAGAGAAGCGCCTGCAGGGCGAGTTAAAGCGTTCTCACGGTATGCTGAATAATGAGCGCTTCCTGTCTAAGGCACCTGCCAAGAAGGTTCTTGAGGAGAAGGAGAAGCTGGCAAAGTATGAGCAGATGCTTTTTGATGTACAGGCTCGTCTGGCTGACATGAAGTAATTCTAAATTTTTTGGGAAATCTGGGGAGATACCGCTTGGATATCTCCCCTTTTTCTTGTATTTCAAAGGGCTGAAAAGTATAATAAATTAGAGTGATTGTCAAAGTATGCCATGGGCTTACTTTGCGAGATTTTCCCGGATTTGTATTAGCTTAAATCAGAGAGGAACTCGAATGGGGAATATAGAAGAGAGCCTTGAAAAGAAACGAAAACTATTAAAGGTCCGCATCTCCGCAGATGGAATGCAGGCTTTTATCACTCTGCCCCGCTTAGATAATAATGGAGAGCGGGCAGTTTATTCTGTGCAGGACATCATGCAGGCACTGAAGGAGCATGGGGTAATCTATGGTATCGATCAGGATATGGTCTTAAAACTCGCACAGGATCCAATTCCAGGACGTGAAGTAGTAGTAGCAACTGGTAAGCCATTTCGTGATGGTCTGCCAGGTGAGTTCGAATATCGATTCCAGAGAAATCTGAATCGTAAGCCAGTAGAGATGCCAGATGGTTCTGTAGACTATATGTCTATTAAGACCGTTGAGACCGTGCAGGAGGGTGATGTGATTGTGGTCTATCACCCAGCCATCCAAGGTGAGGATGGTATCCTGGTAAATGGTAAGTCGCATCCAGCCAAGAAGGGAAGAGACCTGCCTCCTCTCGGAGGTAAGAACTTTACCCGTTCCGAGGATGGGAATACCTATACAGCAGATATCTCAGGTAAGATCGAAATCCATGGGAATCGTATCACCATCTCTCCGGTATATGACGTACAGGATGAGGTAGGAACCAAGGTAGGTAATATCGACTTCGCTGGTGATGTCATTATCCATGGTGGAGTTACCAACGGCGTCTATATCAATGCTCGTGGTAATCTGACGGTTATGGGCCTGGTTGAGAACTGCATGCTTCACGCAGATGGAGATATCTTCCTCCTAAAGGGTGTGAAGGGCAATGGTAAGACGATGATTACTGCTGGCGGTAATATCACAGCCCAGTTTATCGAATACTCCACTGTACGTGCAGGAGGAGATATTATGGCGGATGTCTTCTTCAAGAGTAAGGTCATCTGTGATGGAATCATCACCCTAAGTGGTAAGTTCTCTAGTGCGGTAGGCGGTAGCATGTCTGCTGTAGAGGGCATCGAATGCTACTCTGTAGGTAATGAATTCGGTGTGAAAACAGAGATACGTGCAGGTATTTCTCCTGAGCGCTTAGCAGAAGTCGTGGTGATGCGTCAGAAGATTAAGGCCATCCAGGAGAATCTAGAGAAGATTAAGGATGGTATCAATCAGTTTGATATCCTAGGACGTCGCCGTGGCGTCAATGTCCAGAGAGATCCGAGACGTGTCCAGCTCCTTAGAGCCAAGGTCCGTGACTCAGCTGTTCTCCAAGAGGGTCAGATGAAGTTAAAAGAGATGGAGAATGTGTTAGAGCGTGGTACCCATGCCACCATTATGATCCATAAGGATCTCTATCCAGGAGTAGAGGTCTCCATCGCAGATCAGAAGTTAATTGTGAAGGATAAACAGTCCTGTGTCGAGGCAAAAAAGTCTGAGACAGGTGTACGCTTAGAGCGTATGGATTGAAAGGATATAAGTTATGATAGATTTCGATGAAGAATTAAAGCATTACAAGCCAAAGACAGAAGTAGCAGACGCAGAGGATACCATCCATAACCGTGACCTTACAGATATGGTCGATGTATTGAAGGAGATCAATCGCGCCAATGTGAAGACTCCTATCCATGGAGGTAAGAATAAGTAATGTCTTTTCAATGCTATTACTGTGGAGAGAAAATCGAGGAAGGAACTAAGAGATGTCCACACTGTGGAACAGATCTGACTGCCTACCTGGAGATCCAGCATTCCGCAGACTATTACTATAATGACGGACTAGAGAAGGCGTTCGTTCATGACCTATCCGGTGCTATTCGTAGCTTAAGAGAAGCTCTTCGCTGCGATAAGTATAAGACCGATGCCCGTAATCTCCTGGGCCTATGCCTCTTCGCTCGTGGAGATATGGTGGATGCCCTATCAGAATGGGTAATTTCTAAGAATCTCCAGATGGAGAATAATCGTGCAGATGTCTATCTAGAAGAGATTCAGAGACCTGGTGAGATTGGTAAGATCAATTCCAATATCACCAAGTTCAATCAAGCCCTTCGCTATTGCAATGATGGAAGTCTTGACTTGGCAAAGCTTCAGCTTCGCCGAATCATCCAGCAGAATTCCAATATGGTAGATGCTTACCAGTTACTTGCATTGATTCAGATGCAGGATAAGGAATATATGGAGGCCAAGTCTACTCTGCAGAAGGCACAGAAGATTGATGTTCGTAATACATTAACTCTTCGCTACCAGAAGGAACTCCATCAGATTCTTAAGGACTTAGAGAAGGATAATAGTAAGAAGAAAAAGAAGCAGAAGGCGAAGGTCATCTCCTTCCAGGATGGCAATGATTCCATCACTGTTCCAAGACATCCACTTCGTAATATCATCGATGGTTCCTGGTATACCCTTGTGAATATCGCAATCGGCCTGGGATTAGGCCTTTTAGTATGCTTCTTCTTAGTTTTACCAACAGTGAAGCAGCAGGCGAAGAATGATGCAGCCAATTCTCTGGTGAATGCCAATGAGAAGGTGACCAATTCTTCCAATAGTGTGTCTCAGTTACAGGCGCAAGTGTCTTCTCTCAATAAGGAATTAGAGAAGTATACAGGGAAGAGTGATGCGGTGACATCCTATGAGCAGCTCATTCAGGCTAATAATGCAGTGGCATCCAATGATCTAGAGACAGCAGCCACACTGATTCAGTCAGTGAATCGTGATCTGTTAGGCACCAGTGGACAGGCAGTCTATGACTCTGTAAATGCAGCAGTGAATGCACAGCAGTTACAGGCTACCTATGATGCAGCTAATAAGGCCTACGATTCTGGCGACTATGCAACTGCAATTACAAATTACACACAAGTGACAGGGATGAATGAATCCTATAGGGATGGTGAGGCACTCTATCGCTTGGCACAGGCCTATGAGAAGAATAATCAGAGTACGGAAGCGATTACAAGTTATAACCGAATCTCGGAACTGTTCCCTGATACATCTCTGGCCCGTCGTGCAGCCAGAAAGGCACAGAAGCTAACGGATGCATTAGCCAAGGCAGCAGAGCAATAAGGTTGTAGGATCGATTGCATCAAGGACCAGGCTGCAGAATTTGTATCCTGGAATAAAAGCAACTGGAAATCATCTACCTATCTAAGAGATTGGTTTACATTTATATAGGAAGACATAAGGAATAAGCCGACGAAAAAGTCGGTGGAATGAGGAGAGGATTACGGGGATTATGACAACCAAGAAATTAGAACAAAAGGATATTCAGGGACCAGAGCAGGTGCGTGGTCTAGTGGATGCCATCATCCAGGATTATCAGAAGGGCAGAGATATCGATAAGATGACGGTATATAGTCAGCCAGATCAGGCGGCTGTCCGTGCCATCGTGCAGAAGCTCTTACGCATCCTCTATCCTGGATACTACCGTGATACAGTATTTAAGTCCTATAACCTGGACAGTAATCTCACTGTCTGGATCGAGGATGTGATCTATAACCTGAATAAGCAGATTGGAATCGTACTCCGCTATCAGAAGGAGAGGGAGAATCCAGAAGGATATGTCTGCCAGCCTCTGGTAGATAAGGAAGCAGCAGAGATCACCATGGCCTTCATGGAGAAGATCCCTAAGATTCGTGAGTATCTTGACACAGACCTAGAGGCATCTCTCCAGGGAGATCCAGCTGCACTGAATAAGGATGAGATCGTCCTGTCCTATCCAGGACTTCTGGCCATCACCATCAATCGTATTGCACATGAATTATTCCTTCTGAATGTGCCTCTGATTCCTCGTATGATGACAGAGTATGCACACTCCATCACAGGAATCGATATCCATCCAGGTGCTACCATCGGTAAGTACTTCTTCATCGACCATGGTACTGGCATCGTCGTGGGTTCTACGACGAAAATTGGCAATCATGTCAAGGTATACCAGGGTGTTACCCTGGGTGCTCTCTCTACATCTGGTGGACAGAAGCTAAGAGGTAAAAAGCGTCATCCAACCATCGAAGATAATGTTACCATCTACTCTGGTGCATCTATCCTGGGGGGTGAAACAGTAATTGGTGAGAACTCTGTCATCGGATCCAATGCTTTCATTACATCATCTATTCCAGCAGGTACCAGAGTTACCATTAAGAATCAGGAGTTAAGCTTCCGCCAGGGGAAGGGCGGTGAGACTTCTATTGAGAAGAACGACCTGGATCAGGATGAGACCTGGTTCTATATTATCTAAAGGAATTGCAAATTTTTTAATAGATAATTAATAATTGAATGACCCCTATTCAGTTAAAATGGTTCTGTCAAAGAATAAGTGTTAGGAGGGAGAAACATGGCAAAGAAATCCATGAGGAATCAGACTATTCCAAAGAATACTAGACAAACGGCTTCCAACAGCGTGGGTAAGAATAAGAAGACCAAGATCGGTGCACAGTCCTACATGTCCTCAAGAAAGGGCATGGTCAATCTGGGACGTAAGACGTCAGAGACAGTGGCTCGTGCAGCAACCTCATCTGTAGATAGTAATACCCTTAAGATGATTGTAGATGGTAAGTCTGGTAGTACACTTCAGCAGACCTTCCATCAGTCACTGATTGGTCTCCAGTCTAAATACGATGTCACCTATATCTATGCCCTCTATAAGGATGGGGATAAGACAGTATATGCAGGTGATTCCGCTGAGGAGAAACCAGCTTCACCAGGTGATGAGTATAAGGACGATAAGAAACTGGTGGCCCAGGCATTCTCAGGTAAAATTGCCACAACACCAGAGATTACAAGATCAGCAGATGGAGATCTGATTACAACTTATTTTCCAGTGGCAGATACTGGTGGTAAGGTCTATGCCGTTATTGCTTGTGACTATGATGCATCTGGTATCACACATGAGCTTCGTATCAATGAGATAAGAATTGTGGGTGTTACCCTGGTGATGCTTTTCATATCCCTTCTCGTCATGAATCTCATTGTCCGCAGTATCTCTCGTAACTTGAAGAAGGTGAATGATAAGGTATATGACCTGGTTCATAATGAGGGAGATCTCACCCAGACTCTGGATATTAAAACTGGTGATGAGACAGAACTCATGGCGGATAATATCAATGAGCTCTTAGCCTACATGCGTGGTATCATGCGTAATATCTCAGGCTCTTCTACCAATCTGAAGTCTGCATCCGGTAAGATTGCAACCAGCCTAAACGATGCACAGCAGGATGCGACAGACGTATCTGCAACGATGCAGGAGATGGCTGCTGCCATGGAGGACGAAGCTATTGGACAGGTTGCTACAAAGAGTAATGATGGTAAAAAGTTTTCTAGCGATATCCGCGGTCGTGCAGAGGTTGCTGGACAGGAAGCAGAGGCTCAGCAGGCAGATGCTCGTCGTCGTGTAGAGGAGATGTCTCAGAATGTCCAGAGCAGAATCGAAGCATCTAAGGCTGTAGAGCAGATCAATCTCTTAACAGAGAATATTATCGAGATCACAGACCAGACCAATCTCTTAGCATTGAATGCGTCCATAGAGGCAGCTCGTGCAGGAGAGCAGGGTAGAGGCTTCGCAGTAGTTGCCAATGAAATCGGTAATCTGGCTCAGAATTCTGCTCAGGCTGCAGCAGAGATCCAGAAGGTGTCTAAGGAAGTAATCGATGCAGTTGAGCAGCTGGCCGCAGAGGCACAGAACATGCTGCACTTCATGGATGAGACAGCTATGACAGGCTTCCAGCGTCTGGTAGACATAAGTACTGAGTTCCAGTCTACCGCTGAGAATATGAATGATATGATGCAGGATATCTCTGGTATCACAGATGAGCTCCAGAACGATATCAATAGCATCAAGGAATCCACATCTGCAGTTAATGTGGCAGTTGAGGAGTCCGCACAGGGTGTTACAAATGCAGCTGGTCGCTCCGCTCACATGGTAGACTCCATGCGTGAGATCGGTGACGAGGCGAACTCTAGTAATGATATCTCTCTGAATCTGTCTGATGAGGTAGGTAAGTTCAAATTGGACTAAGTCCCCTTGCATGGCAGCATTAGATAGATCTGGGAAAGAAATACCGGCGGAAAGTTCCGCTGGTATTTTTTTATTTATAAATAATCTGACAATTTTAGCACTCAACACTTGACAGTGCTAACAAATGAGAGTATCTTATGTTTCGAGATAAGTAATGACAATATTCTTACGATGTGAGGTTGTTGAAATAAGAACTGGCATCGTGAACAAGGTTTACATTTAAGGAGGTGAAGGTGATGAATATTGATCAGTTTACTAGGAAGTCCGGAGAGGCCATACAGGCAGCAGAGAAACTGGCGTACGATTACGGCAACCAGGAACTGACCCAGGAGCATCTTCTTCTGGCACTGTTGACTCAGGAGGATGGACTACTCCCGAAACTCATCGAGCGAATGGAAATCGACCGGACCTACTTTACCAATGATATCAAGTCTCTGGTTCAGGGACTGCCGAAGGTATCTGGAGAGAGTGCCCAGGTCTATGTGGGAAAGGGACTGAATGATGTCCTGATGCATGGTGAGGATGAGGCCAAGAAGATGGGAGATCAGTATGTCTCTGTAGAGCATCTCTTCCTGTCCATGCTGGCACATCCAGACCGCACCATGAAGGAGAAATTCCGTGAATTTGGAATTACCAGAGAGCGATTCCTAACAGCACTGCAGACTGTCCGTGGTAATCAGAATGTCACTACGGATAATCCGGAAGCTACCTATGAGGCCCTTGAGAAATATGGCTATGACCTGGTGGAGCGTGCCAGAGATGGTAAGCTGGATCCAGTCATCGGTCGTGAGTCTGAGATTCGTAATGTGATTCGTATCCTGTCTCGTAAGTCTAAGAATAACCCGGTTCTCATCGGTGAACCTGGTGTAGGTAAGACGGCGGTTGTAGAGGGACTGGCCCAGCGAATCTTCCATGAGGATGTGCCGGATAATCTGAAGAATAAGAAGGTATTTGCCCTGGATATGGGTTCTCTGGTGGCAGGTGCCAAGTACCGTGGTGAGTTCGAGGAGCGACTGAAGGCTGTCTTAAACGAAGTGAAGCAGTCTGAAGGTCAGATCCTCCTCTTCATCGATGAGATTCATACCATTGTAGGGGCTGGTGCAACTGAGGGCTCTATGGATGCTGGCAATATGCTGAAGCCTATGCTGGCCCGTGGTGAGCTCCATTGTATTGGTGCAACCACTCTGAATGAGTATCATAAGTATATCGAGAAGGATGCAGCCCTAGAGCGAAGATTCCAACCAGTTATGGTGGACGAGCCAAGTGTGGAGGATACCATTTCTATCCTTCGAGGACTGAAGGAGCGCTATGAGAACTTCCACCATGTCACCATCTCTGACTCTGCACTGGTAACAGCAGCCACACTGTCCCACCGCTATATCTCAGATCGATTCCTGCCGGATAAGGCAATTGACCTGGTGGATGAGGCATGTGCTTCGATTAAAACTGAGATGGACTCTATGCCTGAGGAACTAGATGAATTGAATCGTCGTGTCATGCAGCTACAGATCGAAGAGACTGCCCTGAAGAAGGAGACAGACCCTCTCTCTCAGGATCGACTGAATTCCCTGCAAAAGGAACTGTCAGAGCTCCAGGATGAACTGAGCCGTAAGAAGGCTGACTGGGAGAATGAGAAGAAGGCAGTGTCTGGTGTCTCTGAACTCCGTGAGGCTATTGAGAAGGCTGAGCATGAGGACGAGAAGTATCGTGCTGAGGGAAATCTGGAGAAGGTATCTGAGATTGAATATGGTCTCCTGCCATCTCTCCGTCAGCAATTAGCCCAGGCCGAGGCTGTGGTCCGTGATAAGGATCTGTCTCTGGTTCATGAGAAGGTGACAGAGAATGAGATTGCTGAGATCATCTCTCGCTGGACTGGAATCCCAGTATCTAAGCTGAATGAGACGGAGCGTAATAAGACGCTGCATCTGGATCAGGAGCTTCATAAGAGAGTTGTGGGTCAGGATGAAGCAGTGCAACTGGTAACGGAATCCATCATTAGATCCCGTGCCGGTATCAAGGATCCAAGCAAGCCAATCGGCTCCTTCCTCTTCCTTGGACCAACAGGTGTAGGTAAGACAGAACTGGCTAAGTCCCTGGCCGCATCTCTCTTCGATGATGAGAATAATATGGTACGAATCGATATGTCGGAGTACATGGAGAAGTATTCTGTCAGCCGACTAATCGGAGCGCCTCCAGGATATGTGGGATATGATGAGGGTGGTCAGCTCACAGAGGCAGTACGCCGGAAGCCTTATTCTGTAGTCCTCTTTGATGAGGTGGAGAAGGCACATCCAGATGTATTCAATGTGCTGCTGCAGGTTCTAGACGATGGACGAATCACCGACTCCCAGGGTCGTACCGTGGACTTTAAGAACACCATCATCATTATGACCAGTAACTTAGGCGCATCCGAATTACTTGATGGCATCACAGAGGATGGAGAGATCTCCGCCACTGCGAGAGAGGCTGTTCGCTCTGAGCTCCGCGGACACTTCCGCCCAGAGTTTTTGAACCGACTTGATGAGATTATCTTCTTCAAGCCTCTTACTAAGGGAAATATAGGCCACATCGTAGACTTGCTTCTAAGTGATCTGAATCAGCGTCTCGTAGATCGGGAACTGAAGGTGGAGCTTACAGATGCTGCGAAGGAAATGGTGATCCAAAGAGGCTATGATCCTGTCTATGGTGCACGTCCACTAAAGAGATATCTGCAGAAGACGGTAGAGACACTGGCTGCTAGAATTATCTTAAGCCAGGATCTACATATGGGTGACACCATCCGAATCGATGTAGTGGATGGAGAACTAAGTGGTAGTGTGGTAGCAGGTGAAGGACAGTAATGTCTGCTCTGTCAGTAAGGCTGATATGGCACTTTTACCTTTGACATGTGATGTAGATAACAAGGAATAAATAACAGGGAATCCCTCCGGTTTGAACTGGAGGGATTTTTTGCTCTTGAAATAAGGTCTCCCTTCAGTTATCTTATAAAAGATATGAATAATTCTAATAAACTTTATTCATATTGCATTGAAAGAAATGCTGTTTTACGTTCAGATATGATGTAATATGAATGATGGAAAGAGAGAAAATGCATTTTATACGTACATAAGTGACACAAGTCCGCTATACACGGACAAAATACAGATTAGCATTCTGATTCTACGGACAGAACGCAATTTCTATTTCATGGTCTTTTCAAAGATTGTTCTATCTTTAAAAATATTTTGATAGATGCCAGGGACATGTTATATGATGTGTAATGGACTGGCATGGAATCCCAAGGGGACTTCCGAAGGATGTGACGCCGGACATGGAATGAACAAGTAATGATTGAAATAGAAAGGAGGCTACATGGATCTCTTCGAATATATGCGACGGAACGAAGCAGAGAAGGAATCTCCACTGGCCTCACGTATGCGTCCTAAGACTCTCGATGAAGTGGTTGGACAGCAGCACATCATCGGTAAGGACAAGCTCCTCTACCGTGCCATTAAGGCAGATAAGTTGTCCTCGGTAATCTTTTATGGTCCTCCGGGAACTGGTAAGACAACCTTAGCACAGGTCATCGCTCACACTACGAAGTCTGAGTTTCGCGCAATTAATGCTACAACAGCTGGTAAGAAGGACATGCAGGAAGTGGTGGAAGAGGCCAAAGAGAGGTTCCGCACCATGGGACGTAAGACCATCCTTTTCATCGATGAGATCCATCGCTTCAATAAGAGCCAGCAGGATTATCTCCTTCCCTTTGTAGAGGATGGAACCATCACACTGATTGGAGCTACCACAGAGAATCCTTACTTCGAAGTGAATGGAGCCTTGATCTCTCGATCCGTAGTATTCGAACTTCATACCTTAACTGAGGATGAGGTGAAGGAGCTGATCCAGAGAGCTCTCACCGATAAGGAGAGAGGCATGGCAATCTATAAGCCTGTGATGGACCCGGATGCCCTAGACTTTTTAGCAGACATGGCCAATGGTGATGCCCGTCGTGCACTGAATGCACTAGAGCTTGGCGTGCTAACCACAGATCCTTCTGAGGATGGCCAGATTCATCTCACATTGGATGTCATCAGTGAGTGTATCCAGAAGCGTGTGATTCGCTACGACAGAGAGGGTGATAATCATTACGACACCATCTCTGCTTTTATCAAGTCCATGCGAGGCTCTGATCCAGACGCTGCAGTTTACTACCTTGCTCGTATGCTTTATGCAGGTGAGGATGTGAAGTTCGTAGCCCGACGTATTATGGTTCATGCGGCTGAGGATGTTGGAAATGCAGACCCCATGGCGCTTGTGGTGGCAGAGGCCGCAGCCAGTGCAGCAGAGAGAATTGGAATGCCAGAGGCTAGAATTATTCTGGCAGAGGCTGCTAGTTATGTAGCAAGTGCACCTAAGTCCAATGCAGTGGTGAATGCCATCGACTCTGCAATGGAGGCAGTGAAAACAACCTACACAGAACCAGTGCCGAATCATCTGAGAGATGCCCACTATGGTGGTGCCAAGAAGATGGGCCATGGAATGGGTTATCAGTACCCACACGACTTTCATGAGCATTATGTGAAGCAGCAGTACTTACCAGATTCCCTGCTGGGATCTCACTTCTATGAGCCTGGTGTCTTGGGTAAAGAAGCTGAGATTAAGGAACGCTTAGATCATCTCCATGAAGCCTATGGAGATTCCAATGAGCCCTAATATAGATTCGTAAGTATTTTGTGGAATCGTCCTTTTATGGACGCTATTGCGATATAAGGTATTGTAAATGTAGACCAAGAATGAAGATTTTGGTTTACATTTATATAAATAAAGGAAAAAGAAAGAAGAAAAGGAGACCGAGGAGACGCTATGAGATCTTACAATGAATTATCCAAAGAGGAATTATTGCAGGAGAAGGAAAGCCTACAGGCAGCCTATAAGAAGTATCAGGAGATGGATCTGTCTCTGAATATGGCTCGCGGTAAGCCAGCACCTGCACAGCTAGACCTGGCAAAGGAGATGCTTACAGCAGTGAATCCAGAGGAGATGGTGGATGCAATCAGTGGCATAGATACCCGTAACTACGGTGGCTTAGATGGTATCCCTGGTGCCAAGGAACTGATTGCAAGCATGGTTGATGCTGATCCAAATCAGGTAATCGTATTCGGTAACTCTTCTCTGAATATTATGTTTGACCAGGTAACCCGTGGAATGATCACTGGCTACTGTGGCAATACTCCATGGTGCAAGCTCCCTGAGGTAAAGTGGATCTGTCCGGTACCTGGATATGACAGACACTTCGGTGTAACTGAGCACTATGGCATTAAGATGATCAATGTGCCAATGACTCCCGATGGCCCTGATATGGATATGGTGGAGGAACTGGTGAAGGACCCGGCTGTGAAGGGTATGTGGAATGTACCAAAGTACTCTAACCCACAGGGCTATGTATATAGTGATGAGACCGTTCGTCGTATTGCAGCATTAAAGCCAGCCGCAGATGACTTCCGTGTATTCTGGGATAATGCTTACTGCGTCCATCACATCTATGATGAGGAGGAGAAGCAGGGTCATCTCCTAGAGATCTTCACTGAGGCGAAGAAGCATGGCAATGAGGATATGATCTTCGAGTTCGTATCTACTTCTAAGGTAAGTTATGCTGGCGGCGGAATCGCTGGTATGGTTGCATCTGATAAGAACCTGGAGGATGTGAAGAAGACGCTGACGGTTCAGACCATCGGACACGATAAGGTGAACCAGCTTCGTCATGTGAATTACTTCAAGACAGAGGGTGTCGCTCATCATATGAGCCGTCATGCTGCAATCCTTCGCCCTAAGTTTGAACTGGTTGAGAAGAGATTCACAGAGGAGTTAGCTGGACTTGGTGTTGGTAGCTGGACCAAGCCTCTGGGTGGATACTTCGTAACCTATACGACAGTTCCTGGCTGTGCAAGCCGTACCATCAAGCTCTGTAAAGAGGCAGGTGTTACCATGACTGGCGCTGGTGCTCCATTCCCTTATCATAAGGATCCAGAGGACTCCACTATTCGTGTAGCTCCTTCTTATCCTGACCTTGAGGAATTAGGACAGGCACTGGATGTTTTCACTGTATGTGTGAAGCTTGCAACAGTTGAGAAGCTCTTAGAAGTATAATTCTAAATTTCTACAAAAAGAGATTGACAAAAAATTAACAAGGAACTATCATGGTCTTTATACGGGGTATAGTTCACAGACGGGGTAGATAACGGAGTTTTGTTTTGTGGTGGGAGATTCAGCCCACTTAGGCGAATTAGCTACATCACCATTCATCCATAGGTCTATCTCCACTGCTTATTTCCCCGTGGGAAAAGTATGAGGAGTTAGTACAATTTCAGGAGGAAAAGACGATGGGAGATTATAAGAATCTGATTCTGGATGTAGCAGACGAGATTGCAGTACTGCAGATTTCACGTCCAAAGGCACTGAATGCGCTAAATAGCGAGACTCTCGATGAGTTGGATCAGGTGCTGACAGAGATTGAGGCAAGAGATGACATCAAGGTGCTGATCCTTACAGGCGGTGCATGCTTCAATAAGAAACTGAATGCAGATGACCCATATCGTTCATTTGTTGCAGGAGCAGACATCTCAGAGATGGCATCCTTTGATGCAAAAGATGCTCGTGCATTCGGTATCCGCGCATCTAAGCCATTCTTCAAGTTGATGAGAATGCGTCAGGTAACAATCGCAGCCATCAATGGCTTCGCCTTAGGCGGTGGTAATGAGATCGCAATGGCATGTGACATCCGCATTGCATCTGAGAATGCGACATTCGGTCAGCCAGAGACAGGCCTGGGCATCATCCCTGGATTCGGTGGTACACAGCGTCTGGCACGCCTTGTTGGTATGGGCCGCGCCAAGGAACTGATCTTCACCTGCGATACCATTAAAGCAGACGAAGCATATCGTATCGGCCTTGTTAATCACGTAGTTGCTAAGGAAGAGCTGATGCCAACCTGCAAGGAGATGGCTAAGAAGATTATTTCCAAGGGTTCCTATGCAGTATCTGTTGCGAAGGCAGCAATCAATAACGGTTACGATATGGATATCGATAATGCTGTTGCTCTTGAGGCAAATCAGACCTTACTGATTTCTAATTATAAATGTAAACCAACCACATCATTGGTGTTCTAATAGACACGCCTGAGAGCAGTTGTTCTCGGGCGTGTTTTTTTATACGACCTACTGGAAAAACGACAATAATTTCGTAAAATTTTAGAAAGGTGAAGAATCCTTTAGAAAAAGTTCAGAGCGGCTTAATTGTATGTGTCTGCCCCAGAAAATATACTTGCTATAGCAAGAAATTCACTGACCCGGGAGAGCTCGTAGGAGTTCCTACGGACTAGAAAACGGACTCCCAGAAAGGGACAGACATGGGTGAAAATCATTTCAAAAATTCAAGAAAGCATTCCAATCTCTTTGGCGCAGGTCTTGTTGCACTTGGCATGATGACTATCCTGTGTGTATGTGGCATCACTAAGGATTCCGCTACGATTCTGAATGGGAAGAACGTGAGTCAGGCTCAGGCGGCAAGCATTGCAAGTGTGTCGAATCAGAGGAAGGGTGCATGTGATAAGGCTTCTCAGACAGCAGGTGCAGACGCTAAGGCCAGCGGGACTTCATCCGATGCAGAGGTGAGGATACTTCGCTCGGAGCAGTTAGCAATCCAGGTTCGTAACCGAGCTGCAGAAGCGGCACAGGCAGCGGCAGAGCAGGCGGCAGCAGAGCAGGCTGCAGCAGAGCAGGCAGCAGCAGAGCAGGCGGCTTCGGATGCTCAGTCCCAGAAGTCTTCTACTCCTTCTACCACGAAGAAGCCTAAGAAATCCACAACCACAAGGAGTCAGCCAGCTGAGACACAGACTTCAGCCACTAGCTATAAGACGCCAATTGCCTATGGCAATAATGCCTCTGCAGCGCAGGGTATCATCGCAATTACCAATCAGTACCGTCAGGAAGTTGGCCTGGGAGGATTATCTGAGAATTCTACTCTGGATGCGATCGCTTTGGACCGTGCCAATGACATGATTCAGAATGGTTACTTCGATCACTACAAGAATGGCGAGGCGATGGCCTATGTCCTGGGTGATGAGTATGGTGTCTATGTCCGGGGCGAGAATATCGTTCGTTTCAGCAATGGTTATTCTGCAGACTATAATGGTACAAGCACCACAGATCCAGGTACAGTTGCATCTGTTCTCTGGAGAAACTCCCCTGGTCACTATGCCAATATGGTGAAGAGCGACTACTCTAAGATCGGAGTTTCCATGGTGCAGGCTCCAGATGGTATCTGGTACGGCGTTCAGATTTTTATATAAATGTAAACCAACCACATCATTGGTGTTCTAATGAAGCATTCTGCTATCGTTATTGTAGTTTTAACACAGTCGGAGTACAAGTTCCGACTGCGTTAAACGCTCCGCGAGGATGCGTAACAGCCTAAAGAAGATGCGATGGACGTTTAATCGTCTGTTGTGTCTCTTTTTTTATGTAATCCATCTATGAAGTGTCTATTTCTACGATGTGATATGTAATCCATCTATGGAGTGCCCCCATAAGATGTATTTCAATCAACCCTCCTTCCGATACGAATTCCACTTAGATATGATATAATCATGGGAAACATGTGTTGATACACGAATTTGTCTGCTGAAGCAGACCTGAATCCGGCGCA
>ONIO01000114.1 GCA_900317915.1 uncultured Lachnospiraceae bacterium | reverse complement strand
TAAGCGATGTGCTTGATAAGGGCTTAGACTCAAACTTTATCAATCATCTCACAGGTTATCTCATTAGTTTCCTGACCCTGGGCGTATTGTGGTACATGCATATGCTGCACTTCACCTATAATGAATTCGTGGGCAAGTCTACAGAGATCATCCTGCACTTTGTCCTCCTTTTTTTCATCACACTATTTCAGCCGATTACCACAAGTCTCATCACCCATCGTGGAGACAGATTGAACCAGTTGGCTTATCTCATTGTTTCCTTCTTGATGTACGTGGTGAATCTGGCCTTGATCGGCTGGTCTCGTCGTGAGAATGAGAAGAAGAACCAGAAGAATAAGGAACTGTGGAAGCTCTATCACGACTATGTCCTTCATGATCCTGAGGAGAAGAATCCACAGGCTATGGAGATCGCCCGCTATGTATCCCAGATGCAGAAGCCTGAGATTCTCTTAGCCAAGCGATTTGAACGCCTCCCTGCAGAGTATCAGGATATCATTCAGGATCATAAAGAGGAGCGTCAGCTTACCTACCGTTATACCGTTGTCATGACCTGGGTCTTCATTGTGATCGTGAATATTGCAGTGGCCATGTTCCCTTATTCTATCATAGGAACCTATCTGGTTTTGCTTTTTGGACTGTTAGTCCTAGTCATGCCACGCTTTTTACAATTATGATTATTGAGATCTATTCTGGCATCGCCAACTACACCAGACTCCCAAGTGATGGTGAGGGGCGAGAGCCACAGACTGGAGACAGCATGCGAGGTCTCCAGGATCTTAGAGAATTGAATATCTATGAGATCCAGACGGTAGTCACCTTTAAGGTGGACTATAAGAATGTACTGGGAAATCGAGATACATCAAGGGATGGCAAGCGCTATAAGAATGTGTGCGGGCTATCCTTTAGTATCCCAGGGAACTATCAGGAGCAGCTGATCCTTGAGGAAGTGGATTCCCTTGCTGACTGCCAGGGTCTGACAGAGATTGCCACCTTAGCGGATGGCCAGGTGGAGTTTCTGATTCCACCAGAGAGTCTTCATCGTGAGGTGGATGATTTAGGGAAAAGTAAACCAAGGGGATATGTAACCATTTTTACGCCAGAGGCAGAGGGAACACCGCTGTATTACAAGGCTACCGTGTCCCTGGTACCCTACAAGTCGCCTTATATTTCACCATATGCCTATACCGATGGAGCCAGTGTAGAGGATGGCAGATTAGAGGACTATCTCCTAGAGGATACCTATGTGCCATTCGGCGGAGGCTATGTGATCTATGATGAGAATGGCCAGCTGGTAGCGGACTCAGAGGTGGACTACCAGGACAGAACCGAGGCTATCCGCTCCGGACTCTGCGGCATTGCTGCTAATATGGGGAATGCTAATCTGGTGGCAGAATTAAATACAGCCATGATGGTTATGAGGCGGGCAGATGCCATGGGGATGAGAGAGATCACTATCTTTTATGATAATGAGCAGATTGCAGCCTCAGCTGTAGGTGGACTGAACCGTAAGCGAAGGTCCGATGCAGCCCAGGCCTATTATAAGTTCCTCCTGAAGGCATCTAAGAACCTAAAGAATCTCAAACTGATTCGCTTGATCCATGCAGAGGCCCATCGAGATGAGATTATCGGTGAGGAGTCTACCTTCCCTGGAAACTGGGAGGCAGACCAGAGAGCAGATGCTCTAAGAGACCATGTCATGGCAGACTTTCATAAGCATCGATCCGACTATCTGGTGCATATGCGCTGGGGAACAGAGTCGGAGTAGATAGAGGGAATGGTTCCGCCTGAAGCATGAAGCAGAAGAGCATATATCTCTAGAGACAGAGAAAACGAAGGAATAGAAAAAGATGAAGGAGAATCAACATGCAGACCATCAAAATCGGAATGCTAGGCATTGGAAATATCGGAAAGGGAACCTATCAGACCCTTGAGATCAACCGAGAGAAGATCACCCAGGCAACTGGCCTGGATCTAGAGATCACGAAGATCCTGAACCGTCACCCAGAGATCGACCGTGGCATCGATATCCCAAGAGAGAAGTATGTCACAGACATTAAAGAGATCCTAGAGGATCCAGAGATCTCCATCGTGGTAGAGCTGATCGGCGGAATTGAGCCAGCCACCACCTTCATGGCAGATGCCCTCCGTGCAGGTAAGCATGTAGTAACTGCGAATAAGGCGGCCATTGCCAAGAATGGTCAGATGCTGACCGAACTGGCACAGAAGCAGCAGAGAATTCTTCGATTCGAGGCATCTGTAGCAGGTGGTATTCCAATCCTGAATGCCATCACAAGTGCCCTGATTTCCAATGAGTTCTCCTCTGTCCAGGGTATCCTGAATGGAACCACGAATTATATCCTGACCAAGATGACAGAAGAGGGTGCATCCTATGAGGATGTGCTGAAGGATGCCCAGAAGAAGGGCTTTGCAGAGGCAGATCCAACGGCAGATGTAGAGGGAATCGACGCTGCCAATAAGCTGTCTATTCTAATCTCCCTCCTGTTCGGTAAGGGCGTTGGCCCAGATGAGATCCCGACCCGAGGCATCAGTAATGTCTCTAGCGAGGACATCGCCTTCGCAGAGAAATTCGGCTATAAGATTAAGCTCTTAGCATCTGCTACCTCTAAGGATGGTCAGCTGACCTGCGATGTAGAGCCATCTCTAGTGCCACAGGATCATCCATTGGCGAATGTTAATAATGAGTACAATGCCGTCTATGTCACTGGTAATGCGGTGGATAATCTCATGTTCTATGGTAAGGGTGCCGGCCCACTGCCAACAGGCTCCGCGGTCATGGGAGATATTATCGGCGTAGCTCGTAAGATTGAGAAGGACGCAGCCTATGACCTGATGAGTCACCTCCGCTATGATGCGGACCTGGAATTCATCGGAGAGGGCTGTAATCCATACTATATCCGCCTCCAGACCTACGATCGCCCTGGTATCTTAGGACAGATTACCTCCACCTTCGGTGTTTATGGCATCTCTATTAAGACCATGATGCAGCAAGCCCTGAATAGTGAGAAGACTGCCCTAGATGTGCTGATCCAGAATCAGTCCGTGGCATCTGTAGATAATGTACTTCGGGTACTGAATAGCTAAGTGTGAGAGATCCAGGATATATAGGTGTGTATAATGGAGTTTGATATTCAAGCATTACAGGGCCATCCCTTGGAGCCAGTTTATCACGAGAAGCGGGCCGCAGTTCTAATTCCGCTACTTCCCAGACTTGGGACAGGGTCTACATTTATAGATATGGCAAATGTAGACCCTGCAGGAGACTACGATATCCTCTTCGAGGTTCGTGCCGCAGGCATCACCCAGGGCGGTGAAATCTGCTTTCCCGGCGGTCATATCGAAGGAGGAGAGAGCCCTGAGGAGGCTGCAATCCGTGAGACGGAGGAGGAACTCCTCTTAAATGTGGTGAATGGACAGAGAGCGAAGGTCCTAGCACCACTTCACAGACTGCAGGGACTAAGAGGAATCCAGGTGTCCTCCTACTTAGGGTTGCTAGAAAACTATAAGAATAGCTATTCGAAGGATGAGATTCAGAGGGTCTTCACCCTGCCACTTTGCTACTTCCTAGAGCATGAGCCTATGATCCAGGAGGTGATTAGCACAACTCTTATGCCAGAGGACTTCCCCTATGAAGAGATCCCTGGAAGTGAGAAACTGCACTGGACCAGGATGCCCAGAAAAGTCTACTTCTATCCTACAGAAGAGGGACTAATCTGGGGACTTACGGCAGAGATCATCTATCACTTCGTAGAACTATTAAAGGATTATCAGAAGAGGTAGTAGGACGTTTCCGAAGGATATGAGGATACTTTTGGAGATCAGAGAATCTTTTTAGGGATTCCATGGAGTCAATAACTTCGCAGGATTATGAAAAACAGGAGAGTATTATGGAAAAAATGGACACACGCCCTAAGGCCAACGGGAAGGCTCTGCTTCCTGTACTGGTATTTTTAGTATTGTATTTAGGATTTGGTATCTACTTTACCTTCATCGATCCCATTAAGGGACAGATGGGCTTCTATGTCATGTCTGTGGTGGTAGCCTTCGGCTTCGCCCTCATTGTCGCATTCTTACAGAATCCAAAACTGAATTTTGAAGAGAAGGTGCATCTCTGCGCCAAGGGTATCGGAGATGATAATATCACCATTATGCTCTTTATCTTCCTAATGGCTGGTGCCTTTTCAGGCATCGCGAAGCAGGCTGGTGGTGTAGAGTCTACAGCCAATCTCTTACTAAATATCATCCCAGGACGATTTGCCATCCCAGGCATGTTCATTATTGCCTGCCTGATCTCCATGTCCATGGGTACTTCTGTTGGAACCATCACTGTTCTGGTACCAATTGCAGCATCTGTTGCAGCTACGGGTGGATTCTGCCTGCCTCTGTGTGTGGGTACGGTAGTAGGTGGAGCTATGTTCGGAGATAATCTCTCCTTCATCTCTGATACCACCATTGCAGCTACGAAGACCCAGGGCGTCCAGATGAAGGACAAGTTCCATGCCAATCTGAAGATTGCACTACCAGCAGCTGGTCTTACCATTCTGGCTCTGATTGTAATCGCCATCCAGGGAGGCGCAGCAGAATTAGGTCACTATGATTATAATTTCTGGCTGGCACTGCCTTACTTTATCGTGCTTGTGATGGCACTTTTTGGAATGAATGTATTTGCAGTCCTTGGAACTGGAATGGGACTATTTTTCCTGAGTGGTTTATTTACTGGTCATCTCTCCTTTGCGGATGCTTTTACCTCTATGGGCACCGGCACAACTGGTATGTTTGAGACCATGATTGTTACGATTCTAGTGGCATCTATCAGTGCCTTGATGGAAGTTCACGGTGGGTTTACATTTATCCTGGAATTCATCCAGAGACACTTCCATGGACGTCGTGGTGGTATGCTGGGAATCGCCTTTCTAACAGGAATGATGGATGTGGCAACAGCCAATAATACCGTCGCTATCGTTGTGGCTGCGCCAATTGCGAAGACCATTAGCGAAGAGTATGACATCAAGCCGGAAAAAACTGCATCCCTTCTTGATACCTGTTCCTGCATCTTCCAGGGAATCATCCCTTATGGTGCACAGCTTCTGATCGCAGCTCGTTTGGCGGATATCTCTAGTGTATCTATTATGCAGTGGCTCTTTTATCCATATCTCTTACTGGTATTCGTACTGATGTCCATCATCTTCGATGGTGGAAGGAAAGGGGCTACGAAGGCTTAAAATAAAGCCCTCTTTGTAGGCTGCTATTTTTCCAGGCGTCGCTACAAAGGGGGTATTATTCTACGGATTTCAGGGAGTCATTCATATCCACCCGGAGATTCTGTCGATGGGTTCGGATCACTACGAAGAAGGCGATGATGGCCATAGAGACATAATTCAGGCGCTTTTATGTTTTTTAGAGGGTATTTATGCTGAGATACACGTTGGGACTTGTTTTATTGAGGCGGTGCAGTGGGATTTGTTATAGAAGCGGCGCGTTGGAGTTTGTTTTATTGAAACGGTGCGTTGGAATTTTCTATTGAAGCGGTGCAGTGGAGTTTCCTTTGATGTTTCGCCCAGAATAGCTGGCGCATCGGTAAAAGGCGAACTCTAGCCCAACATGGCCTCGAGAACAAGCTTTTCAAAAAGTATGTTTCGCCCAATTTGAAATATGAGTGGTAAAAAGGCGAACGCATGCCGGTACTTACGCCTCCAAGTCCATCCTTTTTTATTTAAAATCCTCATGCGTTGATTTGGATTTCGCCTTTTTGAGACGGTCTGTCGAATTTGGATGACACATACAAAATGAACCTGCGAGATTTA
>ONIO01000032.1:11130-13368 GCA_900317915.1 uncultured Lachnospiraceae bacterium | reverse complement strand
CATTCAATTACAATCTGTGATCCTGTCAACTGCATCTATATTCCTTCTTTCTCTTTCCTTTGATTTCCTGTCCTAGTCCCTCAGTCCTTAGGAATCTCTAAGATAGCGCCTCGGTTACCGGAAGTAACCAAGTGGGCATAACGAGCCAGGTAACCAGTTGTCACCTTTGGCTGGCGTGGAGTCCAGGCTGCCTTACGGCGAGCCAGTTCCTCATCTGATACATCTAATTTTATAGACAGATTTGGGATATCGATTTCGATGATATCTCCCTCTTCTACCAGGGCAATTGGTCCACCAACTGCTGCTTCAGGAGAGACATGACCAATGGAAGCACCACGAGATGCTCCAGAGAAACGGCCATCGGTAATTAATGCAACGGAAGAGCCTAAGCCCATGCCAGCAATTGCTGAGGTTGGGTTTAGCATTTCTCTCATACCCGGGCCACCCTTCGGTCCCTCATAACGGATGACAACCACATCACCCGGTACGATCTTACCGCCCTTGATGGCTTTAATTGCATCCTCTTCGCAATCAAATACACGAGCTGGGCCAGAGTGCTTCATCATCTCTGGAACTACAGCGGAACGCTTTACAACAGAGCCATCTGGAGCTAAGTTGCCCTTCAGAACTGCCAGGCCACCTGTCTTCATATATGGATTGTCCACTGGTCGGATCACCTCAGGATTCATATTCACTGCATTCTGAATTGCCTCTCCAATGGTCTTACCAGATACGGTGAGACAGTCTGTATGGAGAAGGTTCAGTTCGGACAGTTCCTTCATAACTGCATAGACACCGCATTGGGTTTGCAAATGAGATATCAAAGTCAAAGCCAATCTCATGAGCGATTGCTGGCAGATGGAGCATGGAGTTTGTAGAGCAACCCAGAGCCATATCTACCGTCAGAGCATTCAGGATGGCATCCTTTGTGACGATCTGTCTTGTGGTGATGCCCTTTTCAACCAGTTTCATCACTGCGTAACCAGCCTGCTTCGCCAGACGAAGTCTTGCAGAGTAAACTGCTGGGATGGTTCCATTGCCACGAAGTCCCATACCAAGCGCCTCTGTGAGACAGTTCATAGAGTTGGCAGTGTACATACCTGAGCAGGAGCCACAGCTTGGACAGACATTCTCCTCGTAGTAGCGGACCTCGTCCTCGTCCATCTTACCTGCTGCATTGGCACCAACTGCCTCGAACATTGAGGACAGAGAGCTCTTCTTACCATGGATATGACCAGCCAGCATTGGACCACCAGATACGAATACCGTTGGGAGATCCAGTCGACAGGCTGCCATCAGAAGTCCAGGAACATTCTTATCACAGTTCGGGATCATAACCAGACCATCAAACTGATGAGCCAGGGCCAGTGCCTCGGTGGAGTCTGCAATCAGGTCACGGGTCACCAGGGAGTACTTCATTCCCACATGTCCCATAGCGAGACCATCACATACAGCGATGGCCGGAACCACAACTGGCATACCACCAGCCTCAGCAACACCGAGCTTAACCGCCTCTGTGATCTTATCCAGATTCATATGACCTGGGACAATCTCATTGAATGAGGACACGACTCCGATCACTGGCTTACGCATCTCCTCACCGGTCCAACCTAATGCATTCAGTAGGCTTCTTGCAGGTGCCTGCTGCATACCTGATTTCATGTTATCTGACTTCATATCTTTCTCCTATTTCCTATCAAATATAGACCAGGTTCTTCTCTCCACTACTGCTAATGGATTCCCTTCATCGTAAGTACCAGATTGGGCTGTGGTCTACATTTATAAATAATCAACTGCTGTACCTCTCTCGGCAATCATATCAGCCTAGGCTGTGGTCTACATTTATAGACGTTCTACAATCGCATCCCCCATGGCAGCTGTGCCGATCTGTGTCACTTTCTCTCGCTCAGTGGGATCGCTTGGCATCAGGTCGATGGTGCGGAGGCCATCAGCAAGTGCCTTCTTCACTGCCTCCTCGATTGCATCTGCTGCCGCATCCTGATTCAGGCTATAGCGGAGAAGCATCGCTGCGGAAACGATGGTTGCAATGGGATCTGCAATGCCCTGGCCAGCGATGTCTGGTGCAGAACCACCGCTTGGCTCATAGAGGCCGAAGCTTGTCTCATTAAGGGATGCACTTGGCATGGTTCCTAGGGATCCCATAATCATAGCCGCCTCATCAGACAGGATGTCTCCGAACATATTCTCAGTCAGGAGCACATCGAACTGCTGGGGATT
>ONIO01000032.1:0-11111 GCA_900317915.1 uncultured Lachnospiraceae bacterium | reverse complement strand
CGCCAGAGTCTAGAGGAATCTAATACATTCGCCTTGTCTACAGAAGTGACCTTCTTACGGCGCTTCATAGCAATATCGAAGGCCTTGATTGCAGCTCTGCGGATCTCCTCCTCGTTGTAGGATAGGGTATCCACTGCTGTCATCACACCGTCTACTTCCTTGGTCTCACGGGCACCGAAGTAGAGGCCGCCAGTCAGTTCTCGAACCATCAAAAGATCAAATCCATCACCGATGATATCCTCTCTGAGAGGGCAAGCCTCTCGAAGCTCTGGATAGAGATAAGCTGGTCTTAAATTAGCAAATAAATTCAGGGATTTACGAATCTTCAGTAGACCTGCCTCTGGGCGTTTCTCTGGTGGCAACTGATACCATGGTGAGGTCTTGGTATTACCGCCAATACTTCCCATGAGAACCGCATCACAGGACTTCGCCTGCTGGATTGCCTCATCAGTGAGTGGCACTCCGGTTGCATCAATGGAGCATCCACCCATTAGGATGTCTACATACTGGATTTCAAATTGAAACTTGTCTGCAACTGCATCTAAGACCTTTCTCGCTTCTGTGACGATCTCAGGTCCGATACCGTCGCCCTTAATAGAGCCGATACGATATTTCATTTGAGTAACCTTCTTTCGTATTTCTTCTTTTTTCTTCTGTATCCTTCCACTATGGCGAGAGTAAAATGTGATTCAACTTTAAGTTGAATTCGCTTCATGTCACTATCTTAATCTATTCATGAATGAAATTCAACATTCTCAAGCACTTTTTCACGTTAAATTATTGTAGTATATTCTAGCACAATTTGTACATATGGGAATTGTTATCTGAATTGTATGATGATTTATACAAGGAATTGGTATCTTACTATCTTATAATGAAGCAAATCAGGAAACAGGAAGGGGGAGTTCACCATGTCCGTTCAAGACACATTAGAATTAGTAAAAGACGCAGCAAAAAAGGACCCAGCATTCTGCCAGGCCCTTATCCATACCGAGGAAAAACCCAATGGGATTGATTCCTTCTGTGCTCTATGTACAGAAAAAGGATTTCCGATCTATCCAATCGATCTCATCCTTGCAGGTGAGGAATCCTATGCCGCTATGCGAAGAAGTACGAACGGTGGTGGAGAGAATTCTCCTCTCCTCGCAGGTGAAGACGATCTATATTCAATGTTTCTAATTGAACTAAAGCAAATTGCTAAGTAGGTCATGTGAAACAACTTGCTAAGAAGATCATACTCTTCAATAATGATATGTCCTACACTGCGTACAGACGATTCACAGCCAGGCGTCTACGGATGCGTGGCTCCAGATCCTCTAGTGCTCTTCGTGCAGTGTGGTAGTCATTTCGATTAATTGAGATAATACACACTTCACTATGTCCCTTAAAGCGACTTCTCAAGAAGAATGGAATGTGCATCCAGCTCTTGGAGTAGGAAATCGACTCATTCAAGAGATGTCTGCAGGCATGCTTTCCAGCTAGTTCATTATATGTTCTACAGAGAATCACGTCATTATTCATATTTTTATCGTAGGTTAGTTTTCTAGCCATCATCATCCCCCTGTTTCATCATCCAGATGTATGGATATGGTCTTTCCCAAGCAGCCCGCCACCTTCACCATAAAGTCAAGGGACGGATTATACTTGCCACTTTCCATACGGGAGATATTGGACTTCGCAGTTCCTGCTCGATCAGCAAGGACTTGTTGGGTCATCTGTTCACTTTGTCGTGCCGATCGTAACTGTCTGGCAATCTCCTGCCGGACACTTCGTACAGCTACGGGGACTTGATCCTCGTATCTCTTCTTCATCCACTACTCCTGCCAGGTGGAATTCCTCCAACCATCACACCATACAACGCATTTTCTAAGCCGATTTCACATCGGGCAAGTCACCCTCATGCCGTCCTAGGTAAATTAGCCGTCAACAACAAGACCAAGTCCACTTTCGCAGTCTTCGCCTCAAGACTAACTACTGTTATGTTATCATATATGATAACTCTTGTTCAATAAAAAAATGCGCCATTCTAACGCATTTTTCTTGATTCCACTTCCCAGCAGCTCTAGCAGGTTAATTTTCAAGCATTTTAATGAATTTCTTCACATCATTTGGTCGCTTGGTCTTGGTTGTAATTCCCAGCACAGCTACTGTCTTCTTGTAGTATCCCTGTTTGGAAATGTAAGGCATGTCGTTCACAAGCAGCCCTGCTGGAATTGGATCCTTCATCGTTGTTGGGTCCGGCTTTACAAAACCATCTAGTGCCTCTGTTTTTCTAGCCTCTTCTTCAGAAACCCCTTCACTTGTCATATCATCCTTAGATGCATCACTTTTTGTAAGGGTATCCCCATCGATATAGTAGATTTGATCCTGATACTTCTCTAGCTCTTTTTTAGACAGCACGTCTCTTAAGTCCTGAATCGTTCCTCCATCCACATAACGGTCGAAATTATAGCGATCCATAATTACTACATCGATATCGCCAGAACTAATTCCAGACAAAATAGCAGTCTGCGTCGCCATATCCGCCTGATTAAAGCTGGTTCCTGGTGCCTGATAGCGAGAGAAGTCACAGTCTACTCTCTCTTTACTTGTATTAACATCCAGAAGTTTTACGATGTCCTGGCTTAGATCATTTGACCAGGTCCTAGCACCTTCTTCCTCATTTGCTTCTACATTTAATACTGTCACGCCGAATACTCTCTCCTTCTTCGACATGAAAAAATTCACCATATAGATTAGGACTGCAAGGCCTAATACCACCAATAGAAATTGAATCTTATAATACTCCCAGAAATAATCCAAGTGAGCTTTTAGGCCCTGTCCCTTTAGTTTCTTTCGCTGCTCACGAATCTCATCTGAAATCATGCTTCTCCCCTCGGTCTACATTTCAAGCCAGTTCTGCCAAGTCCTTCAAAGCATGTCCCTTACGAAGCAGAGCGCCGTGCTCCACGATCTCAGCTACACCAGGCACACTTGCATACATGCCATTGGAATACTCAGCCACCTTGAATGCCACACCAGCTAATTCCTTACGGGTCATATGCAGATCAATAGTGATGAAGTACTGTCCATCATAGCGGTAGAGATCTGACTTACAATCCCTAACCTCTGGAAGCTTCAGTGATAAGCGGATACAATCCTCCAGGCTATCCATCTGTGCCCAGATTGGCAGATCTATAATATCATCTGCATCCTCTACTTCCTGCTGGCCAGATTCATTCTCTGCTGCATGGAAGATGGTTGCATCCTTCTTCTCCTCAGGAGCTTCCTCTCTATGGAGAGGTTCCTTAGGCATACTGAATAGGAATGGATCCTGATCCTGATCCAGGGTGTCCCCTTTTGACTCTTGGTCCTTATTCTCCGTAGGTGCTGCCTTAAATGCTGCCAGATGATTCCTCATCTCGGCAATCATATTGCGGATTGCACTGTCCTCGTCGTCTGATATCATCATAGACACATCGCCATCTGGCATAATGGACAACTGCACATTCAGTACATTGCCATTGGTACGGAAGTCAACCGCATAGCGTGCCTCTTGGAGGATATAACGTAGGAAGTCTTCGGCCTTTTCACGATTATCCATCAGGTCATCGATTCCAAGTCCCTTCTCGCCCATCTCTTCTTGAGAGATAATACAGCGTATGGAATTATTACTTAGTTTCTGAAAACGCATAGACGATACCTCCCTTCTCTCATTCTTTCTACTTATTATGTACTTCTATTATAATTTACTTGTTTTTCTTTGCAACTGCCTGAGTCGTAAATTTTTTCTAAAAAGATTCCCAGAAAATCCTCTTATATGGCATTGCAAATGCGCTTCTCCTATGCTAGACTAATCAAGTCGCGTTAGTACACGGGGCGCATTCTATGCAGGAGTGGCGGAATGGCAGACGCAGCAGACTCAAAATCTGCCGGTAGCGATACCTTGTGGGTTCAAGTCCCATCTCCTGTATTTCTAGTCTATCCAGTTTTGGATAGACTTTTTTATTGGCTTTTTTCCATTTCTATCTTCCTGCCCTTTTCCTATCCTCGATGGTCGGTTTACGATTTCTCATTGCCCCAATCTCCCATGTGGTTTATATTTATCCATAGATATTGATAATCCATTTGGAGAAATATAGACCATGCGTATCTCTATTATTAATCCGGAAAGTAGACAGCAGGTTTTCAGTGAGTACCTCCAGCCCAGTGCAAAGGCAAGTAATGTAAGTTCTACCAATGAGGCTAGTAGCAGTACATCCAATGCAGTAAATTCCACTTTTCAGAATCAATTAGATCAAAAAATACAGAATCAATCCGGTGCCACGAGTGTCTCTAACCTAGATACCGCCACCATTCAGGAATTAAAAAACACCCTGAACAATCAGGGTGTCTCCTTGCAGGAACCTATCCGTGTACCTGGTAGTCTAGAGCCTATCTTTAAGAAGGCCGCTGAGACTTATGGGGTGGACGAGGGACTTCTTATCTCGATTGCCAAGAATGAGTCCAACTTCCGAAGTGATGCCAAAAGCTCCGTCGGTGCTATGGGAATCATGCAATTGATGCCTGGCACTGCCCAGGGACTTGGAGTCACCGATGCCTATGATCCAGAGCAGAATATCATGGGCGCAGCCAAGCTCCTGTCCGGGAAGATTGAGCAGTACAATGGCAATGTCTCTCTGGCTCTGGCAGCCTACTCAGCTGGATCTGGCAATGTGAAGAAATACGATGGTATTCCTCCATTCACTGAGACCCAGAACTATATCCCAAGGGTACTGTCCAACTATTCCAGAGGCTATGTGACAGATGATGGATCCTCATCCACTGTTTATCCTGCCACACAGACCGTGATCAATCTCTTAGATCAATACAATCTGACCAATGGTTCTGCAACTGGTACAGGTAGATCCGACTTAAATGATCGTCAGAAAAATGATCTGACCCAGGTCATGATGCAGACCACATCTCGCTTATAATCATAGAAAAAGGATATCCCACCCAGGATATCCTTTTTTGCTGCCGTCACTGTGGAATGGTCCAATCCATAGGAAATGCCACTTCAACCTTAAATAGATCGCCGTCTACAAAGAGCTGGAAGTCTCCACCCATTAACTGGGTCAAACTTCTGGCGATGGATAGTCCAAGGCCACTGCCCTCTGTACTACGAGAGCTATCACCTCTTACAAATCGCTGCATTAGTTCCTCAGCGGACACATGGAGCATGGCTGCTGAGGTATTACGAAAGATCACTTTTATAGATCCATTTTCTTCCACCAGGTCCACATAGGCTCTAGTATTCACCTGGCTATACTTCACCATATTGGTTAGGAGATTATCGAAAACTCTCCAGAGCTGTCTGCTATCTGCAGTAATCATAAGAGGCTTCTCTGTCTTTTTCTCAATATGAAACTCAATCTGCTTTTCCTGGAATCTCTCCTCGTACTCTCCTGCTGCCATGGATAGAAGCACACCACAATCTAGTTTTTCCATATGAAGTTTTACCACACCAGTGCTAGCCTTACTTGCATCGATTAGGTCTGTAATCAGCTTTTTCAGGCGCAAGCTCTGGCGACTTAGTACCTCAATATATCCCACAGCCTTATCATTTTTTAGATCCTCTTTGGATAGGAGATCTACATAATTAATGATGGAGGTCAGAGGTGTTCGAATATCATGGGAGACATTGGTTATCAGTTCCGTCTGCATATGCTCCGACTTCAGTCGCTCTGTTACAGCCTCATCGAATCCCCTCTCAATCTCTGACAGGTACTTATTACGGTAGTAGATGAGAATGGCCTGCTTTACAATCCATGCCACCCAGAGAGGAAGTACCCAGCCTCCGAGAGTGGTTCTACTTGTCAGGATGCCCATCGCTAAGAATTCTAATATGCTGAATACTAGTAATAGGCGATTGCTTCCTCTCTGTAAGCCAGCGATAAGGCCCTTCTTCATGATCCGCTCATCAGATTGCTTCATCTCCTTATAGATCCAATGGCAGAAGATATAAATCAGGGTATTCTTATAGGCATCTCCCACCTTCACATTGATAACAAAGCTGGTGAGATATGCCTGTCCCAATAGAATGATTGCCAATTCTTCTATAATCAGGAAGAAGTACATAAAGGGATCTCCTGCTCCATTAAAGGAATACATGAAAGCAAATCCCATGAGCTGTAGTATGATCACGATGATGCCATAGAGGTCAAGTGGCATGTAATCCATATAGCGCTTCTCGATATACTCATTCTCTCGAACTGTGCGGTACCCTTCCGGTCGGTTTACATTTCTAAGAGAGGTATGATGACCGGCTGCACAGATGTACTGGAACAGAAAGAGGACAACGCTAAGAAGGGATGCCACTAATAGAATCGGGCACAGTACCGGAGCGATTGCAAGCCAACCAATGACCCGGTCTAAGCGAACGAAATAATCATCCCACTTGGTATCTAGCTTAGCAGGAACATAGGAAACCACGGTGTAGTTCACGAGGGTAGAATCCGCCTGCTCAAAGTAGAGCAGGTCTCCAGCAAAGGAGGAGATCTCCATATCTGTACGATTCTCAGCTCGATCGATATCATCATTGCTAAGGTAGGTAATCATAGAATCTGTTGGTACAAGTGGGGCTTCCAACTCACTACCTGGGATATCATGGCCAATCGTATACCTTGATTGTAATTGTGTTGTCTCATTGTCATCAGCGCTATCGGTAAATCCATCGGGGGTTATCAAGAGGTCGATATCCACGGCGCTACTATTCTCAGCGTTATCGGCCTGATACTGGAGGATGGCCTGGGACAGACTATACTTCATAGCATCATAGAAATAGTTCTGATCCTCATTTTGATTGTGGATACGAAAGTTCGCCATACAGAGACCCCTCAGTGCCCAATAGTTCTCATTATTGGTGGTGGCATAGAGCCCAGGTAGCTCTCTTGAGATCCCGTAGCATCGAATGGAATACGATGTTAGTTCACTGCCAGAATTCACATAGGAAAAATTCCTACGAAAGGGCCAATAGAGGTCAAAAAGCCCACTGGATGCATCGGAATACTTGCCATAGGTATAGTCATGTAAAAGGATATGATCATCCTGCTTGTAATCACTATAGCCATTGTCCTTATAGGTTTTCAGGGCATTCAGCATCTCTTTCGTCAGATTGGTCCTTTCGTAGATGCTTTCATCTGACAGGTCCAATTCCTGATTCTTTAATTCAGACTTGGTTACACCCTTAATGATTCCATAGTGGAAGTTGGACTCATTCAGATCCACAGAGTCCTCTTCTGTTAATGCTGCAATGGAATAGCGATTGGTTGCATCACGGAAAAGTTTCTCTCTAAGACTCCTCTGACTGCTGTAGCCGTCCCTACTCTGTAGGATGAAGATGCCTAGGAGAGACACCTCAAAAACTAGAACTCCAATGATCACCATAAAGGCACAGAAGGACTTCCAGCCATATCCTGTTTTCTTTATCTTCATAATAACTCCTTATTCCCCAAGCTTATATCCACGGCCCCATACCATCATGAGGTAGCGTGGGTTGGATGGGTCGATTTCGATTTTCTCCCGGAGATGGCGAATATGAACAGCCACTGTTGAGTCTGTTCCCATCACCGTATCCTGCCAGACAAACTCATAGATTTGCCGTGGGGAAAAGACCTGTCCTGGATGCTGCATAAGTAATTTTAGGATGTCATACTCTGTTGGGGTCAGGCTAAGGGGTTGACCGTCCAGAGTCGCCTGCTTCTTCTCATCATAGATTGTGAGGCCACCATAGGTCATATGCTGTCCCATCTCATCAGGTCCAGTCTCCTTACTGCTTGGAATGCCTCCGAGTAGGAGGTATCTCCGCAGGGTGCTCTTCACTCTCGCCAGGAGTTCCACAGGATTAAAGGGTTTTGTCACATAGTCATCTGCTCCCACATTGAGGCCTAGGACCTTATCGGTATCCTCTGCCTTGGCTGTGAGAAAGATCACCGGCACGTTCCACTTCTCTCGAATCCGTGCCATGGTCTGGATGCCATCCATCACCGGCATCATTACATCCAACAGGACCAGATCAATAGATTCCCTCTCTAGGATCTCTAGTGCCTCCTGCCCATTCAGAGCTGTTACCACCTCGTATCCATCACTAGAGAGGTAGATGTCTAGTGCCTTCACAATATCCTTTTCATCATCACAAACTAATATTTTACTCATAACCACTCCAAAAAAGATCGCTGCAACGATTGTCTTTTCTATGACATCATTGTAGCGAACCATTTTTTAAAAACCAATATGGGAAACCTTTAAGATTTTTTTAAGACCATCGAAAGATTTTCGGATGATCGACTCTATTCTCAATCTGACCTAAAAGATCCTCTTCCATCTCTTCCATGAGAGCGCTTGGATACTGATAGTATCCATTCTTTCTCTCAAATGGGAACTGCACCACAGCAGAGTCCTGCATCAATCGCCGCATAGGCTTTAGATAGGACTCCGAGATACGGAAGGACCCTACGCTGAAGTCTCTAATCCGGGATAAATCAATCGCCTCCTCCACTTCATCCATCATGGTATGATAGACCGACTTCCAGTCGGAAATGTAGACCATTGGGTCGAAGCATAGCCGCAGGCTGAAGCCCTGCTCCATCGCCGCTTTTACCGCCGCTAATCGAGCTGCCAGGCTGCCAGTCCCATGCTCGAATCTCTGAATGATTGGATCAGGTGAGATGGTATAGGCGAAGATCACCCTGTCACAGGCCTCTATCTTAGAAAAGAGATCCTTTCTGGGACACTTGGTCCGGATCTCAATGGTAAGGTCTGGGTGAGACCTGGTGAATTCCACCCAACGCTTCACATAGCCTGTCAGAGATTCTACTGCCAGAAGGTCCGTGTCATAGGATACTGACAGATAGACTGGATGCAGGGTGAGTAATGCCTCTAGTTCCCGGAAGGTATCCTCTAGATTCACGAAGATCACTGGAATCCCAGATGGGTACATACCCTTCAGGTAGCAGTAATCACAATTATAGAGGCAGTTCATGATGCAGGAGGTGTAATAGAAGTATTCATTACCAAAGTCCTGACACACTGGAGCTCCATGATAGATCAGCTGTCCCTTTTTCGAAGCCAGTACCAGGATGGAATCTTCATGCTGACGGATAGCATCCTGCCGACGTCGGTTGAAGACATCCTTATAGTGATGGATTGGGATAATGATGGGATTCTGCTTTCTCTTCTGTGAGAGGATCTCCTCCACCTCTTTGGAGCCTAGTAGCTCCTCCTCGATGTAGATCACAGGTCGTTTATCCATCGGATGGGTTCCAGGCGATTCCTGATCCACCAGATGGGATTCCTGAGGCCGTCTATCCACCGGATGAGATTCCTGGGACCACTTATCCACCGGATGAGATTCCTGAGACCACTTATCCACCGGATGAGATTCCTGAGACCTGTCCTGTCCACATCGGGCATCACTATTCACCATTCCATTCGAGATATCATCTTCCTTATAGGCGATGACATCCTCCCTTAATTGCGACAGAACCTTCAGTCCAAAGCGCTTCTCCTTTGCCGGGAAGATTCCCTCCTGCTCTAGTTCCTTGATTCGCTTCGGAAAGTCATATCCTATGAGCATGCCGTACTGAATCAGCTGGCGGATCTCATTCTCCATGGTGACAGAGGCTAAGAGCCCCTGGGATAAATTCCTAAGAAGCCCCTTCACATCCTTGCCATTCTCAGCCACCGACTCATTCATCCCTTGGATAAATGTAAGGCATGTCTCTACATGGCCAGCTGACAGTTCTACCATTCGATCCTTCGTCATAGACTTGGCATCACTTCCCATATCCGATACAAACTTCAGGATGTGAATCTGATCAGGTCCAAGGACTTGAGATGCAGCCTCATAGACTGCTGCCGACTCCATATCGTGGAGGGTTGGAAGGGCAAGTTCTTTGGGATTGCATCCCCTATGAATAGCATCCTCAGTCTCCCTCATGACAGCATTTCTTCCTGCAGGCTGATTCTCAGACTCCCTCATGACAGCATTTCTTCCTGCAGGCTGATCCTCCTCTCCATTCCAGATACGACTGGATGTCAGAATCCTGCAGGGCTCTATGAGATCACGTCCTACAGGATCAGGATAGAAGTCTCGGCCACTATCCTGATTAGTTAGGGCTAGACCCAGATATAATTTGGGTGTGACAGAGGATGCAGCTGCTGCACTACCGTAGAGATAGAGCTGACAATGCTCCCTCTGGTCTACATTTGCAAGGACTGCACCGACTGCATAGGCTGCTGCCACAGGGCCGATCCCCATAACCGTTAAGAGAATCGATCTATCCTCGCTAACAAACTGGCGGAGAGCCCCAGGCTGGTCCAACTGCTTTAGGGACATGGCCTGGATCAGAGGCTTGGCCTCTGGATATAAAGCTACGAAAATAAAAGTCTGACTACTCATAGGAATGAACCAATGAAGATCTCTAGGCCAATGGCAATCAGGATGATTCCGCCTAGATAGTTGGCATGCTTCTCAAGTCGTGCACCGAACATCTTACCCAGTTTCACGCCGCCGACACAGATAGCAAATGTGACGATTGCAATGATTAGAGATGCCAAGAAGGCCGTCAGCGGGCCATACTTTACAATGGTGAAGCCGACAGACAGCGCATCTATGGATGTAGCGATACCCTGGATGATTAGAGTCTTATCAGAGATACAGTCCTTCGTCTCATCCTCTTTGTCTTCAATTCCCTTCTTCTCATCAAGTTTCTTCTTATCAAATTTCTTCTTCAGTCCCTCCAGGATCATGTTACCACCGATATAGAGGAGCAGTCCCAGAGCGATCCATGGGATAAATGGCTGAAATGCCTTGAATGCAGTCGCAATCTGCTTGACGCAGAACCAGCCAATCATAGGCATTGCAAACTGGAAGAATGCGTAGACTCCAGCCATCTTCATGTGGCGGCTCTTACACATATCCGGTTCCTTCAGGCCATTAGCGATGCACACAGAGAAGGCATCCATTGCCAGACCGATACCCAGACCGATACTATTTAATACAAATACAAAACCCATTACATTCCCTTTGCTTTACATACAAATCCTAAGAATCCAGTGCAGCACCCTATTGCCTGTAGAATGCCTATCGG
>ONIO01000064.1 GCA_900317915.1 uncultured Lachnospiraceae bacterium | reverse complement strand
AGTGGTAGGGGGACTGTACCAATCCACAGTATCTTAAAATAGCATAGTCGAACCTATAGAAAAGGTAAAGAAAGACTATGACTTTATATAATAGTAGGAGAACTCTATGGCTGGAATGAAAGATGCGGAAGCACTGTTAAAGGAACAGGATGCAGGCTCGACTGAGTCGGCTATTCATGATCTGGAGAATCGTGATAAGACGATTATTAGGACCTCCATGATCGGAATCCTTGCCAATGTATTTCTGGCAGGATTCAAGGCGGTCATCGGTCTTATGACCCATTCTGTAGCAATTACTTTAGACGCAGTCAATAATATTTCTGATGCTGGTTCCTCTCTGATTACCATTGTGGGAACGAAGCTGGCAGGTAAGGAACCAGATAAGAAGCATCCCTTTGGCTATGGTCGAATGGAGTATCTATCTGCTATGGTCATTTCATTAATCGTCCTCTATGCAGGCATTACTTCCTTTACTGAGTCCGTGAAGAAGATCATCAAGCCAGAGACACCGAGCTATACAAGTATTGCGATTGTAATCGTAACGGTAGCTGTCCTGGTGAAGATCGTTTTAGGTGCCTATGTGAAAAAGGTGGGTGAGCGGGTTCATTCCGATTCTCTGGTGAATTCTGGTCAGGATGCTACGCTAGACAGTGTAATCTCCGCTGCCACCGTAGTTGCCGCTGTGGTTTACATTACTACCGGACTATCTCTGGAGGCATGTCTGGGTGCTGTGATCTCTCTGATCATCATCAAGTCTGGGGTGGAGATGCTGAGGGATACCCTGTCTCAGATCCTGGGTGAGAGAGCAGATATCCAGCTGGCGAGGGACATTAAGGCTGAGGTGAAGAACTTCCCTGGGGTCCATGGCGCCTATGACCTGGTTCTTAATAACTATGGTCCAGACCGTTACAATGGCTCCATCCATATCGAGGTGCCTGATACCACATCGGCATGTGACTTAGACGATATGATTCGACAGATTACCATACAGGTCTACATGAAGTATCACGTGATTCTGACTGCCATCGGTGTCTACTCGATGAATACCCATGATAATGATGCAGCCAAGGTGGAGAAGGCGATTCGAGAGAAGATCCTCAAGATTCCTCATGTGCTTCAGATGCATGGCTTCTATCGGAATGAGGAAAGGAAGACCCTGCGTTTTGACTGTGTGGTTTCCTTCGACTCCCCAAGCAGAAGAGCTACCTACAAGGAAGTCTGCGACACAGTCCAGGCCATGTATCCGGACTACCATTTGCAGATTGCTATGGATATGGACTATAGTGAGTTGTGATTATCATATGACTAGACGCGTAATAACCGTGTAATTATCGTGTGAAATTGAGGTGTGACATGAAGAGCAATTTAATCAAAGACACAACCATGCAGGAGAGAATCCAGCTGATTAAGCAGTGGGGCAGTGATGACGGCTGTGATGCTAGTGGAATCGACCTGATGGAGTTCTATAATGACTATATCGATGGCAAGCGTGAGATCGCTGAGATCAACGCAAGCTTTACCACATCTTACCTGTCTGATATCCCTGAGGACGAGGATAAGGGCTGTGGCATGGGAAGCATGCCAAGATTCTAAGGAATCATGGAATCGGATTAGAACCTATGCCATCTCTCTTAGGTAGAGAACCTTCTCATCCACGGTGAAGCGGAAGTTATAATCTCCGTAGGACATGCCGTAGATGCGGTTAGGGTCCTTCTGATAGGAAGGGCGGGGATCCTCGGATAGTACAGATAATACCTGGGGCAGAAGCTTATGAATTGCAGCTTCTGTGCCAGGTTTTTTCTTGTCCATTTCCCGGACAGCCCTCCAGAAGGAGTCCATGATTTGGACCTCTAGGCGGTATTCTCCATTGGAGTAGGCATCGGTAAAGCCTCCTCTGGCCTCTGGATGGGCATCTGCATAGGGGAGATATGGCTTGATATCGTAGATTGGGGTGCCATCCATGAGATCCGCCCCGGACACAGTAATGACTGGAGCACCTGGGCACTCCAGGTCGATTTCTACAATCTTTACAGAGGACAGAGCCAGTCCGTTGGGGCGGAAGGAGGAACGGGTAGCGAAGACACCCATTCGGGTATTGCCCCCCAGACGAGGTGGACGAACGGTTGGGTGAAAATTTTCTTCCTTCTCAGGATGTATATTTTTCGAAAAGCACCAGATCAGCCAGAGATAGTCGAAGCCCTCTAGCCCACGAACTGCATCTACATTACGATAAGCAGGCATGAAGTGAATCTCTGCTAGATTATCGGCCAGCCCACTTTGTCTTGGGATACCGAATTTCTCCGGGAAGGGAGAGTGGATGACTGCGATAGGCTGTATGCTTAAGCTGTAATTGTTATTGTCTGGCATGGTTTACATTCCTCCATCATTCTGTCACCTATTATAGCGGAAATATAAACCAAGTTGGAGATTGGAGTTACAGAAAACGGAACTTTGAATCGTAAATTGTAAAATATTTCAGAAAATTTTCGGAGAATAATCAGAACAAAAAATAAAGATTCTATAAACTTTGACCCCGTGAAAGGCCAGTAACGATAACGATTACGCCACCGACATGACAAAATGAGTTTCCTTAAAACAATGGAACTGTGGGGATTAGAGAGGGCGGTGTGATTGAAAGTAAACCAAATTTCTACTTGCGTTTTCGTGGCAGCATATTATAATACACAAATAGAGAAACGATTTTTATAGGGGGTTTCTCGAGATGGTAAATGTGGGACATGGCCGAGGCTAGGGGGGTCATGTCCACAGCCGTCTTCCTATTCCGGTGGAAGCAAAGAGAGCGTAGAGCTCTTTTTTTTATGTCTATAAGTTGCCCTTTTTATAACATAATAAGTTGAAAATTAATGAATGGTTTCCGCTTTCAGATAATTATTGAAAGAGTAGAACTTCTTAGAAAAGCCATAGAAATAACCCCCCACCTAGCTTGTGAGGGGGTTATTTTTTGTCTAGAGTGTTACAAGTAAGCTACGTGGTGACATTCCAGGCCGGAATGATGGATTCAAAGGCTGCAGCTTTGAATTACACCAAGTGTATGTAAATGAATTTCTACTAAAGGAGTGTTACGAAAAAATGCATATTCCAGAAAATTATCTATCCCCTGTTACTTGTGGAGTAATGGGAGCTGCAATGCTTCCAGTTTGGACCCATTCTATTAAGAAGGTTGCAAAGGAGATGCCTAAGGAGAAGATGCCTCTTCTCGGCGTAGGCGCTGCATTTTCCTTTTTGTCTATGATGTTTAATGTGCCACTGATTGGTGGAACGACAGGTCACGCAGTTGGAGGTACACTGATTGCCCTTCTCTTCGGACCAGAGGCATCTTGTATTGCAGTGTCCATCGCCCTACTGATTCAAGCGGTGCTGTTTGGTGACGGTGGGATCCTAGCCTTGGGTGCAAACTGCTTTAACATGGCTTTTGTATTACCATTTGTTGGTTTTTATATGTATAAGCTTCTGATGAAGCTCATGGGAGCGAATTCCCAGGAGAAGTCCAGCGCCCATTACATTTCCGCTGCCATCGCATCCTACATGGGTATCAATGTAGCAGCACTTTGTGCATCTATTGAGTTCGGCCTCCAGCCAATGCTCTTTAAGGATGCAGCAGGCAATGCACTTTATTGCCCATATGACTTATCTATATCCATCCCTGGGATGATGATTCCTCATCTTTTCGTTGCAGGTCTTGTTGAGGCAGCTTTTACTGTAGCTGTATTTGCCTTCGTTCGTAAGACATCTCCAGACTTGATCTTCGAGAACTGGACCACTGATTCTGTAGTAGATAAACCCAAGCGTCACTTCCCAGTCTACGCTCTGCTTGCAGCTCTGATCGCAGCTTGTCCTCTTGGCCTTCTGGCTACAGGCATGGCCAATGGATGGTCTCTTGATGTCTTAATCCCTGACTATGCTGTATCTGGAATCGGTGAAGTGGCAGGTTATATCATCTCTGCAATCCTCGGTGTTGCAATCCTTGTTATTGTATTTAAGCTGGCTTCCCTTCCAATGAAAAGGAAGGCAGACTAATTTCTTTTCCTAGAAGTAGATGATGTGGAGACGGAGAGTATCTGTCTTAAAGTAGGTATAAAATGCAAGAAAAGTTACCAGAGTGGCTAAAGCATTCGGAGGACTATACTCCTGTGAAGACAGGAGGAGCCTTCATTGAAAAGAGTATCGCCTCTATTGGCGGAGTCATGACGAAGATTAAATTACAGAATGGACATGAGAAGGGTCGTTCACTACCGGCACTTCTCAAGCTGTTCTTAGCCTTCGGATTAATTGCTTTCCTATCCCTTACCCATGAGAAGATGTGGATTCTCGGTGTGGTATCGGTGATACAGCTCTATTTATGCATGTGGCCGGCTAGGGATATCGCTACAATTTTGAAGGCTTCCCTCTGGGCGACTCTTCTTGCATTTTTGTTATTTTTACCTGCTATGATTATGAATCCAAGTGGAATCTCCAATGATTTACAGGTGATTCTGAAGGTATTTACCAGCCTTGAGATTGTGAGTATCTTCAACCATACAACCCAGTGGAATCATATTACAGGAGCCCTTCGTAAGCTTCATATCCCAGGCGTTTTTATCTTTACACTAGATATCACCGTGAAGTATATTATTCTCCTAGGTAACCTCATTGTAGATCTCCTTACTGCCATGCGCCTCCGGGCGGTTGGTAAGAATCGTAAGGAGTATCAGTCCATCGGTGGTGTGATGGGGGTGACCTTTATCCGGTCTACAGAGATGAGTCGAGAGATGTATGATGCCATGCGATGCCGTGGCTTTACAGATGATTACAAGGGGCTGTAATGAATTGTATTTCACTAGAACAGATTACATTCCGCTATGAGCCAGAGGAGCCGGCGGTTTTTAAGGACTATGATTTTCAGGTAGAAGAGGGCGAGTGCCTGATTCTAAGAGGTGATAATGGAGCGGGTAAAACCACTTTGTTTAAGATCCTAAATGCTTTAGTCTTTCCAGAAAAGGGAAGCTACCAGTTCTTTGGAACAGAGATCACCAGGTCCTATATGGCAAAGAATCAGAATTCCAAGAGCTTTCATAAGAGGGTAGGTTACCTCTTTCAGAATGCGGATGTGATGCTTTTTAATGCCAAGGTCTATGATGAAATTGCTTTTGGACCAAGACAGATGGGATTATCAGAAGAGGAAGTGCAGATCCGTGTGGAGGACTGCATGGAGCTTTTAGATATTTCTAATCTTCGAGACAAGGCGCCCTATCACTTATCTGGTGGACAGAAGAAGAGGGTGGCAATTGCCGCTATTCTAGCTTTGAATCCAGAGGTGTTCATTATGGATGAACCTCTGAATGGTCTAGATCAAAAGACCCATGAGCGTATGGTCAACCTCATTCGCGACTTAAAGGCTGCAGGAAAAACCCTCGTAATTGCAACTCATGACGATGAATTTGCACAGGATATTGGAGATCGACAAGTGAACTTGTCTTTTACTTAAAACATCATACCGCTTACCTTGTAATCTTACGCTTCGATGCTAAAATAGATTAAAGGTGAGCGGTTTTTGTATATTGGTTTACATTTCATAGGGCCGCAACAATCGTAAGTATTGTATAGAAAGAGGAATAATCATGTCAGAATTCGGATTTGGAGCAATGATTGATAAGTTAAAGAAGGCTCCTAAGACTATCGTATTTACAGAGGGAACAGATCCTAGAATCCTAGAGGCTTCTTCTAGACTCCTTGCTGGTAACTTCTTAAAGCCTATCCTGGTTGGTAATGTAGACGAGGTAAAGGCAGCAGCTGAGAATGTTGGATATAATATTAATGGTGCAACCATCATCGATCCTGCTCATTTCGATCGTATGGATGAGATGGTAGAGGAGTTCTGCGAGCTTCGTAAGAAGAAGGGTGTTACACCTGAGCAGGCAAGAGAGATCCTCTCTGCAGCCAACTACTTCGGTACCATGTTAGTGAAGATGGGAATCGCTGATGCACTTCTTGGTGGTGCTACCTATTCTACAGCTGATACTGTTCGTCCTGCACTGCAGCTGATTAAGACAAAGCCAGGCAACAATATCGTATCTTCCTGCTTCATCATGGTTCGTCCTTCCGCTACTGGCGATAATGAAGTACTGGCTATGGGTGACTGTGCAATCAATATCGATCCTAGCGAGGATGATCTGGTTGAGATCTGTGGCGAGATGTCACAGTGTGCGAAGATATTCGGTGTTGATCCTAAGGTCGCATTCTTAAGCTACTCTACCCTTGGTTCTGGCAAAGGCGACTCTGTAACTAAGGTTAGCAATGCAGTAGCAAAGGCAAAGGAGAGATATCCTGAGCTTCCGATCGAGGGTGAGATCCAGTTCGATGCAGCTGTTTCTCCTCGTGTTGCTGAGACAAAGTGCCCTGGTTCTCCAGTTGCTGGTCATGCAAATACATTCGTATTCCCTGACATCAATGCAGGTAATATCGGATATAAGATTGCACAGCGTCTTGGCGGATTCGATGCATATGGCCCAATCCTTCTTGGCTTAAATGCACCAATCAATGATCTGTCTCGTGGATGTAATGCAATCGAGGTTTACTCCATGGCAATCATTACCGCAGCTCTGGCTGAGTAATCAAATTCCGGTTTCTAATTTGGGAATGAAGGGAAACTTTCACGGGCGATTCGAGTTTTCGAGTCGTCCGTTTTGTGTTATGATGGGAGCAATAAAAAGGGAAAAATAGGAGATCTTCATACATGTTAAAGTGGATTATCATTGGTTTCATCATACTCTTTGTCCTGGCTTGCTTTGGAGTGGCTTTCATGGTACAGTGGCAGACTTTTAAATCCAGTCAGATTGATCCAGATACTGCATTGGGCAATTATGATTATTACGCTGATCGCTATCCTAGGAGAGAGGTAAGCTTCCTGTCTGGAAAAAATCGTCTCAAGGGATATGTCTACGGAGAGGATAATAAGAAGGCTCTTTTGGTATTCTGTCACGGCATCTGGTCTGGACCGGAGGAATACCTGATGATGCTGACCTGGTTTGTTGATCAGGGTTATCAGGTATTCACTTACAGTAATACCTCCTATAATGGGAGCCAGGGAAAGTGGGCCAAGGGTCTCTTTCAGTCACCTTTGGATCTCAATGCAGCTTTAAATTATATTGAGAGTCAGGAGACCTTTCAGGGTCTTCCAATCCTACTGCTGGGTCATTCCTGGGGAGGATTCGCTGTAACGAGTGGTCTATCTTTCCATCCAGAGGTAGAGGGCGTGGCAGCTCTGTCTGGCTTCAATCAGCCACTTGAGATGAGTGACTCTGTGGCCCGTAAGATGTTCGGAAGGATCTCCATTCTATTTACCCTGCCATCCCATGTGATTAACCGGATTCTCTTCCCAAAATATATGGGATTAACCGCGGTGAAGGGCATCAATCATACCCAGGCGCCTGTGCTTTTGGTTCATGGTACCAATGACGACTTCATCTACTATAATGAGACCAGCATCCTGTCCAAAAAGGATCAGATTACCAATCCTGGACTTTGTACCATCACCCTTGATGATGGCAAGTATGCGGCACATAATACCTACTTCCTGTCAAAGGAGTCTGAGGACTACCTGGAGAGCTGCGATGCAGAGTGGAAGGAGATGGCGAAGGGCCTGAAGAAGGATGAGATCCGATCTAAGAAGCACGACTTCTATCAGACAGTGGATCTGGATCGGTCCAATCAGCCAAATGTAGAACTATTTACGAAGATTCGAAACTTCTATGAGGAGAAGTGTCTTGGCGAGAATTAAGAAGAGTTGGAAAATTAGACGAAAGAATGCTGACTTTGAGGCCATCGGACAGGAGCTAAATGTAGACCCTGTAATTGTCTGGATGATGCTGAATCGAGACATCGAAGTGGGCGAGATGAGGAACTACCTCCGCCCAAGTAGGGAGGATATCCATGACCCAGCTAGTTTAAAGGACGCTAGAGAGGCAGTTTCTATGATTATGGATTGTGTCTCTAAGCAGGAGAAGATCCGTATCATTGGTGACTATGATATCGATGGCATGATGTCTACCTATATCCTTCATACTGGATTTCTGAGAGTTGGCGCTAACTGTGACTGGCGGATTCCCCATCGTGTCACGGATGGCTATGGCTTAAATGGGAGACTGGTGGAGGAGGCCCACAGCGATGGGGTGGATCTCATTGTAACCTGTGATAATGGTATCTCTGCCATGGAGTCCATCGCATTGGCCAAGTCCTATGGGATGAAGGTCATCATAACAGACCATCATACGGTGATGAAGGACGAAGAGGGACAGGATGTGCTTCCTCCTGCTGATTATGTGGTAAATCCACATCGCATGGATGATGAGAGCGTCTATAAGATGATCTGTGGCGCAAGTGTAGCCTGGAAACTGATTGGTCTCTTATATCGGGCCAGTGGGATTGACCCAGAGGAGTGGTGGGATCTTATGCCCTTCGCTGCCTTTGCAACTATTGGTGATGTCATGCCTCTTCGTGATGAGAATCGTGCCCAGGTAAAACTGGGTCTGGCACAGATGGCAACCTTCGAGAATCTGGGACTTCGGGCGCTGATTCAGCTGAAGAATCTGGATCCAAGCCACATTACATCCTTCCAGGTGGGATTCGTATTAGGACCCTGCCTCAATGCGGCAGGTCGACTGGAGTCTGCAAGCCTTGGCGTAGAGCTGTTAGAAGCGAAGACAGAGGCAGAAGCTTTGAGCCTGGCGGAGAAACTGTCTGATCTAAATGAGCGCCGTAAGGATATGACAGAGAAGGGTGTAGATGAAGCAGAGTATCTCCTGAAGGCCAAGGGCTGGGAGAAGGACCGGGTGCTGGTCATCTACGAACCAGATGTACCAGAGTCTGTCATCGGAATCGTGGCTGGCCGTATCCGTGAGCGAACCAATAAGCCAACCATCGTCCTGACAGATGGCGCTGATTGTGTAAAGGGCTCTGCCCGTTCCATTCCAGAGTATCACATGTACAATGCCCTCCATGAGGTGGAGCACCTATTATCGAAGTATGGTGGACATCCCTTAGCAGCAGGCTTATCTCTTCCTAAGGAAAAGGTAGACCAGTTCCGACAGGAGTTGAATGCCAAGTGTACCCTAACAGAAGAGGACTTACAGAGTAATCTCTTGATTGACTCGGATATGTCCTTCCGCTATCTCATCAATCGACCAGAACTAGTGGCAGAACTCGATCTCTTAGAACCATATGGTACCGGCAATGAGAAGCCTGTATTTGCAGAGAGCCATTGTCAGATTATCTCTATGCGACCGATTGGTAAGGAGAAGCAGTATCTGAAACTAACTCTCCAGGGCAAGTACAATACCAAAATCGATGCCCTTTTCTTTGGGGATTGTGAGGCTCTGAAACAGGAGCTAGGAGAACGCTATGGCGTAGAGGAAGTGGAGCGTACCCTAAGCTATGGAAAAGGTCGTATGGAACTAACCGTTGCTTATTATCCAACCATTAATACTTATCGGGGAATTGATACCACGGAAATCATTATTTCCGATTATCTTGTGCCAGAGAATTAACTCATCTCATAAAATAGTTGGTATTATTGTTGAAATTCATTACAATTACAATAGAGAAAGATATGTGGATAAATTCCAAATGAAAAAGTAATCACTAAGACCGGGAGGCACAGACAGTGTTTGGTAATAAGAATAAGAAAAAGGATCAAAACGAACTGATTCGAATGGCACAGGATTCATCTCATGCAATTCAGAAGGAAGCAGTAGATGCAGAACAGGACTTAGATGAATTAGGAATACAGTTTTTCAGAGGCGAAGAGCAGCTGAAGAAGATGAAGCATTTGGACGATAAGCGAAATGGATTTGAACAGGAAGTAGTAACTGCTGCAGAGCATATGATTGAACTACTTGAAGTGAAGATGAAAGCTAGCCAGGCTGACCACTTAGATGAGGCCATGAGTGATGCCCTGCCAGATGAATCAGAGGCCTCTGAGAATCAGAAGGCCGATGAGGATCAGAAGGCC
>ONIO01000005.1 GCA_900317915.1 uncultured Lachnospiraceae bacterium | reverse complement strand
AAGGTCCATTAAAAAAGAATAAGGCCCGGTGGTTCAGCTGGTTAGAACGCCGCCCTGTCACGGCGGAGGTCGAGGGTTCGAGTCCCTCTCGGGTCGTTTAAGCTTCTGTTTTTTCCAGAAGCTTTTTTTGTACCTGCTAAAAAATTAAATATTCTTATTGATTAGTACTTGATTTATTTTCATAAGAGTATATAATATATAGGTGTTGTGAGAATAACAGAATATGTGTGTGTAGCTCAGCTGGATAGAGCACTTGGCTACGGACCAAGGTGTCGGGGGTTCGAATCCTCTCACGCACGTTAACGAGATCTAGGATAATGTCCTAGATCTTTTTTTATTTGAATATATATTTTTTAGTTTGATTTTATCATTGGACCTTATTCCCTACATCATCTGCCAGATGAATAAAAGAAACAACATTGATTGAACCAGTCATCTGTGAATGAAACCTAATATCCATCAATGAAAAGAACAATGAATGTGCCAAGCAACAATGAATGTAATCTGGCATGAAGTTCTTTACTTTTCTAAATCAACAAGGCTTACACCTAATTCGTTTGCTACCTGGATTTTGAATTTCTGATCGTTTGTCTGATTTTGTAAAGTAGCTTGTAATTGGAGATAATTTTTTGTCTCTCCATTATATAAGATGTTTAGAATCTTTGATTTTGTGGTTTGATCAAGTGATTTTATTTCTTTTGGCGACAACAATTCGAAGTAATATCTTGGGATCTGATCGTTACTTAGTGTGAACGTACCAAGGCTTTTTGTATTGTCTCCATTATCTTTCCATTGATCCTCGATATCTGTAGTTAATAGGTTACCCTGACCATCAGTAATTTTAATGTTATTAATTGTTAGTTGTGTATCAAATGTTTGCTCGATTTTTCTATTCTCAGAACGTTCTTGTTTCTCTAGTTTTGCTTCTTGTTTTTCTTCCGTAGTTAATCTGTGTTTAAACACTGTTTTACTAAGAATAATTCCTATAAGCATGGATAGTAAAACGATTAGTATGGCTGATATGATATTTTTCTTATTTAACATGATATCTCCCTTGTTTCCCTTTTAGGCATATTGATTACATTTATAAGATGTTCATTATATTGAGTCATTCCTGTTATCTGATATATAATGATCGCTTTATATACAGTGACAAATTTGCATTCTAATATTTGAAATCGTACGGTGATTATTTAAGACGAATCTATTCTTATATTATATCGGAATTTTAATATATTTCGGGGGCTTTTTTATTTTTTATTGATTCGTATTCTTCTGATTATGCTATTAGACGAGATACAATAATGGAAAATGCGCTGATCGGAAGTACCGATGGAACATATAGTTCCTGTACGTTTAGGCTTTCTGCACGAAAATTCGAAACATTGATAAAAAATTGTCAATTCATACGGATATTATAAAAACTGAGGATTATTATTGTGCATTTACGTTATTGTTTTTTGCAATATAAATGCTAAAATTTTATATAAATTGTGAGATCATTCACACACATATACAAATATTACCATATGACTTAGGCATGTAGTTTTGACACACACAGCTAGCATTGCTTTATGCTAATAGAAATATTTGAAATGGGAATTCTTTGTATAGTATGATTGTTTTTACGTAATATAAGTATTTTTGTATTGAGAAATACAACGTCTATCCAGAAAGAGAGGAATTTTATGAAGTCTTTTGATTATGTTGTTAAGAATCCACTTGGTATTCATGCTAGACCTGCTGCTCGTATCGCTCAGACTTGTATCAATTTTAAGAGTGAAGTTTTACTTTCTGTAGATGGTGCTGAGGCAAACGGTTCTAATGTCCTCTCAATTCTTCGCTTAGAGGCTATTATGGGATCTACTGTTCACATTCAGGTAGATGGTCCAGATGAGGAAGAAGCTGTTGCAGCAATCCAGGCTGTACTAAATGAGGAGACTCCAAAGGGCAAGAAGGCAGAAGTATTGAAGGTCGCTTTCTTCGGTACTAAGAGCTACGACCGTCTCTTCTTCAGCGAGCTGGCTAAGGATCGCGGAGAGGGTGCATACAACGTTGAAATCAAGTATCTGAAGACTCGTCTCACAGAGGATACTGCAGAACTTGCTAATGGCTACGATGCGGTTTGCATTTTCGTAAATGATGAAGCTCCTCGTGCTGTAGTTGAGCAGTTACATAAGGGCGGCGTAAAGCTGATCCTTCTTCGTTGCGCTGGTTTCAACAATGTAGATATGGAGGCAGCTAGAGAGTGCGGCATCACTGTATTACGTGTTCCTGCTTATTCTCCATACGCAGTTGCTGAGCACGCTATGACTCTGATTACTGCAGCTAACCGTCGTATCCACAAGGCTTACAATAAGGTTGGCGACAACAACTTCGCATTAAACGGATTACTTGGTGTGGATCTGCACAATAAGATTGCCGGTATCATGGGTACTGGTCGTATCGGTGTCTGCATGGCTCGTATCTGCAAGGGCTACGGCATGACTGTTCTGGGATGGGATGCTTTCCCTAATAAGAAGCTGGAGGAAGAGGGCCTGCTTACTTATGTGTCTAAGGAAGAGTTACTGAATCGTGCAGATCTGATCTCTCTGCATGCTCCTCTGATTATGGGTGAGGGTGGTACTTATCACTTAATCAACCGTGAGACAATCGCCGAGATGAAGGATAATGTAATGCTTGTTAATACTTCTCGCGGTGGTTTGGTTGATATCGAGGCTCTAATCGATGGACTGAAGGCGAATAAGTTCCACGCTGTTGCTCTGGATGTATATGAGGGCGAGGATGAGAACGTTTATACAGACCATTCTGAGGATATGCTGTCTAACGATATCGTTGCTAGACTGACAATGTTCCCTAACCTGATTCTGACTTCTCACCAGGCATTCTTCACAAGAGAGGCTCTGCAGGCAATCGCTGCTGTAACTCTCGAGAATGCTAAGAACTTCAATGAGGGTCTTCCATACGGTCCTGCTGAAGTTAAATAATAGATTGCTTTTCGCCGGGAGAGTTTTAGTAGGAATGCATTGGTTTTGATTTTGACTGATTCATCCAGAAGTGGTTGAATTCTAACTAGTGAAGTGCTATTTTTAAAACCGAGGTCTGATGAATCAGGTTGAATAGAGTTGATACGAATAGAAAAAACTATAGTTGAGACGAAATTGTTAAAAACATGATTATGACATAGGGGTTATGACGTATATAAGGCCCCTAGGTCCGCATCGGATATTAAAATTTCATATGTTTTACAGAGGGAGCTTTAGAAAGCTGAGAGGTACGTGTGACGTACGACCTATAACCTGATTTGGATAATGCCAACGTAGGGATTGTAAGTTGATGTGTATATTTTTACAGGGTTCCTTTTGGGACCCTGTTTTTTTGTGGTTATGAGCGGAGGACGAGACATGATGGAACGAGACTTGTTAGAGGAAATAAGAAAGACAAAGCCATTGGTACACTTAATTACCAATGATGTGACGAGGACCAACTGCGTGAATGCGGTCCTGGCTATTGGAGCCTCTGCAATCTGCGGAGAAGCAATTGAGGAAGTGGAAGATATCACAGGGATTTGCAATGCGCTGGTTTTGAATATAGGCACACCCAATAGGGAGAAATATAAGGCAATGCTTTTGGCTTGTGCTAAAGCAAATGAAATTGGGATTCCAGTTGTATTAGATCCTGTGGGAGTTGGGGTGTCGAATTTCCGAAAAGAATTCATAAAAGAATTACTTGGAAGAAGTCGAGTCACAATCATCCGTGGAAATATGAGTGAGATGAGATATTTACATGATCTATTGTGCCCTGGTGATAAAGCTTTTGAAGGATTGATTCCAGATGAAAATGCTTCTAGTAATTGTAATTGTAATTGTAATTGTACTTGGAGAAAAAATGAGTGTCCTAAGGAGGAATCACGAGGAGTGGATTCTTCTGAGAAGGACTGGATCGGTCAAGAGGAATTAATGGAACTGAGTATCGTAACAGGGGCGGCTCTTGTAATGACTGGCAAGCGAGATGTGATTGTCTCTCCAAGAGAGATTACGACTTGTGACTTAGGAAGTATCTGGCAGACCAGATTAACTGGATTTGGATGTATGCTTTCTGCCTGCCTAGGGGCGATCGCCTCAACAGTGAAAATTAGTTCCAATATAAAAGGTATGAAAGTGGATACAGGGTGCCCCAGGGATGATTTGATGAGTCGACTTCAAGTGCCTATAGCTGATTTCGTAAGAATCTATGGAATGTGTGGCGAGGCTGCAGAGAAAAGATTACGTGATGGAGATGGCGCTGGGAGCTACATGACGTATTTCATGGATGCTTTGTCCAGGGTCTACATTTAGGAAAGGAGAAAGGCAGAGGACGTGAAAAAGGAAGCAGTATTACTCTATGGAATTACAAATGAATCGGTTTTGAAGGATGGCTACAGTCTTGAGAATGCGGTGGAGGATGCGATTCGAGGTGGAATCACCATGCTTCAATTCAGGGATAAGACGGCTAGCGACCAGGAGTATGTAGAAAAGGCGAGACGATTACATGAGATCACACATGCCAAGGGTATCCCACTGATTCTGAATGACCGTGTGCATCTGGTGAAGGAGTGCCAGGCGGAGGGCGTCCATGTGGGACAGAGTGACTCTAGTGTGCTAGAAACCAGACGATTGCTGGGAAGTGACTATATCATTGGCGCAACGGCTCATAATCTTGAGGAAGCAATCGGTGGGGAGCTGGAGGGGGCGGATTACCTGGGAATTGGTGCTGCCTTTGGATCGAAAACAAAACTGGATGCGAAGGCTTTTGATATACGTGAATATGCAACGATTACCCAAGAAGTGGAGATTCCAATCTGCGCGATCGGTGGGATTAATGGAGAGAATATGCAAGAACTTGCTGGGATGGGACTATCGGGGGTAGCCATAATCAGTGGAATCTTCGGAGCCAGGGATATCACAGCAGAGACAAGTGCCCTGAAAGCTGAGGCGGTAAGATTATTTGGGATGAACTAGCAGTGGCCTAAGTAACAATTGGGCCACGATGCTTTTTCATAAGTAAAGTAAGAAGAAGTAAAGGAGAGAAAAATGAAAAGTCTAGCAATGAATGAAGGTAATGAAACGGGAATGAATCAGAAGATTATCCGTAAATTGTGTGTGTCTGCAATGCTGGTTGCGCTGACAGTGATTCTGTCACCTTTTTACATTCCAATTGGTGCATCGAAGTGCTTTCCGGTTCAGCATCTGGTGAATGTACTATCTGCGGTTCTGCTTGGACCATGGTGGGGCGTGGCCATCGCTTTTGGTGCCTCTGTCATCCGTAATGCCATGGGAACTGGAACGCTTCTGGCCTTCCCTGGTTCTATGGTTGGCGCTTTATGCTCTGGACTTATGTTTCATTACACGAAGAAATATATACCAACCTATCTGTCGGAGGTAATCGGCGGTGGTGTGCTGGGTGGCTTAATGGCATACCCAGTTGCAGCAATGCTATTAGGTCGTCAAAGTGCTTTTTATGCTTATGTGATTCCTTTCCTGACCAGTGAGGCTGGTGGCGTGATCATTGCGGCATGTTTTATCGGAGTATTGAAGCGAACCAAAGCATTAGACTATATGCGACAGATTCTACAGTAGGTAACTCATCTAGAAATTTGCGACTTATCGCTTTTTCCACGTTATTAAAAACATAAGTAAAACTAATAAAACATTTCAATATATTCGTGACATGGATATATCAAATGTGATATAGTGAAAACTGTTCATGAATGACGGATATGTGTTCACACCACAAGGACAAAAAGAAAAAAGTGTTTGCAACAGTATGGACAAGATTTCATCCTATCAATGATGAACAGGAAGCTACTTCAAATGAGTAGAAGGGAAAAGAAATGTGGAAAGAGATAAATGAATTTCTAGGAATGGTTGATAACTTTGTCTGGGGTGTCCCTCTCATGGCATTGATCCTTATTGGTGGTGTGCTTTTAACCTGCCGTACCAAGGTCCTGCAGGTGAGAAGACTTCCGCTGGCTTTGAAGTGGATCTTTCAGTCGGAAAAGGATGGTAAGGGTGAGGTATCTAGCTTTGGTGCCCTGATGACAGCCCTTTCAGCAACCATTGGTACTGGAAATATCGTGGGTGTTGCAACCGCTGTTGGCACTGGTGGACCTGGTGCTTTGTTCTGGATGATCCTGGTAGCTTTCTTCGGAATGGCTACCAAGTACTCTGAAGCGCTTCTCGCTGTTAAATATCGCACCATCGAAGACAATGGTCGTACCCTAGGTGGACCCTTCATGTATATCGAAAAGGGTATGGGCGTAAAGTGGAAGTGGCTGGCTAAGCTCTTTGCCTTCTTTGGCATGTGTGTAGGTCTCTTTGGTATCGGTACATTCTCTCAGGTAAATGGTATTGTTTCTGCTGTGAATGGATTCTTTAATCCATCCAATGCAAAGCCAATCACAATTCCTGGAATTGGTAATTATAGTGCCGTTACAATTGTTGCCTCCTTAATCGTTGCTATTTTTGTGGCCTTAGTTGTCATCGGTGGCTTACAGCGTATCTCTAAGGTGGCATCTATTATCGTTCCATTCATGGCAATTACCTATTTTGTATTCGGAATGCTCTTAATCATTCTGAATATCAAAGAGGTTCCAGGAGCATTTGTTTTAATCTGCCAGGCAGCATTTGATCCCAAGGCTTTCACTGGTGGTATGATTGGTTCCTTCTTAGTTGCGATGCAGAAGGGTATTGCACGCGGAATCTTCTCCAATGAAGCAGGACTTGGATCTGCGCCAATTGCAGCAGCTGCAGCTCAGACCAATGAACCTGTACGTCAGGGCCTGGTATCCATGACAGGAACTTTCATCGACACCATAATTATCTGTAACATTACAGGTATCTCTATTGTTCTAACAGGTGCATGGAAGGTGAAGGGATTAGAGGGCGTTGGCATTACAACCTATGCTTTCCAGAAGGGTCTGCCATTCCCAGAGGAAGTATCTCAGTTCGTTTTGATGGTATGCTTGGCATTCTTCGCCTTCACAACGATCCTGGGCTGGGACTACTACAGTGAGCGATGCATCACCTATCTCAGCGGCGGTAAGCAGTCTTCCGTTAAGGTCTTCCGTTGGCTCTATATCCTAGCAGTCTTTGCCGGACCATACATGACCGTGTCCGCTGTATGGACCATCGCAGATATCTTCAATGGATTGATGGCAATTCCGAATATGATTGCCCTGTTCGCACTATCTGGCGTCGTGGCCCGAGAGACCAAGGACTTCTTCCAGCAGAAGAAGCACTTGCAGGGGTAATCCATATGTTAACGCATAAACGCTCCGCGAGGATGCGCACGGATTCGGACAGGAATTTGTCTGCTGAAGCAGACCCGAATCCGGCGCGCAAGACTCGCGAGCGAGTCTTGACTTAGCCCTCATTCATATTTAGGATAATTTTATGTAGAAATGTTAACCGCAGCCAGGTTTTCTGGCTGCGATTTTTTTAACGCAGTCGGAGAAATAGTAACAAGTAACTTGCAGGAAAAACCGACAGGAATTATGATATCTACATGATTACAAATAATACAAAGCAGGAACGCTACGTCCTAATTGCTGTAGATACAGGACGTGGTTATGATGCAGAGAAGTCTCTGCAGGAATTATCAGAATTATTGGATACCGCTGGCGGTGAGACAGTGGATATGATTATCCAGAATATGGAGTCCCCTTCTGGAGCTACTTACTTAGGCTCTGGTAAGGTGGAGGAATTGCGCCAATACATCCAGGGAGAGGAAGAGGTAGGGAATTCCATTACAGGAATCATCTGCGATGATGAATTGTCTCCAGCTCAGATGAATAACCTAGAGCAGATCCTGGGATGTAAGGTTTTAGATCGTACAACTCTGATTCTGGATATCTTCGCCCAGCATGCAACCAGTCGTGAGGGCAAGGTCCAGGTTGAGATGGCTCAGTTAAAGTACAGAAGCTCTCGTCTGGCAGGTTCACTAGGTGGCTCTCTGTCTAGACAGGGTGGTGGTATCGGTACCCGTGGACCTGGTGAGACCCAGTTGGAGACGGATCGCCGTCTCATCCGTAGTCGTATGGCCAGCCTCAGAAAAACCATCCAGGAGATGGAACGGTCTAGAGATACTGGACGTAAGATGCGTCTGAATAATGGGGTACCAGTCATTGCCATTGTGGGATACACCAATGCTGGTAAGTCCACACTCTTGAACCGTTTGACCCAGTCCAGTGTCTTAGAAGAGGACCAGTTATTTGCTACATTGGACCCAACCACGCGAAGCGGTCAGCTGAATGATGGACAGAAGGTTCTCTTTACAGATACCGTTGGATTCATCCATAAGCTTCCTCATCAGTTGGTTGACGCATTCCACTCCACACTTGAAGAGGCCTCCTATGCAGATATCATTCTCCATGTGATCGATGCCAGCGACCCTGAGTGGGAGATGCATGAGAAGGTGGTCTACGATACCCTGGATGAGCTTGAGATTCATGGAAAGCCGATTCTAACTGCTTTTAATAAGGTGGATCTCTTAGCAGACACTTTTCATGGGAAGGATGATCGTGCGGAGAAGATTCTCACCGTCTCTGCTGCGACAGGTTTCGGTATTGATGAACTTTTGGATAGTATTTCTGATGTCCTTCGTGAGCTTCGGGTTTATATCGATCGGACATTCTCCTACGCTGAGGGGAATAAGGTAAACCGCATCCATGAATCCGGACAGATCCTTACTGAGGAGTATACCGAGGATGGAATCCATGTCAGTGCATATGTACCCCGGAGCCTTTATGGTTGGTTGATGTAAGACGAACAGATAGAAGTAGAAAGAGTAAAGCAAGTGAAGAGTTTTCAGCAAAATGAGCGTTATCCATATAGTGCTATTGGACATGCAGCCGTAAGAGATGGCCAGGGCAGATACTATTGCCGTGCAATCCGCACGCTGAGAGAGGATAATTATGTTCAATGCATGGACTGTCCACTTCATGGAGGCGAGACCAAGGACTATGCAGGATCTGGTGAGACGGTTCCGGAGTGCTGGTACTATGACTTAGATCTTCAGGATAGCGAGAGTATCACTCCAGAAGAACTCTATAACAGAGAGGAAGCCCTGATTCAGGGAAAGCTGATTCCAGAATTCCCTTATTTCATTGCAGACTTCACTGCAGAGAGGAAATTTGGCATTCTTGAAGATGCCATTCAATTTGCAGCACGAGCCCATGCCGGGCAGGTCCGAAAGGGATCAAGTATTCCTTACATCTGTCATCCAATCGAAGTCATGATGCTAACGGCTCGAATGAGTAAGGATCCTGAGGTAGCTGCGGCAGCAGCACTTCACGATACATTAGAGGATACAGACACCACGGAGGAGGACATCCGTCGTAATTTCGGCGATCGAATTCTCGAGATGGTAAAGGGTGAGAGTGAGGATAAGCGACCTCATCTGCCAGCCCATGAGACTTGGAAACTTCGTAAGGAAGAGTCTCTTAAGAAGGCAAAGACGGCTCCAATAGAGCATAAGATTATTATGCTAGCGGATAAGCTGTCTAATATCCGCTCCACCTATCGGGAGTATCAGAAGATGGGAGATGCGGTCTTTGAACGATTTAATGTGAAGGATAAGGAGAGCCATGCCTGGTATGAAAGAGGCTGCTTAGATGCCTTATCCGAATTGAAGGATCTCCCACAGTACAGCGAATATGCCCATCTGGTGTCGGAAATCTATCACTAGGACACCACACCTTCTTATAGGTCTATATTTCTAAAAAAAGTGGAAAAACGATACAAAATCCGTTTACTTTGTGCATAAGTGTGATAGAATTCCTATGTAACGAACAGTATTTTAAGGACATAACCTTTATGAGTTTAACGATTTCATCCACGAGACCAAGCGGGTCTACCTCCATTACTTCTAGTGTAGCCCATGCCTATAATCTTAGCAGTCAGTCTCAGGTATCAAGTGCATATACAGAATCTGCTGGACAGATTTCAGGTGCTCAGGTTGAGCCTTCGAATCCTGTGATCTATGCCAATGCCAGCAAGCAGACCAAGACCGTAAGCCCATTTGAAAATGCCCAGGAGGTATCCAAGGCATTTAATCAACTGGCTGAGAGCTTTGGCGGTAGAGCGACTTCCTACAGTCAGGATATGACTGCGGAATCCTATGGGACAATCGGTAGCCATATCGATGTCTATGCTTAGATACAGAAATTGTTGATATTGTATTTTTTGGGACTGTGCTTGGCATGGTCCTATTTTTTATCTGTATGCAGGCTGTCTCCTTGGTTTGGAGTATGCTAAAATGATTATAATTATGGAATCGTTTTGAAAGAGGAATTATATGGAACAATGGACACTGATGGCACCTTGCCACTTTGGCTTAGAATCAGTCTTGAAGAGAGAAATCTATGATTTGGGATATGAGATTACAGAAGTGCAGGATGGTAAGGTGATCTACACAGGTGATCCTGAGGCAGTGTGTCTGTCGAATATACATCTCCGTACCGCTGAGCGTGTGCTTCTAGTGGTTGGCCGCTTCCCTGCTACCACTTTTGAGGAACTCTTCCAGGGGATTAAGGAGATCCAGTGGGAGAAGTGGCTGCCTAAGAATGCAAAGTTCTGGGTAACGAAGGCATCCTCTGTTAAGAGTAAGCTCTTCAGCCCATCGGACATCCAGTCTATTACGAAGAAGGCTATGGTTGAGAGAATGAAGGGCTACTATAAGCTGAACTGGTTCCCTGAGGATGGCCCAGCCTTCCCTCTTCGTATCTTCATCATGAAGGATGAGGTGACAGTTACCATTGATACCACAGGTGCATCTCTCCATAAGAGAGGCTATCGTACAGAGACAGGTAAGGCACCGATCTCTGAGACCCTGGCAGCAGCTCTGATTATGCTGACACCTTGGCATGGAGACCGTATCCTGGTGGACCCTTTCTGTGGATCTGGAACCTTCCCAATTGAAGCGGCTATGATTGCTGCCAATATGGCACCTGGTATGCGCCGCCACTTTACTGCTGAGGCCTGGACAGACCTAATCCCTAGAGAAATGTGGACCGAGGCCAAAGCGGATGCAGAAGCAGAAGTGAATCTGGACATCGAAACAGACATCCAGGGATACGATATCGACGGAGACGTGGTGAAGATCGCCCGTCAGAATGCACGTCGTGCTGGCGTAGAGAGTCTCATTCATTTCCAGCAGCGTCCTTTAAAAGAGTTACATCATCCGAAAAAATACGGATTTATTATTACCAATCCTCCTTATGGCGAACGTTTGGAGGATAAGAGTGCACTGCCACCTCTGTATCAGGACATTGGACGTGTCTACCAGAATCTGGACGCATGGTCTATGTTTCTCATCACCTCCTATGAGGATGCAGAGCGATATATCGGTAAGAAAGCACAGAAGAATCGTAAGATCTATAATGGTATGATTAAGACATACTTCTATCAGTTTCCTGGCCCTAAGCCACCAAAGAAGGGAAAGCGTCCATGAAAACGGAGCGTAGATTTGTCTTCCTCTTTATCGTAATTGTACTTGCTGTTATACTGAAGGCTGGTTCCTTCTCTGAGAGGATATCAACCATCTCCGCCTTTCGTGGAGCACAGCTGGAGTCTGGGGTTTTCAACCCATTGATTGCTGGAAATGTAAACCGAGATGGACTCTTGAATGTTCAAATCGATGGTGTGACCTATTCCAGCCAAGAGGGAGAAGTATTTGTAAATTCCAATATGCATGTCATGGCATCTCTGAACTTTGTAAGAGATGTCTTTTCTGCCAGCGCATTTGCCAGTGAAAAGGGCAAAATCGAGATCCAAAGGAATAGTGCGACCTATCACTTCACGAAGTCTAAGAAGACTGGAACACTTCTTGCGACAAAGTCTACCCCGGAGTCTGAGATTAAGTTAACAGAGGCGCCTGAACAGTATGATGGAAAGTATTACTTTGCCCTTGATGATCTCTGTAAGCTCTTTGGATATGGATACTCCTATGACAGTGGTAAGGTAACAGCGGCGCTGGATTCTACCACTGCAGAGGCGGCGAAGCTTCCAAAGTCCTATGACCTGAGAAGCAAGAATCGTGTGTCTAAGATCCTAGATCAGGGTCAGTTATCTGCCTGCTGGGCCTATGCATCTCTATCTGCCCTGGAGTCCTCTCTACTTCCTGAAAAGGATGTGACTTATGATCCTGTGAAACTGGCCAATCGAAATACCTATGGTATCTCTGACCAGGATGAAGGCACCTATATGGTCGCAGTCTCTAGCTTACTTTCTTGGCAGGGACCTGTGAAAAATGGTGATACAGAGATCGCTGGTCACTTACAGGAGGTTCACTTCTATGAGAAGGACCAGATGGATGACATCAAGTGGGCGGTATTCAAAAATGGTGGCGTCTCTACCTCTCTCTATGTAGAGGTCAATAGTTCCAATTTGTCTAAGTCTGACTACTATAATGAAAAGACGGATTCCTATTATTACAATGGCTCTAAGGCCCCAAATCATGATGTGGTAATCATCGGTTGGGACGATAATTATAGTAAGTCGAATTTTGCGGAGAAGGTACCTGGAGATGGTGCTTATATCTGCCAGAATAGCTGGGGCAGTAATTTCGGCCAGGACGGCGTATTCTATGTGTCCTACTATGACACCAATGTAGGTAACTTCGGCGTATCCTATGCAAAACTGGAGAAAACAGATAACTATGATCATATCTATCAGTCAGATCTCTTAGGAGAGGTTGGTAAGGTAGGCTATAACGCCAATACCAACTTTTTCGCCAATGTATATACCGCATCGGAAGAGGAGAGTCTGAAGGCGGTTGGATTCTATACGGCAGGACAGGATACCAGCTATACGGTCTATGTGGTTGAGAATTTTAAGGACACAGGGTCTCTGGCAACCAGACGTGAGTTAGCATCTGGAACGCTGCATGACACCGGATTCTATACAATCCCATTACATGAAGCGGTGAAGCTAGAAAAGGGTGAGAAGTTCGCGGTTGTAGTTGCCCTGAAAACCCCAGGATCCAAGCATCCGATTGCCATTGAATATGATGGCAATCCTATGACGAAAAGGGTAGACCTGAAGGATGGTATGGGATTTACCAGCGGTAATGGAATCGAATGGGATAGTGTAGAGAATAAATATAAGGCAAATCTATGCCTGAAAGCATATAGCGATACAGTAACAGAGGAGTAAGTAGAATCCATGGAGTATCGGATTATTAAAATCCTATCCATCGTCATTACATTGACAGCAGTTATTGGCCTGGTAATCCTAGCGGCATTTCCAGGCCTTCATTCCTATGCCCTGAGCCAGAAGCAGGAGGAGAAGCGGAGACAGTCTGTGCTATCTCTCATGCAGAATAGTAAGAATCTTACTATCCAGGAGAATAGCAAGATGCAGGGGCAGATTCGTCTGACTCTCCCTAAGGGGATGAAGCAGGAGGATATGATTGTCCAAGCAGACCCTGTGGAGTGTGGACTATCCATTACAATTCCAGGAATCAGTGAATACTATTTCTATGATTATCCTATGGTTGGCTCTGCGCAGCATGTGGAGAACCTCTACTTCGATACAGATGCATCTGGTGGAACCATTCAGTTTGAACTGGATCAGGTATATGAGCCAGAGATCAAGAGTCAGGATGGCTATCTCTATATTAGCTTTGTATCACCTAAGGAATTATATGACCATGTTGTGGTTGTAGATGCTGGTCATGGTGGTAAGGACAATGGTGCAAGCGCAGCTGGTGTGGACGAGAAGAATCTATGTCTGGACATCACGAAGAAGCTTAAGGATAAACTGGACGAGCGAGAAGCTATGGGTGACACCGATGGAAATGGGAAGCAGGATCTGAAGGTCTACTACACCCGTCTCGATGATGAGAAAATCGGCCTGGAGCACAGAGTGAATCTGGCCAATAACACAGATGCTGATCTCTTCCTAAGTATTCATATTAATTCTACGTCCAGTGGACGAGAATCTGCAATTAATGGAACAGAAGTTATGTATAAGGTAGAGGATACGACAGGTGCATCTAAGGCATTTGCAGATACCTGTCTTACCAACCTCTTATCTTCTCTGTCCAGTCAGAGCAAGGGACTGGTAGCAGGCGATGATATTAAGATTATTCGTCTGGCGAAGATGCCAGTGGCACTGGCTGAAATTGGATTCATTACCAATGGGACAGAGCGTGAACGGATGCAGACAGAGGATTACCAGAATCAGGCGGCACAGGGACTGTATGATTCTCTGATTACAAGCCTTGGATTATAAGGAAGGATAGAGGAATGAAGATTATTTTTGCGACAGGAAACCAGGGAAAGATTCGTGAAGTGAAGGAGATCCTTGGGGATCAGGTGGAAGTACTAACGATGAAGGAAGCCGGTGTGGACTGTGACCCAGAGGAGAATGGGTCTACATTTACCGAGAATGCCTATATCAAGGCAAGAGCAGTGCGTGAGAAATGTAAGGCGTCCGGTAATAAGGAGCTCATAGATTGTATTGTGATGGCAGATGATTCCGGACTAGAAATCGATGCAATGCCAGGGGAACTAGGGGTGAAGTCTGCTCGATTTATGGGACATGATACGTCCTATGATATTAAGAATCAGGCCATTTTAGACCGCATGAAGGATGTACCGGTGGAAGAACGAGGTGCACGATTTGTCTGCGCCATTGCAGCCATTCTCCCTGACGGAAGAGAATTGGATACCAAGGGTGTCATGGAGGGACAGATCGGCTATGAGATCTCTGGAAATGGTGGATTCGGCTATGATCCAATCTTCTATCTCCCCGAATATCAGGCTAGCTCTGCAGATATCTCTGCTGAGGAGAAGAATCGTATCAGCCACCGTGGTCAGGCGCTGCGTCAGATGAAGGAGTTACTATAAATGAGGGTCTTAATTATTAGTGATAGTCATGGAGATCGTAGATATATGGATGAGGCCATAGAGCGTACCAAGCCGGCTCTAATCTGCCATATGGGAGATGCCCTGGGGGATGATATCCATATCCAGGCCATGGGAGAGTGTCCGCTACGGATCGTAAGGGGCAATTGTGACATGGATCCATCTCTATCCAATTTCTTAGAATTTGAATTAGAGGGGCATCAGATCCTTATGGCCCACGGTCATACCTTTGGTGGTGGAAGTGAATCCATTGAAAGAGAGATGAAAAAGAAGGCCATGGAGGATGGATGTGACATTATTATGTATGGTCATACCCATGTTCCAGTGATTCGAGAAGAAAAAGATTGTACTTTTTTAAATCCAGGATCCATTTCTCGACCTCGTCAGGATGGTGGACGACACACATATATTGTCTTGGATATCACTGAAAACAAAAATTTCATCTATAATCTTTGTTCCATCGAAAAATGAAAAAGACCGAAAATACAGGAAAATTCGGGGGCGAATTGTCTGAATATTTATTTTTGATAATTTTTTCGAAAAAAGTGTTGACATACCTATATGGTTTTCCTATAATAACACTTGCGTTTCGGGTAATACGAAATGCGAACAGAACAACTCGGGGTGTGGCTCAGTTTGGCTAGAGCACCTGGTTTGGGACCAGGGGGTCGCAGGTTCGAATCCTGTCACCCCGACTTATACTCTTTTTAATTCGCTAATATGCGGGTGTAGTTCAATGGTAGAACACCAGCCTTCCAAGCTGGATACGTGGGTTCGATTCCCATCACCCGCTTTTAGTTTTTGCAAAAAAGCTAGAATTCGTGTTCGTAGCTCAGTTGGATAGAGCAACGGCCTTCTAAGCCGTGGGTCGGGGGTTCGAATCCCTTCGAGCACATTATGGTGGGTATAGCGCAGCTGGTTAGCGCGTCAGATTGTGGCTCTGAAGGCCGTGGGTTCGAATCCCATTACCCACCCTGTTGCTATAGCAACGTTGGGCTATAGCCAAGCGGTAAGGCACAGCACTTTGACTGCTGCATTCGTGGGTTCGAATCCCGCTAGCCCAGTCATTTATCAAGTTGAGCGACCGCCGCTTGTATATTGAGTGGCATTAGCTCAGTTGGTAGAGCACCTGACTTTTAATCAGGTTGTCGGGGGTTCAAATCCCCCATGCCACATTGTGTATTTGTACGTCGTAAGCAGATGCTTATGGCGTTTTTTGTTTTTTGGAGGTAGAAGATATGCGCATTATATTTGTGAGACATGGTACCCCTGATTATTCTACAGATTCTCTGACCCCAGTGGGACAAAGGGAAGCAGAGGCACTTGCTCTCCGAACCAAGGACTGGGATATAGAGCATGTATATCTCTCTCCTCTTGGTCGTGCCCAGGAGACGGCTCAGCCTACCATTCAGGCCCTGGGGCTGGATGAAAGTCAAGTAACCACTTATGACTGGCTGAGGGAGTTTTCTCCTCGAATGATAGATCCAACCACTCATGAGGAGCATTGCCTATGGGATCTCATGCCAGAGGACTTTACCAGGGACCCTGGATATATGGATCCAGATCACTGGTTCGAATATGGCATCTATAAGGACAATCCGGAGGCCGAGGCAGAGTGCCAGAAGGTCTATCAGGGCATCGATGACATAGTGGCCTCTTATGGCTATCAGAGACATGGCAAGTACTTTGACTTCGTAGATCCAAGCGGCCATGTGAATCCTGCTGAGATAGAGGATATCATGCTCCACGGGAATAAAAACTATGAGCTAAGAGATGAGGATGATGAGAAGACCATCCTGATCGTCTGCCACTTTGGTGTTACCTGTGTGATGCTGGGCCACTTGCTTGGCATTTCTCCTGTTGCTCTGTGGCATGGTACTAGCATCCCGCCAACGGGAGTTACCGTATTGAATGCAGAGAAGCGCATTCATAATACGGCTCATTTCCGTATGCAGTCCCTTGGGGACACTGCCCACCTCTATGCTGCTCATGTACCGGTGTCTGGCTTTGCGGCTTTTTCACCTGTATTTCAGAAATAGGAACTGTCGATGGATAGGAAATAGAAACCATGCCCTAGACTGGAGCAGGGTTTCTATTTCTAGGAAAGAGTAATTATGGAAAAGAACAAAGGCTTACAAATTGTAAAAGATACCCTGAAGGAGGCGAAGACCTATCAGCATGCGGCTGGAGTGCTGCAGTATGATCAGGAGACCATCTGTCCACCAGCTGCCATGGAAGAGCAGGGAGAGATTGTAGGTCTCATGTATAACAAGGCCTATGCCCTGACGAGAAGCCCAGAATTCATGGAAGCGGTGAAGAGCCTCTATGAGGAGCATCTAGAGGAGTTAGATCCCTATGATGCTGCTAATATCAGCTACTTCTATCGGGACTTTAAGAAGAATGAGGCCATCACACCAGAGCTACAGTTAGAATTCTCCCGTATTACCAATAAGGGATTCGTGGCCTGGCTGAATGGTAAGAAGAAGGCGGACTATAAGGAATTCCTGCCAGCACTGAAGGAAATCACTGAGATGGAGAAGAAGAAGGTGGAACTGTCCCCAGTGAAATTCGAAGCGCCATACGACTTCGTCCTAGATACTTATGAAGAGGGTGTCACCAGTGCAGACCTTGATCTCTTCTTTGGAAAGTTCAAGGAGCGGATGATTCCATTACTGAAGGAGATCCAGGCTTCTAAGAAGAATATCCGTACGGACTTTTTGTCACGACAGGTACCGAGAGAGGGCCAGATTCGCCTGGCTTGTAAGCTCATGGACATTATCGGTATGGATCCAGACCGTCGTGCCCTGACAGAGAGCGAGCATCCCTTCACAGATGGATACAGCTATAATGATGTGCGAATCACCACCCATTATTATGATGATGCCTTCACATCCAGCATGTATTCGGTCATCCATGAGGGTGGACATGCCCTGTTCGAGCAGTGGCAGCCAAAGGAAAATTTCGACCACTATCTGAACCATAAGACCATGGGACAGCACGAGTCTGTGTCTCGCTTCTATGAGAATCGTATCGGTCGATCTCGAGGATTTGCTCATCTGATCTATCCGACACTTTGCGAGGTCTTTCCGGAGGCGATGAGGGATGTATCCGAAAAGGAACTGTATGAGGCGCTGAATGTGGTAACTCCATCTCTGATTCGTACGGAGTCCGACGAGTTCACCTACACCTTCCACATTATTATCCGCTATGAGATTGAGCGGGATATCATGGAGGGAAAGATAGACCTAGCCCATCTGGATCAGATTTGGAGCGATAAGTATGCTGAGTATCTAGGCGTGCGGCCAGAAAATGACCGTGAAGGTCTCCTGCAGGATATGCACTGGTCAGAAGGTTATGGTTATTTCCCAACCTATGCACTGGGTAACATGTATAATTCCATGTATTTCAATGCAATGAATCAAGAATTTGATGTGGATGACATGGTGAGCCAGGGAAAACTGGATGTGGTACTGGATTGGATGAAGGAGCATGTCTTTAAGAAGGCTGATCAATTAGATCCAAAGCCATGGATTAAGGATATCACAGGAAGAGACCTTACGGTGGATGATTTCCTGGACTACTTAGAAGAGAAGTATAGAGGAATCTACCAGATCTAGAAGCGCGAGGCCTGGCGTGTATCATGGAGTGGATTAGAAGTCCCGAGGAAAAGGATGGATATATGTTTGATTTCATGAGTTTTCATAAGGCGATTGATGTTGTCCTTGTTATTACGATTATACAGATGATTCCCATGCTGGTAATGGCTTGGAGTGCTGTGGTAGCTCTCTATGGCGGCACCAAAAAGCGAATGATCTCAGGTCCAGAGTGCATGAAGAAGACGAATCACTTTGCGGTTATTGTATGTGCTCATAATGAGGAAACATCTCTTCCATATCTCCTTCATAGTATTGAAAAGCAGAATTACCCCAAGGATAAATACCATGTCTATCTCATGGCGGATCATTGCACAGATGGTACAGCTGCAATTGGACAGAATCTAGACTTCGTAACAGTCTACGAGAGAGAGGACGGCCCGACCAATGGTAAGGGAGATGTGTTGAAGTGGGGACTAGAGAAGATCTTCTCTGAAGACACCAATCATGAAATCGATGCCATTGCTGTCTTTGACGCAGATAATGTGGCTAAGGAAGACTTCCTATGGGAGATGAATCTCAAACTGAATGATGGCAATCAAATCGTACAGGGCAATCGTCTGGGCGGACAGCCGTATCGCTCTATTGTAACCAAGTGGTACACCATTTACTGGGCTGCCTATACCACCTGCTTCTCCTATGTGAGAGAGAAGCTTGGATTGTCTGTATTCCTTACTGGAACAGGCTTCGCTGTGGATGCTCTGATCTTGAGACAAGAGGGCTGGCATACAGAGACCATTACCGAGGACGTGGAATTTAGTATTCAAAATATCGAAAAGGGACGTCGCGTTGCCTTTTGCTATGATGCGGTCTGCTATGATGAGCAGCCATATCAGGTTGGGGTTATGTTTAACCAGCTGGCTCGTTGGACCACCGGTGGATATCAGGTACTGAACCGACACTTTAAGGGGATGATCTCTAAGAAGAATCCTATTCGAAAGGCCCAGAGATGGGATACACTAATGCTCCTTTTGATGGGACCATGCTCTTGGATCTCTGCCATTATCTCCCTGATTAATGCATGGATTATGCTCTGGAATTTGCCCCTGATCTATTCTCTGCCAGCTGCCCTATTCGGCCTGGTAGGAACCATTGCTCTCTATCTGGGAATCCTCTTCTCCACTGGATTCAATCAGATTCGTAGGAGAAGGATTGGCGTGATTCCGTTCCTGACCTTCCCGTTTTTCTTGCTGGTCTATATGCTGTGCTCAGTGAAGACCTGCTTCTTCCCAACGAAAAAGTGGAAGACCATTAAACATGAGGCCTTGGATGCTCCACAGGACTGAAAACTCCTGTTACATAATCGTTTTTGCAATCCGAAGAATCACTGGATTTGCTATGATACACCCATAAGGGTCTGTGTTCCAAAGCGGACGCAGACCCTTTTTCTGATACAGGATTTAAGAAAAGAGAAAAATCTAAGTCCAGCATTAGGATATGGAATAGGTAGATACATGGGTATATCTGAAGAGGAGGAGTTCGAATGGCATCCAAGGTACCAAGTCCCAAGGGATTTCTATATGGAGGAGACTATAATCCAGAGCAGTGGCTTGATCGACCAGATATCTTAGCAGAGGATATCCGCCTTATGAAACAGGCCGGGATCAATACAGTCTCCCTTGGCATCTTCTCCTGGTCCACCCTTGAGCCAGAGGACGGTGTCTACGACTTTGGCTTCCTAGAGGAGCGGATCAATACCCTCTATGAGAATGGGATCTATACCATTCTGGCTACTCCAAGTGGCAGTAGACCCAAGTGGTTAGCAGATAAGTATCCAGAGGTTCTACGAGTGGATGATCGAGGCGTCCGTCAGCACTATGGCTTCCGCCATAACCACTGTATGACTAGCCCTGCCCTTCGTAAGAAGATCTATGCAATCGACCGCAAGCTCTCAGAGACCTTCGGCAATCATCCAGGGGTAATCTCCTGGCATATCAATAATGAGATGAGTGGACCATGCTACTGCCCGCTATGTCAGGATGCCTTCCGAGACTTTCTTAAGAGGAAGTATGGAGATATCAAAAATGTAAACCATGCCTGGTCTACCACTTTCTGGAGCCATACTTACCGGTCCTTCGAAGAGATCGAAGCTCCATCTTCAATTGGAGAGACCCAGCTCCACGGACTGAATCTGGACTGGATGCGCTTTGTGACGGAGCGACATAAGGACTTTACAGCCCATGAGATCCAGGCAGTGAGAGATGGCGGGTCCAATCTTCCTGTCACCATGAATCTCATGTACAACTATACAGGCTTAGATTATCAGGAATTTTCTGACTTGATGGACTATATGTCCTGGGATAATTATCCTACCTGGCATAAGGGCTCTGAGGTAGCCGTGGGATTTGACTCAGCTTTCGAGCATGACAGGATTCGTTCCATCCAGAGAGCACCATATCTCATGATGGAGTCCTGTCCATCCTCCACCAACTGGCAGTCAGTTAGTAAGCTGAAGGCACCAGGCATCTTAGAGGCCCAGCAGATTCAGGCCATTGCCCATGGCTCCGAGGGAGCCCTATATTTCCAAATCCGACAGAGCAGAGGTGCCAGTGAGAAGTTCCACGGGGCAGTTATCGACCACTACGGTGGAGAGGATACCAGGGTATTTCGTGAGGTGGCCAAAACCGGCCATGCCCTGGAGAGTATCCGAGAGGTGCTTGGATCCACGGTTCACTCCCCAGTGGCAGTCATCTATGACACCCAGAATCGCTGGGCCTTAGAGGATGCCCAGGGACCTCGTAATGCCGGGCTCTATTACAGAGAGGCAGTGGAGAAGTCCTATCTGGCCTTTAAGAAGTATGGGCTAAATGTAGACCTGATCGATGAGACCCAGTCCTTGGATCAGTACCAGGTCATCGCAGTTCCTATGGCCTATATGTTCCGACAGGGATTTGAAAAGAAGTTAAGGGACTTCGTAGCCAATGGGGGTCGATTGATTCTGAGCTATTGGAGTGGCATTGTGGATGATACGGACCTCTGCTTCCTAGGAGGTACTCCACATGGATTTATCGATGTGTGTGGATTTCGGTCTAAGGAAATCGACGGCCTCTATGAGGATGAAATCCATTCTGCTTCCTCTGTAGATTCTAGGGAGGAGAGACACTATAACTTCCACAATCTGGCAGAACTCCTGGAACTTGAGGGCGCAGAAGCACTCTACACCTATGACCAGGACTGGTATCAGGGTCAGGCGGCAGTTACCAGACATGCCTATGAGAAGGGGGTAGTATTCGGACTGGCAGCAGACTTTGACCAGGACTTCTATGATGACTTTTATGAGAAGATTCTGAAGGAGATCTCTTGTAAGCCGATACTGGGTCAGGCTGGATCCTTTGTACTACCAACTGGTGTGGAAGTGTCTGAAAGAACACAAGAGGACGGGTCGATTTACATTTTCCTAATCAACTGGAATCGAGAGGCTGTGGAGATCCCAGTGGATTCTGATTGTGAAATTCTCTATGCAAGTGGGGATTCGAGTCTGATGGGCCAGTTTCAGGGCGAGGCTGGGGTCAAGGGCACGGATTCGCTGGGAGATAAGTACCTCCTCCACTCCTACGAGTGTCTGATTCTGAAGAAGTGAAAAATATGGAGGGAAGGTGACTCTCCTACCTCCTTTGCAAATGAATGTGGAAAAAACTGCGAATTTGGTCTATAATGTTAACCAATTATGATTAAATGCAGAATTTCTAATTTTCACTCAACATTTGGAGGCTATGGAAATGAAATACAATTTCGCAAAGATTGAACAGAAATGGCAGAAGGCCTGGGATGAGAACAATGCATTCGAGGCTGTGGATTTCGCTAAGAAGCCAAAGTGGTACGGACTAGTAGAGTTCCCTTATCCATCAGGTGCAGGAATGCACGTTGGACATATCAAGGCCTACTCTAGTATTGAGGTACTGGCTCGTAAGCGTCGTATGGAAGGATATAATGTTCTCTTTCCAATGGGATTCGACTCCTTTGGTCTCCCAGCTGAGAACTATGCCATCAAGACCAATACACATCCACATGACATCACTGTGAAGAATATCGATCACTTCAAGCAGCAGATGAAGAAGGTTGGTTTCTCCTTCGACTGGAGCCGTGAGATCTCCACATCTCTGCCGGATTACTATCACTGGACACAGTGGATCTTCCTGCAGATGTTCAAGCACAATTTAGTATTCCGTGCCAAGACACTGGTTAACTACTGCCCACATTGTAAGGTTGTCCTGTCCAATGAGGACTCCCAGGGTGGTAAGTGTGATATCTGCCACAATGATGTAGTACAGAAGCCTAAGGATGTATGGTATCTCCGCATCACTGCGTATGCAGACAAGCTCTTAAAGGGCTTAGACAGCGTGGACTATCCAGACTCTATTAAGCAGCAGCAGGTTTCCTGGATTGGTAAGTCCACTGGTGCATTTGTTAATTTCCAGGTTGCTGATCAGGATGGTAAGGCAATCGAGGGCGAGAAGCTTGAGATCTATACCACTCGTTGTGATACACTTTACGGTGTAGCCTTCATGGTAGTTGCTCCTGAGCATCCACTTCTGGACAAATATAAGGCGTCCGTAAGTAACTGGGCTGACGTTCTGAATTACCGCGCAGAGTCAGCTAAGAAGACTGAGTTCGAGCGTACTCAGCTGGTAAAGGATAAGACTGGTGTGAAGATCGAGGGTCTCACAGCAATTAATCCTGTCAATGGTAAGCAGATCCCAATCTTCATCGCAGATTACGTAATGATGGGATATGGTACTGGCGCAATCATGGCAGTACCTGCTCATGACCAGCGTGACTGGGACTTCGCTAAGGCATTCGGCATAGAGATCACTCCTGTTATTGAGGGTGGTGATATCTCTGTTGAGGCATACACTGGCGATGGTAAGATGATTAACTCTGACTTCCTGAACGGTATCGATAATAAGAAGGATTCCATCGCTAAGATGTTAGAATTCCTTGAGGAAAAGGGTATCGGACAGAAGGGCACTCAGTACAAGATGAAGGACTGGGCATTCAACCGTCAGAGATACTGGGGTGAGCCAATCCCTCTGGTACATTGTGAGAAGTGTGGAACTGTTGCAGTTCCAGAAGAAGAGCTTCCACTGACTCTTCCGGATATGGAGAAGTTCGAGCCAGGACAGGAGGGTGAATCTCCTCTGGCACGTGCTACCGATTGGGTAAACTGTAAGTGCCCTGTCTGCGGTGGCCCAGCAAAGCGTGAGACAGATACAATGCCTCAGTGGGCTGGATCCAGTTGGTACTACCTGAGATTCTGTGATCCACACAATGATAAGGCATTTGCTGATAAGAAGAAGTTAGAGTACTGGATGCCAGTAGATCACTACAATGGTGGTATGGAGCATGTCACACGACATCTCTTATACTCCCGCTTCTGGCATCAGTTCCTGTATGACATTAAGGAAGTAAATACACCAGAACCATATGCAAAGCGTTCCTACCAGGGCCTGATTCTTGGACCAGATGGTGAGAAGATGTCTAAGTCTAAGGGCAATGTCATCGATCCTATGGATATCGTGGAGCAGTATGGTGCAGATACCCTTCGTGTCTATGTCATGTTCATGTCTGACTACGGCGCAGCAGCACCTTGGTCTGATGAGTCCCTGAGAGGATGTAAGAGATTCTTAGATCGTACCCTGAATCTCTTAGACCAGATTCAGGATAAGCCTGAGATCAAGGAGATTGAGTCCAGCCTGCATAAGACGATTAAGAAGGTATCTGATGATATCGAGCGTATGAAGTTTAATACTGCAATCGCAGCACTGATGAGCCTTATCAATGAGTTCACCAAGGCTGAGTATGTCACACGAAGTGATGTCATCACCTTCATTAAGCTCTTGAGCCCATTCGCACCTCATCTGTGTGAGGAGATGTGGGAGATTCTTGGAGAGAATCCAGATGGTAAGACCTTCTGTACTCTGTCTCAGTGGCCAGAGTATGATGAGGAGAAGGCGAAGGATGATGTGATCTCCATGGGTGTTCAGGTCAATGGTAAGGTTCGTGGTAATGTAGACCTACCTCAGGAATGCACCAAGGAAGAAGCATTGGCAGCAGCGAAGGCTAATCCAAATGTATATAAGTTCTTAGATGGTAAGACCATTGTGAAGGAAATCTATGTACCAGGTAGAATCCTGAACTTCGTTGTAAAGTAAAGAGTTTTCGAAAAGAATCAAACGCAAGAGATAGCTAGGTTGATCTCTTGCGTTTTTTGTATGAAATGAAAAAAGTAAAAACGTTTTTGCACTTTTTTCAAACGAAGAGAATCTTATAAAAAGGGCCAAGTCCTTGTATGATAGATGGGTAGAAAGGATGGATTCTAGGGAATCCATCTTGCAAGGAATGAACCGTAAGCAGAGAGGGCTCTGCTTCGTATAAAAGGGTTTTGGAAAGGTGGTTACTGCATCATGGCATTAATCGATGAGCTGTTAAAAGAATTCAAGGAAAAATTCGGTGACGAGGGAGATATCCGCTGCTACTTCGCACCTGGTCGTGTAAATCTGATTGGTGAGCACACCGACTATAATGGCGGACATGTATTCCCATGTGCTCTGTCTATGGGTAACTATGCGGTAGCACGTAAGAGAGATGATAAGATTGTTCGCTGGTTCAATGCAACCTATCCGAATGACGGTGTACAGGAAGCTGACATCACAAAGTTAGCACCAAATGATAATGGTATCTGGTATGACTATCAGCAGGGTGTAATCTGGGAGTTCGAGAAGCACGGCTACCATGTACCAAGTGGTTATGACATGGTCATGGCTTCTGATATGCCAGCTGGTTCTGGTCTGTCTGCATCTGCATCCATCGAGGAAGTGGCAGCAGTGATTCTGAGAGACCTGTTTGAAATCGACATGACAATGGTTGACTGTGCTAAGATGGGTCAGCTCTCTGAGAATGAGTACAACGGTATGAACTGCGGTATCATGGATCAGTTCGCATCTGCAATGGGTAAGAAGGACTGTGCAATCTTCTTAGATACTGCAACCTTAAAGTATGACTATGTACCTCTGAACCTGAAGAATGAGAAGATTGTTATCACCAATTCTAAGGTGAAGCATTCCCTTGCAGGTTCTGCATATAATGATCGTCGTCGTGAGTCTGAGACAGCACTATCTGACCTCCAGAAGGTTGTAGATATCCAGACACTGGGTGACTTAGACGAGGCAACATTTGATAAGTATGCAGATGCTATCGCTGATGATACCTGCCGTAAGAGAGCACACCATGCCGTATATGAGAATCAGAGAACCATTAAGGCTGTAGATGCTCTGAAGAAGGGCGACTTAGAGGCATTTGGTAAGCTGATGAATGAGTCCCATGTCTCTCTTCGTGATGACTACGAAGTATCCTGCAAGGAGTTAGATATCCTGGCTGCTGAGGCTTGGAAGATTCCTGGTGTCATCGGTTCCCGTATGACTGGTGGCGGATTCGGTGGTTGTACCGTATCTATCGTGAAAGAGGATGCAGTAGAGAACTTCAAGGAGACCATCGCGAAGAACTATAAGGAACAGACTGGCCTGGACTGTGAGTTCTATATCGCTGATGCATCTGAGGGTGCTCGTAGACTCTAGGATTTGGTTTCTATTTACTCTACCTTACCACCCTCAACAACAAGGTCGTCTGGGTTGATATCTGCACCGTAGAAGTCCTTCAGAGTAGCGTCATAATCTGCATGGAAGAACTGCTCGTCTGCAAGAGAAGTGATCTCCTTATTGATCCAGTCGAGAAGAGTCTTATTCCCCTTAGCTACAGCTGGAGCGATGGTATCTACATCACCTAAGGATGTGATACCAACAGTGAAGCCCTTATTCTGATTAGCCCAGGCGATAACCTCGGTATTATCAGTAGAGAATGCATCTCCACGTCCATCTAAGAGGGCGTTGTAGGCATCTGCATACTGGTCATACTTTTCAAGATTTGCACCAGTGTCATTCTTAGTGAAGTAGGTCTCTGCTGTCGTTCCCTTAGCAAGGATCAGTGTCTTACCCTTCAGATCTGCTTCGCTCTTAATTGGAGCGCTCGATGGGGATACAACGCCCAGAGAAACCTTCATATAAGGAAGTGCGAAGTCAACCTTCTCGGCACGCTCATCTGTAACAGTGAAATTAGCAAGCATGAGATCAACCTTACCAGTTGCTACATAGTCTACACGGCTGGCAGGATCAACTGCAGTATACTCAATTTTCACACCCAGATCCTTAGCGATTCGCTCTGCGAAGTAGACATCATAGCCCTGGTACTTCCCCTGATCATCCACATAACCGAAGGGAGCCTTATCGGAGAAGACACCAACCTTCAGAGTGCCGTCCTTCTTAATCTCATCAACTGTACGATAAGCTGCCTTAGAGGAAGAGGACTTCTTAGTAGTGCTACCGCATCCAGCAAGGATTCCTACAGTTGCAACAGCAGTTAAGAGAAGTGCTGTAACCTTCTTGAAATGAAACTTTTTCTTCATAATGTTTTTCTCCTTTTTCTTTCCTACTTCTTCTTTTTATCAAATGAAAATGTCTGGAGGAACTGCTGTGCGCGTTCGCTCTCTGGTGAGGTGAAGAATGCATCTGGTGTATTCTCTTCTACGACATTCCCCTGATCCATAAAAATAATACGGTCTGCAATTGCTCTAGCGAAGGACATCTCGTGGGTGACGATGACCATGGTGAGACCCTGGTCGGCAAGTTCAAGCATTACATCGAGAACTTCTCTTACCATTTCAGGGTCAAGAGCTGCAGTGACTTCGTCAAATAGCATCACTTCTGGATGCATCATTAGGGCACGGACAATTGCAACACGCTGCTTCTGTCCACCGGATAACTGTCTAGGGTAGGCGTCTCTCTTATCCCAGAGACCGACACGATCAAGGAGGGTATGTGCCTCTTTAATTGCCTCTTCCTTAGAACGCTTTGCCACAAGAGTTGGAGCCATGATGACATTTCCAAGGACTGTCTTATTAGGGAAGAGATCATAGGACTGGAAGACCATACCAACCTTCTGGCGAAGCTCTGTGAGAGCCTTTGTATTCTTGGTATCTAGAACCTGATTGTCTACGGTGATGCTTCCGCCCTGGATGGACTCCAAGCCGTTCAGACATCGGAGTAGTGTGCTCTTACCACAGCCGGATGGACCCAGGACCACGACGACTTCGCCCTTATGAACCTCTAGGTCGATTCCATTAAGGATGGTGTCATCACCGAATTTCTTAATGATTTTCTCTGCTTTTAATTGAATATCTTTTTCCATAGTAAACTCCATGTATTACTTCCAACGCTTCTCTAGATACTTACTCAAAAGGGAGATGGGCCAACAGATGATAAAGTATAAAAAGAAGATGGCTGCATAGACCCATAGGGATCCATTTGGGTACTGCATACGGTTGGCATCGATAATCTGCTGTCCAACCTTCAAGACCTCAACGATACCAATCAGATAGATCAGTGATGTGGTCTTAATCATTCTGGTAATCAGATTCATGGCCGGTGGTAATAACCGGGTGAAGGTCTGGGGTAGAATCACGTGGAGATAGGTATCTCTCTTTGTCATTCCCAGGGCTGCAGCACTTTCGTACTGATGCTTTGGAATAGAGATCAGAGCATTACGTACCAGATCCCCCATCTCAGCAGTTCCCCAGATGACCAGCATCAGGATGGAAGCAAATTCTGCCGGGATATTCCAACCCATGGCATGGGCTACTCCAAAGTAGAGGATGTAGAGCAGTACCAACTGTGGCATAATCCTTACAAATTCCAGATAGAATCGAGAGATCCACCTGGTGATTCGATTGGGAAGGGTCATGAACATCCCAAAGAGTGTGCCTAGAATCATGGATAAGAGTACCGATATAAGAGAGATACGGATGGTTACCCACAGTCCCTCAAGTAGGCGATTGAAATTCTGTCCCTGAAAGAGGATCTTAAATCCCGAATCCAGCATAGCGTAATCTCCTCTCTATAATGGAACCAAGAATTGATACTGGTAATAGAATAATGAGATAGCAGATGACCAGCATGAGGAGTGCCTCACCAGTATTGTAGTAGAGACCGATGAGGTCCTTAGCTACATACATGAGATCTGCTAAGGCAATTGCACTTACCACAGAGGACTCCTTGATTAAGAAGATTACATTGGCAACCAGTGGTGGAACCGAGATGGCCATAGCCTGTGGGAAAAGTACATGGAAGAAAACCTGAGAAGGTGTCATACCAAGACTAAGTGCGGACTGGATCTGAGCTGAGTCGATGGACTCCAGGCTGGATCGAAATGCCTCCGCCATATAACTACCACCTAGGAAGGCGATACCGATAATGGCAGTTACCTCTCGATCCAGGACAATTCCCAACTTTGGAAGTCCATAGTATAGGAAGAATAACTGAATCAGTAGAGGAGTATTTCTAGATAACTCGATATATACTGCGAAAATCTGTCTCACTACAGGAATCTTATAATATTGAATCAGGCTGGCGATGAATCCAATGACGAATGCGATGAGGATGCCCCATGCGGAGATCCGTAATGTCACAAGCAATGCATTGAGATACATGCCTCCGAAATCTTGTAAAAAGGAACCAGTCATATCAAAACCTTCTATGTTGAATCAAATTCATGTGTAATCTTTATTATTGAATCCTAATACCCACTAAGTCAGTGGGAAAACTATGATTCATATCATAAGGCAGTAGATCTTCTATGTCAATAGAAAAATACAGAATCTCTATCAGAATAGTAGGAGATAAAGAAAACTGGGGAATGATGTATAATACGGGATAGTAAAGTAAGCAAAGGAGAGGCGCACCATGGAGTATCGCTCATTATCAACCTATTGGAAGGAAAAGTTCGGCGGCAAGGTCTATAAGCTATCCCTGCAGTCTGGCTGCACCTGTCCCAATCGTGATGGAAGTATTGGAAGAGGAGGCTGCATCTTCTGCTCAGAGGGTGGAAGTGGTGACTTCGCAGCTCACTATGCCCCGATTCAGGAGCAGATCACAGAGGCCAGAAAGCGCGTGGACCATAAGTTTCCGAAGGGAGCACAGCCTATGTACATGGCCTACTTCCAGTCCTATACCAATACCTATGGTAATGTAGACCGACTCCGAAGTCTGTATCTAGAAACCATACAATTACCTGAGATCGTAGGGATATCCATTGGAACCAGACCAGATTGCTTGCCAATAGAGATGCTAGAGATGTTGAGTGAATTAAATCAGATAAAGCCTGTCACTGTGGAACTGGGACTACAGACTGTTCATAAGTCCAGTGCTGATTACATCCATCGTGGATATGACCTGGAGGTATTTGAGAAGGCCTATCAGAATCTATCCAATAGAGGAATCGAAGTGGTGGTACATGTAATCCTAGGACTTCCTGGGGAGAGTCGAGAGGATATGCTAGAGACCATAGACTATCTGGCCAGACTCCAGCCTACACTTCCAGGGATTAAATTACAGTTACTACATATATTAGAAGGAACTCAGTTGGCAGAAGACTATCGTAGGAATCCTTTCCCAGTTTTTACCATGGAAGAGTATACGGATCTGGTAGTGGAATGCTTAAAGCATCTACCCAAGGAAACTGTGGTTCACCGTCTTACAGGAGATGGTCCTAAGTCTCTCTTGATTGAGCCAAAGTGGAGTGGAGATAAAAAGAAGGTTTTAAATCTTTTACAGAAGAAAATAACTGCTGCACCAGGGTGACATCTGTGGCTAGCCACAGAAAAACATTGTTTACATTTATTGATAAAAGCCCTATAAAATATGGCAATAAGAAAAAACTGTGTTGAATTCAATCAAATTTACCTAGGCAAACCGGGCGAGAAATGTGCACAAAAACAATCTGGCAAGACCAAGCATATCTAACAAAAAACAAGAGATAATGCACAGATAAGGTTGAACTGTAAGGTAGATCGTGATATATTTAACAAGCGTGGTACTACCACGTAAACTATGTCTATGACATAGGGTGTGTTGTTAAGAAAAGCAGGTTGTGAAAGCAAAGGCTTTTCCAATTTAGAGTGGTCATCAGGGTAGAGAGCCTGATGACAGGTGTGTTTTTGTAGAGAGAGGTATTGAAATGGCAGCAAAGGGAGATCCACATTATCCTTTACGTCCAGAGTGTGCTGATGTAAGCGAAGAGTTTCGTGAGCCAGTCGCTCGTCTTGGCAAGATTATCACTGATCGTATTCCAATCAAGCTCGGTAAGCATGAGATCACAAAAGATGATCCCGAGTACTGGGCAGTAGCAAGACTCTGCACCGATGAAGAAGCAGAGCTGGCTATTAAAGCATTTAAGAAGATTCGTCAGCCTAAGACTTTCGCTGATATACAGAAGGCTGCTCCTGAGATCCCAGCTGAGAAGCTTCAGAAGATGCTGGATCATATGTCCTGGACTGGTCTGATTGAGTGGAACTATGAGAATCCTCAGCATGAGAAGCAGTATGTTCTGCCAATGTTTGTACCAGGTTCTGGTGAGTTCTCTAACATGAACAAGGATCTGATCGAGGAGCATCCTGAACTTGGTATGTTCTTCGAGCATATGACTAGACTTCCACTGGAAAAGGTTACACCTATGGTTCCAGAGGGTGGTGCTGGTATCGGTATGCACGTTATCCCTGTTGAGAAGGCTATTGAGATGAATAACGAAGCTATCGGCATCGAGAAGATCTCTCACTGGTTAGATAAGTATGAAGGCAAGTATGCGAAGTCCCCTTGCTCCTGCCGTCGTTCCCGTAAGACTTACGGCGAAGGCTGTGGAGACGTTGAGGATGGTTGGTGTATCGCAGTCGGCGACATGGCTGACTATGTAGTAGAGTCTGGTAAGGGCGGCGTATACATCACTAAAGAAGAAGCTCTTGATATCTTCAAGCGCGGTGAGGAGAATGGTTTCGTTCATCAGATTACGAATATCGATGGTGAGGATAAGATCTTCGCTATCTGTAACTGTAATGTAAATGTATGTTACGCTCTGAGAACATCCCTTCTGTTCAACACTCCGAACCTGTCCCGTTCTGCATACGTAGCACGTGTTGACAAGCAGAACTGTGTTGCTTGTGGACGTTGTGTAGAGTATTGCCCAGCTGGTGCTGTTAAGCTGGGTCAGAAGTTCTGCAAGAAGGACGGATCTGAGGTTCAGTATCCTAAGCATGTACTTCCTATCAATGCAGACCATAAGTGGACTGAGGATGATTGGGATTGGGATTACAGAGACCATAACCGTGTAGAAGCATACCGTACAGGTACTGCTCCATGTAAGACCGCATGTCCTGCACACATCGCTATCCAGGGTTACCTGAAGATGGCAGCAGAGGGTCGTTACACTGAGGCACTTGCTCTGATTAAGAAGAACAATCCACTTCCAGCAGTCTGCGGTCATATCTGTAACCGTCGTTGTGAGGATGCTTGTACTAGAGCTACTGTTGATGAGGCGATCGCTATCGATGAAGTAAAGAAGTTCATCGCTATGCATGACTTAAATGCAGAGACTCGTTACATCCCTAAGAAGGTTATCCCTGCTGTTGATGGTGACTTCTCTAAGGATAAGGTTGCTATCATCGGTGGTGGTCCTGCAGGTCTGTCCTGTGCTTACTACCTGGCTGAAAAGGGTTATACTCCTACTGTATTCGAGAAGAACGAGCGCGCAGGTGGTATGCTGGTTTACGGTATTCCTTCCTTCAAGCTTGAGAAGAATGTAGTTCAGGCCGAGATTGATGTCATGAAGGAAATGGGCGTTGAGTTCAAGTGCGGCGTTGAAGTTGGTAAGGACATCACCTTAGACGAGCTTCGTGCACAGGGCTACAAGGCATTCTACATCGCAATCGGATGCCAGGGTGGACGTAAGGTCGGTGTTCCTGGTGAGGACGCAACCGGTGTTACAACTGCGGTTGACTTCCTGAGAGAAGTAAATGGTACTGAGAAGTATGACATCAAGGGCGACGTTGTAGTTGTCGGTGGTGGTAACGTAGCAATCGACTGCTCTCGTGATGCAGTTCGTGTTGGTGCGAAGAAGGTTACTCAGCTCTGCCTTGAGTCTCGTGACACCATGCCTGCTTCTGATGAAGAAGTTAAGGAAGCTGAGGAAGATGGAATCGAAATCAACTGCGGTTGGGGTCCTAAGGAAATCCTTGTTGACGAGGCTGGTGCTGTTAAGGGTATCACCTTCAAGAAGTGTCTGTCTGTTAAGGATGAGACTGGTAGATTCAATCCTCAGTACGATGAGAATGACACCATCACAATTGAGTGTAAGCATGTAATACTGGCTGTAGGTCAGAGCATCCAGTGGGGCAACCTGCTTGATGGCGAGAAGGTTGAGCTGGGCCGTGGTAACGGTGCAGTTGCTGATCCTAAGACTTATCAGACAGCACAGCCTGACATCTTCGTTGGTGGTGACGTATACACTGGTCCTAAGTTTGCTATCGATGCTATCGCTGCTGGTAAGGAAGGCGCTATCTCCATCCACCGTTTTGTACAGCCAGGTACATCCCTGACGATCGGACGTAACCAGAACGATTACGTTGAGTTAGATAAGACGGATATCAAGATCGAGAGCTATGACAACTCTAAGCGTCAGATTCCTGCACGTAGAGAGTCCGAGAAGCTGTCCTTCCGGGATTACAAGGAGACCTTCACAGAGGCACAGGTTAAGAAGGAAGCAGCTCGCTGCCTGTCTTGTGGTGCATCTGTAGTTGATGAGAATCACTGTATCGGATGTGGTATCTGCACAACGAAGTGTGAGTTCGACGCTATCCATCTCTTCCGTGAGAATCCGAAGTGCTCTAGAATGCGTAAGTCTGAGGATAAGATGAAGTACATCCTTCCTTATGCTGCTAAGCAGGCATTCCGTGTGAAGTTCGTTAATAAGAAGCAGAAATAATGAATGTAGACCACACCGCTGGACTGGAGTTATCCGGCCAGCGGTGCCTACTATTGTAAGTAAAAAGGAAAAAAGTATGCACGAATTAGGCGTTGTATTCAAAGTAATTGACAATCTAAAAGAAGTAGCCGATGAGAATAATATCTCACAGATTAGCTCTGTTACACTGAGCCTGGGCGAGGTATCTACCGTTATCCCAAAGCTTTTAACAGACTGCTGGCAGTGGGCTATCGAAAAGCATGACTTCTTAAAGGGATGTGAGTTGAAGATTACAACAATCCCAGCAATCACCTACTGTGAGGACTGTGGTAAGACCTATTCTACCGTTCAGAGCGGTAAGATCTGTCCACATTGTGGCAGTGAGCATACCTACCTGGTTCAGGGCCAAGAATTCCTGATTAAGGAAATCGAAGTACCTGAGGATGAGGATCATGCTGCAGGAACAGAGATGAACGCTTCAGAAATGAAGGGCGAGTACAAGTCTGCATTTGATTCCGCATCACCAATTCATACAGAGGTGTAAGCATGAAGATGGAGAGAATTGAAGTTCCTACCCATAAGGAACTATTTATCCGTAAGATGCAGGACATGATTATCTCTGGTGAGCTAACACCAGGCTCTCGTATTCCACCTGAGCGTGAATTAGCTGAGGGTATGGGCGTCAGCCGTACCGTTATCAATTCTGGTATTGCAACTCTTGTTGACCAAGGCTTTTTAAAAGTACAGCCTAGACAGGGAACTTTTGTAGCTGATTATAAGAAGGAAGGCACACTGAAGACTCTTCGTGCCATCATCGATCTGAAGGGAGATATCCTGTCAGACGTGGAGATCCGTTCCATTCTTGAGATCCGTTGGGCACTTAGCCAGTTAACACTGCGCCATGCCATTGAAGACGGAAATGATCAAGAGATTGAGGAACTGGGGACATGGGTTGAGCGAATTGGTGAGGCGAAGACACCACTGGAAGCTGCCAATGCAAGTTTCGAGTTCCAGTGGCATCTGTCCATGATTGGAGAGAGTGATGTCCTAACCATTATCATTGTATCCTTCAAGCCAGCAGTCATTACCCTGTGGCAGCGTTTCTGTAGAAAATACGGTATTGAAGTACTCTACAAGCATACATTGAAGACCTACGGATTCATTAAGAATCGTGATCTCGATGGAGCATTACACTGGCTGGAAGCATTCACCACTGACTCTATGGATGGTGAATACACAGTCTATAACAAATAAGACATATCCTCCCAGATATGAAGATAGAATCCCAGTTCCATCCCATGGACCTGGGATTCCTTTTTTATGTGGCACAAGACCGGCAAGCGAATGGATGCTTGCATACAAATTCATTTGCCGGTCGTAAGAACATGGAGCACTAAGTGCGGAATGTTCGTGTGCGAAATCGAGTAGGAGTCAGCCTACTCGATTGGCGGGAGCGTCAAGACTCGCTCGCGAGTCTTGTGCGCCGGATTCGGGTCTGCTTCAGCAGACAAATTCCTGTCCGAATCCGTGCGCATCCTCGCGGAGCGTTTAACGCAGTCGGAGCTTGTATCCCGACTGCGTTAAAAATTGTGAGATCATAGAGGGTTTAGAAATCTCCGAAAAGGAGTTATGGGCATTGAGAAGAGAATAATATTCATGTAAAAAAAACTAGCGTAGTGGTGGGATTAGTGCTAGTATTTTCACAGAAAAAAATAATGATTATATATAGAAAAGGAGAACCAACATGATCAGACTTGGTATTATTGGTTACGGTAACTTAGGACGTGGTGTAGAGATGAATGCAGCGAAGGCATCCGATATGGAACTAGTTGCAGTATTCACACGCCGTGATCCAGCCACTGTAAAACTGCACGATGCAAGCATCCCAGTTGTAAGTGTGAATGAGGTAGCTGATTGGACAGATAAGATTGACGTGATGATTCTCTGTGGTGGTTCTGCAACAGACCTTCCAAAGCAGACACCAGAGTATGCAAAGTTGTTTAACGTAGTTGATTCCTTCGATACTCACGCACGTATTCCAGAGCATTTCGCTAATGTAGATGCTTCTGCAAGTGCCGCTGGTAAGGTAGCTGTCATCTCTTGTGGTTGGGATCCGGGAATGTTCTCTCTGGCTCGTGTCTATGGTAATGCAGTTCTGCCAAATGGTAAGGATTACACATTCTGGGGCAAGGGTGTATCCCAGGGTCATTCTGATGCAGTTCGTCGTATTGCAGGTGTTAAGGATGCTCGTCAGTACACAATCCCTGTTGATGCAGCACTTGAGGCTGTTCGTTCCGGTAAGAACCCAGAGCTGACTACACGGGACAAGCATACACGTGAAGTATTTGTTGTAGCTGAGGAGGGCGCAGATAAGGCAGCAATCGAGAATGAGATCAAGACCATGCCAAACTACTTCGATGAGTACAATACCACGGTTCACTTTATCTCTGAGGAAGAGATGAAGGCGAACCACAGCAGCTTAGCTCACGGTGGTTTCGTATTCCGTACAGGTACTACAGGCTGGGAAAATGAGAACCAGCATGTCATCGAGTACAGCCTGAAGCTGGATTCTAATCCAGAGTTCACAACATCTGTATTGCTTGCAGTAGCACGTGCAGCATATAAGATGAATCAGCGTGGTGAGAAGGGATGCCGTACCATCTTAGACATCGCACCTGCAGATCTGTCTCAGTACTCAAGAGAAGAACTTCGTGCACATATGCTGTAATCTTTCTTAGAAATGTAAACCAATCTGTAAGAAATAGGCAAAGCCCTGGGTACTATGAATCGAAGTATCTGGGGCTTTTTTTGTCACTAGAGAACTCGAAGCATAATGCATCCAGAAAGCTGGGATAATTAGAAGCCGGACTCTATTCTCCCATTCAGAGAAATACATAATTTTGGCCTCTGAGATTTGTTTATCTCGGACATTGCATACAGTTGGCATATGGTGTAAACCATGATTATAGACATTTGTGGAGGAGTGGAAAGGAGTTATATCTCAGAGTAGAAATTCCCATTATGTAGTGAAGTAATACAAGTAGTGCAAATTGACAGTTGATAAGAAGGTAGCGTAAGTAATTGGATTATTCAATGTGGAGGATGGACTATGAATGTATTTACAACGGACAAAATTCGTAATGTGGTAATGTTAGGGCATGGCGGTTGCGGCAAGACGACACTAACCGAAGCTATGGCTGCGCTTAGCGGGGCAGTGCCTCGTGCTGGTAAGGTTGAAGACGGAAATACCATCTCTGACTATGGCAAGGAAGAGATTAAGAGACATATCTCCATCTCTACGTCTATTGTGCCGGTGGAGTGGGAAGATAATAAGATTAACGTCCTGGATACTCCAGGATTTTTTGATTTTGAGGGAGAAGTGGATGAGGCCATGAGTGTAGCGGATGGTGCCATCATCGTGGTCTCCGGTAAGGCTGGCGTGGAAGCTGGAACGGAACATGCATGGGATTTGTGTGAGAAGTTTCACTTACCACGCATTTTCTTTATTACAGACATGGATATCGATTCTGTGTCCTATCGTGAAGTCATCGAAGACCTAGGTGAACGCTTTGGTAAGAAGATTGCACCATTTAACATGCCTCTTCGTGAAGAGGGAGAACTGGCAGGCTATGTAAATGTCATCCAGAAAACTGCATTTAAGTATCAGGGAGATGATGCAGTGGAAGATGCAGTTCCAGACTATTCTGTGGAATACATGAACCAATACAATGATAGCCTGATGGAAGCTGTAGCAGAGACTTCCGAGGAATTCTTGGACCGCTATCTGGCAGGGGATACTTTCTCCGAGGCAGAGATCAGAGCAGCTGTTCGTGTGGCAATCGCTGATGGCTCCATTATCCCGGTAGAGTCTGGATCTGGTCTGACTCAGCGAGGTGTCTATACCCTCCTGGATGATATCGTAAAGTACATGCCGTCAGCTGATAATCGTGAGATGATCGGTATCAATATGAAGACCAATGAAATCTTCGAAGCCAATTTCGACATTCTGAAACCCAAGACAGCATTTGTATTTAAGACCATTGTAGATCCATTCATTGGATACTATAGCCTGATCAAGGTTCGTTCTGGTGTTGTGAAGTCAGATGACCTCATGTATGACAGTCGAACTGGTGAAGAGATTAAGATTGGTAAACTCTATGTCCTGAGAGGAAATAAGGCACTAGAAGTAGCAGAACTCCATGCCGGTGACTTAGGTGCATTGGCGAAGCGACCAAGCATCGAGACAGGAGATACCCTATCTACCAAGTCCAATCCGATCGTCTATCCGAAGATGGATCTACCTACACCCCTTACTTACCTTCGCTGGAAGGCAGTGAATAAAGGAGATGTAGATAAGATTGCATTAGCCATGGGAAAACTATCTGCAGAGGATCGAACCTTCAAGGCAGTCAGTGATCCAGCCAATCATCAGTCTCTGATCTATGGTATGGGAGATCTGCATCTCGAAGTGATCCAGTCTCGACTGGAGAATGAGTATAAGGTACCAATCCATGTGGAGAAGCCAAGGGTTGCCTATCGGGAGACCATTCGAAAGACTGCGGAGGCAGAGTATAAGTATAAGAAGCAGACAGGTGGACATGGCCAGTATGGACATGTCAAAATACGCTTCAGTCCATCTGGTGGAGATGCACCATATATCTTCGATGAGGAAGTCGTTGGCGGAGCCGTACCGAAGAACTTCTTCCCGGCAGTTGAAAAGGGAATTGCTTCTTCCTGCGAGAGGGGTCCATTGGCAGGTTATCCAGTGGTAGGAGTACATGCCACTCTCTTTGATGGATCCTATCATCCAGTGGACTCCTCTGAGATGGCATTTAAGACGGCAGCAGAACAGGCCTTCAAAAAGGGCATTATGGAAGCGGGCGCTGTCCTTCTCGAACCAATTGTTCATCTTAGAGTAACTGTCCCAGATGCCTACACAGGAGATGTCATGGGAGACTTAAATAAGCGCCGCGCAGTCATCCTGGGAATGAATCCATCCAATGGCAAGCAGGTGATTGAAGCAGACGTGCCAGAGCGTGAACTTTTCGGCTACTGCACAGTACTTCGCTCCATTACAGGTGGTCGAGGCTCCTATACCTATGAGTTCGCTCGCTACGAGCAGACACCAGGGGATGTACAGAATAGGGCAATTGCCATCCATCAGGAGGAATTGGCAGAGGAGTAGATGCTACGAATTCCCTCGGCAGATGATTGTCGGAAGCCGAAGGCATCTGAATGGGAAGTCATCT
>ONIO01000090.1 GCA_900317915.1 uncultured Lachnospiraceae bacterium | reverse complement strand
TCAAAATGAACGTATGGAGGTAAATACTATGGCAGAGCGTGATGTGATTCTCGATGCAATGAAGCAGGCTGGTACACCGTTGGCAGCTGGTAAGGTTGCTGAATTAACTGGTCTGGACCGCAAGGTTGTAGATAAAGAATTCGCTGCTATGAAGAAGGATGGGACCATCGTGTCTCCTGTTCGTTGCAAGTGGGAACCTGCTGAGAAATAATGGAGCGATTACAATTGCTATTTCTAATAGAATCTGAATCATATGAATGGATTCCTTAGTAACAAACGCCAATTGCTAAGATTCGATTGTAATGAATGCTTGCATGGATTTCTCAGTTGTATGGTCGGGCACAAAAATTTGAAAAATATCAAAAAATCCCCCTCAGATAGAAAGCGCAATCTGATGTGTACCCAGAAAATGAGCACATATCATCATGCAAAATCTACCCAAGGGGGATTTTCTAATTATGTTCAGCGTAGCTTTATCCTAATGCCTAGTCTCCATAACTATTCAGGAGAAACAAATATCCTTCTAGTCAGTACTTGGTGTGCTCTTAGTCTGCTAACTCCTTGCGATTCAAGAGAATCAACGCTAATCCGACGAAGACCATTCCGCCAATGATATTACCAATGGTAACTGGCAGCTCATTTTTCAGCAGGAAATTCGTTACATTCAGATGACTTAGCTGTTCTGCTGTGATACCGAACTTCTTCATTGCAATCTCTGCGTACTTTGGATTCTCAGAAGCTAGGATGCCTGCCGGAATGTAATACATATTCGCAACACAGTGCTCAAATCCGCCAACTACAAATACCATAATCGGGAAAAAGATTGCGAAGATCTTACCTACCATGTCCTTAGCCATTGCCGCCATGAGAACCGCTGCACAGACGAAGATATTACACAGGATTCCAGAGCAGACACCGCCAAGGAAACTAACGCTGACCTTACCCAGTGCAACCTTAATGGTATATGCTCCAAGGATTCCAGCAGAATACTCTAACTGTCCAGAATTCAGAATCAGAAGGGCCATGATTATGCCACCAATCATGTTGGTGAGCCACACGATAATCAATAGCTTCACTAACTGCAGGACTTTCACCTTCTTCTGCATACATGCCATCATCACCATGCAGTCACCAGTAAAAAGTTCACCGCCTAGGAATACAATCAGCATCAGTCCAATGGGGAAGATACATCCACCCAGGACACGTGACAGACTCACCGATGGAATAGCGTGCATCGCTACATTACTGAGGGCTGCTCCAGATCCGATGAACATTCCTGCCATAATACCCAGTAGAATCAGCTTCCAAAGAGGAAACTGTGTCTTCTTAACGGCCCCTTCGATATAACCTTTTAGTGTTTCAACTGTTGTCTTCATATATAAGCGCTTTCAATCCATATTATTTTTGCCTTAGTTAAGATAACAAAATTTAGGAACCCCTTCAATATTTGTAGGAATTATTGTTAAATCGGAGGGGATTAGCGATTGATTGGTCCTTTCGGGCGCGAGTGGCTATTAGCGATTGATTGGACTTTCGGTCGCGGGTGGTTATTAGCGATCGATAGGTCCTTTCGGGCGCGGGTGGCTTGTATCTAACGAGAATATAGACTTTCTGCAGATTTTGTTAGAGAGTCTAACATTTTTGCCAGAAAAATCTTATATTGAACGATACTACCTGAAGAATCTTATACTCTCTCTTAACTTATAAGGCAAAGTCTATGTTTTGCCAGCCTATGGCAACCCCAACTCACTCTGAAGCAAAGAAAAAAGTCGACTTTCCTGCATTATTTGCAGAAAGTCTATAATTCTCGCAGCCACAGTTCCCCAACAAGCCTTCCCAAGCAAAAAAACATCGACTCTCTTGCATTATCTGCAAAAAGTCGATGCTTTTATTCTTCACACGAACCCGTGCCTAGTACTTCTCACGAACTAGCATACATACCGCGCTCTAACAACCGCATAATCGCACACATCTACGTGCATACGCCCGCACTCTATGCAATCTTGCATGCGATTGCGAGTCTAACGCTATTTCCTCTTATGCACCAATCATGCAGGCGATTCCTGCTACGATGATATAGCAAGCAGCATATGGGATTGTCTTATTCAGGATCTTACTCTCCTGTCCGCCCAGACCAGATGCTGCGCATCCGATGGCAATATTCTGAGGAGAGATCATCTTACCGATACCACCACCTACGATATTCGCAGAAGCAAGCCAGGTCTTATTGACGCCGATTGCTGTAGCGGTCTCAGTCTGCAGACCACCGAAAAGTACAGTTGTGGAAGTACCACTACCTGTAACAAATCCGCCAATCATACCAACGAATGGAGAGATGGCTGGATAGAACTGACCAGTTACTTTTACCAAGATTACAGCGATTGCACTAATCATTCCGCTGTAACCCATAATCTTCGCCGTTGCTAGAACAGCGCAGATTGTAAAGATGGTCTTCACATTATCCTTCAGGGTTTTACCAAATACCTTCAGAATAGTTCCAATAGAAGCACCCTGAATCAGACCACCGATCAGGCCTGCCAGAATAATCTTCACACCAGGGCAGTCTAGCCAATAGAAAGTCAGGCTTCCTGAATTCTTACCTGTATATACAGAGATTGTTGACTTCACAGTTGCCAGTGGCTCATGGATCACTGGGATCAAGCTTGAAGTAAATAAGAGAATGACGAAAATCAGGATAAATGGGCTCCAAGCGACCAGACCTTCCTTCACGGTAAGCTTCGCACCTGCAGTCTCGGATGCCTTATTACTGAGGGAAGCATCTCCAGCAACTTTATTCCCGCTAGTTGCCTTAGCTGTAGTCGCACCAGTCTCGGATGCCTCGCCAGCCCCACTAGCTGTAGCCGCACCAGTAACAGAAGCCTCTTTAGCCCCACTCTTCTTCTCGTGAAGCAGTGCCACAACTACGATACAGATCATAGACACAACTGCACCCAGGATATCTGGCAGCTCAGGTCCGATGAAGTAGGCAGCGACAAACTGTGGCAGACAGAAGGATAGGCTGGCCAGAAGAATTATTCCCAGATTTTCCTTAATCGCCTTAATGCCCTTGCCAACGATTGCAACCATCACAAAAGGTCCTGCAAAAGTAATCACGAACTGCATCACTGCAATCATTCCAGAGATTGCGATGGCAGGGATCCCTGTAATTCCCATCATGGTTGTGGTTGGGACACCTACAGAGCCGAAGCCTGTTGGTGTAGAGTTAATAACCAGGCAAGCAATCAGAGTTGGAACTGGATCAAATCCCATAGCAATCAGGATACCAGCTGGGATTGCAACCGCTGTACCGAAGCCAGCCATACCCTCCATGAAGTTACCGAAAGCAAATCCAATCAGCAGGAGGATAACCATGCGATTCGAAGACACGCTAGACAGCATGGACTTGATACGCTCCATGGCACCAGTCTCCAGCGTCAGGTTGTAAACGAAAAGCGCTGCGATGATAACGATACAGATTGGCCACAGGGCATTCAGGACGCCCTCGCCAACTGCGGACAGCGCATTCACAGGAGCCATCCCAAAGCATGCGATACCAACAACTGCAGAGATCACAGCAGCCAGACCACAAGCCTTCCAGCCAGCCATTTTCAGGACACATAGAGCGATTACCAGCCAGAGAATTGGCAGAATCGACAGGACAAATTGTGACATTTTATTTCTCCTTCACATTTGACATATTATGTTTTGGACTTTCCGCCAGTAGAAATGTAAACCACTCACCACGCTGCAGATGGATCCTTCCATTACAGCAACAGATGTTTTCACACATTTC
>ONIO01000083.1 GCA_900317915.1 uncultured Lachnospiraceae bacterium | reverse complement strand
TCTCTTCTTCAATCAGCCGCTTGATGGTCCGAGCTGCTAGGATTGCACGGATTGCCTGCATGGCCTTTTCATAGGTCTCTTCCTTACGCTTCTCCTCAGTCTGCCGATAGCGTTCCTCTCGCTGACGGATTGCTTCTTGTTCTAAGGCTTCCTGCTCAAGCTTTTTCTGCTTTTGACGCATCTCATCGTAGCGATCTCTGGCTGCTGCCTCCTTATGATGACGTCTGGTCTCTGCCACGACGCTCATATCTCCAAACACTCGAGGTGCGCGTGGCTGAGTTGGAGGATTACTTCCTAGATTCCCTTGAAATCCATTATTTTGTACTTGTCCATACTGAAGATAATCTCCATTACCTGCAGTCTGTCCCGGCTGGCTACCATATCCATTGCCTGCAGTCTGTCCTGGCTGGCTACCATATCCATTGCCTGCGGTCTGTCCCGGCCCTGCAGTCTGTCCCGGCTGGCTACCATATCCATGAGGATAGACCTGGTGATTTACCACGTATGGCCTAGCCTTGGTTACATCCTCTCCCTGATGGATTACTGTGGGACGAAGCAGAGTATCATAAGCCTCCTGCACCACATAGATGTAGGAAGCATTGTCCGGATCTGGATTTGTATCTGGGTGAAATTCCTTCATGAGATTACGATAGGAATTCTTCAGCATCTCCTCTGTAAATGGATCTGTTAATCCCATTACAGCGAGCGCCTCCTGTCTGGTCAGTTTTGCCATAGTTTTAAAATTTCTCCTATAAAGTAAAGGGATCCAAAGGCAATGGTTTTCTCCCCTTTTTCCTCGGCTTCCTTCATGGCATCCTCTAAGGCCGCCTTTAGATTTGTATAAGCTGACGCTTCAACCCCATCCCCTTGAATGAGGCTAGCCAATTTACCACCCTGGAGTGCACGCTTATTCTCTACTGTCACTGTCCGAAAGGATGCTGCAATGGGATACATGGTCTGAATCATACGATGGTAATCCTTATCTGCCAGAACTCCCATTACAAAGTGGTAGGGGCCTTCTCCATACATCTCAAGCAGGCTATCATGAAGGGCATTGACTCCTTGTGGATTATGGGCACCATCAACCATGAGAAATGGTTTCCTAGATAGAATCTCCATTCTTCCAGGCCAGCTTACCCTACGAATGCCATCCTTAATTCCCGTTAGAATTCTGAGATGAAATTCTTCTGATGACATAACATGCCCCTTGTGGATCTTTTGCAGGAACAGGTCTCTATCTCGAAATGCAAGGCAGTTCACTGCAGCTGCTGCCGTGGCCATATTTTCCTTCTGATACTTTCCCATGAGATGCAGTGACATATGCTCCATGGTTTTCGAGTTGCTTTCTACCACTGGTATATGGAGTTGTCTTGCACGACCCAGGATCACATCCAAAGCCTCTGCATCATTTTCCGCTAATACCAGACGGGTACCTGGCTTTAGAATTCCCGCTTTTTCCTCTGCGATTTCTCCAATGGTATTTCCTAGAATCTGTACATGGTCCAGACCAATTCGAGTAATTATGCTAACTTCTGGAACCAGGTCCAGGCCTGCTGTGGAGTCTAGTTTTCCACCTAGTCCCGTTTCTAGAATCACATAGTCACACTTCTTCTCTTGGAAATAAAGGATTGCCATCATGAGACTGTCATCGAACATGGTAGAGTCCACGTCCACAGCCAAGACTTCCTGTCCTAAGCGGACCACATCCTCTTGGGAGATTTCCTCTCCATTGATCTGTATTCTCTCTGTGAATCGGATGAGATGAGGACTGGTGAAGAGACCAACTGTAAAGCCAAGGGAGCGAAGCATTCGATCCACCGCTGCCGCTGTAGATCCCTTACCATTGGTACCTGCAATATGGATCACTCGCATACCATGCTCTGGATGCCCCATTTTTTCTAAGGCTTCTATCATGATGTCTCGGCCACATTTTTTCCCAAATCTTCTCTTATTCTCGATTATCTCCACAATTTCCTGATAGTCCACAGTTCCACCCCGGTCTATATTTATATATATCTATCACTCTAGAATATGGCATAGGATATATGCTCAAATTCTGCTAAAAAAGGCTCCGGATAATCCGGAGCCTAATCAATCAACTTATTTCTTAATTAAACCACCATAATAATTCCGCCGTCATTGGCATACATAGAACTTACGCCTCGGGTATTGATGATCTTCACTTCCTTGAAATTCGCCTTCTTAAGCACTGCCTCCTTGACACGCTCTGCAGTTGCAGGCGCATTACAGTGAGAGATTGCCAGTGTCTTCTTATCGGTATGCAGCGTCACCTGAAGCATATCGTCTACCATCTTATCGATGGCACGAATCATGCCGCGGCCCTGTCCCAGCTGCTGGATTGAACCCTCAGGTGTAGAACCCATAACCGGCTTGATGCTAAGCGCACTTGCAAGCATCGCCTTCACGCCCGAGAGACGACCTGCCTTACGCAGTGTCTCAAGCGTCTCTAGGATGAAGAAGGTATGCTGCTCATCAATATACTCATCTACCTCTGAGATGATCTCATCGAAGTCCATACCAGACTCCTCTAATTCTGCAATCTTCTGGCCGATTAGGGTCTGGCCAATGGATGCGGACTTAGAATCGAATACATGAACCTTCAGATCCTCAAATCCATCCTCATCCTCCATGTCCTCAAGGTAGATATCCTTCGCAAGGCAGGCAGAATTATAGGATCCACTCAGCTTGGATGACAGGGTAATGATGTAGATGTGGTCGGCATTCTTAAACTCTCTGATGTATGCATCTGGAGATGGGCATGCAGACTTAGGGCCAGTTGGACTAGCCTTTACTTTACTTAGAAAGGAAGCCTGATCAAAGGTATCATCATCTATGATGTCTTCACCGTCCACTTCAAGTGTCAACGGAATGCTTGCAAAATGGTCCGGATCAGATAGCATCTCTGGGAATAACTCACCGCAGCTGTCAATCAGAACTCTATACATATAGTCTCCTTTCCAAAGGCACTTCCTTCTCGTCTATCAGTGCCTGGATCACGCATTTTTATAGCCCTATAGTAGTACAAACTTCAATTTATTTCCACACTTGGGGAGGTATAAACCACACCTTTAATAGAAATTTTAGAAATTAATGGTCAGAACCAGATCCTCCCTTCGTTCCAGATACTGGATTTTGTCTGCTGACACGTATTTACGGACATTCCCCTTCACCAGGAAGTAGTCCTTGGTCTTTTCATACAGATTCTCATCCTGGAATTGCATGGAGATAGAGCCCTGGCCCTTTTGGTATGCATCCTGAATGATTGCTCCCATGGCACTTCCATCGAATCCAGTGAAATATAGACCATTCTTCACAAAATAGTTATCCTGGGTGGCTGTGCACTCTGGCAGCTGGTAAATTGAATCCGGCGTGTGGGTCTTATTCATATGCTCTGTAGTTGTATTGAGATAAGCATAATTGGTATTCGCCGTCTTCTGAATGTTGGCATCTGTATAGTAGCCATCGCCCCAGGTTGCATCTATGTAATAATAGGCGCCGTCTAAATATACCAGATTCCACGCATGAGAAATACCATTTGCTGTTCCAGTGATAACAGTGGACTGAATTCCAAGGTTCTGCAGGAGATAACTTACACTATCTGCGTATCCCTGGCAAACAGATTCTCCATTGAGAAATACCGAGAGGATATTCTGGTTGTTCTCGCTCTCTGTGTTATAGGTGGTCTTATCAATTACCTTTTGGAATACGAATAGAGCCTTATCGTAATCGCTGGCCTCCAATGAGATGTCCGATAACCAGCCATCTACAACACTATCCACGGATGCCTGATAACTCTTCTGTTCATCCTCTGTCATAGTGAATTTCGGGGTAAAGGTCATACTGGTCACCACATTGGACTTGGTAAAAGTCTCATAGGCGAATCCATTCACCCAGAACAGACCTGGATAGTCTGCCATGACACAGGTATAGATCTGTGTTAATGCTTCCGAATTTAAAGTAGACACTGGGACATTTGTTTTTCGATTAAGGATCGCATCATATACCTGGTCGTACACCAGCTTATCCTCATCACTTAAGCAAGAGTATGCATACTTGCCATCTGATACAGACTCTACCGCCTTCGGCTGGCTTGGCAGACCTGTTATTTTTGACTTGGTTGTCTCTGTGAACTGAGCCAGTACAGGAAACCATTCTGTCAGTTTCTCTCTCTGTTGGTATCCAAAGATCATCTGTTACTATTACATCCGTTACTATTACATCTGTTGCTATTACATCTGTTGCTATTACACCTGGTACTATTACATCTGTAGCATAAAACATGTGCTTCAGATAACTTAGATCCTGTGAAAAAAGGCGACGTGCAATAAATGCACATCGCCTTTCCACGTTCAAATAACTTATTTTACGTTGTATATGAATAACTATCTAGCTTGATAAATCTTATTTATATAAATCGAAAATAGTTCTTTGAAAGCCACCGTAACTATAATTATTTAATTACAGTTACATTAACAGCCTGTGGGCCTTTCTTTCCATCAGTCACATCGTACTCAACCTCTGCACCCTCTTCCAGAGTCTTGAATCCGTCGCTTACGATACCAGAAAAATGAACGAATACATCGTTACCTTCCTGGCCGTTGATGAAACCATATCCCTTCTGGTTGTTAAACCACTTTACTGTGCCTCTCATTTCGAAAGTACCTCCACTAAAAATATAAAAACCCGTCGGTTACCACTTTCCGACTAATTCGAGGTTAACACACCACCGTGTAAAAGTAAAGGATTATGCCATATTTGTGTACGAAATTTTTACTCTTTCCAGAAAATTCCGAAACCATTGATCCCAAAGGGTTTCCGCTGTTTTATCCATTGTAAAAGTACGCATCGAAGTACCTGTTGTGGTAGTCAATTGACCATCCCGAAACATAGCATTGATGTAGAAACCTGTCACATCCTCTGGATCCACATCCTGACCAGATAGAATCTCTCTTCGAAGAGAGTTGGTTGCACCAAAAACAAATTTCATATATCCAGGTGTATGCTTGCCACGCACAGCTTCGAAGCACAGAGGGCGAAGGTCTCCATAGGAGGAAAATCCACCCTCTGAACTACGCTCCTCCGATTCTTCCGGCGAATAGAAGTCATTGGGGAGGTGTCCATCTAATTCTAGAGAAGCCTTACCTCTAATCTCTGCCTCGCAAAGCAAAAAGTCATCAAAGGTATCCTTCTGTAACATATGGCCCATAAAGCCTCTGACATCATCAATCTGAAATGCCTCCATGTTACTTAAGCCTTCTCTCCTAAACGATTAAGTACCTGTCCAATGACACCTGTTCCATCGGTAAAAGTACGACCTACACGGCTAATGGTTGCTGTACTTGCATTGGTCGCATCCTGAATCTCTAAGTAAGTCTTACCCTCATCAAGCATCTTAGCCACATTGAATCTCTGCTCCATTGCAAGGAGTTCTGATTCGGAACATACGTCCTTAAAGAACTTAAAGCACTCGTCCTTATCCTTTAAGGTTACGATTGCATCATAGAGTTCTGTAGAATGTGGTCTCTTCTCTCTTCTAGCCATGATTAATATCCTCTTTTCATAATAACTAACTCCATCGGTAGTTACGCTTCATTACCCATCTTCATCGATAGTTATGCTTCATTGCTATCATCTTTGATAATTATGCTTCATTACTAACTACAGGGCTCACCTTAGACACACTACTTTCCTGAGGCAACTTCTCAGTTTTCTCTTGTGTGCGCATCTCAATACGTGGTCCTCCCTGGCCATTTACATAATCTGCTGTGATTGTAACTGTTCCAATATCATCATCCTTTGGAACCTCATACATAATATCCAGCATAAATTCTTCGATGATAGCTCGAAGAGCACGGGCGCCTAACTTACGCTCCTTCGCCTTAACCGCAATAGCATGCAGGGCATCATCATCAAATACCAGATTCACTTCATCTAGGGCTAACAGCTTCTGATACTGCTTGATAATTGCATTCTTAGGTTCCTTCAGAATACGCACCAGCATCTCCTCAGACAGAGGATCTAAGGTACATATAATCGGCAGTCGGCCTAAGAACTCTGGAATCATACCAAATTTACGAAGATCTTCCAATGATACTTTATGTAAAATGTCTTCATCTTTGTCATATTTGTCTCTAAGGTCAGATACAAATCCCATTGCAGAACTTTTATTCAAACGTTCCTTGATAATATCTGTGAGATCTGGGAATGCACCACCACAGATAAAGAGAATATTTCTAGTGTTCACCATAGTCATTGGAACCATGGCGTTCTTAGAACTTGCTCCAACTGGCACTTCGATTTCAGCACCCTCTAAGAGCTTTAACATTCCCTGTTGTACTGCTTCACCACTTACATCACGCTGATTGGTGTTCTTTTTCTTCGCAATCTTATCGATCTCATCGATAAAGACAATGCCCTTCTCAGCCTTTTCCACATCATTATCTGCTGCAACTAAAAGCTTAGAGATAACACTCTCAATGTCGTCACCAATATAGCCGGCCTCTGTGAGAGATGTCGCATCTGCAATTGCAAGAGGTACATCTAAAAGACGTGCCAAGGTACGTACCATGTATGTCTTACCAGAACCAGTTGGTCCAATCATTAAGATGTTAGACTTTTCGATTTCGATTTCATCCATGGTATTAGTTGCAACACGCTTATAGTGATTGTAGACCGCAACAGACATAACCTTCTTCGCCTGTTCCTGTCCCACTACATACTCATCAAGTTTATTCTTAATCTCATGTGGATGAGGGATATTATCAATACTAAATACTGGCTTGATACGACTTGCAGAGTCTTTATCACTCTTTCTCTTTTTAACCTTTGGCTGCTTTGGGAATAAATCTGACAGATTCAGCATGGAGATATTTGGAATACCAGAAAGATCAATATTATTGATATTCTGTTTCTTCTTATCATCCTCATCGCCGGATTCCTTATTGTCTTTTGCCTGATTATCTTGGTTTTTCTGAGGATCTCCATTGAATGTTGTGCTAAAGGGACCGCCAAAGCCAAAATTTGCCATGGAATCAAAGGTCTTCTGCATGCAATCATTACAGATTGTAATGTCATTCGGAATATGTATCATCTTGCCTGCAACGCTTTCTGGGCGGTGGCAGATGTAGCACACATCCTCATATTTATTCTGTTCAGTCAGGTCTTTCTTGTCTTTCTCTTCTGACATTCCAACCTCTTTCTATCTTTAACGTGTAAAACCATCAGTTATTATAGTTGATGAAGGCGAGAAACTCAATGGATTCCGCCTATGCTTCATCGTTTTTTCATTTTTCTACTGTGAGCCTTGCTGAAAGACTATCTGCTAAGATGCTATATAGCCTTTCACCGTCAGAAACATGCTATTCCTCAAAAAGGCTATAGCATCTAAGTGGAATATTACCAGCAAGTAATAGATGGCATCCTCAGTAGCAAGCTATTCCTCAAAAAGGCTATAACATCTAAGTGGAATATTACTAGCAAGTAATAGATGGCATCCTCAGTAGCAAGCTATTCCTCAAATAATGATAAAACCGTGCGGTAATATCTCTCGCGCTCTTCTGTAGCTGCATTGAAGATTTCGTGTTTACTATTCGGGAACTTCTCAAATCGGACATCCGGTCTATGGGCGATGAAATAATCCTGTCCACGGTTATCTACCTTATCATCTAGTCCTGCTTGGCAGAGTAAAACTGGTGTCTTAATCCGATTCAAATTCTTCTTACTTTTCTTCACTGCCTTCATTGAGGTCCAAGTCCAGCCCATGGTTGCTCCACTGGTCTGAAATGCCTTATTATCCAAGCGTTGCTTAAACATATAATTATATCTTGCCTCCGACAACTGGGAGGAGTGCTCGAAGTCACTTACGGGCTCGAAGTCATGTCCACCTGGTACATAAGCCTCTAGATTCTTAGTGAGGCTAAACCATATTCCCATTAAAACTGCAGCAAAATAAGGAACTTTTCCAAAATTTATCTGAATCATAGGAGAGGATAATACTGCCTTATCAAACACCTCTGGATAATCCTCTAAGAAGCGGGTTCCTACCAGACCTCCCATTGAATGCGCCAGAAGGTATAATGGAACATCTCCACTGTTTTTCTTTACTACATTATCAATGAAAGTCTTTTGATCTCTTACATAATCCTGGAAGTCAACCACATGAATAGCACTTGGATTATGATTCTCTCTTCCTGATCTACCATGTCCTCTTTGCTCAATACAATAGACAGAATACCCATTCTGATACAAGTAATAAGCCATCTCATGGTACTTTCCAAAGAATTCGCAGTATCCATGAAAAATCACCACTGCAGCTTTTTCCTCTGGATGATGAATCATACTGTAATGAATGGAGATGCCCAGATTCTCCTTCAGCCATGGCAGAACTGTTTCATCCATGCCTTTTTGAAAATCATCTTCCTTAAAAAAATTGGTCCACATTTCACTTCCCCCAAAAATCATTAAAATACTGTCTCTATTCGGACTTCTTCCGATCAGCGAAATATGATCGCAAATATGAAGAAGCACCCACTACTACCGTAGAGAGTGCCCTATTATTCCTCACTCTATAGATACATTTAGTTCTATCTCCCTTGTTCCATTATAGAATACCACATATTTAGGTGTAGTTATCCTAATTAATTTAGAGCCACAGATATTTATTTTGTTGCGTTAAATTTTTCAATTAAGGAACTTTTTTGTTGCGTTAAATTTTTCAATTAAGGGATATCGCTCT
>ONIO01000057.1 GCA_900317915.1 uncultured Lachnospiraceae bacterium | reverse complement strand
TTTTTTTACTATTTTTGGAATTATCTAGCGTAGATTTTCTCAATCTCACAGATATAGATGTTATGGAAATCACCTGTTGGATAGAACTTCTCTGCATAGTCCTTATCGATGACATCCTCAACAGGAAGCGGAGTCTTAGCGATGGTCTTACATACGATTACTAAGTTGGCTTCGTCGATATAAGGAACATCATCAAAGAGACCTACATGGAGACGTGCCTCGGCAATCTTATTCTCATCTCTGCCGGATACATTGCCTAGGAATCCCATCTCCTTCTTATACTTCTCATCTAAGAAGCAGAGAGAGAAGTGACCATCCTGATCTAATAATTCTCTGGTATAACGAGACTCTCGAACATAGAGTGTTGCCACTGGCTTATTAAACATGGTTCCAAAGCCACCCCAGCTTACAGTCATGGCATTGGCGCCCTTACCGTTTTTGGTAACAACCTCTGCCCATTCCTTATCAAGTTTTGTAAATGGATCTATTTCGATTGACTCGATTGGATATGGCTGAAATACGTGCATATTCATGCTCCCTTCAAATACTATATGGTTTCATATGAATCCAGAAATCATAACCCTTCCATATATAGTATAAACTGAGAAAGGAGTGAGGCACAAATTAAATAAAAATAAAAAGATAAAGAAGAAATAGAAAAAGACAAAAGATTAGCAGCAGTTCGAAATTGGGGGGATGAACTGCTGCTGAAAGGGGGTTAAAAAATATATAAAGGGGAAGTGACATTAAGAATACTTCTTGGGGGTGTATTTCTTAAGTCATGTATTATTATAGCAATTTTAAAAAAATCAACAATGGGGTTAAGCAACAAAACGGAAATATGGGTAATTCTGTAGATTTGCCCATTCTATTTATCAAAATAGTTGGAGATTACATGGATAAGAGAATAGAAGAACTGTTACAGCACTTATTAGAAGAAGGTCAGCATCGTGGGGATCTAAGTGAACTGCGCAAGATGATTCGTGAGAATCCAGTGGAGGCAAGTAGGATAGTTGCAAACCATATTATGGATATCGTCCCTTTTTTAGCAGATCCCGATGCAAAAACCAGAAAGAATGCAGCAAGTCTCTTGTCAGATATTTTATACAACACGGATTCTTCTGGACGCCATATGGTGGCGCAGCCTTTATTTGATGCCTATATGAAAGAGGAGACTCTGTTCGTAAGAGGGGCATACCTTTTAGCCTTAAGCTACTGCGACTGCGAGCCCTATATGACCCAGTTTACCAATCGCCTTACATTTATCAATGAAAAAGATTGGGATGAGACGGAAAAGAAGCATATCCGTGAGGAGAGAAGAGAGTTAGAGAGCATCTTATCAGGTGGTAGCCTGGCTGGGAAGCATAGCTTTGAACATTTTAAGAAACCATATGAAATGCTACTCCTTTCTGATGCACCTGTTCGTGAGAGTATCGCAGCAGAGCTTGGCGGGGATGCAAGGGTTGTAGGAGGCGGTGTTCGAACTCGTCTCGAGGACGACCGGATCCTGTCTAAGATTCGTACCTATAAAGAGGCTTGGTTCCTGATTCCCGTGAAAAAGGGGCTGGTATTAGATGAGAAGAATCTGGCGGAATTAGCTACAGGATCTCGCCTCTTACCAATGCTAGATGAGCTTCTGGGTGGAGATGGAACAGATAGCTATAGCTTCCGCTTAGAGATCCATAGCCCGAAAAAGGAGAATCAGCTTGGTGCCTTCTTACGTAAGAAGGGATTTGAGTTAGAGGAGGCTTCTAAGGGGCGTCTTCGAAACTTGCCAAGCAATTATGAGATTACACTGATTCTGGTGGCTCGTAAGAGTGGTGGATTCGCGCCATACCTTCGCCTGGATGAGAGCTTAGATCATCGCTTCGATTATCGAAGCAAGGTAGAAGCCACATCCATGATGCCTGTAAGGGCAGCAGAGGTGGTAGAGCTGATCCGTCCATACTTAGGGGAGGGTGTGCAGATTATTGATCCTTTCTGCGGGGTTGGTACTCTTCTTATTGAGCGTCATAAGGCTGTTCCAGCTGGAGAGATCTACGGCACAGATATCTATGAACATGCCATTATCGGTGCGAGAGAAAATACAAAGAATGCGGGCATGATTGTCCACTATATCAATCGTGATTATTTTGACTTCACCCATGAATACTTATTTGATGAGGTGATTACAGAATTCCCTGACCTCTATGGTAAGTCGCCAAAGGAGAGAGACGGGTTCTATCGAAGCTTCTTTGATAAGAGTATGGAGATCACTTGTCCAAATGCCATGCTGTTTTTGGTATCCAGCGAGGAAAATCAGGTGAAGAAGCAGATTCGTCTCCATAAGGGACTTAAGCTTGTCCGAACCTTTGAATTAAGAAAGCATCAGAATATTTACATCATTGAGAAGAAAGCAGTTACAGAATGAAACGTGTTGGGGTAAGTAGAGAATCGAATCTGGTATCTAAGAATCTGCAGCTCATGTCAGATGTGGCCAGTGCGGGAGGGTTTTATATCCGCCAATACACTCGGGAGAATCAGGCTTTTGTAAGGGTATTTGATTTATCCAATCAGATTAGTGAAGGAGAGCGGGTCTATCTGGATCAGCACTTTCCAGAGGAGAAGGTATTACGATTTTTAGACCATTTCTTAGATACGGATTTGGAGGAAGTGATTGAGGGAGACGTCCCATATCCTGCCATGATGACAGGTGTGGTGATACGTAATTCTCATCATGTGATTCAATCGGTATTGGTTCTCTTAGGTATTAGCGGTGAGAAGGCAAGTGAATTAGAAAAGGCACAGGCTGGGGATGGTCTACATTTCCCAGAGGGACTTCGTCTCACGAATAAGAAGGCCATGGAGAGTAATCTCAGGCTGGTTCTCCATATCCGGGACTATCATGATGAGATCCGTAAGGAGAATCAGGATATCCAGGGTCGACTAGAGGATATTGAAGAGGAGAGCACTCGTAATCGGAGACTCTTAGAACGTAATGAGACCATGACCAGTGTCCTTAGTCTCATGGAGTCTGAGGGAGAATTCGACCAGATTGCGAATCGAATCCTAGAGATTAGTTCTCGTCATCTGAAACTAACGGAGAGTGCGCTTCTCCGTTTAGATGGGACGAAGAACTCTGTGGAGATGATCGCGGAATTCGCTGAATCTGAAGGATGTAAGCTACGCTTCGTATCGAGAGAGCGTCTGGGCTATCCCTTCTTCAATGGACGTCCCTATACCATCTCTTCGGACTCTGAGATCCCAGAGGAGTTCCAGCAGTATATGGATCTCTGCGACTTCCAGGCTGTTGTATTCTACCCGGTTCGTATCAATGAGGAACTGCGGATGTATCTCCAGTTTGGTACCAGTAGAGAGCATCGCTGGGAGCAGGAGGAACTGAAGTTTCTGAATGATATCCGTAAGATTTTCCAGACCATTCTGTCCAAGCGTATTACTAGAAACTCCCTTACCTCCTCCTATGTGACTCTGGATGCGATCCTGCAGCACACAGGCTGTGGCGTGGCAGTGGTGGATGTAGAGAATCATCAGGTTCTTTTTACCAATGAAACGATCCGTCAGGCCATTCCAGATAAAACGGATCAGGATGCGCTGGAACGAATTGCATTTCTCCCTACTGAGGAGATCGGCAATAGCACCCAATTCCATGCCATAGAAGGGGATCTGTGGTTTGAACTAACTATGACAGAGATCACCTGGGTGAATGGCAATAAGGCCCGTCTGGTGACCGTATATGACATCACGGAGATGAAGGAGTACCAGGCGAGAATCGAGCGCCAGGCATATACCGATCCTATGACTGGACTTCGCAATCGTCGTGGCTGCGAAGAGGATATCGCGAAGGAACTCCGTAAGGCGGAGAAACTACCGGATAACCAGACAGCAGGGGCTAGTATCTATATCGATTTAGATGACTTTAAGAATATCAATGATTCCCTTGGACACGAGACAGGAGATCTCTTACTTCAGAGAGTTGCAGAGGCTCTGGTTCGTGCAGCTGGTTTGGAAGCAAATGTATACCGACTGGGAGGTGACGAGTTTGGAATCCTGGTTCCCGCTGAGCATTCGGTGACTCCAGAAGCTATCGCACAGCGTGTCATCGATGTATTCCAGAATCCTTGGAATCTGAATGAGAAGCAGTACTACTGCACCTGCAGTATGGGTATCGCCTACTATCCAAGGGATGGTAGAGATCTCTCCTCCCTGTTCCGTCATGCGGATATCGCTCTGCATCAGGCCAAGCGCCAGGGCAAGAGTAAGATCGTATATTATATCGACGATGATGCGAAGATTATTGCACGTCGCCTAGATATGGAAAAGGCAATGCGCCAAGCGGTAGAGGATGGCTGTAAGGAATTTGAGGTCTACTATCAGCCTCTGGTGGATGTATCCAAGCCAGAGCATCCGGTATGTGGTGCAGAGGCACTGGTACGCTGGAACTCTAAGGAGCTCGGCTTCGTACAGCCATTGGATTTCGTCCCATTGGCAGAATACTTAGGACTGATTGTCCCGATTGGAAAGCATGTGCTCTACGAAGCGTGTCGTCGTTGTCGTCACTGGAATGACTTCGGTCATCCAGAGTATACCGTAAATGTAAATCTGTCTCTGGTTCAGCTGATTCGAGAGGACATTGTAGAGACAGTTAAGGGAGCCTTGGATGAGACTGGTCTGAATCCAGAGAACCTTACCCTAGAGGTTACAGAGGGTCTGGCAATCCATGATGTAGAGTCTGTATCCAATCTCTTAAAGAAACTGAAGGAATTGGGAGTGAAGGTTGCTCTCGATGACTTCGGCACAGGCTATTCCTCACTGAACTGTCTCAAGAGATTACCTCTGGATGTGATTAAAATCGATAAGAGTTTTATTGATAATGTTGGTGAGGATCGCTATTCAGATGCCTTCGTGAAGACAGTATCTAAGCTGGCTGAAGTGATGCATGCGGAGGTTGTGGTAGAGGGTGTAGAAACCAAGCACCAGTCTGATGCATTGAAGGATATGCATATTGATATGGTGCAGGGCTATCTCTATGATAAGCCAATTACCAAGGAAGACTTCGAAGAGAAGTATGTGAAATAGTACGTTTAATTGTAATTGTGCAGTGTATCAGATCACATATGGCTGATTTAGAGAAAAGGAATCATACAGGAATACAGGAGACCCGGTATCTAGAAGAGAACTGCTAGGTACCGGGTTTTTTCATTAGAAAAGAGTATAAAAAATAGCACATACATCGTATGTGCTACCTAAGCGTCGTGCAGAAGATGGGACTTGAACCCACACGACATTGCTGCCACAGGCACCTGAAGCCTGCGCGTCTGCCAATTCCGCCACTTCTGCAGAGTGCGGAAGATGGGACTTGAACCCACACGACATTACTGCCACAAGATCCTTAGTCTTGCTCGTCTGCCAATTCCGACACTTCCGCAAATCTCGCATCTCTGCGCTTGATTATCTGTCGCTCACCCGCGACTTTGTTATCATACCAAACCCTTATAGTGATGTCAAACCTTTTTTAACTTTTTTTTAATTTTTTTCTGGCACAGGTATATTTATCATGCAGGTATAGCGTGGATGTGCTACATATTAACCTTATTTCGAATCGAGGTAGCAGATGAAGAAGATTATAAGAGTACAGCTTGACATTGATTTCAGTAGTCTTTTTACCATTCATTCTGGTCTAGAACTAGAGGATTCAGAAGATGCAGTGGACTCCTCGTCCATATCCCGCTTGTCTCGGATATAGTGGATGCCCTTCTCAAAGTAGATCTTCGCTAAGGCACCACATGGAACAGCCAGAAGCATACCTAAGAGACCACCTATCTTACCACCGATAATTAAGGATGCAATGACAAGCAGTGGGTGGATGGAGATGGTATGGCTTAGGAACTTGGGATTCAGCACATTACCATCGATGGTCGTAATAATGAAGATTAGGATCATGGCAAGGAGCCACTTTTTCGGATCCCAATTCATGAGACATACAAAGGTGGTAGAGGTATAGGCCATGAAGGGTCCTACATATGGAATCAAATTACCAAGACCTGTCAGGATACCAATGAGGAGAGCATAGCGGACATCGATGATGGTTAGGGTGATGGAGATAATGGTTCCACACACCAAAGCATCTAAGAACTGTCCGCGGATATAGCCAGCAAATACAGTATCTGCATCATGGACGAAGGTACGAACATGACCAATAGCCTTCTTAGGTAGTACGGACTTTAGGACATGTCCCCAATAGTGCTTCAGCCCCTCGCCATCTAACTGGAAGTAGATGGTGAAGATAATGGAGAATAGTAGTGTGGACATGATGCCAGGCAGATTGGTTAGGACTGAGCTAAGGCGAAGCACCATGTTTTTGGAGAAGGAGAGCAGTGCGTCCTGTATTGGCTTAATATACTGGGTCAGGGATTCCTCAGACATATTCATCTCATTTAATAGGTTCTTCGCATTGGCATAGAAACTATCTAAAGAATCCTTCATGCTAGTAATAATGGAGGAAGTGTCCGATACATGGAAGAGGGTGAGGTCCCTGGTGATTGCAGATGTGAGAACGGATAGCATAGCTCCCAAACCTGTAATCAATAGAATAGCGGTAATTGCAACGGCTAGTCCACGATGGGACTTGCCGCTTTTTCTAAGTAGTGGAATACGATTCAGCTGCTTTTGCAGGAAATCATCCAAGGGATAGAGGAGATATGCAAAGGCAAAACCAATAATCAATGGCTTGAGAAGCACATTCAGCCAGCTTAATGTAACGGTGATGGCTGAACCAATGGTTCCAATATTGGATAAAAACTTAAGAATCAAATAGATCAGTACAACGGTAACTATTACATAGAAGGAGATCTGGGTGTATTTCCGGCTCTCCATCTTCTTTAATTTCTTCATTTCCTTTTGCTGAAAGGATTCACTGGAATACTTTCCAGTATTTTTCATCTCTCCCATAATAGGTCGGTCTCCCTTAAAACAATCCTAAGTGCTCACAAGCATTATAGATGCCATCATCGGCTACGTCTGTTGTGACATAATCTGCGAGTTCTTTTAATTCTGGAATGGCATTGCCCATGGCAACCTTGGTCCATGGATCCTGGAACATACTAATATCATTCATGGCATCACCAAAGACCACTGCATCCTTATAGTCTGCATGGAAGTGATCCATGATTTTCTTAATGCCATAGGCCTTATCCGATGGTTCCACGAAGAAGTATTCCTTGTGCCAACGGACATAAGGCAGCTTCTTAAGAGCGGTTAATTCCTCCTCTAGAGGATACTCTCCTGCGATAAAGGCCTTATAGATCTCTGGATAATTTCGAGGATCCAGGCCTGGGATAACAGTGGTCTCCATATAGTCATCGCTGGTGGCTTCCATAAAGGAATTATCCGGGACATAACGTATTGGTGTATTTTCGAAGGAGATTCCCCAAGGGATGCCCTTTTCCTTACACTCATCTATCAGGGCAACGATGTCCTCTTTTGGAAGGGGTTCTATGCCTAATAACTCATCCTGGATGGTGACGCCATATCCACCGTCAGATACCATATTGTGAAAGCCTAATTCATGCATATAATCCACAGCCATAGACTGGGAACGTCCTGTTGCAATGCAGAGAAAGTGTCCTGCAGAGCGAAGCTTCTCCAAGGCTAGTTTTGTGGAGTCCGGGATGTTTGCTTTGAAGTATTCATAATTTCCTTTTACTTTTGTTAGTGATTTACATCTCAATACAATAGCATAGTTTTCCCTGATTGGCACTTAAAAGCCGCGGTGAAAGGGGAAATTTACAAAGATTTAAGAAAAAGTCCCGTGGCATTTTATAATATTGATATATTATGATAGAAGGCGGAATGAATGTGTAGATTATGATTTTTTATTACTTACGATGGAAGGAAAGAGCCGGTAGAAAGGATCCATTCTTAAAACTCTATCAGCTCTTAGGAGGATTAGCGATGTATTTACATGAAATCCCAGAGGGAATCTCACTTTACATAACAGATGCAGGAAGCCAGTCTCAGGGTGGCAGTCAGTGGACGGTGTTAACGACACCTACTCTGAAGCTTCCTGAAAAGGAACTGCAGATGGCAGCCATGCTCTGTAAGAAGCTGCACTATAGATCCTTTGGGGTGGTTCAGTTTCTAGATAATGAAAATCACGCCTATCATGCAGATCATGGTAAGATTTATTCGACCTACACAGAGATCAATCATAAGCACTATACCTGGAAGCCAGTACGAATCATGGAGGTGAAGGTTCCGTCCATGGGACATATCTGCCTCCTTTTCTCCGATGATAATCCAATAGCGGAGAATCGCCGCTCGGAGATCCGTCTCACCCTGCAGTGCCCGGTGGATTGTCTCTTAAATGGAAGGCCAATTATCGAGGGTGCAATCCTGCAGGACATTTCTATGCATGGATTCAGTATTGTTTTGATGAATAATATGACCACCCTTCGAGAGAATGATATCATCCATATCTCCTTTGGCACAGAGATCTATAATATGAAGACCAAGCGGTGGGACCGTATCCAGGAGGAACTCCAGGGGCGCGTGACACGTATTGATGCGAAGAAGCAGCCATATACCATACATGTAGGCTGTCGGATTCGTGAGGATAATACCAAGCTGAAGGAAATGGTCTATGCGAGCCAGATGAACTATCTCAGACTTCCTGAGAAAATGGATGATTCTGAGGTATTGGTTTAAGATTGTCTTTTGTGCCGCAGTTACTGCATGATCTAAGCGATAAACACCATCCAGCTGTCTGACCATCTCAATCTTTTCTAATTCTCTGATTGCCGCAGGTACGTTATACATGTAAATCTTCATATCTGACGTAACGCCAAAACAGCATGATTTACTTTCTTATTAACCACTACTGGAATGCATGTGGTATTATCTAAATCTATAATGTAACTAAATCAGACGAAGGCGGTACACCAGTAAAAATGAGTAGCATGCTAGAAACAACAACTTTCGGCAATTTAATCAAATCATTCAGGACAAAGTTCAAACTCTCGCAAAAATCCCTCTGTCGTGGACTATGCAGCACATCTGCATTGTCCAGATACGAAAGAGACGAAAGATTTCCGGAAAAAATCGTAGCAGAATCCTTGTTAGAGCGTTTAGGCATTGGCACAAATCAAATCGAATTTATAACCACAGACAAAGAGCTTTTTCTTGATAACCTGATTTGCAAGATGAATGGATCAATATATGATAAAAATCTTTATAATCAGTATCTGTTGGATTTTCATAACGGCATTAGGAATTGTAATAAGTTGTACCGACAGCTTTTCCTGCTAAAAAAAATAGAGCAAGATAATTCCTACAATCAAAGCTGTATCCTACAGGCATTATCAATAACTGACTGTCCTCCCAACATTATGGAAAAGTTTCTGTATACTACTACGGAGCTGGAACTAATGATAAGATATGAACATTATAATCAGGAAGAACTCTTGAAAATATATAGGTATACCAAGGATAACAGAAGAAGCAATATCATGTCTTCTATCAGGCTAAAGGTATTATTGCAACTAGATCAATTGACTCCAAATAAGTATACAAAAATGATTATGGTCGAAATGAAAAATGATTATAATCTCAGAGAACTGATCACATATTTTGACAGAAAGGCCGAAGGGGATTGGTCTTTTCTTGCTAAACTTTTAAAAGAGTCTGATCACGGGATGTTGAATATAGGGGGTAAAGACACATGGGGGAGTATAGAAAATCTAATATTTTAAAATATACCCGGAAATCACTTGGATTAACCCAAGAATTTGTTTGTGAATCCATCTGTGATCCGGTAACAATGTCCAGATATGAAAATGGTGTTCTAGACCCCTCCGATATCATTTTTTATAGATTAATGAAACGGATGGGAAAAAATATCAATTTGATTCATATCAACATGCCAAAAGAGTTCATCATCATGGATAACGTTATGAAAGCAACGACATCAGATATGGAAAAAGGCGAATTTCATGAAGCCATAAATCTGATAAAAAAGCTTCAAAACATAAACTCACCATATGATATTCCAGAGATTGAACAATTCTGTGGAAGAATCGAAACGATAATTGAATATATTCACAAAGAGATAACGGTAGATGATGCATTGCAAAGGCTTAGTAAACTACTTCAAAAGACAGACATTGATTCCGGCAAGCATCTTAATAGGCAAATATATACAGATAGCGAATTACTTCTATACTATAACATTGCTATACTATCTAACGAAAAAGGAAATACAGTAAAATCAATCGAAATGTTTCATTCACTTGAAGAATATATCTTGCACAGAGAAAAACTTACTGATCCAAAGTCCAGATATATAATATTTTTACACTATTCAAATATTCTAGGTCAAATGGGTGAATACAAAAAAAGCATTTCCATATGCAAGCGAGAAATCCGTTGGCTTTACAACAATAATAAAGCTAATTACCTTTATAATTATTATTACAATATTGGTTGGAATATATTTCAATTAAACCGCTGCAAATTAAACAAGAATTGCAAAAAAATATCTATGGTCTATCTTTGGACAGCTTACAAATTATGTGAATTTTATCCAGAGAACAAAGGAAATCTCAAGCGAATACTTGAGACAATGAGGAAGGTCAGTAAGGCGTGATCAAATCACATGCCACATTTTCTGTTCTCATCAAGGGTATTCGATGAATGTCATCTGTTGATTTAAAAATGACAATACTGTATCGAATAATCGCCAACGAAATAATCCCAACAATAAGGGCTGATGATAATCTTTTCACTTGAACCACCTCCAAATCAAGATTAACTAATTATTTCAAGCATAGACATAACGTATGCGGGGAATTTCCTATATTTGAAATCCCCGCATACGTTATGTCTTTATCAGGGCCAATCGATCAAAATGGCTTTAACACTGAAATAAAGGAGGTGAAACAAATGAAGATGGAACTATTAAAAAGAATCCTTGCCGAGAATAACGACAAGGGGGATAAGCTCCTGGCTTATTCTACAGATTAATTATTGCACAGTTATAGAAAAAATCCGTGTACAGATTCCTCCTGTGAATGGTACGAGGATTGTCAAATAATAAAATGGTTATGGCTTGACGAATTTAAAGGAAACACCTTAACAAGTGAGGACCGTCACGCCATATTCTGCAGCCTACGAAAAGCCTTAAATGAATCCCTATACCAAGCTATTATGGACAAAGAGAGGACAGGAGCATGAGGATGTTGCTGAACAATATAAATTTCCGTAATTACTTTATCGGCGTTCTCATTTCCAATATCGGAGATTATATGGACGATATTGCAATGGCGCAGATCATATATCTGATTACGAAATCCACCTTTATTACAAGCTATGTCTTTGCAATCAAGATCATATGCTCACTAATTAGCATATTCACTTCGACTGTCGTAGACTTAGGCAATAAAAAAAGACTACTATCAAGTAGCTGTATCTTACAGGCCTTTGTAATATTGACGTTAATTATTTCTTTTAGAACCAAAACTTTATCTATTTTCATATTGATTGTATTGGTAACTATGCAAGCATTGTTCAGCACTTTTATGAAGCCTTGCCAAAATGCTATTCTTCCAAGAATCGTAGGCAAAAATGACATCATCGAAGCAAGGTCTCTGATTGAAATTGCTAATCAATTTCTACAGATATTTTCTTATTTTTCTGCCGGAATCATTGTCATGCAAATTGGACTGACCGGTGCGTTAATCATTGATTTTCTATCATTTATGGTAATGCCAATCCTCTTATTATTTGTTAATTTCAAAGATGTTACCATAAAAGGAGATAAGAATTATATCAACGAGATGAAGGATGGATTAAAATTCATAGCTGACAATAAATTATTAAAAGATGTAATGCTGTTAACCTTCATTGGTAATTTCTTGGTTGCTCCGGTTGATAGTCTGATCGTAGCGCTAATTTCCTCTCGCAACTATCGCCCAGACACCTATGCTCTTTATATGACTTCACTTGCTCTCGGCGGAATCATTACCGGTTTATTGTACAAAAAAATCAATTTACATTTATCCCCCAAGCATGTTCTAGCTGTTGGCTATCTATATGGTATGGTCAGTTTAATTGTATTATGTATCCAGAATTTATTTCTTATGTACTTTTCTGGATTCTTAATGGGTATATCTACCTATATTGTATCTGTAATGAACGCATCTCTGATTCAAATCTATACACCTGTGGATAAATCAGCAAGAACATTCAGCATATTCAAATGCTTATCATTTCTTGCAAGTCCATTAGGAATCGTGATTGCGGGAGCATTGGGCGAATATATGAATCTCGGATATGTTTTTGCTATCTACGGATTGCTCATGTCAGCTGCTGTTTTAGGGTCTTTTCTATTAGAAAAGACACCCATCCCAGCCCAAACTAACTAACAAAATTTTGAAACTATAAACTAAAGTCAAAGGGTTTCCTCCTTTGTCCCTGTTTCACATTGAGAAGGATCGGTAAAAGTTCCCCGGATCCTTCTTGATTAAAGAGGGCAATCGCCTGATCTGTATTTTCTTCTGTGAAGAAATGCAGGTCAGAAAGGGCCTGAAGACTCTCTCCGTCGCTATGATCTTGGATCAGTTTCAGGATTTCTTCCATGTCTGTCAGGATCCGTGCGCGGATCGAATCTTCCATTTCTTTCTTCAGATGCCTGCCCTGCTTCAGCCGGGAAATTGCCAGATGCAGTTTTTCCAGGTTCCATCCTCCATTCAGGAGATTTTTGTCATATTCCCCATAATCATATCGGTGGCCGTTTTTCCCAAAGGAAGCCAGGAGTCGGTTCATAAGATATCCATATTCGGACGGAAAAGGGATCTCGGTCCAACCGTCTTCCTCCTCGAGATAAGCTTTCCTCAGTCGACAGTCCGTAAAAGCCTCTGCCCCGACCTTGGCAAGTGTCCTCATATCTTTACAGGTGTCTTGTCACATCAATGCGTTATAGACATTTCCAGCGATGGAAGTCAATTATGGAAATGTAAACCAGACTAGAGATTGGTTTACATTTCTCGAATGGAACAGTTGTACATATACAACTATATGGTGAAAAGTATACAAAAGACCAAATAAAAATTAGACAACTATTCACAAAAAAGAATGAATTGTATTGACATAAATGAGGGAGGAGACTATATTTTCCTTGTAATGTGGGGAGTAAAAGGAGGATTCTATTTCAAACCTAATACTTTCCAAACAAGCTCCGACTGCGTTAAACGCTCCGCGAGGATGCGCACGGATTCGGACAGGAATTTGTCTGCTGAAGCAGACCCGAATCCGGCGCGCAAGACTCGCAAGCGAGTCTTGACATATATACATGTACAACTTATCAGAAGATGTGAAATCAGAAGGGGAATGTATAAAAGGAAAGGAAGTAATTATGAAAAAGTTGTATTTCATTCCAGGAAGTCAGGATCTCTATGGGGAAGAGTGCCTGCAGGAAGTACGTAAGGACTGCCAGGAGATGGTGGCTTACTTCAATGAGAAGCTAGGAGATGCAGTGGAGTTCGTTCTACTATCAACCGTTGAGACATCTGAGATCTGCGTCAATGATATGAAGCAGGTCATGATGGACGATGATTGCATCGGCGTGGTGACCTGGATGCATACCTTTTCACCAGCTAAGATGTGGATCAAGGGCTTGCAGATCCTTAGAAAGCCACTGCTTCATCTCCACACCCAGGCCAATGAGAAGCTGCCTTATGACACCATCGATATGGACTTCATGAATCTGAATCAGGCAGCCCATGGGGATCGTGAGTTTGGATTCATCCTGGCTCGTATGAATATCCCTCATCAGGTGGTGGCTGGTTACTACAAGCATGAGGACTTTATAGCAAAGGTTCGTCAGTTCGCAGATGTAGCCCGTGCCATTGACTGGTCTCATAATATGCGTGTGGCAACCTTTGGTAATAATATGCGTGACGTGGCAGTTACCGATGGTAACCGCTTAGAGGCAGAGATCCACTATGGATGGGAGATTAAGTACTGGGGTATCGGTGAGATCGTAGAGCTGTCGAAGGAAGTCACCGAGGCAGAAGTAGATAAGAAGATGGCAGAGTACCAGGAGAAGTACACCATGGCGACGGATCGAATCGATGTGGTTCGTGAGCAGGCCAGAATGGAAGTGGCTTTCGAAAAGTTCCTTGCTACCAATCAGTGCAAGGCCTTCACCGACACCTTCCAGGATCTCCATGGCATGAATCAGCTGCCTGGTATCGCTGCTCAGAATATGATGGCCAAAGGTGTGGGCTTCGGACCAGAGGGTGACTATAAGATCGCTGCTCTGTCCGCAATCCTTCAGAAGATGGCAGAGGGCAGACCTGGTGCTACAGGATTCATGGAGGACTACACCTATGACCTGACTCCAGGAGCAGAGGTAGAATTGGCCTCCCATATGCTTGAGGTGCCAGCTCAGTTAGCCAAGAATCGCCCAGAGATCCAGGTGCATCCACTTGGCATCGGTGGTAAGAGTGATCCAGCCCGTCTGGTATTCGACTGCGTGGAAGGGGATGGTATCCAGGTCACATTGATTGATCTAGGAGATCACTTCCGCATCATCTGTGCAGATGTGGAACTGATAAAGGAGCCACATCCTATGCCAAATCTGCCAGTGGCTCACATCATGTATCGCCATAAGCCTAATTTTGAAATCGGTACTGCCGCATGGTGCTATGCCGGTGGCGCTCATCACTCTGTGATCTCTACCGCACTGAATCGCTCTGATATTGCTATGTTTGCCAAGCTTACAGGCACAGAATTA
>ONIO01000011.1 GCA_900317915.1 uncultured Lachnospiraceae bacterium | reverse complement strand
TTATACATACTTATTTCCAGTGCTCTACGAAGCCCTCGCCCATAGCCTCACTGACATTATTGATAATGAAAAATGCTCTTTTATCATAGGAGCGGACGATATCCTTAATATCAGGGATATCATGTTTGGAACAGATGCAGAGCAGGATGACCTTGCTGTTACCGGTATACATCCCCTTACCCTTCAGTCCTGTGACACCCCGGTCCAGTTCCTTCATAATCGTCTGGGCAATCTCCTCGTTCTGCTCAGAGATAATGAGACACATTTTAGCCCGCTTACCTGCGTCCACGATGACATCGGTGAGTTTTCCGGAAATGTAAACCGAGATGATAGCGAACAGTGTATGCTCTACAGAGAATGTAACCGCACCAACAATGACAACTGCGCCATCTAAAATCTGAATCAAACGTCCCATGCTGATGAAACGAAGCTTGGAGTGAATGGCCTTACTGAGTAAGTCGGTTCCTCCACTGGTGGATCTGGCAGTTAGGATAATTCCTGTTCCTAGGCCAAATAATATACCTCCATAGACGGAAGTCAGTAAGAGGTCATCCGTCAGAAGCGGGAGATCTGGCATCACTGCCAGTTCAATTGACATAATAACGAAGGAGATGCCTGTCCGGATGATACTTCGAAATCCCTCAGCATAGATGGCAAAGAGGAAGATCGGGACATTCAGAAGGACATTGGATACCCAAAGAGGAATCCCTCCGTCTACAATTCTCCCAGTCAGGAACTTGATGACAATAGCGAGACCACTGACACCACCTGTAACCAAGCCTGCAGGATCCAAGACATATTTGACGTCAATGGAGATCAGCGTGGTTCCTAGTAGAATAATGAGAAAGTCTCGCATACGGAGCTTCGTAAATTGTCTCCGAATGACATTCATAATAGTACCTTCTTTCTTCTCTATTTTGTTTTGATCATTCGTAACTTGTTATGAGAAATGACCTAAAAAAAGAGAGCCGGTTATATATCCACCAAAGTTAGATATATAATCGGCTCTCGTTCATTCAACATAGAAATAGGTTGCCTAAAAACCTATGAAAGAATACGAATGCTTCTTCTCACAACAACTGATATTCTACCTTGAAAGCGAAGAAAAGTAAAGGAAAACAGGAAGGAAAGAAGGTGAAAGAAAAAAACGAAACAAGGGAGAAAGTAAGGATACAAAGGTTTTCCTCGTTAACTTGCATGAAAAAGAAAAAGGAAATTCTAGCAAGATTACCAAAATGTAAAAGAAATGGGAAAAGAAGTATTGAAAACGTTTCCAAAAGATGCTAATCTACGGTTGGACTAAAAACTACAACCCTTGTAAAATAAGGGCGGTACCGTTACCGGTAACGTCCCAAAATCGAAAATTATTCGAAAAGCAGAAAGAGAAACACAATGGAGACCTTAACCATCAAGGATATAGCGAAGATCTGTAAAGTAAGTACTAGTACGGTATCTAGAGCCATTAATAATGACCCTGGCATCAATGCCAAGACGAGAGAACGTATCCTTCGTGTGGTAGAGGAATTTCACTTTGTTCCAAATTCATCAGCGAGAAACCTGAAGCTGACAGAGTCCAATACCATTGGACTTCTCATCAAGGGTGTTGGAAACCTGTTTTTCCAGAGCATGTATCCGGTTTTTGAAGAGGAACTTCATAAGCGTGGTTACGAATTCATCATGAATGAATTAAGTGACCGTCAGGATGGTGTGGATGAGGCGATGCAGTTAGCTAAGGAAAAGAGACTGAAGGGCATTATCTTCATGGGAGGTTTCTTAAAGAATCCAGAGATCCGCCTGAGAGATCTGAATATCCCATATGTCTTCTGCACCGTTGCCTTAAATGCTGGTGAGAAAGTAGCCACATGCTCCACAGTAGCCATCGATGATATCAGAGAGAGCTATAAGGCAGTGGATTATCTCTGTAAGAAGGGTCATAAGAGAATCGCTATCATCACAGGACGGCAATCAGACTCTGCAGTTGGTGAATTACGAACCAAGGGGTATATCCGGGCCTTAGAGGATAATGGCATCACAGTGGATCCAGAACTGATTCGCCATATGCCAGATAATATCCCGGACTTCACCATTCGTTCTGGATATGAAGCAACAAAGCAGCTCTTAGCAGATGGCGTAGACTTCACAGCACTCTATGTCATCGCAGATTTGTCTGCATTCGGTGCCTATAAGGCCATCGCAGAGGCTGGTAAGTCCATTCCTGATGACTATTCCGTAATCGGCTTCGATGGACTTGAGATGACAGAATTCATGAATCCAGCTCTGACTACAGTACGGCAGCCGAAGGAGAAGCTGGCCAAGTCAGCAATCGATCTTCTCATGAAGCAGATTGATAGTAAGGATGCAGCAACAGAGCAGCTGACCTACGATGCACAGCTTTTAGAACAGGATTCTGTACGAGAAATGTAAACCGAATCGAAGCCTGGAAAGAAGAGCGTGGTCTACATTTATCCTAGGAATCAAACCAAAAGAAACATCTCGGGATGGGGATCTCGGGAGATTGAAGATAAATAGAAACGAAATTAGGAAATGAAAAAGTATCAGCTGTCAATGGCGCGTACAGAGGGCAGCACAAGGAGGAAATTCCATTATGGAAAAGAGAATCAACGAATTCCTTACAAAGCAGTATGGTCATGACTTAGACAATTGTAGCAATGAAGAATTGTTTGACGCACTGATGACAATCACCAAGGAAGAGATGGCTAACAAGCCAGATGTACCTGGGGACAAGAAGCTCTACTACATCTCTGCAGAGTTTCTGATTGGAAAATTACTGTCCAATAACCTGATTAACCTGGGTCTCTATGATGAGATCAATGAGGTCTTAAAGAAGCATGATAAGGAAATTGCTGATGTGGAAGAGATCGAGCCAGAGCCATCCCTTGGTAATGGTGGCTTAGGCCGTTTGGCAGCATGCTTTTTGGACTCTATCGCAAGCCTGAATCTCCCTGGAGATGGTGTGGGCTTAAACTATCACTATGGCCTCTTCAAGCAGAAGTTCAAGGATCATCTGCAGCAGGAAGTGAAGAACCCTTGGATCACCAAAGAGAGCTGGTTAAATAAGCGTGAGGACATCCACTTCCAGGTACCTTTCCGTAGATTCACTGTGACATCTACTCTCTATGATATCGATGTACCAGGCTACGAAACTGGAACCAAGAATCGTCTCCATCTCTTCGATCTAGACTCTGTTGATGATACCATAGTTGGAGATGACACCATCGACTTCGATAAGACAGACATCGAGAAGAACATGACCCTCTTCCTCTATCCGGATGATAGTGATGACAATGGTCGTCTCCTCCGTATCTACCAGCAGTACTTCATGGTAAGTAACGCAGCACAGCTGATTCTGAAGGAAGCTAAGGACAAGGGTTATGATCTCCATAAGTTAGATCAGCATGTGGCTGTCCAGATCAATGATACCCATCCATCCATGGTTATCCCTGAGCTGATCCGTCTCCTGCAGAATGAAGGCTTCACCATGAATGAAGCAATCGATGTAGTGACGAAGACCTGCGCTTACACCAACCATACCATCTTAGCAGAGGCGCTTGAGACATGGCCTATGAACTATATGGAGGCTGTAGTGCCACATCTCCTTCCAATTATCCGTGAGTTGGATAACCGCCTGAGAGAGACTGTGAAGGATGAGTCTACCTATATCATCGATAAGGAAAACCGCGTTCATATGGCACATATGGATATCCACTATGGTCATAGCGTAAATGGTGTAGCAAAGCTCCACACGGATATTCTGAAGGATACAGAGCTTCATAACTTCTATGAGCTCTACCCTGAGAAATTCAATAATAAGACCAATGGTATCACCTTCCGTCGCTGGTTAGTTCATTGCAATCCAGAGCTTACAAAGTTCATCGAGAGCCTGATTGGACCTGGCTTTAAGAAGGATGCCATGGAATTAGAGAAGCTGATGGCCTTCGTAGATGATGAAGCTGTCCTCAACCGCTTAGGTGAGATTAAGGCGGATAATAAGAAGGTATTAGCTGACTACTTTAAGAAGATGCAGAATGTGGACATCGATCCAAACTCCATCTTCGATGTACAGGTAAAGAGACTCCATGAGTATAAGCGTCAGCAGATGAACTGCCTGTATGCAATCCATAAGTACTTAGAGATCAAGTCTGGCAAGAAGCCAGAGACTCCAATCACCATGATTTTCGGAGCCAAGGCAGCACCTGCTTACATCATCGCAAAGGATATCATCCACTTAATCCTCTGCCTGCAGGAACTCACAGCCAGTGATCCTGAGGTAGCACCATACTTCAGAGTGGTTATGGCTGAGAACTATAATGTAACCTACGCTGGTAAGATCATCCCGGCAGCAGAGATCTCTGAGCAGATCTCCCTGGCTTCTAAGGAAGCATCCGGCACAAGTAACATGAAATTCATGCTGAATGGTGCAGTTACTCTGGGAACAGAGGATGGTGCCAATGTAGAGATCCATCAGTTGGTTGGTGATGAGAATATCTACATCTTCGGTGAAGACGCAGACACAGTAGTTAAGCTCTATGCAGAAGCAGGCTATCATCCAGCAACTTTCATGGCAGATGAGTCCATCGCTGAACTGGTTAACTTCATTGTTGGCGATGAACTGATGGCGATTGGTAAGAAGGAGAACCTGGAGCGTCTCCATCATGAGCTGATTACTAAGGACTGGTTCATGACACTTCTCGACATCAAGGACTACATCAAGACCAAGGATCAGGTCTATGTAGACTATGCAGACAGAAAGGCATGGAACCGTAAGGTATTAATCAATATCGCTAAGGCTGGATACTTCTCTTCTGATCGAACCATCGACCAGTACAATAAGGAGATCTGGAAGCTGAAATAATTCCATAAGAATCCAAAAATTATAAGGAATTCGGATGCGTAACAAATCCTCTTCGTAGTACAATAGATGTATTACGGAGAGGATTTTTTTATGAAGAAGGGAATACTTGGAATCCTGGCACATGTAGACGCTGGTAAGACTACATTGTCGGAGGAATTATTATATAAAACCGGTGCGATTCGACAGAAGGGTTCTGTAGACGGGAAGGATACCGTCATGGATTCGGATCCCATGGAAGCCGCCCGTGGCATCACCATCTATTCTGCAGAGGCAGATATCCAGACAGATAGGATGCATCTAACACTGTTAGACACCCCAGGTCACGTGGACTTCTCAGGAGAGACAGAGCGTACCCTTGCGGTACTAGATGCCGCTATCCTGGTGGTCAGCGGTCTAGACGGCATCCAGAGCCACACCCGGACACTATGGGATCTCCTTCGGAAGAATCATGTCCCGACCTTTGTCTTCTTGAATAAGATGGACATCGCAGTTCGCCCATTAGAGGAGCTCCTGGGAGAAATGAAAACCCAGCTGTCAGATGGGGCAATCCCCTTCTACACTGGCGGGGCAGTTGATCTGTCTGTCACAGAGAGTGAAGATAATTCAAGGGAAGGAAGTAGCGGCCGAAGGGTCCACCTGTCAGAGGATGTAGTAGAGGATATCGTATCCCTAGATGAGGATCTGATGGAGACCTATCTAGACACTGGAGAGATCACCAGTAGAGATATTCAGAGACTGATCCAGGAGGAGAAGCTCTTCCCGGTGATCTCTGGCTCTGCAAGACTCGGAGAGGGTACAGAGGAACTCTTATCGATTCTAGAGGACTATCTACCAGAGAAGACCTATCCAGAGGACTTCGGTGCATTGTGCTATAAGGTGGATCGAGACAATAAGGGGAATCGCCTTACATTTCTAAAGATCACAGGCGGCAGCCTGAAGAATCGTATGGAGATCCAGGTAGATGAGGAGAAGACCTGTAAGGTCACAGAGATTCGTGTCTACCGTGGAGAAAACTATGATGTCCTGCCAGAGGCTGGCCCCGGCTCTCTTGTGGCAGTCACAGGTATCGATGGATCCCTGCCAGGAAGAGGCTATGGAATCCAAGGGGATCTATCCAGCAGAGAATTAGAACCGGTCTTTCGCTATGAAGCCATCCCAGAGGGAGCGGTGAGTAGCCATACCCTCCTAGTGGCCCTGAGAGAATTAGAGGAAGAGGATCCTCTCTTAGATGTGACCTGGGACCAGAAGAAGGATCGAATCCAGGTCCGACTCATGGGAGAGATCCAGAAGGAAGTCCTGATCCAGACCCTAAAGAGCAGATTTGATGTGCCAGCGAACTTTATAGAAACCAGTGTCACCTACCGAGAGACACTAGAGATGCCAGTGGAGGGCCATGGTCACTTCGAGCCCCTGCGTCACTTCGCAGATGTGTGGATCCGGGTAGAGCCACTGCCAGCAGGATCGGGTATCTCTGCAATCAGTGAGTGTCCTACGGATGAGCTGGATGAAAACTACCAGAGACAGATTCTACGAACTCTTATGAATGGCCGTCATACAGGTGTGCTCTTAAATGAGCCACTGACGGATGTACGATTCGTCCTGACCCATGGGAAGAGCCACACCAAGCATACCGAGGGTGGAGACTTTAGAAAGGCCACCAATCTGGCAGTTCGGGATGCCCAGCTCCATGGTATGTGCCGTATCCTGGAGCCTTACTATCACATTCGTCTGTCGGTGCCTAATGATAAGATGGGTAGAGCCATGACAGACCTTACCAATATGCATGGAACCATTGAGCCGCCGATTCAGACAGCAGACGGTGTACTATTAGAGGGACTGGTTCCTGTATCGGAGATTGCAGGCTATCAGGCCAAAGTCACCTCCTATACAGGGGGCCTAGGCCAGCTAAGCTTAGAGCCAGGCGGCTATCATCCATGTCACAACGAGGATGAGGTTCTAGCCAGAAGCGATTACAACTTCCGCACGGATCCTAAGAATCCATACCAATCCATCTATGTGCACCAGGAGATAGCTCCTCTAGATCCAGACTTAGATGGACGGCATCCTGAGGCTGGTTATGGATATGACCGGTCGGTCTACATTTCTAATGAGATGGGAAATGTAAACCAACCCCAAAGAGATCAGGAGGGACGATTAATCGGCGGCAGCAGTTGGTGGAGCGAAAATGCTGAAAATAAGGGCTCTGATGGAAACTCCTATGACGGATACGGTGGACTGGAATCAGACTTACAGGAGATTTTTGAGAGAACCTATGGTAAAATAGAGAGAAAAGATTTAGGTCAGTCCTATGTGATTGAATCAGAGAAGGAGCCAGAGGAGACTGTAGAAGAGGCGAAGGCCTCCTATCTCGCTGCACATCCGAAGGAGGTGCAGCGTAGAGAAAAGCGGAATCCGGCTCAGGCAAAGAGAAAACGATATGTCCTTGTGGATGGCTATAATGTCATCTATCAGATGCCAGAACTCTATCACCTATCTCAGGAGGCCGGCTTCGATGCGGCGAGGGGTAGACTCTTAGACCTACTGGCCAACTACCAGGGATATTTAGACTGCGAATGTATCGTGGTCTTTGATGCATATAAAGTGAAGGGGAATACGGGCTCCACTATGAAGTGGGGAGAGGTCTATGTGGTCTATACCAGGGAAGCACAGACGGCGGATGCCTATATCGAACGGGCAACCCACGTGATTGCACACCGGGAGACCGCGGATATCGCTGTGGTTACATCGGATGGGGCAGAGCAGATGATTGTTGCGGGCGAGGGTGCGAGACGAATCTCCTCAAGGGAATTTGAGGCAGAGCTTCAACGTGTAAACGGGGAAGGAATGGATGTCTTCCATCGCATGAAGCAGTAAGGGGTTACTGCAGGCGGGGAAGAGACAGCCAGGAAAGAAGAAGAGGTTTTACTTGAAGATTATTCATGTTGCAGATCTACATCTGGACTCAAAGATGGAAAGTAACCTGCCAATTGAAAAGGCTAGGGAGCGAAGAGAAGAACTATTAGAGACCTACGAGCGTATGGTGGAGTATGCGGATGCTAATCGTGTCCGTGTCATCCTGATTGCTGGTGATTTCTTCGATAAAAAGCATAATCGTAAGTCCGTCCGGAAGCGCGTCCTAGAACAGGTTCGTCGTCATCCGGGCATTGACTTCTTATACCTAAGAGGTAATCATGACGATTCTGACTTCCTAATCGATGAGAAGCCAAGCAATATCCCAAGCAATCTGAAGAGCTTTCGAGAGGACGAGTGGGTTTCTTATGACTATGGAGATGTGGTAATCACAGGACGTGAGATCAGCTGTGATAATGCCAGACTCTTAGCCAATAATCTGGTGCTGGATCAGGCCAGATGTAATATTGTCACCCTTCACGGCCAGGAGATGGAAAGTGATGGACCCGATCGTGCCGAGATCATCAATCGAAGCGAATTCCGTGGTAAGAATATCGACTATCTGGCACTGGGCCATGTGCATTCCTATAAGGAAGGTCGCTTAGATGACCGGGGAGTCTGGGCCTATAGTGGCTGCTTAGAGGGCCGTGGTTTCGATGAATGTGGTAAGAAGGGCTTCGTGCTTTTAGATGTGACAGATGGACAGATCACTTCGGAATTTATCCCATTTGCAAGGAGAACTCTCCATGAGGTTAATGTAGACCTGAATGAAGAGATGTCTATGCCTGATGTCATTGAAGCTGTAAATGAAAATCTACGCTCAATCCCAAGTGATGATCTGGTGAAAATCGTCCTGAATGGTAAGATCCATATGGATCTCGATTTGGATCTGGGACGTATCCGTAGAACCTTCTTAGACCGCTTCTACTATGTGAAGGTGAAGGATAAGACCTCTGTTAAGATTGATTATGAGAGCTACAGAGAGGACCGCTCCCTGAAGGGTGAGTTTGTCCGTCTCCTGGAGGGAGAGGATCTCCCAGAGGAGGAGAGAGCTCTGATTATTGAAACTGGCATGCGTGCCATCATGGGGGAGGACATCGAAGAATGATTATCAATGCATGCTATATCACAGGCTTCGGTGGACTAAAGGATGTGGACTTTACCTTCGAAGATGGACTGAATCAGATTCTAGAAGAGAATGGCTGGGGGAAAACCAGCTTTGCAGTATTCCTTAAGGCTATGTTTTATGGCATGGAGTACAGTCCGAGAAAAAAGGATCTGACAGAGCGAGAGCACTATATGCCATGGGATGGAGGTATCTGTGGAGGAAGCCTTACATTTACCAATAAGGAAGGCCAGTTTCGGATCGAGAGGACCTTCGGTAAAAAGGACTCAGAGGATACCTATCGCTTGATCGATTGCGCTACAGGTAAGGAGTCCAGCGCTTATTCCGAAGAGATTGGAACAGAACTCTTCGGGGTGGATAGAGACTCCTTTGAGAAGAGTATCTTCGTGCCACAGGCTAAAGCAGAGACCTCTATGACAGATAGTCTCAATGCCAAGATGGGAGATCTGGCAGCAGCGAGAGATGACATCAATTCCTTCGAGGCAGCTATCCAGAGACTTGAGGATGCGAAGAAGGAATACACCAGATCATCGAAGGTGAATCCGGGTAAATTAGTTGCCATCCGTGAGGATATCCGTAAGTCCAGAGCGATCGTAGAGGAGATTCCTTCCATTACAGATGCCTATGAGCAGAAGAAGGCGCAGTTAACCCAGAGAGAAGGGGAACTGTCCAAACTCCAGGGAGAGAAGGAGATCCTGTCTAAGGAAATCGCAGAGCGAAGCAAGCAGGAGCAGTCTCTTGGTGCTTATCGTGAGAAGCTATCCCTCTTAGAGAAGAACAGAGATATCCTATCCGAATTAGATGACTACTTCGCTAAGGGATTTCCATCAGAGGATGAGCAGAAATTAGCAGAGGAAGAGGAAGCCCAGCTTCGTGTGGATAAGGCCTCTCTAGAGGATCGTCTGCAAAAGCTTCCAAGCCAGGAGGAGAGAGATCGTCTGGCAGAACTCTTCCAGGATGGAATCCCAACTGAGGAAGAACTGAACAATTACCAGGAGCAGGCGGATCGACTGAAGGAACTCCGTATGCAGGCCCAGTCTGCCTCTATGAGTGAAGAGGATAAGAGGAAGCTCTCTCAGCTTCGTGACTACTTCAAGCCTGGTATCCCTACAAGGGAGGAGATGAAGGCCCTCCAGTCTAGAGACCAGGAGAGACAGCAGTTAATTGGCCAGAGAAAGGTCATTGAGGAGCGCCGTCGTAAGGACGAAAGCCAGCAGGAGAAGCAGGCCAAGGAGAATATGGGAGGCAAAGGAAACCGACTGCTTGCCATTGTCTTGGGGATTGTCTTCCTCTTGGGTGGGGTTACATTTATCACCATGCTGGGATCGGAAGGAAGCCGCTTGGCAGGATATACCTTCCTGGGAATTGGTGCCTTCTGCTTTTTCATGAGCATCCTCTTATCGTCCAATAGTAAGAAGAAGGAACGCCAGAAGGCAGAGGCTGTGATGACCCGCTTAGAGGAGTACGAGGAGCAGCTTAGAGACATTGACGATCAGCTGGAGAACTCCACGGAATTAGAGCATAACTTCCTAGAACTCTATCCAGGTAAGGAGGAGTCCCTTATGGGCCGTGTGCAGGAAGTACAGCGCTTAGTGGATCAGTACCTGCTACTGAAAAAGCGCGAGCAGGAGAGTCTGAGTGTAGCGACAGGGGCTCTCGATGAGCTGTCTGAACTGCAGTTATCTCTCTATACGGCCCTCCAGCCCTACGCCACAAGCTATGGCATAGATCTCTATCACGATATGAAGGAGCAGGAACTCCTGAAGGACTTAAGAAGCGATGCTGCCACAGAGCAGAGCATCCGATCCGGTAGAGACGAGCGAGCAGAACTAGAGATGCACATTAGTGAGACCCGTCTGGCTCTGGCTAGCTATGTGGATCGCTTCCCAATCCTCACATCTTATGATGAGAGTGAAGAAGAGACAGAGATTACAGTGAAGGATCGTCTGCATCAGATTCGAAAAAATATAGACCGCTATACACGTCTCACAGAAAATACAGAAGAGTTAGAGCAGGAGATTGCAGCTATTCGCCGGTCTCCAGAATTCCCTAAGGAAGGCCTATCTGTAGAGGAACTCCAGAATAAGCAGACCGAACTAGACGATAAGATTGCAGAGATGAACCGCTTCATCCAAACCGATATGGAAGAGGTCAGCAACCTGTCAGAGAGTCTGGTAAGCCACGAGGAAGAACGTGATCACTTAGCAGATGAGGAAGAGGAAGAAGGGCGCCTGAAGGAAAGAGTGAATGTGCTGAATCGCACCAGAGACTATCTGGAAAAGGCAAGAGAACGCTTCCTGTCACGCTATATGAAGCCGCTGCAGAATGGGATGCAGACTTACCTCACAGAACTCTATGGAGAGACAGAAGAACCAGCCCTTAGTGAAGAGGAATTCATGCTGGATATGGACCTGGGGATTCGTTTTGTACACCAGGGACAGACAAGAACCAATGCCTACCTCAGTGCAGGCTATAAGGACCTCACCTCACTGGCAGCCAGAATGGCTCTGGTAGACGTCCTCTATCGTAAGGAGCAGCCTGTAATCATACTAGACGATCCATTCACGAACCTGGATAAGGAGAAGGTGGAAGCAGGTATGAATCTCCTGAAAAAACAGGCCCAAAACCGTCAGATTATCTACTTCACATGCCACGAAAGCCGCATGTAGATAGTTGTTGACTTTTACACAACAGTCCGATAAAATTTGAATTGTTGTGAGCCCAGATAGCTCAGTCGGTAGAGCAGCGGACTGAAAATCCGCGTGTCGCTGGTTCGATTCCGGCTCTGGGCACTGTTAGAGCACTTAATGAGGCCAAGGCGAAAGCCGAAGGCCGAATTTAGTGCGATACGTACTTTTCCCTTAGCGAGCGCAAGGCGCGAGCTTAGTAGAAAAGAGCTGTTTTTATTTTCACATATCTGCGCGAGTGGCTCAGTTGGTGGAGCATAACCTTCCCAAGGTTGGGGTCGCGGGTTCGAGTCCCGTCTCGCGCTTAAAAAAAGAAACCATCCAAATGGACAATGTTAATTTAATTGCATTGACCAAATGGATGGTTTTTTCTTATAGCCTCTCAGCCTTATTCTTTTTCTTATTGATGTACATACGAGAGTCCGCTAACTGACGGATCTCAGAAGTAGACAGATTCATCTTCGACTGATGAACTGCATATCCATAGGATACGGAATAGATGAATGGGAAGATACCAGCAGTATTGGTAGCTGCAAAGGCCTTCTTCAGCTTAGACTCCACATGATCGATATGGTCTACATTTTTCAAAACCATAAGGAACTCATCACCACCCCAGCGGCAGACGAAGCTGCCATCATCATGAGGGACAGCAGACTTAATATTACGTGCCGTCTCCTTAATCAAAGCATCACCCGTCTTATGGCCATAATTGTCATTGGCCTTCTTCAGGTTATCAGAGTCAAAGAAGAAGATGGCATAGGACATCTCAGGATGACGGTCCAGATCATCCAATTGCTCCTCGCAGTAGGTACGGTTATAGAGACCAGTTAAAAGATCATGGTAGGCCAAGAACTCCGTCTGCTCCTCTCTAGCCTGCTTCTCGATGCTGTGCTGGAAGCGGGCGAAGATAGAGGCACTCATGGCTGCCATGAAAATCAGAACGGCAAAGGCACTGAAGTCAAATCGCTGGATGTAGATCAGCACAAGATTGGTTGGGAAGAAGGTACGAAGAGCGATTGCAAAGATCTGAACCAATATCAAAATGGCAGAGATCAGAAGACCTCTTCGATAGATCTTCGTAGGCAGATTCTTCTCATGTGGATCAATCACAAACTCAATAATCAGTGTGAGAATCAGAGCCACAATCATGAAGCCGTATATGAAATTCTCCCGATTAACGATGTGGGCATTCTGTACATAGTTCAGTGATAGCGAAATAACATCATAGATAATGAGTGCAATGCTAATGCTGCGATAGAGCCACCTGGCGATAGGGCGATCCTTCAGTTCTGCGATAAAGAAGAAGAGCGGAACCGGAGCAAGTGTCAGGGCCCAAAATTCTGCAGTAGAAGCTACATGCTGGTTATTCACCAATACGTAGAACATGCGGCGGTAGGATAGCTGCCAGACAGAAATCAGGAAGCAGAACAGGGATAGCATGGCAGTGGCAGGAGCAAATTCCCTACGGGTTAACTGTGTCACAATAGAAGTTACAAAAACGAAAATGGATATGATGATAATGGTTCCATACAGCAGGAAGTAGAGCTGGTTATGGATCATAGGATAGAGTCTTGCATTCTCGCTATTTAGGAGACGAAAGTCTGTGATATGGCTGGAACCATAGGCTTCCTTCTGCTCTACATGAACAGTGATGGAATTTCCATAATAACGTGCTGGGAGGGTAAAATAGACGAAGTCGTCACCAAGGGTGCGCCCCTGCTGCCACTCCTCCTGACCGAAAGAAAATAGAGGGATGCCATCATAGCCTGTCACTGTAATGGTGGAGTGATACTGGTAGAAGGCCAGAGACTTCGCAGTGTAGTCATTCGCTGTATTCTTAGGCAATCGAATGACAAAGTCTACAGAGTCTCCTGCATCTAATGGGGGCAGGGCATTGGCAGGGAAGGACTCCCTGGTTCCGTCACTTAGAGTGACGGTGGCAGAGACATCCTCTAGATCTGTATAATCGAACTCACCAAATAGGGTGAAATGTATAATTACTTCTACGATTGCTATTGCGAGTAATGCTATTAAAATCATGCGAGAAAATAGCATATGCATGGAATGTGGATTGTGAGACATCTTCTATCGTCCTCTCTCATACGGTCGTTAGTTTCGGATAGACTAGTAAAGTATAACACGAAACCCAAATTATAAAAATAGTTTCCATTCTAGCAATATAACAGAAATACAGGTCGAAATATTGGTAATAATGTCAAGGAGCCTTCACGGATTCTTATGGATGATATAGAATAATGGAATAGATGAAGGAATTGGAAATGGAGAAGAAAATGAGATTTGTCATTCAGGTATGTTCAAAAGCGTCTGTTACTGTGGATAAGGAAGTGGTTGGCTCCATCGGACGTGGATATATGGTACTCATCGGTGTGGGTCAAGAGGACACCCAAGAGATTGCAGATAAGATGGTGGAGAAGATGCTGAAGCTTCGCATCAATCCGGACGAGAATGGGAAGACCAATAAGTCCCTGTCAGATGTGGAGGGCGGTCTGCTTCTGATCTCCCAGTTCACCCTGTATGCAGACTGTAGCCATGGTAACCGACCAAGCTTCATTCATGCTGGCGCTCCAGACAAGGCCAAAAGCATCTATGAATATATTATAGAGAAATGTAAGGCCTCCGTTCCTGTGGTGGAGACCGGTATCTTTGGTGCAGATATGCATGTGGATCTCACCAATGAAGGTCCATTTACCATCGTCCTAGATTCTAAGGACATTATCCGCTAAGGATACAAGCCCATCTCCGCTCCTACAGTAGAGATGGGCTTGGTTTATAGGAGTCCTTTCTACAGATAATCATCACTGATTATAAAAACCAGACGCTCTCATTGGTGCTGGAGATACAGCTGGCACCGGCATCTAATACACTCATCACATCCTCCTTATCGCTGACCAGACCGCCTGCAATCACAGGGCGGTGAGCGAAGGAGACGATACGCTTCACAACCTTTGGCATAAGGGCTGGCAGGATCTCAATCACATCTGGATGAACCGACTGGATCTGACGCTGTAGATTGGTGTAAGCCATGGAGTCGATGACGAAGAAACGCATTACAGTGAACATCCCCAATTCTCTGGCACGAGAGATCATAGCCGACTTGGTGGAGATGATACCATCCGCTGCAGTATTCTTGCGGATGAAGTCAACGGCGATCTCCTTATTGTAGAGGCCATTGATGAGATCGATATGGACCAGGGCAAACTTCCCAGCGTCCTTCACAGTCTTCACAATGTCCTGAATATTCAGGATGCTTCCATAGAGGATGAAGACAATCTGACTGTCACTTGTGAGGCACTTCTCTAGTCCGGCGTCATCCTTAATAGCAGCAATAATGGGCGAATTCTCTAATGCGTCCTTGAATTCCTGGGTCATAATTACTCCTTCTATAGAAATCGGCCAGATCAAGTCCTATCCACAGCCGATTGGATATTCCAATTTGACAATCCAATTCATTGTAGCATTCTTTTTATAGATATGTATATGTAGAAATGTAAACCACCCTCTAGGCTGGTGCCCAGAGCCAGACACCAGGATTCATCGTAAGGGAATTGCAGACCCAGGTCATGGGTGCTAGAATAAAGCCTGCGAAAAATAGTCGATTGAAAAGAAAATCAGGATAATTATGAATGATACATTGACACAAATCGTAAGAGAAGAAGTAGATCTAGAGGGAGTAAAAAAGCGCCCCTTAAAGGAGCATCCCATTGCTGTCTTTGATTCTGGTGTAGGCGGAATCAGCGTCCTAAGAGAGATGGTGAAGGAGATGCCTTGGGAGGACTTCCTATTCTATGGAGACTCCAAGAATGCACCCTATGGAACCAAGACCAGGGATGAGGTAAGAGAGATCACCTTCCGCCATGTGGAGGAATTCCGTAGAGAGGGAGTGAAGGCGGTAGCCATCGCTTGTAATACGGCTACATCGGCAGCAGTTCGTGCGCTACGAATAGAGTACCCAGATCTACCAATCGTAGGAATCGAACCAGCAGTGAAGCCTGCCTGCACAGAGAACCCAGGGAAAAGAGTCTTAGTAATGGCTACTCCTATGACCATCCGGGAGGAGAAGTTCCACAAGCTGATGGATCGCTATAGGGATATGGCAGAGATCATCCCTCTTCCATGTGCGGGACTTATGGAATTCGTGGAAAAGGGGAAAGCCGGAAGTAAGGAAGTTAGAGAATTTTTGAAGCAGCTTCTCTGGGAATACATGGAACATCCGGTGGATGCAGTGGTTCTGGGCTGTACCCACTATCCATTTGTACAGAAGGATATCCAGGCAGTCCTAGGATCCCAGGTGAAGATCTATGACGGAGCCAAGGGCACTGCAAGAGAGCTCCATCGGAGAATTAAGGCAGCAGGACTAGAGCGAGAAAACAAGAATCGTATCGGTCATGTGGTTTTCCAAAACAGTGCACCTACGAAGACCAAGATGGCTCTCTGTGAGAAGCTTCTGGTGCAGGAATAGGAAAACCCGTGCGCATCCTCCCGGAGCGTTGAAGAATTTGCAAGGAAGAAGAGAAATGGTTGAAGAACATTTGATTGACAATTTTGGCCATAGAGCCTAAACTAACTGATAACAACTTTATTTCGTTAAACCGTTGAAGTGGAAGTAACGTATTGAGAGGAACTTAAAAGAGAGCCGGTGGTGGTGAGATGCCGGCAGTAGCACCCCAATGCAAATGGGCCACGGAGGGCATAGGGAAAGGAAGAGAATCCTTCTTAGTATCTATGACGGCAGGACACCGTTATCAGAGTCCAAGGATGTGATAGCATCTGATGAGGTACGAGTCTTAGGACTCGTAAAGCAGGGTGGCACCGCGCTAGAAGTATTGATTCCAACGCCCCTGTCTAGAGATCCAGAGTGAGTCTGGGTCTCTGGGCAGGGGTGTTTTCATATCATCTGATAGAGCAAGCCCTAAAGACGGGGAATGAAAAGGAAAAAGAGGAAAGCATATGATTCGACCAAGTTATGAAGAAGTTAAAGTTTACAGAGAAAAGGGAGACTACCGTCGTGTTCCTGTTTCTACAGAACTCCTGTCGGACTTTATCACTCCCATTCAGGCCCTTCGCAAATTAAAGAATGTCAGCAATCACGTCTATCTGTTAGAGTCGGCCGAGGCCAAGGAATCCTGGGGGCGGTTTACATTCTTAGGATATGACCCTACCGAGGAAATCCAGTGCAGAAATGGACAGCTCACCATAGGCGATGTAACGGTGGAGACCATAGACCCAGGGAAGTATATCCGCCAGCTCCTGTCCCAGTACAAGGCCCCTCGTCTAGACTATCTGCCACCCTTTGCCGGTGGCCTGGTGGGATACTTCTCCTACGACTACCTGAAGTATGCAGAGCCAAGCCTCCGCTTAGATGCAGTGGACACCGAGAACTTCCAGGATGTGGACCTTATGCTTTTTGATAAGGTAATCGCCTTCGATCACCTGAGGCAGAAGCTGATCATCATTGTAAATGTAGACCTGGCCCAGGGAGAGGCCTCCTATCATAAGGCAGAGCGAGACATTAGAGAGATCACAGACCTCTTAAAAAATGGAAAAGAGAAAATCGAAGAAACAGGACATCTCATATCTGAGGTGACACCCTACTTCAATCGAGAAGAATACTGTCAGATGGTGGAGAAGGCCAAGGACCATATCCGGGAGGGGGATATTTTCCAGATTGTATTATCCAATCGATTAGAAGCCGACTATGAGGGCAGCCTCCTAAATACCTACCGAGTGCTACGAACTCTGAATCCATCTCCCTATATGTTCTACTTCTCAGGAACCGATGTGGAAGTGGCAGGAGCCAGCCCGGAGACCCTGGTGAAATTAGAGGATGGAGTACTTCATACCTTTCCACTGGCTGGCACCAGACCGAGAGGTAAGACAGATGAAGAAGACCTGGCCCTAGAGGCAGACCTCTTGCAGGACGAGAAGGAATTGGCAGAGCACAATATGCTGGTGGATCTGGGACGTAATGACATCGGTCGCATCTCTAAGTTCGGCAGTGTGAAGGTAGAGAAGTATCATGAGATCCTACGATTCTCCCATGTGATGCATATCGGATCCACAGTAAGAGGAGAGATTCGACCAGACAGAGATGCCCTGGATGCCATTGACTCCCTGCTTCCGGCAGGAACCCTGTCTGGAGCGCCTAAGCTCAAGGCATGTCAGCTCATCAATGACCTGGAGAATAATAAGAGAGGTATCTACGGCGGAGCCATCGGTTACATCGACTTCACCGGTAATCTAGACACCTGTATCGCTATCCGAATCGCCTATAAGAAAAATGGTAAGGTCTTCATCCGTAGCGGCGCAGGAATCGTAGCAGATTCAGTGCCAGACAAGGAGTATCAGGAATGCCTGAATAAGGCGAGAGCTGTGGTAAGTGCTCTAGAAGAAGCAGAGGAGGAGAAGGAATGATTCTACTAATTGATAATTACGATAGCTTCTCCTACAACCTCTATCAGCTGATCGGAAGCATCGACCCAGACATCCAGGTGGTTCGTAATGATGCCTATACACTTCAGGAGATTCAGGAGATGACACCAGATGCCATTATAATTTCCCCGGGACCTGGCCGTCCTAAGGATGCCGGGATTTGCGAGGAAGTGATCCGAGGCATGGAGGGACGCTGTCCGATCCTTGGGGTCTGCTTAGGAGAGCAGGCCATGGCCGAGGCCTATGGAGCCACCATCACCTATGCCAAGGAACTGATGCATGGGAAGCAGTCTATGATAAAGGTAGACCAGGGAGAAGACTTGTTTCGTGGTCTTGAGGAGACCTTCCCAGTTGCTCGCTATCACAGCTTAGCTGTGGATCGAGACAGCCTGCCAGAGGAGATAAAGGTCATCGCTTGGACAGAGGATCAGGAAGTCATGGCCATTCGCCATAAGACATATCAAAGCTTTGGCGTACAGTTTCACCCAGAGTCCATTATGACTCCAGACGGGGAACAGATCCTACGAAACTTCCTAGAGATGGCTAGAGCCGGAAAGTAAGGGCAGGGTTTACATTTATAAAAAGGAAAAAGAAAAAGATTAAGAAAAATAAATCGGGAAAAGAAAAGAGGAAAAAAGATGATCCAGGAAGCAATTGCAAAAATCGTAAGAAAAGAAGACCTAAGCTATGATGAAGCCAAGACCGTGATGCTTGAAATCATGGAGGGTAAGACCACACCTACACAGAATGCGGCATTCCTTGCAGCACTATCTACCAAGTCTACTAGAGCGGAGACCATCGATGAGATCTCAGGCTGTGCAGAGGCTATGCGCTCTCTGGCTACTCCTGTGGAGCACCCTGGCATGGAGGTCATGGAGATTGTAGGAACTGGCGGAGATGGAGCTCATAGCTTCAATATCTCTACCACCTCTGCCATGGTTCTATCAGCAGCTGGAGTGAAGGTGGCAAAGCATGGCAATCGTGCAGCCTCCTCTCTGTCAGGAACTGCAGACTGCCTAGAGGCACTGGGAATCAATATCCAGGAGGATCCGAGCCTGGCGAGAAAGATGCTCAAAGAGGCAGGCTTCTGCTTCCTCTTCGCTCAGAAGTATCACAGTGCCATGAAGTATGTGGGCCCAATCCGTAAGGAATTAGGCTTCCGTACCGTATTCAATATCCTAGGACCTCTGACCAATCCAGCAAAGCCTGAGATCTTCCTCCTGGGTGTCTATGATGAGTACCTGGTTGAACCTCTGGCCAAGGTATTGGATTCCCTGGGTGTGAAGCGTGCCATGGTGGTCTATGGACAGGAGAAACTGGATGAGATCTCTGCCTGCGGACCTACGACCATCTGTGAGCTAAGAGACGGCTACTATCGCACCTCTGTAATCCGTCCAGAGGACTTCGGCCTGGAAGCTGGAACTCCTGGAGATCTCCTGGGTGGTACTCCAGAGGAGAATGCCCAGATTACAAGAAAGGTTCTATCCGGTGAGATCCAGGGACCTAAGAGAAATGCAGTGCTCTTAAATGCTGGTGCTGGCCTCTTCGTTGCTAAGAAGGCAGACTCCATTGCAGATGGTGTCAAGCTGGCAGCAGAACTGATTGATTCTGGTAAGGCAACAGAGACTCTGGAGAAGGTAATCGCAGTTTCTAATTCGTGAGGTGCCCCATGGGAAATATCCTAGATGAATTAACGGACTACGCCAGATACCGCGTAGAAGAATATAAGAAAAGCGTCCCCTTATCGGAGATGCGCTATCAGGCAGAGCGCATGGGGCGACTAACCATGAACTGTAAGGGCTTATTTCCAATGGAAGAAGCGCTGAAGGCAGATGGCCTGCACTTCATCTGTGAGTGTAAGAAGGCATCACCCTCCAAGGGGCTGATTGCAGCAAACTTCCCCTACATAGATATTGCGAAGTCCTATGAAGAGGCAGGGGCCTCTGCCATCTCTGTATTAACAGAGCCTAAGTGGTTCCTGGGAAAGGACTCCTACCTAAGGGAGATTGCCAATCGAGTCCATATCCCGGTTCTAAGAAAGGACTTCACCGTGGATCCCTACATGATCTACCAGGCGAAGACCCTTGGGGCAGCGGCTGTGCTTCTGATCTGCGCTGTGATGGATACAGAGGAAGTAAGAGAATCCATCTCTATCTGTAATTCCCTGGGGCTATCCGCTCTGGTGGAAGCTCATGATGAGAAGGAAGTAGAATCGGCAGTGGCTGCTGGGGCTAGAATCATCGGTGTGAATAATCGAAATCTGAAGGACTTCACCGTGGATATCCAGAATAGCATCCGCTTAAGGGAACTAGCTCCAGAGGGAACCATCTTCATCGCAGAAAGTGGTATCAAAAGTCCCCAGGATGTGCAGGAACTAAGGCAGCATGGTGTGAATGGAGTCCTGGTGGGGGAGCAGCTGATGCGGGCGAACTCCCCGGGAGAAGAATTGGCACGATTACGAGGTGAGTAAGTTGCATACGAAAGTAAAGATTTGTGGCATCCAATCCACCAGCGATATAGAGATCCTGAACGAGGTCCTCCCAGATATGGCCGGGTTTATCTTTGTCCCAGGTCGGAGGCGATACATCCAGCCGGAAGTGGCAGAGGAGATCAGACGTGGCCTGGA
>ONIO01000101.1 GCA_900317915.1 uncultured Lachnospiraceae bacterium | reverse complement strand
GCAACCTTACCAGCTGCCAACGGTGTACCAGCCTGCTTCATTGCATCGAGAATCACATCACGCTCTGCCATAGTATTTACCTCCATACGTTCATTTTGATTTCTCTATAAATGTAAACCAATTCTAGCATGTTTATTTAGCCACATGTGGCTGTGGCAGTTGATTTAATAAATGCTTAAGTATTTGTTTAGAAAAGGATTTGTATTTAGACTTCTTAAGAGTTTCCGAACTTTTTCTAAAATGCATTTACATTTATTCTTCAAGGGTATATAGTTCAACTCCATTCATTAAACAAATCGAAAACAAACAAAGTTTAACCCCATTTTTGAAAACATGAACAAATCTCACAAGAAAAGTAGTTATGCAAAGACGAAATCTCACAAGAAAAGCGGTTAAACAAAGAAGGAATTTCACAAGAAAGCAGAAAAGGAAACATAGTGTTACAAATAAAACTCCAAGCTAGGAGACGGTCTATATTTAAGATAAGAAAGAAACCCAATGTCGCAAATAAAACTCCAAGCTAGGAGACGGTCTATATTTCAGATAAGAAAGAAACCCAATGTCGCAAATAAAACTCCAAGCTAGGAGATGGTCTATATTTCAGATAAGAAAGAATCCCATAGAAAAGGGAAAGTAAATGGAATTCATTGAATTAGTGGAGAAGAGAAGGGACTTCCTGATGGAGGAACTGGCGAGTTTGAAGAGGAAGAATCGCTTCCCAGAGGGCGAACTGGTCATCCAATACGGCAAGCGATCCAATGTGTACTATTGGAGCAAGCAGACGAAGAATGGAGTTCAGCGAACGCATATTAAAAAGGCGGATCATGAGCTTCTGGATGGACTGATTCGTAAGAGGGAGTCGGAGATTCTGATGAAGAGGTACACGGCGGAACTGCGGGCTGTGAGAAAACTTTTGAGTATGTATCACAGGTACTTCAACGAACGGGACCAACGGTTCTTAGACGATTTGGAGATGCAGACGCGCCTGTACCAATTGAACAAAGCAAAGGGGATTTCATATAAGAAAAGCTTACTTGAGACGATTCGAAACTGGAAGAATGAACCATATGAAAGGGACATAAACTACCCAGAGTCTTTGAAGCATGACGCAGGAGATGGGCTAATTGTGCGATCGAAGTCTGAGGTTTTGATCGTTACTTGCCTTAGGAAGTATAAGATTCCATTTCGGTATGAGGCGAGACTAGATATTGAGGTGGATGGTTCTATGCGGCCGGTTTATCCAGATTTTACAATTCTCCATCCGTATACTGGGCAAATCATGTATATAGAGCATTTTGGGATGCTTGGCGATGCGGAGTATAAAGAGGGGATACAGTGGAAACTTGAGAATTACGCCAAGAACGGGATATATCCTTTTATGAATCTTGTGCTGCTGTATGAATCAAAAGAGGAGCCCCTGTCCCTTGCAAGGATTGAGAAAACGATTGTCGATAATATTGTAAATATCGAGGTGATGTGAGGGGCATGAGCGGGGCTAGGTAACGAGGCGTGGCGGGTGCAGGAGGCAGTGTGATTTCGCTTGGTGCGAATAGTGAGGAGAATGGTCATAGTTGATATGGTATAGGAGGCTAGGTGGCGAGGTGTGGAGTGGGCAGGAGGCAGTGTGATTTCGCTTGGTGCGAATAGTGAGGAGAATCGCCATAGTTGATAAGGTATAGGGGACTTGGTGATGAGGTATGGCGGGAGGTGGTAGCTCGAATTGTTGTTTCATAGACTTTCTGCATATTATGCCCGAGAATCTAACAAAATTGGGGTTAGTGCACTTCTAGGAAAGGTAAAAGAAGGGGAATCATAGACTTCCTGCATATCCTGCGAAATAATCGATATGTTTTAGGCGGAAAGTTTGTTTGGAGTAGTGTTGTGCGAGAAAAAACATAGACTTTCTAGCAGAAATTGCAGAGAGTCCATGTTTTTGAAACGCGCCCCAGGCGGAACAAAGTAGAAAGCCTAACTGGCTTAGACTCTCAAACAAAATCTGCAGAAAGTCTATAATTTCGGCCCGACAGAAACACCTCAGCCCGACAGAAACACCTCGGCCCGACAGAGACACCTCGGCCCGACAGAAACACCTCAGCCCGACAGAAACACCTCAGCCCGACAGAAACACCTCAGTCCGACAGAAACACCTCAGTCCGACAGCCCTAAACCTAACCACCAAAAGTGGATGACACATCCCCCTAGGGAATATATAATGAAGAGGAAACTAGTCGGACATGGAATTCTATGAATCCCTGAGGGAGGTGGGAAGTATGGATAACCATTCTAAGAAGAAAGTTGCCCCGATCGTAATTACAGTGATCATGGTGATTTACTATTTCTTGTATTTTGCCTTTGTAGTGGCAGCGCTACCAATGCTTTTAAAACTGGCATTTGGTGTCATCCCACTTGCTCTGGGAATCACAATGATTCTCGTATGTCGACAGAGACTTAAGGAAATTGACGGAGGAGAAGAGGATGATCTTAGTAAATACTGACTATATCACCGGTAAGGAGTTAGAAATGCTTGGCCTGGTTAAGGGTAGCACCATCCAGTCTAAGAATGTGGGACGTGATATCACACAGGGCCTGAAGACTCTGGTAGGTGGAGAGCTCACAGCTTATAACGAGATGATGAATGAGGCACGTGCCTTAGCAACCAAGCGTATGGTAGATGAGGCCACAAGCCTTGGCGCAGATGCCGTTGTAAATATCCGTTATGCATCCTCAGCAATTATGCAGGGCGCAGCAGAGGTGATCGCCTACGGAACAGCGGTGAGGTTTAGATAATATGGTTTTACAAAAGATAGACCAAAGCCAACTGAATCGGATCAAGCCAATCTTTCGGGATACATTTATGGGAGAACCATGGAATGATGACTGGAGCGATGATGGCCAACTGACCGCATATCTAGAGGATCTCATGGGGAATCGGAACTCCTTATCCCTTGGATTGTATGATGGAGAGGAGCTCATTGGGCTCTGCTTAGGAAGCATCATGCACTGGTGCCTTGGCAATGAATACTATATTTACGAGTTTTTCCTGCTGAGAGAGCGGCAGGGAGCTGGCCTAGGGGCGGACTTTCTGCAGCAGGTGGAAGAGTACGTGAAGCCACTAGGAGTGAACCATCTCTATCTGCAGACAGATCGTAGCATGCCAGCCTATCGCTTCTATCAGAAGAATGGCTTTACAGACCTAGAGGAGCATGCGTCACTTTTTAAGATGCTTTGATTTTGCATCCCCCTTCAGGCGGTAGTCCCTGGGACTCATTCCATACTTCCCCTTGAAGATGCGATAGAAGAAGCTGGTATTTTCATATCCTACCGACACAGCGACATCAGCGATGGGGAGCTTCGTGGTAGAGAGAAGCCAAGCGGCTTGCTTCAGTCGGCGATCCATTAGGAGATCCTTAAAGGTTCCTCCAGTATGCTTTTTAATAAAGCGGCCCAGGCTATAGATATCAAGGCTACACTGCTCTGCGAATTCCGTTAGTGTGGCCTTTTTATAGTCCTCATTGATGTAGGTTAAGAGCTGCATAATTAGCTTCTGATCATAGGAGTCCTGAGGCATCACAATCTGATCCATATGGGAGAGGAGATTCAGGAAGAGTAGTACCATGGTCTGCTGAGACAGAAGGCGATGACCATGAGGCTTCTCTAGCATGATCCAGATCAGATTCTCCATGAGATTTTGGACGGGCAGAATCCCAGACGCATGGAAGTAGAGGTAGTTACCGCCCATGTCCTGTTCTGTTAGGCAGGAGATCAGGAAGTCTGTAAGAGT